>DAOTHJ010000013.1:40597-61347 GCA_035447605.1 Oscillospiraceae bacterium | reverse complement strand
CCAGACTCAGCAGGGCGGCCAGAACCGCTTCGGCGACCGTCCGCAGCAGGGTGCCGCTTCGGGCGGACAGGGCGGACCGAACCGCTTTGGCGACCGCCCGCAGTACCCGAGAACCGGTACCTTCGGCGGAGATAAAGCCGGCGGTTACGGAAACGGCCCCAGACCTGCTCCGGCAGCCAAAAAAGAGCCGAAGAAACCCATCGAGCGCAAGCCCCGTCCGGCTAACCTCCCGCCGGCCGAGCATCTTGCCTCCGGGGTTGCCCATGTCGATATGAGCGCCGTCAGCGTCGATCTCGATAAATATAACGAAAAATATGAGCAGATCGCACCGGCTGCCGCTGCGGTCAAGGATAACTTCCAAAATAAACAGAAGCTCACGCAGCGCTCTACCCAGCGCGGCAAGCCGCAGCAGTCCCGCCGCGAGCAGGAGCAGCTCAAGCTCAGAAAGCTGGAGATGGAACGCCAGCGCCGCCAGAAGCTGGAGATCACGCTTCCGGATGAGATCACCGTCGGCGATCTTGCCCTGAAGCTCAAAATTCAGGCGACCGAAATCATCAAGCGCCTGATGCAGAACGGCGTCATGGCTTCCATTACCGATACGATCGATTATGATACGGCCGCGCTGGTTGCCATTGATATCGGCGCCAAGGTCGAGCATGAGGTTGTCGTCACCATCGAGGACCGCCTGATCGACGACAGCAAAGATGAGGCCGACAACCTTCAGTCGAGGGATCCGGTCGTCTGCGTCATGGGCCACGTCGACCACGGCAAAACCTCGATCCTCGACCGCATCCGCAACACCAACGTCACCGCGACCGAGGCCGGCGGCATCACCCAGCACATCGGTGCCTCCCGCGTGGAGACGCCGGACGGCCGCTGGATCACCTTCCTGGATACCCCTGGTCATGAGGCTTTCACCGCCATGCGTGCGAGAGGAGCTCTCTGCACCGATATCGCCATTCTGGTTGTCGCGGCGGACGACGGCATCATGCCGCAGACCGTGGAGGCCATCAACCATGCGAAGGCTGCCGGCATCTCCATCATCGTCGCCATCAACAAGATTGATAAACCCGGCGCCAACGTCGACCGGGTCATGCAGGGCCTGACCGAATACGGCCTTGTGCCGGAGGCATGGGGCGGCGACGTGGTCTGCGTACCCGTCTCCGCAAAGACCGGCGAAAATATCCCGAACCTGCTCGAGATGATCACCCTTGTGGCGGATGTCAAGGAGCTCAAAGCCAATCCTGACCGCCTCGCCAGAGGTACGGTCATCGAGTCGAGACTGGATAAGGGCCGCGGGCCGCTCGCAACGGTACTGGTTCAGAACGGTACCCTTCACGTCGGCGACGTCGTGATCGCGGGCACCTCGGTCGGAAAAATCCGCATCATGACCGACGACAAGGGCAACCGCGTCGAAGAGGCCGGCCCGGCCATTCCGGTCGAGATCACCGGACTCGACAGCACGCCCACCGGCGGCGACATCTTCAATGCCGTCACGGATGAGAAGCTCGCGAGGGAACTCGTGGAGCAGCGCGTCTTCGAGGAGAAGCAGGAACAGTTTAAGACCTATCAGAAAGTCACGCTGGATAACCTCTTCAATCAGATCGCCGAGGGCGAGATGAAGGAACTGCCGATCATCGTCAAGGCGGATGTACAGGGCTCGGTCGAGGCTGTCAAACAGTCCCTCGAGAAGCTCTCCAACGAAGAGATCCGCGTCCATGTGATTCATGGAGGCGTCGGCGCCGTCAACGAATCCGACGTCATGCTGGCTCAGGCCTCCAATGCGATTATCGTAGGTTTTAACGTCCGTCCGGACCCGACCGCCAGAGACAACGCCGAGCGCGAGGGTGTGGAGATCCGTCTCTATAGGATCATCTACGATGCCATCGAGGAGATCCAGTCGGCCCTCAACGGCATGCTCTCGCCGAAATTCCGCGATGTCGACCTCGGCCGTGCGGAAGTGCGTCAGGTCTATAAGATCAGCAACGTCGGCACGGTTGCCGGCTGCTATGTGCTCGAAGGCAAGATCACCCGCGGCGCGAATATCCGCGTGGTGCGCGATGGTATTATCATTGCCGACGATAAGCTGGCGGGCCTGAAGCGTTTTAAGGACGACGTCAAGGAGGTCGCGAGCGGCTACGAATGCGGCATGACGCTGACCAAGTATAACGATATCAAGGAAGGCGACGTCTTTGAGGCCTACACCACGGAGCAGTACCGCGACAACGCCGCCGACTCTTCTGCCAAAGGCGGAAAATAAATTTGCTTTTGCCGGAAAAGGATTTTAAACAGGAAACCCGAGAGCCTCTGCGGTTTTATTCCGCAGATTCCCGGCCCGTCCGCGGACCGGGAACAGGGCTTCTCAAGAACAGGAGAAACGATGGCAGGATATAAAATCAACCGAATGAGCGAGGACATCCGCCGGGAAATGATGGATATTCTCCGCAGCATGAAGGACCCCCGGATCTCCGGCGGGATGCTGTCCATTGTCCGGATCGAGCTTTCCGGAGATGCCTCCTGCTGCAAAATCTATGTCAGCGCGCTGGAAGGGCTTGACGCCGCGAAGGCCGCGGTCAAGGTGCTGAAGAGCGCGCAGGGCTTTGTCCGGAAGGAACTTTCGGCGCGGCTTGAGATGCGCAAGGCCCCGGAACTCCGCTTTATTGCGGATGATTCCATCGAGCACAGCGCCGATATCGAAAAAATTCTCCGTCGGATCGGCGAGGAATCGCACGGCGCTTCCGGGGAATCCTGATCTTTATAAAGGAAAGGAGGGCGCGCATGCAGATCGGATTGAAAGAATGCTGTGAGGAATTGGCGGGGATGGACGACATCGCCTTACTCTGCCATCAGAATCCGGATGGAGACACGCTGGGCTCCGCATTCGCGCTCCATTATCTTCTGCGCCAGCTTGGGAAGCGTTCCCGCGTGGAATGCGCCGACGACTTCCCAAAACGATATGCGTTTCTCTGGCAGGAGTACGAGCTGGAGGAGTTTTCTCCAAAATTTACCGTTGCGGTTGATGTGGCCGACGAGCAGCTTCTGGGCCCTCTTGCAGACAAATATATGGGCAAAATCGACCTCTGCATCGACCACCACAACTCCAACCAGTTTTACGCGAAAAAGACCTTCATGCGTCCGGAAGCTGCGGCTGTGGCGGAACTCGTGGCTGCGATCGTTGAAGAATTTCCGCAGGTGGAGCTGACGCGGCAGATTGCCGACTGCATCTACACCGGCATCTCAACGGATACCGGATGCTTCTGCTATTCCAACACCACCGCTCATACGCATATGGTCGCCGCCGAAATGTTTAAGGCTGGCTGCAACTATGCGGCAATCAATTATGTCATGTTCGAGCAAAAATCCCTCTCCCGCATCGCCATCGAAAAAGAAGTGCTCAACACGGTGGAATATCATTTTGACAACCGCTGTGCGCTCGTATGGATCACGACGGAGATGATGGAGCGCACCGGCGTCTTTGATGCGGAGCTGGAGGGCGTCGCCGCCATTCCGCGCCAAATTGAAGGCGTGGAGGCCGGCATCACGCTCCGGGAGAAGGACAACGGCTTTAAAATTTCCCTTCGCACCAGCAATCAGGTCGACGCCTCCGCCATCTGCAGCAATTTGGGCGGCGGCGGTCATCGCTGTGCGGCGGGGTGTTTTATAGAGGGAAGCCTTGACTTCGCCAAAAAGGAGATCCTTGCGGCGGTGGGCGAGGCGCTCGGCGTCAAAGAATAACGGCGCTCTCAGGCGGCGAACAAAAATCCGATGCATGAAAGGATGGACAGAAAGCATGACGGGCGTTCTGCCGATCGATAAGCCGGAGGGCTTCACCTCATTCGACGTCGTGGCCAAGCTCCGCGGCCTGTCAAAGACGAAAAAGATCGGCCATTCCGGTACGCTGGATCCGATGGCGACGGGGGTTCTGCCGCTCTTCTTCAATTCCGCAACAAAAGCCTGCGCGGTTCTTCCGGAGGAGGATAAGCGTTACGAAGCCGGCATCCGGTTCGGCCTCACCACCGATACCCAGGATACGACCGGCAAGGTGATCGAACAGAAAGAATCCCACGTCACGGAGGAGCAGTTTCTCGCCGTGATGAACACGTTCGTCGGGGAACAGCTTCAGCTTCCCCCGATGTATTCCGCAGTCAAGGTGAACGGCCGTCCGCTTTATAAAGCGGCCAGAAACGGCGAAGAAATTTCGCGGGAGGCCAGAAAAATCGTCGTCTACTCGATCGCACTGCTGGATTTCAGCGAGGAGGATCAGACGGCAAGGATCGACGTCTGTTGCGGCAAAGGGACTTATATTCGTACCCTGATCGCCGACATGGGCGAAAAGCTCGGCTGCGGCGCTTCGATGAGCTCCCTGCGCCGGACGGAGGCTTCCGGTTTTACACTGGAGGACTGCTATACGCTGCCGGAGGTCGGAAAACTGGCCTCTGAGGGCGAACTGGAATCGGTTCTGCTGCCGGTGGAGCGGGTGTTCCTCTCGCTGCCGGAGCTGATCCTCAATGACCGGGATGCCGCGCTCTATTGCAACGGCGTGCCGCTGGATCTCGAAAAGCGCGGCTGGGAGCCGATGGAGGGCGACGTCGCCGTAAAAGACGGGGACGGCAGGCTTCTCGGAATTTCCGTCATGGATGCCGAGACCGGACAGCTAAGACTGAGAAAAATGTTTTTTGAGCGATAAATCAAAGCCCCGCGGATATACTATGGGGGCTTTTTTCTTACCCGGAACCCGGAGCCGCAGGGCTCCTGCGGGTGTTTCGGCGGTGCGGCGAAGATTTTTGTCAGAAAGAGGTGCCTGCGTGAAGAGGCTGATCGCTTTGATGTTGGGAATTTTGATGCTGACCGGTTGTTTTGGGACAATAGATGTTTCAGAGGAATCTGTTTTGACTGGAGTAAATTCTTTGACGGAAGAGGCGGAGCAGGAGGAAGGCGTCTATCTGCCGGAGGCGGGTATGACGGCCGAAGAGACAGCCGAAGCCTATCTCGAGCAGATGTATCTCTCTTATTGTCAAAACGAACTGATTGATTTTACTGCGATCCTAGACACGTCGGAGCGGGAGATCCAATATATCCTGCTCTGGACGGAGGCCCTGCTTCAGCGCCGTCGTCTTCTGGCGGAGAGCGGCCTTTGCTGGGTGGATACGGAGAAAAACCCCTATACGGTTACCTATATCGGGCAGTATGATGTGGAGGACGAGCGGCTCTGGCATCTCGGCAAGCTCGTGCCGGAGGAAGGCGAAGATGCCGTCGTGCTGCATTTTGTCGTTGAGGGCGAAGAAGGAGAGGCCTATCCGCCGATCCTTGCGGCAGGCGCACAGCACAGCATTCTGCTTCGGAAAAAGGGCGGCGTCTGGAAAGTGGCCTATCATTACTTTCCGGGTGCCTTGCAAAAATTCGCCTCGTTGGAAGGGCTGGATGAGCGCTCGGATGCAGAAGTGCTGACGGAGCTTGAGGCGGAATTCGCCGCCTATGAGGAACCGGAGACCGCTTCGGCCCCTTCGGCTACGAAGGCTCCTTCGGATACGAAGGTTCCTTCGGGGGCCAAAATTTATGACGGCACGCTCGCAGCAGCTTATGCACAGGAATATCTCACGGAAAAAAATCCGGATTTCTACGATATTGGGGATTGGCAGGGCAACTGCCAGAACTACGTCTCCCAATGCATCTGGCGGGGATTTTCGGCCGGGGAGGAGCCTTCCGTCGGAGCGTACGACAACATGACAACCTCATGGTTTGCCGGATCGGGCGGCGGAAGCGACGCTTGGGAAGGCGTCAACAGTTTTTGGTATTATGTCAACAATCAAAACAGCGCGCTGAAGGTTTCGTTCCTGCAGAGCGCAGCGGAACTCCGAACCGGGGATCTCGTTCAGACGCATTCCCTCAGCGGAAATTCGGAAAGCGGCAATTTCAACCATTCGCTGATCGTCGTCGACGCGGAGAAGCTGATTCTCGCGCAGAACAGCCCCGGCTGCCTCCTTTCTTATTCCGACCTGCTCGATACGGAGACGCGCTTCATCCGGCCGGAATACCTGATTCCATAATCTGCGCCCCGGGTACGGCGGGGAGAATCCAATCACATTTTTTGCCGGAAGGTTGGGAAAAAGAGTTTGAACCGGAAAAAAGAATTTTTTAAACGGATCTTTAAGGCCATCGTCGGCCTCGAGATCTTTTCCATAGGAATCTATTTCTTCATTCAGGCGAACATCGGTCTGCCGCCGTGGGATGTGCTCAGCATGGGTATCTCCTATCAGGTGCCCGGCCTCACTTATGGGGACGCCTGCACGATCGTCAGCCTGATCGTGCTCGGCATCGATCTGCTGCTCAAAGAGCGACTGGGCTTCGGTTCGCTGCTCGATGCGCTTCTGGTCGGCAAGAGCGTCGACCTCTGGGCGTGGATCGGCTTTTTGCCGGAACAGAGCACGGTGCCCGCCGGCATCCTGTTTGCGGTCATCAGCCTGTTTGTCATGTGCTACGGCATGTATTTTTATATGGATGCCGGGCTTTGCTGCGGGCCGAGGGATTCGCTGATGGTTGCGATCGGCCGCCGCCTGCCGAAGGCAAAGATCGGCTTCGTAGTCATACTGATCAACGCCGTCGTGCTGGTCGGCGGATATTTTCTCGGTGGCCCGATCGGGCTCGGCACGCTGATCGAGGTCCTCTGCGTCGGTTCCATCATGAATTTCGTTTTCAAGCTCATGAAATTTGAACCGAGGGACGTCGCGCATGAGGATTTCTTCCAGAGCCTTGCGCGCTTCCGAAAAATGAGGGATCCCGCGGCATAAACCCATTGCGGAATCCGCACCGGGGGAGTATAATAAACTAAGAATTTCCTCCGGAAGAATTTCTTCCGGCGTAAAATAGAAGATGGAAAGGATAGAATCATCATGACGGATTTTATGAAGATGCTTGAGCAGAGAGCCAGCTGCCGCAAATATGCGGACAAACCGGTTGAGGATAAAAAGATCATTTCCTGCATCAACGCCGCGCGTCTTTCGCCGTCCGCGATGAATACCCAACCGTGGCACTTCTATGTGGCCAACGATCCGGATTCCGCCGCCTTTATGGCATCGAATGTCCAGGTGGCCAATATGAACGGCTGGGCAAGCGGAGTTCCGGCCTATGTCATCGTCACGCAGGAATCTGCCGAAGCCATTAAAACGCTGCCTTTCTCTGCGCGGAGGGATTTCCGTGCGTTCGACATCGGCATAGCGGTTCACGCCTTTGTGCTTGAAGCTGCGCAGGAGGGCCTCGGCACCTGCATCGTCGGCCTGATGGATGAGGAGAAGCTCAAACAGCGCTTCCGCATTTCCTCGGAGAAAAAGGTCGCCCTGATCATTGCGGTCGGCTATCCGGCCGAGGGCTGGCAGCCCGGCACAAGAAAACGCAGGGATCTCGAGGAACTCATTACCTACGTCAAGTAAACCGATACCGGAGAGTGCGAAACGTCGGCTCTCCGGTTTTTCATCTTTTAATAAAAGTAAGAGGCTGCCGGATGATTCCCGTTTTTGCGCCGCGGCGCCGGTGATGAGGCCGCTGAAATTTTCAGGGCCTCTTTCAGGACAAGCGGGTACGATGTTTTTCCGGGCCTATGTGCCGCCAGGTTCACCGGCGGTTTTGAGTAAGGAGATTTTTATGTACGAATCCGAAACAAAAGCGGCGCAGAAAGCATTGCTTGTCGCGGCCGACTGCGGCGAATGGGATGCGGAGGCTTCGATTGGGGAGCTCACGCGGCTTGCGGAGAGCGCCGGAGCCGAGGTGGTTGGCCAAGTGATCCAGCAGCGTCAGGAATACGACCGCGCGACCTTAATCGGCAAAGGCAAACTTGCGGAAATTCGCCTGATGGCGGAGAATCTCGGCGCCGACCTCCTGATTTTCGATCACGAGCTCACCGCCGCCAATATCCGCAATCTTGAGAACGCCACAGATCTCCCCGTCATCGACCGCACGATGCTGATCCTCGATATCTTCGCCTCCCGGGCGAAGACGAGGGCCGGCAAGCTGCAGGTGGAACTCGCCCAATATCAGTACCGTCTTCCGCGGCTCGAGGGCCTCGGCAAATCGATGTCGCGCCTCGGCGGCGGCATCGGCACGAGGGGCCCGGGCGAATCCCAGCTTGAAACGGATCGCCGGCACATCCGCCGCCGCATCCAGTACCTTCAGGAGAAACTGGAACATCTCTCCGCCAACCGGGAGCTGATCCGTGCGCGCCGGAAGAAGGAGGGCATCGTCACGGCGGCCATCGTCGGCTATACCAATGCCGGAAAATCGACGCTGCTCAACCGCCTGACCGCCGCAGGAGTTCTCGCGGAGGATCAGCTCTTTGCGACGCTTGATCCCACGGCGCGGGCGCTCATCCTGCCGGACGGGCGCAGCGTAATGCTGATCGACACCGTCGGTTTCGTCCGCCGCCTGCCGCATCAACTGGTGGAAGCCTTTAAATCGACGCTCGAGGAGGTCACCTCGGCGGATATTCTGCTCAACGTCTGCGACATCTCCTCCGGAGAGGCGGATGCCCAGACGGAGGTCACCCGCGAGCTGCTCAAGGAGCTTGGAGCCGACAAGATTCCGATGCTCAACGTGCTCAACAAGTGCGACCTGGTCTTTCACGAGAGCCTGATTCTGCCGGAGGACTGCGTTCTTTTTTCCGCAGTGACCGGGGAGGGCCTCGATTCGCTTTTAAATAAGATCGCCGCCATGCTCAAACCGAGCCGCGTCCGCATGACGCTGCTGGTGCCTTACAGCGAGGGCGGCCTCGTCTCCGACATCCGGGAGAACGGCAGCATCCTTTCGGAGGAATTCACCGAGGAGGGCACGAAGCTCGACGCCATGGTGGATGTCGGCCTGATCAAGAGAGCGCAGCCTTATCAGAAAATCTGATTTTCAAAAGAGGGAAAGCAGCCATGAGCAGAATCGTCATCATTGGCGGAGGAATCTCCGGCCTGACGGCGGGAATCTATGCCCGCCTTGCCGGATTTGAGGCTGAGATCTGCGAAAAGAATGCCGTTCCCGGCGGCGAATGCACCGGCTGGGATCGGCAGGGGTATCATATCGACAACTGCATCCACTGGATGATCGGCACCGCGCCGGGCACCGAGCTTCATAAGGTCTGGGAAACCACCGGCGCGCTCGGGAGCGTCGATGTCCGCCGCCGAAACGTCATGTACGCCTCAGAGAAAGACGGCGCGCGCCTGAATCTCTGGGACTATGCGGATCAAACCGAGGCCGAGCTGCTGGCGCTCTCCCCGGAGGATGAGAAGGCAATCCGGGAACTGATGGCCGACTGCCGCCTTGCGGAGAAAGTCGTTATTCCGGCAGGGACGCCGCCAGAGCTGCTGAAAGGGCTCGAGGGCCTGAAGCTGCTCGGAGAGAGCGGCCCGATTTTCAAACTCTGGGGAAAATATAAAGGCATGGATACGGCCGATCTCGCCGCAAAATTCCGCCATCCGCTGATCCGAGCCATGCTTTCGGATTTCTGCCCGGCGGATTCTCCGGCGCACAGTTTTCCGATCGCCTACGGCAATTTTCTTTCCGGAGACGGCGGCGTTCCGGCGGGCGGCTCAAAGGCCATGGCCCTCCGTATGGCGGAGCGCTTCAGGTCCCTCGGCGGAGTCCTTCGCTGCGGCGCGCCGGTGGAAAAGGTCATACTCGAAAACGGCGGCATCGCCTCCGTGCGCCTTGCGGACGGCACCGAGGTTACGGCGGACTGGTTTATCTGGGCCGCGGACCCGTTTTACCTGTTTGAAAAGCTGATCGGCACGCAGTATATGGATAAAATCTTCCGCGGATATTATACGAAGCCGGAGGATTATAAGATTTACGCCATGTTTCAGGCGGCTTGGGCGGTGGATGACGCCGAGGACCTGTTGAACGGCGAGATCAATCTTGACGTCTCCGATCTCCGGACGGAGAGCTGGATGGGCGCCCGCGTTTCGCTGAAAACCTACTCCTACGAGCCTTCCTTTGCGCCGGAGGGAAAACAGATTCTTCAGGCGCTCTGGGGCTGCGACCGATCGGCCTATCCGTATTTCGAAGAGCTTGCCGCCGATAAGGAGGCCTACGAGGCCAAAAAGGTGGAATTCGCCGGCCTACTGGAGAAAAAAATTACGGAGCGCTGGCCGGAATATGCCGGAAAGCTGACGCTGCTCGACAGCTGGACGCCGGTGACCTACGAGCGGTACTGCAACGCCTGGCAGGGCTACAATCAGGCCTGCGTCTTCACCAAGCGCGCCTTGAAGAACCCGTACCCCTCGGCCTACGTGAAAGGTATCGAAAACCTGCTCCTTGCCGGGCAGTGGCTCTCCGCGCCGGGCGGGTTGCCGGGCGCCGCCATTCAGGGCAAATACGCCGTCCAGCGCATCCTGCATCAGGAGGGCCGACACATCAATCTGTAAAAAGATCGGAACGACTTGCCCCGTGGCGAACCGCTTTATCTCTCTGCCAAATGGAGCGGAAAGAAGATGTTGCCCGGGTATGCCCTGCATTCAGGGGCCGGACTTGCCGTCCGTGACGTGCGCTGTATCCGGGAGCGGACTTATAGCCCATGTTCCCCGGCGGCGCGAAGATCCCGGACACGCCCTGTATCCGGGAGCCGGACCAGTCGATCAAATAAAAAGAGGCCCCACGGTGCAAAACCGCGGGGCCTCTTTTTATAAAAATGGAGATCAGTCTGTGATTAAACTTTTACCGGTCATTTCGAGCGGTTGCGGCAGGCCGAGGAGCTTGAGCATCGTCGGCGCGATATCCGCAAGACGGCCGTTCTCCCGGAGCTGGCAGGGGCGATTGAATACGATAAACGGAACAGGGTTCGTGCTGTGCGCGGTAAAAGGCGTGCCATCCGGCGCGAGCATGACGTCCGCGTTGCCATGGTCGGCGGTGATGAGGACCGCACCGCCCAGTTCCTTCACTTTCGCCGTGATTTTGCCGAGACACTCGTCCACCGCCTCACAGGCTTTGACCGCCGCCTCAAAGACGCCGGTATGACCGACCATGTCGCAGTTCGCGTAGTTGAGGATCACAACATCGTACTTCCCGGAATCCAGCTCCTCCAGAAGTTTGTCGGTGACCGGATAGGCGCTCATCTCCGGCTGAAGGTCATAGGTGGCGACCTTCGGCGAGGGGATCAGGTCGCGGCTCTCATTTTTGTAAGGCTCTTCCACGCCGCCGTTAAAGAAAAAGGTGACGTGAGCATATTTTTCCGTTTCGGCAATGCGGAGCTGGCAAAGCCCCTTTTCGGAGATATAGCTGCCAAACGTGTTTTTCAGTTTCTCAGGCGGGAAGGCCACCTCCACGCCGGGGATGGTCGCGTCGTACTGCGTCATGCAGACGAAATGAAGATGCGGGCGGCTCTCCGGGCGCTCAAATCCGTCAAAATCCGGGTCACAGAGCGCACGGGTGATCTCCCGGGCGCGGTCGGGACGGAAGTTAAAGAAGATGACGGAGTCGCCGTCTTTGATACGGCCGGCTTCGTCGCAGACAAACGGCACAACAAACTCGTCGGTGACGCCGGCATCGTAGCTCGCCTGAATACCCGCCGCGGCATCGGCACAGCGCTCTCCCTCTCCCAAAAGGAGTGTGTCGTAATGCTTCTTCACGCGGTCCCAGCGCTTGTCGCGGTCCATACCGTAATAGCGCCCGCCACAGTCCGCAATGCTGCCCACGCCGAGCGCGGAAAGTTTCGCCTCAAGTTCCTCCACATAGCCCTTTCCGGAAGAAGGCGGCGTATCCCGCCCATCGAGGAAGCAATGGACGTAGATTTTTTTAAGCCCGAGCGCCTTGGCCATATCGAGCAAACCGAACAGGTGCCGGATATGGCTGTGGACTCCGCCGTCGGAGAGCAGGCCCATCAGATGCAGGGCGGTGCCCTTCTTGAGGCAGTCCTTCATTGCAGAGAGAAGAGCCTCATTCTTTTGAAGCTCGCCGTCCTCAATGGCCTTGGTGATCCGGGTGAGCTCCTGATAGACGATGCGGCCGGCGCCGATATTGGTGTGCCCGACTTCGGAGTTGCCCATCTGCCCCTCCGGCAGTCCGACGTCCATGCCGGAGGCGCCGATCAGGGTATGCGGGCACTCGGCCAGAATTTTGCCGAGATTCGGCATTCTCGCGGCGCGGACGGCGTTGCCGTACGCCGAGGGATTGTAGCCGAAACCGTCAAGAATCATTAAGACGAGAGGGTTCATATGTCGTCCTTTCTGCGGCGGCGGGTATCCGGGCAAGCGCTCTGCCGCCCGCTATTCCGCCGCCGGAATGGAGGGATCCCGCGCCGCTGCGGGAGGGAACGGATCTCTTTTGCGGGGAAGAACCTTTCGGTGTTTCCCTGTTTTTGGGTGCCGAGCGATGTGCGGCCTGCAAAAGATTGACGATCAGGGCGTTTTCTTCTATTTCGGAGGGGCGGGATTCCCTCCCGCCGGTGGGCGGAAAAAATCGGGTACAACGCCCCGTTTTTAGGTGCGGGGCGGCGGTCAGCCTTCAGCGGCCGCCGCGACGATCGCGGCAAAATCCGGCGCCTTGAGGGAAGCGCCGCCGATCAGTCCGCCGTCGACGTCGGGCTTTCCGAGCAGCTCGGCCGCGTTGGCGGCGTTCATGCTGCCGCCGTACTGGATGGTGAGGGCCTCGGCGGCTTCTTTGCCATAGAGTTTTGCGATGAGGCCGCGGATGTAGGCGCAGACCTCTTCGGCCTGATCGGCGGTGGCGGTGCGCCCGGTGCCGATGGCCCAGACCGGTTCATAGGCGATGATGATGTTTTTAAGATCTTCTTTGGAGATGCCGCCGAGCGCGATTTTGACCTGACGGCCGACGATCTCTTCGGTCACGCCCTGTTCGCGGTCCTCAAGCAGCTCGCCGCAGCAGAGGATCACCCGAAGTCCGCCGCCGAGCGCGGCATGGAGGCGTTTGTTGACGGTGGCGTCCGTCTCGCCGAAATAGTCCCGGCGCTCGCTGTGCCCGATGACGACGTATTCCGCGCCGACATCGGCGAGCATGGCGGCCGGGATCTCCCCGGTGAAGGCGCCGTGATCCGCCCAGTGGCAGTTCTGCGCGCCGACTTTGATGTTGGTGCCCGCGGCAGAGGAGACGGCGGTTTCGAGGTCGGTATATGGCACGCAGACGACGACGCCGCAGTCCGCATCCTTCACCAGCGGAATCAGCTCTTCGACCAGAGCTTTGGTTTCCGCACGGGTTTTGTTCATTTTCCAGTTGCCGGCGATGACGGCGGCTCGTTTGGCTTTATCCATAAAGTTTCATCCTTTCTGCAAAAAAAGACGGCTTATCGGTTCTCCATTCTTTTGTCCGCAGTCCGAGAGAACGTGCCGGACGGTTCGGGCCGGAACCGGCGCGGATCGGCAGGCGAAATCCCGATGGGGGCGACATATGCGTTTCCCTTAGGAGGCGGGTCATGCCATAACCGAAAAGGGCAAATGACGTTCCACGGCTTTCGGCACCTTCGGATGCGGAATCCGGACGTCGTTCTCCGTTCTGTTCTCCTTGCCGGACGGCGGAAGTCGGAAAATCGGAAGAGCTTATTTCTCGTTCAGCGCGGCGATGCCCGGCAGTTCCTTGCCCTCGAGGAATTCGAGGGAGGCGCCGCCGCCGGTGGAGATGTGCGTCATCTTGTCGGCAAAGCCGAGTTTGGTGACGGCCGCGACGGAATCGCCGCCGCCGATGATCGAGACAGCCCCGGTATCGGCAACCGCCTGCGCGATGGCGTAGGTGCCTTTTGCAAATGCGTCAAATTCAAAGACGCCCATCGGGCCGTTCCAGACAACGGTGCCGGCGCCCTTGAGCGCGTCGGAGAAAAGTTTGATGGTCTTCGGGCCGATATCCATGCCCATCCAGCCGTCCGGAATGGCCATCGACGGAACAACCTGATAGGCGGCGTTCTCGTCGTAGGCTTCGGTGACGACGTTGTCGACCGGCAGCAGGAAGCGGACGCCCTTTTTCTCGGCTTTGTCGAGAAGTTCCTTTGCGAGGTCGAGCTTGTCGTCCTCACAGGGGGAGGTGCCGACGGTGCCGCCGCGGGCCTTCTGGAACGTATAGGACATGGCGCCGCCGACGATCAGGGTGTCGACCTTGTCAAGCAGGTTTGTGATGACGCCGATCTTGTCGGAGACCTTTGCGCCGCCGAGCACCGCGACAAACGGGTGGATCGGGTCGTTGAGGGCCTTGCCCAGAACTTCAATTTCTTTTTGAATCAGGAATCCGCAGACGGCCGGCAGATAGTCGGCGACACCGGCGGTGGAGGCGTGCGCCCGGTGAGCGGTGCCGAAGGCGTCGTTGACATAAATATCGGCGAGAGAGGCAAGCTCTTTGGCAAAAGCGGGATCGTTGTCGGTCTCCGCTTTATGGTAACGAAGATTCTCAAGCAGGGCAACCTCGCCGGGATTGATGGAAGCAGAAATCGCATGAGCATCTTCTCCGATAACATCCTTGCTCATGCGGACCGGGACGCCGAGCAGCTCGGAGAGGCGCTTTGCGACGGGGGCAAGGGAAAACTCCGGCAGCCACTCGCCTTTCGGGCGGCCGAGATGGGAGCAGAGGATGACGGCGGCGCCGTGCTCCATCAGGTATCTGATCGTCGGCAGGGCGGCAACAATGCGCTTGTCGTTCGTGATGGCGCCGTCTTTCAGCGGGACATTGAAGTCACAGCGTACGAGGGCTTTTTTGCCTTCAAAGCAGATGTCTTTCACCGTCATTTTGTTGGCAACGTTCATTTGTGAAACTCCCTTTCCATAAAAATCATACACGGATAAAAGTTTATCCGAAAAACCACGGCCATTATACAGGAAAAAGGCCTTTTTTTCAAGGCGACGCCCGCCTTTCTAACCTTATGAAAATGGAAAAACAGGCCAAAAAAACGAAGTTCTGCCCTTCGCCTAAACTCTTCGGAGGAAGGCCCTAAAATTTATGGAAATTGCCGAAACAACTTCGGGGAGCTCTGTGGAAACCGGACTTTTTGCATAAATTTCGTGAAAAAACCGATAGGAAGAATCGCCGCCATGGGTCAATCCGCATAAAAGGCGCCGGAAAAACGCCGGAACAGCCCGATTTGCACTCCGCTTTTTCTGTGGATATACTATCGTATAGAGACAGAAATTTTGAGCGGTCTGTTTTTAAAGAGGAGGAATGAAATCATGGAGAAGCGTTTTACGATCCGGGATATCGCGGAAATCGGCGTGTTGGCCGCGTTGGTATTCGTCGCCACCGCCTTTATTAAAATAGGCCCCATCCCGACGCCGGCCGGCCCGACGATGATCAAATCCGGGAATATTGTCTGTTTGCTGGGGGCGCTGCTGTTCGGAAAGACAAAGGGCGGCCTTGCGGCGGGCATCGGATCCATGCTTTATGATCTGACCGATCCGGCTTTCACGGCCTCGGCGCCGTTTACGTTTTTGTTTTTCTTCGCCATGGCATTTGTCTGCGGCGCGGTCTCCCATACGGGAGAGCCGAGCAGAAAGCGCGATCTGACCGCCTGCGCGGTCGGTGCAGGAGCCTATCTCGTTCTGCATCTTGGCAAATCGCTGATCACCCTGCTATTGGAGGGCAGCGGTCTCGCGGCGGCGCTCGCGGCCTGCGGGCTCAAGTTTGTCACCTCCGGGCTCAACGCGGCGATCGCCGTGTTCGGCGCGTGGCTTTTGGCGCCGGTCTTTCGGAAGGCGCTCAAAAGCCTGCACCGATAACAAGTGTAAAAAAACAAGGCTCCCATCAGGGAGCCTTGTTTTTGTTCGAGAAAAAAGATCGGATCATGCAATGACGGTTAGGAGACGATCGTGGCATAGAAGCCTTTTCCCCATCAAAATGCCCGGAGGATTCCGATTATTCGTCCTCGGCTTTGACCAGTTCCGTGCCGGGGAAGTAATGCTCGAGGATCTCTTCAAAGCCGCTGCCGGCCTTGGCCATCGCCTGTGCGCCGTACTGAGAAAGCCCGACGCCGTGCCCGTACCCGCGGACGGTGAAGGTGAAGGCATTGTCCGCGTAGTCGACGGTGAAGGCGGCGGAACGCAGGTCGAACATCGTGCGCAGGGCCGCGCCGGTGAGATCTGCCTTACCGATCGTTATCTCCAGCAGGTAGCCCGCGTCGGAATAGCGTCCGCCCTCAAACCACTGGTCCGGATAGAGCCCGGTGAGCCCGGCGCCGGCGTCGTTCAGCATACGCAGGGCGTCCGCCTTGGAGACCGTCACGGTCGTCCGGTAATCGGCGACCTCCTTGTCGCTGCTGCTGTCGACGGAGACAAGATAGGGCACCTCGCTGCCCCAGCAGTTGAGCGCGCTCTCCGTCTTTCCGGCGGAGATGGCATGGTAGGCCGCCATCGCCGGCTCGCCGTTATAGAGCAACTCATATTGGACGGCGGTTTCGGCGGCCTCGGTCAGTTTTGCCCAACTTTCCGGAAAAGCGTCGCCATAGATCTCCTTTGTCTGCGCCTCGGTCAGATACATGCTGCGGTTCTCCGGATCGGCGGCAAGGTCGTATTCCCGCCAGTAGTACGTCATCGCCATATAGCGCGCGAAGGTATAGGAGGCGATGCCCTGTGCGATCAGGGCGTCCTTTTCCATTGAGGCCGGCATCTCCGCGGCAAGCGATCCCCGGACGTAATCCAGAGCGGAAAGCTCGAGAATGTCGCCGGTATCCTCGCGGAGCACGCGGAAGACGATCCCTTCCGTTCCGGCCTCCTCTCCGGCCGCGCCCGAGGAGGATTCCGTGCCCGATAAAGCCGGCTCTCCGGAGACGGCGCCTTCCCCGGAGGCGTTTTGTTCGTCTGGAAAAGCGGAGATTGATTCCGGAAGCGAGGGGAACGCCTCCGCTCCGCTCAGATCCAAAAAGCCGGACCATACCGCCGCTGCCGGCATTAAAAATGCGATGCTCAAGCCAAAAAATGCGATCAGAAATCTTGTCCGCATTTTTCTCACTCCCTTTCGGGACATCCTATGCGGCAACCGGAGCGGTTATGCAAAAAAAATACCGGGAAGCGGTTTTTCGCTTCCCGGTAAAGAATGGCATTCGGGC
The DNA here is from genome assembly GCA_035447605.1 of Oscillospiraceae bacterium. Taxonomy (GTDB): domain Bacteria; phylum Bacillota; class Clostridia; order Oscillospirales; family Ruminococcaceae; genus UMGS1668. The sequence continues at coordinate 44,345 of DAOTHJ010000013.1, read as the reverse complement.
CGTATCTGATTTTACAAGTGGCATTCCGGAGTAACATCGGCGTATGCACGGGGCGGGAAAAATTCCGGTCAGGGAACCGGGGCCGCGGCGCTTTACGGGGCGATATATCAGCGGATCACCTTATAAGAAGTGGGCAGGTTGATCAGTTCGCTGCTGACCCATTTGTTGAATTTCGTGATATGGAGCAGAATGCTGGTCTGCGTCTCGCTGATTTCCATGGCGGCGAGGTTGCTGCCGGAATAATAGAAGGTTACGGAGCCCGCCGAGCCGTCATACTCCTCGTAGTGGTAGCTGACGCCGTCGAGCTCCTTGTCGCCGGCCTCTTTGAATGCAAGATCGGAGGCGTCGATGACAAACGGCGAGGCCTTGTAGTCGGCGGGGTTGACCGTCGTCAGCGTGCCGGCATCGTCGTCTACAAGGTAACAGACGCCGTCCTCCATCACAATATTGATGGAAGGCACTTCCGGCTCGGATTCCGCCTCGCTGCTTTCGCTCTCTTCCGCGGCCCCGGAGGAGGCTTCCTCCGAGGAAGGCTCTTCCGAAGAGGGCTCTTCCGCCGCGGCGCCGCCGATCGGATAGGAGATGCCCCAGCGGATGCCGTTGGTGCCGTAGGAGATTTCGGTGCCGTCGTCGGCGGTATAGCCGATGAAGTATTTGCCGTTTTTCAACATATTGACATACCCGGTGGAGAAGATGATCTGGTGATCGGAGGTATCCTCCTTATCGCCGGAAAGGGTCCCAAACAGGTATTCAATATCGTTCGGAATGATATCGCCGGCGCTCTCCGTCAACTTGTGGATCAGGTTGCCGATTCCTTCGGCCGAAGAGCAGCCGGAGAGGACGGGCACCGTGATCAGCAGGGCGGCGAGCACGGCAAGGATTTTTTTCAGCATAGGCTCCCTCCAGGAAACGATATTTTCCGACACAGCCGCAAACCGGTTGACGGGAAAATAAAATAGAGGTAAACTTAACAACGTATTATTTCTTGAAATAACCGCCTGTTTGAAGATATTATAGCCGATTTTCGCCCGCTTGTCATCCCTTTGGCGGAAAGTTCCTGCGGTTTCCCCACGATTTTTACATACGGATGGAGAAAAGAGAAGATGAGCAGAACAGGATTCGATTGCGATAAATATTATAAAATGCAGTCCGAGAAGATCCGCGAACGGATCGGTTTTTTCGGCGGGAAGCTTTACCTTGAGTTCGGCGGAAAACTTTTTGACGATTACCATGCCTCCCGCGTGCTGCCGGGATTCGAGCCGGATACCAAGGTCCGGTTGCTGACGGAGCTCAAGGATCAGGCCGAGATCGTCATTGTCATCAATGCCGGCGACATCGAAAAAAACAAGGTCCGCGGCGATCTGGGCATCACCTACGATCAGGAGGTTCTCCGCCTGATCGACGCTTTCTCCGCAATCGGCCTGTATGTCGGCAGCGTCGTCATCGCCCAATATAACTGCCAGAGCACTGCGAATGCCTTCCGCAAGAGGCTCGAGCAGCTCGGCGTCCGCTCCTATCTCCATTATCCGATCGAAAATTACCCGGCCAACGTCCGGCTGATCGTCAGCGACGACGGCTTCGGCCGGAACGAATATATTGAAACCACCCGTCCGCTTGTTGTCGTGACGGCACCGGGCCCCGGCAGCGGCAAGATGGCCACCTGCCTCTCCCAGCTCTACCACGAGAACAAGCGCGGCATCAAGGCCGGATATGCGAAATTCGAGACATTCCCGATCTGGAACCTGCCGCTTGCGCATCCGGTCAATCTCGCCTATGAGGCCGCCACCGCCGACCTCGACGACGTCAATATGATCGATCCCTACCATCTCGAGGCCTACGGGAAAAGCACCGTCAACTACAACCGCGATGTGGAGGTCTTTCCGCTTCTGAACGCCATCTTCCGTTCCATCCTCGGGGAGAGCCCCTATAAATCCCCGACCGATATGGGCGTCAACATGGCGGGCTTCTGCATCAGCGACGACGAAGTCGTCTGCGAGGCCGCAAAACAGGAGATCGTCCGCCGCTACTATTCCGCCCTCTGCGACAAGCGCCAGGGCAAATGCGGCGACGAGCCGGTCTACAAAATCGAGCTATTGATGGATAAGGCCGGGGTTCACATCGGCGACCGCAGGGTTACGACCGCGGCGAAAGAGAAGGCGGAACTGACCGGCATGCCCGCGTCCGCCATCGAGCTGCCGGACGGCCGCATCGTCACCGGAAAAACGAGCGCGCTCTTCGGCGCTAGCTCCTCCGTGCTGCTCAACGCCATCAAGGAACTCGCCGGCATCGACGACGACATCGATCTGATCGCCCGCTCGGTCATCGAGCCGGTACAGATGCTCAAAACCGAATACCTCGGTAACCACAATCCGCGCCTTCACAGCGATGAGACGCTGGTCGCCCTCTCCGTCAGCGCCGCCACCAATCCCACCGCGAAAAGGGCGATGAAGGAGCTCTCCGCCCTGCGCGGCTGTCAGGCGCATTCCTCCGTCATCCTCTCGCAGGTCGACGTCCAGACCTTCCGCAAGCTTGGCATCCAGCTCACCTGCGAGCCGCAGTACCAGACGCGGAAACTTTATCACAAATAAACTGAAAAAAGCTCCGGGGCGAAACGGCCGCGGAGTTTTTTGTATTCCGGGATTTCCCGGATTCCCGAGTTTCGGAGGCCTTTGGTTTAAAAATAATATAGACTTTTTTTGGCACGAAGGCATTCACCGCCCCGGTATCCGCAGGCCGGAAATCTCCGGTTCCGTTTTACCCGTGAGGAAGTCGGATCTTGCATTTTTTTGCAGAATCGGGTAGGATAGGGGCGGAATTCCTTTTCAGAAAGGAGCGACCATATGAAATTCGTATCGTGGAACGTCAACGGCCTGCGTGCGCTGGCCGGAAAGGGCTTCACGGAGATCTTTCAGGAGATCGACGCCGACTTTTTCTGCCTTCAGGAGACGAAGCTTCAGCCGGGCCAGATCGATCTCGATCTGCCGGGCTATTATCAATATTGGAACAGCGCGGACAAAAAGGGCTATTCCGGTACGGCCGTTTTTACGAAACACAAGCCGCTCAGCGTCTTTTACGGCATGGATATCGAACGCCACGACCACGAGGGCCGCATCGTCACGCTGGAATATGAGGATTTTTATCTGGTGAACGTCTACGTGCCGAATTCCCGGCAGGAACTGGAACGGCTCGATTACCGCATGGACTGGGAGGACTGCTTCCGGGAGTACCTTGTCAGCCTCGACCGGACGAAGCCCGTGATCGTCTGCGGCGACATGAATGTCGCCCATCAGGAGATCGACCTAAAGAACCCCGGCCCGAACCGAGGCGCCGCCGGCTTCACCGACGAGGAACGGCAGAAGATGACCGAACTGCTGGAGGCCGGTTTCCTTGATACGTTCCGCCTGCTGTATCCGGACGAGGCCGGCGCCTATTCGTGGTGGAGCTATCGGTTCCGCGCCCGCGAGCACAACGCGGGTTGGCGCATCGATTATTTCCTGTGCTCGGAGCGATTCGGCCCGCACATCGCCGACAGCCTCATCCTGGCGCAGTATTTCGGCAGTGACCACTGCCCGGTCGCCCTCCTCACAGACCAGCGCACTTAGCGGACGCTAAGTGCTGCGAGTTTTCTCAACGGCCAAAAGCAGGCCGTTGCCGTGCTTCGCGCGGACGAAAACGCGTCGTAAACTTTACCTTACCAGCGCACTTAGCGGACGCTAAGTGCTGCGAGTTTTCTCAACGGCCAAAAGCA
>DAOTHJ010000013.1:0-40497 GCA_035447605.1 Oscillospiraceae bacterium | reverse complement strand
ACCAGCGCACTTAGCGGACGCTAAGTGCTGCGAGTTTTCTCAACGGCCAAAAGCAGGCCGTTGCCGTGCTTCGCGCGGACGAAAACGCGTCGTAAACTTTACCTTACCAGCGCACTTAGCGGATGCTAAGTGCTGCGAGTTTTCTCAACGGCCAAAAGCAGGCCGTTGCTGTGCTTCGCGCGGACGAAAACGCGTCGTGAATTTTACCTTACCAGCGCACTTAGCGGATGCTAAGTGTTTCGAGGCGCTAAGTGCTTCGGGTTTACCTGCGCGGCCATAAAAAATGGCCGCATTTTTTAATAGTCCTTTAATACCCACAACATTCCTCAACCCCAAATGGTCGTTTCAATGGAGACGCCATATAATGGGATTGAGGTGAAAAAAATGTTTGATTATATTGTACAGCCGGGAGATAACCTTTACAGAATTGCCGACTACTTTGATGTCAGCGTTCAGGCTATATTGGCTGTAAATCCCCGCTTAAATCCAAACTTTTTTATATTGGACAACGGATTCGTATACCGATCAGCAGATGGCTGTATCAGAGTTACCCTTGGTACTATTTATTCCCGTATGAATTCATACGTTTCCCATGGAGTCATTGGAATGATAGAAGGCTGTGGCCGGATGGATGGCGTGACGGAGACAGACGGCCTGACGGGGGCGGACGGCCTGATGGAGGCGGACGGCCTGACGGGGGCGGACGGCCTGATGGAGGCGGACGGCCTGATGGAGGCGGACGGCCTGATGGGGGCGGACGGCCTGGCGGAGAAGGACATCCTGATGGAGGCGGACGGCCTGGCGGAAGCAGATAATGCGATGTGACACTTCGCTCTTATTACAAGGCTATGCCCGTTTACAAGGCCCCCCGGCTAAGCCGGGGGGCCTTGTTTTCTTATTTCAGAAAGGGTCCGCACCGCGATGCGTTTTCTGCGGCAGGCGGAATCATACGTTGAACCGGAAGACGACGATGTCGCCGTCCTGCATAATATACTCCTTGCCCTCGCTGCGGATGAGGCCCTCCTCCTTGGCGGCGTTCATCGAGCCGACGCGCATCAGATCGTCGTATTTGACGATCTCGGCGCGGATGAAGCCGCGCTCGAAGTCGGTATGGATGACGCCGGCCGCCTGAGGAGCCTTGGTGCCCTTTTTGATGGTCCAGGCGCGGACCTCCTTCTTGCCGGCGGTGAGGAAGCTCATCAGTCCGAGCAGGCTGTAACTTTCCTTGATCATGCGGTCAAGGCCGGATTCTTCGAGGCCCAGTTCCTCCAGAAACTCCTTTTTATCTTCCGGATCCATACCGGAGATCTCCTCCTCGAATTTTGCGCAAACGGGCATGACGGCGGAGTGCTCGGTCTCGGCGATCGCCTTTACGGCCTGATAATTCTTGTTGTTCTCGTAGCCCTCGGAGAAATCCTCTTCGGAGAGGTTGGCGGCGTAGATGATCGGCTTGCCGGAGAGCAGCGGCAGGGAGACGAGAAGCTCCTCTTCCTTTTCATCACCTGTTTTGAAGGCGCGGGCGGAATTCCCCTCCTCCATGAATTTATGCAGGCGCTGAAGGAGCGCGTATTCGTCGGCATACTGGCGGTTGCCGCCCTTGAATTCCTTCTCGACCTTCGCAATCCTTCTGTCGAGTACCTCAAGGTCGGAGAAGACCAGCTCGAGGTTGATGACTTCGATGTCGCGCGAGGCGCAGACGGAGCCGTCTACATGGATAACGTTCGGATCCTCAAAGCAGCGCACGACGTGGATCAGCGCGTCGACCTCGCGGATATTCGCAAGGAACTTGTTGCCGAGTCCTTCGCCCTTGGAGGCGCCTTTCACAAGCCCGGCGATGTCGACGAATTCGACGGTGGCCGGGGTGTATTTTTCCGGCTCGTACATTTCGGCGAGCTTGTCCAGCCGCGGTTCAGGCACCGCGACGACGCCGACATTGGGCTCGATCGTGCAGAAAGGATAGTTCGCGACCTGCGCGCCCGCGTTGGTGATGGCGTTGAAAAGGGTGCTTTTTCCGACGTTCGGAAGACCGATGATGCCGAGTTTCATTGAGATTCGCCGTCCTTCGTGAATGATGATAAAAACGGGGGAGCGGATAATTGATTGCAGGTTCCCTGTTTTCGTATTATAATTATAGTTGGATCTCCTCTTTTTCACAAGTGCAATTTACCGAAAAGAGGAAAAAGGTTCAAGGATTATTCACGATTCGCTTTTCTAAAATTGTATAATAAATGGCAGCAAGAGCTGCTCTATCAGAACGGAGGAATATCATGGCCAACGAAAAGATCCTGATTGCGGACGATGACCGCAACATCTGCGAACTGCTCCGCCTTTATCTGGAAAAAGAGAACTATACCGTCGTGCTCGCCGGAAACGGAGAGGAAGCCCTCGCCAAATTCAACGCCGAGAATCCGGATCTGATCCTTTTGGATATCATGATGCCGCTGCTCGACGGCTGGCAGGTCTGCCGCGAGATCCGCAAAAAATCCGACTGCCCGATCATTATGATCACGGCGAAGGGCGAGACTTTCGATAAAGTGCTCGGCCTCGAGCTTGGCGCGGACGATTATGTGGTCAAGCCCTTTGAGCCGAAGGAGATCATCGCCCGCATCAAGGCCGTCCTCCGCCGGACCGGCAAGACGCCCGCCGAGAGCGACGTCAAAGAGGTCGTCTACGATAAACTGATCGTCAACATGACAAAATATGAGCTCAAGGTCGACGGAAAGGTCATCGACACGCCGCCCAAGGAACTGGAACTGCTGTTCCATCTGGCCAGCAACCCGAACCGCGTCTACACGAGGGACGAGCTTCTCGATCAGGTCTGGGGCTTCGAGTATTACGGCGATTCGAGGACCGTGGATGTGCACATCAAACGCCTGCGCGAAAAGCTCGAGGGCGTCTCCGATCAGTGGTGCCTCAAAACCGTCTGGGGCGTCGGATATAAATTCGAAGTGAAAGAATAATGCGGAAGAATTATCAGAAATCTTTGTTTCTGCGGTACTTTTCGGTCAGCTCGTCGATGATTCTGGTCGGCATCACGCTCGTGGGCGTGCTGTTTGCCGGGTTCTCGATCAAATATTTCCGTGAGAGCAAAAAGAAGCAGCTGACCGTCAACGCGGAGCAGGCCGCCGCCCTGACCCTCGCGGATATGTCCAATTACGGGTACCGCAAAATTTCCTATAATACGCTGCAGAACGATTACCGGATCATCTCCGCCACGACCGGCTCCATCATCTTTCTGACGGATACGGATGGCCAGACGCTGATCTGTACGGAGGGTGAAACCTGCAACCACCGCACCTATACGATCAGCGACGACGTCATGGAGAAGGCCGCCGCCGGGAATTTCTTTGAGGCCGGTACGCTGGGCGGCATCTATGAGACCTCCTACTATACCGTCGGCACGCCGGTCGTCTACGACGGCGCCGTGATGGCCGTGATCTTCGTTTCGGCGGATGCTTCGGAGCTTTGGCAGTATGTGCTCGACATCATCGACATCTATTTTGTCTGCGCCATCATCGCCATCTTCGTCTCCTCGGTCGTCATCTATTTCGTGACGCAGAGCCAGATCAAGCCGCTCGCCATGATGGTCAGCGCGACCAAGAGCTTTGCCGAGGGTGATTTCAGCACGCATATTCCGGTCACCGGTTCGGATGAGATTGCACAGCTCGCCACGGCTTTTAACAATATGGCCATGTCGCTTGCGGATCTTGAGTCCGTGCGGCGCAGCTTCATCGCCAACGTCTCGCACGAACTTAAGACTCCGATGATGACGATCGGCGGCTTCATCGACGGCATCCTCGACGGTACGATTCCTGAGGAGAAGCAGCACGATTATCTGGTGCTCGTCTCCGAGGAAGTGCGGCGCCTCTCCCGCATGGTCAAGGCCATGCTCGGCATCGCCCGGATCGAGGCCGGCGAGACGCAGATCGTTCCCTCCGTTTTCGACATCAACGAGCTGATCTGCCGCACCGTCTTCTCCTTTGAGCAGAAGATTGAGGAACGGCATCTTGAGATCGAGGGCCTCGACGTCGAGCCGGTCTATGTCTGCGCCGACAACGACCTGATCCATCAGGTGGTCTTCAATCTGATCGACAACGCGGTCAAGTTCACGAGCGACGCCGGCACCATTTCCTTCTCTTATAAACAAGAAAGAGACCGCGTATTCATCGCCGTGCGCAACACCGGAGAAGGGATCCCGCAGCACGAGATCCCGCGCCTGTTCGACCGCTTTTATAAATCCGATAAATCCCGCAGCCAGGATAAGAGCGGCGTGGGCCTCGGCCTTTATATCGTCCAGACGCTCGTCAAGCTCCATAAGGGCGACCTGATCGTCAGTAGCGTGGAGGGCGAGTACGTCGAATTCGCGTTCTCGCTGGACGCCGCGGATCCGAAGGCCGTCAAGGAGCTCAAAAAGCACCGTTCCACTGAGGCTTCATGATTTCAACACGTAAATCCTGTAAATTGGAAACAAATGTGAGGGAAAATATTTAACAGCCGTTTATTTTCCTTTCACAAATTTCGGATAGACTAAAAGCATAGAAAAAATCCGCAAAACGGAGGTGAAATCTATGGATGAGAATAAAAACCTCAATAATAATCCGCCGGAGCAGGAAACTTACGAGCCGAAGCCCGCGGATCAGGCGTCCGGCAAGCAGGAGGCCTCTGCGCCTCAGAACGCCGCAGGAGAGAACGTCTCTTCCGCCGCGGAGGAAGTCTCCTCCGGCGAGCAGAGAAACACACGTGCTCCTTCCGGCTGGACCTATTCCGCCAATACCAATCAATATGTCGCCTGGGACGGCAGCAACGAAAAGGATCCGGGCGGCCCTTGGCAGCCGGGCAGCAATCCCGCGGGAAATCCGCAAGGAAACTGGCAGCCGGGTGCCAATCCCGCCGAGAATCCGCAGCAGGCCGGGTCTCAGGTTCCGCCGCGTCCGCAGTACGGCACCCAGTACGGCTATTACAACACCGCGCCGGGCCCGCAGCAGCCGCACCGCACCCAGTATCAGGCCACCGGCCCCTATGTCGGGCCCAACGATTCCTATCAGTGGGATTTTGCCAAATATGAAAGCGCGGATCAGAATTCCACCGGAAAGAAGAAATCCAAATCCGGCAGAGGCTTTAAAGTGTTTCTCGGTCTGGTCGCCGGCGTGCTCAGCATCTGCCTGATCGCAATGGCCTCCTTCGGCGTCTACGAGCTGGTCGGCAACGATTTTCTCGGCCTTGATTCGGTTCTCTCTCAGGAGGATGAATCCGCTTCCGGGAATGCGCTCAGCGGCGCGCAGAGTTCCGAGGAATCCAAAACCTCTACGGATACTCCGTCCATCAGCCTTGCCGAGAAGCCGGAGGATGATTCCACCGTCAGCACCGACGGCAAGCTCACCGCCACGGAGGTTTACAGCAAGGTAAGCCCGTCCATCGTCGGCGTCGTGCAGTACCAGTACTCCACATCCATCGAGGCCGCGGGCGAGGGCTCCGGCATCATTATCAGCAAGGACGGCTACATTCTGACCAATGCCCACGTTGTGGAGGGCTCGGATGCCATCAAGGTTGTTCTTTATAACAGTGAAGAATATGAGGCCGAGATCATCGGCAAGGATACCCGTACCGACATCGCCGTGCTCAAGATCGACGCGGATAATCTGACTCCTGCGGAGCTTGGGGATTCCGCCGGCGTGGAAGTCGGCGAGACCGTCTACGCGATCGGCAATCCGGGCGGCCTGACCTTGCAAAGCAGCTTCACGAGCGGCATCATCAGCGGCGTCAACCGCGTGATCACCACGAGCGAGAGCAGCTACTCCATGACCGTGCTCCAGACGGATGCCGCCATCAACCCCGGCAACTCCGGCGGTGCGCTCGTCAATGAATACGGTCAGGTCATCGGCATCACCAACTCCAAGCTGATCTCCACCTCTTACGAGGGCATCGGCTTTGCGATTCCGACGGCCGAGGCGCTGCCGGTCATGCAGGATCTGATGGCCTATGGCTATGTCTCCGGACGTCCGATCATCGGCGTCACCGTCCAGACCATCGACTCCGTCGCCGCCGAGTATTACAATGTTCCGCAGGGCGCTCAGATCATCACGATCACCGACGACAGCCCGCTGATCGGCACGGAAGCCGCGGTCGGCGACATCATCACCCAGTTCGACGACACGGTGATCACCTCCGTCGAGGACCTGCAAAACGCGCTGGCCGATCATGCCCCGGGCGATGAGGTGACCCTGACGATGTACCGCTATTCCGCCACGGGCAAGAACGATATATCCTTTACCGTGAAAGTCACGCTTCAGGAGAGCCACGGCTGATTCCCAAATCCATATACCTTCGTCTGTATGCCGGGGAGCGAAAACGCTCTCCGGCATTTTTATAGGCTGTCGCGCCGCGCCGAAAAAAACGGTTCCGCAAAATCCCTTCCGCAAAACAATTCGGAGACTCACGGGCCGCCATGTTGTTTTGATTTTGCGGCATACTCCTGCAAATGCAGCCTGTGACTGCAAAAGATGCGTTTTCTGCACGGCGGCGGAAGAGAGGTTCCCGGGGCGCAGCCTTGTAAAAGCTTTCCTGTTTTGATATAATGAAAACCGTGCCGGAAATCCGGGAAAATCTGCCTGTACTTTTTGCGCGGAGAAGGCATAGGATATAGGATGGTGACGATATGAAGATCCTTTCTTTGGAGTCTTCCTGCGATGAAACCGCGGCTGCGGTGATCGAGGACGGCCGAAAAATCTGTTCCAGCGTCGTCAACACGCAGGTTGCGGAACACGGCCTTTACGGCGGCGTCGTGCCGGAGATCGCCTCCCGCCGCCACACGGAGAATATCGTCGGCGTGACGGAGAAGGCGCTTGCGGATGCAGGCGTCACGCTGGATGACCTCGATTATCTCGCGGTGACGGCGGCGCCGGGCCTGATCGGTGCCCTGCTCGTCGGCGTCAGCTTTGCCAAGGGCCTCTCGCTCGCCACAGGCAAGCCGCTCATCCCGGTTCACCATCTCCGCAGCCACATCGCGGCAAATTATCTCGCCCATCCCGAGCTCGAGCCGCCGTTTCTCTGCCTCGTCGTCTCCGGCGGCCACAGCCATATCGTCTCGGTCGACGACTATACGCAGTTCCGCATCCTCGGCAGGACGAGGGACGATGCCGCCGGCGAGGCTTTTGACAAAGCCGCGCGGGCCATGGGTCTGCCGTATCCGGGCGGCGTCTCCCTCGACAAAGAAGCCTCAAAGGGCGACCCGAAAGCCTTCCGTCTGCCGAAGCCGCATGTGGAGGGCTGCCCGCTCGATATGAGCTTTTCCGGCCTCAAGACCGCGGTGGTCAACATCCTTCACAATGCGGAACAGCGCGGCGAAACGGTCAACATCCCGGATCTCTGTGCCTCCTACCAGAACGTCATCTGCCATGCGCTGGTCGACCGGCTCATGGTGGCCGCGGAGGAGGGCGGATATCATACCGTCGCGGCGGCGGGCGGCGTCTCGGCCAATTCCGGGCTGCGCGCGCTGCTCGACCGGGAGTGCAAACGCCGTCATTTGCGGCTGTTTGTGCCTCCGCTTTCCCTCTGCGGAGACAACGGCGCGATGGTCGGTTCACAGGCATATTACGAGGCGCTGGCCGGTCATTTTGCGGGCCTCGATCTCAACGCCGCACCGAGTATGGCCATCGACGATGAATTTTAAAAATTATTTGCAGGAATAAATCTAATAAATTGCAAATTTTAAGCGCCGGCCCTTGAAATATTCGAGCGCCGGCGTTATAATATGAATATCGGAAAGCTCCATGTGGCATTTCTGAAGATTCTGAAAGGAGAATTTTCCCTATGACCGAGAACCCCCATGTATTAAAATGGATTGATGAGATGGTTGCCCTCTGCAAGCCTGACCGGGTAGTCTGGATGGACGGCAGCGAGGAGCAGCTCCAGTCTCTGCGTGACGAAGCGATTTCCACCGGCGAGATGGAGACCCTGAATGAAGAAAAACTTCCGGGCTGTTTGCTCCACCGGACCGCGGTCAACGACGTCGCGAGAGTCGAAGCCCGTACCTTTATCTGCACCGAGAAGGAAGAGAACGCCGGCCCGACGAACAACTGGGTGGAGAAGGACGAGATGTACGCCCGGCTCCGTCCGCTTTATAGCGGAGCAATGGTCGGCCGCACCATGTATGTCATTCCTTACTGCATGGGCCAGATCGGCAGCCCGTTTGCCAAAATCGGCATCGAGCTGACCGACTCCATCTATGTCGTGCTCAACATGGGCATCATGACGAGAATGGGGCAGCAGGCGCTCGATCAGCTCGGCGATTCCGCGGATTTTGTCAAGGGTCTTCATGCCAAAAAAGATATCGACCCGGATAACCGCTATATCTGCCAGTTCCCGGAGGATAACACCATCTGGTCCGTCAACTCGGGCTACGGCGGCAACGTGCTGCTCGGCAAAAAATGCTTCGCGCTGCGCATCGCCTCGTGGCAGGGCTGGAAAGAGGGCTGGATGGCCGAGCATATGCTGATCCTCGGCATCGAGAATCCGCAGGGAGAAGTCAAATATATCACCGCCGCGTTCCCGTCCTCCTGCGGCAAGACGAACCTTGCCATGCTGATTCCGCCGGAGTTTTATGCGAAAAAGGGCTATAAAGTCTGGTGCGTCGGCGACGATATCGCCTGGCTCCGCATCGGGCCGGACGGCAGGCTCTGGGCCGTCAACCCGGAGAACGGCTTCTTCGGCGTCGCGCCGGGTACCAACGAGAAATCCAATCCGAACGCCCTTGCCGCCACGAAGAAGGGCACGATCTTCACAAACGTCGTCCACGACCTCGACCAGAACACCGTCTGGTGGGAGGGCCTCGATAAAAATCCGCCGGAGCACGCGATCGACTGGAAGGGCAACCCCTGGAACGGCATGACCGCCACGGAAAAGGGCGCCCATCCGAACAGCCGTTTCACCGCGCCGGCCAAGAACTGCCCGTGCGTCAGTCCGAAATTCGACGATCCGGCCGGCGTGCCGATCTCCGCGATGATCTTCGGCGGCCGCCGCGCAAAGACGGCTCCGCTGGTCTATCAGTCCAGGGACTGGAAGCACGGCGTGTTTGTCGGTTCCGTCATGGCCTCCGAGACGACGGCTGCGGCTGCCGGCGCGGTCGGCGTGGTTCGCCGCGACCCGATGGCGATGCTGCCGTTCTGCGGCTACCATATGGGCGACTATTTTGCGCACTGGCTTGAAATGGGCGAGAAGCTCGGCGATAAGGCTCCGAAGATCTTCAACGTCAACTGGTTCCGCACCGACGAGGACGGCCATTTCATCTGGCCGGGCTACGGCGACAATATGCGCGTGCTGATGTGGATTCTCGGGCGCTGCGCCGGTACTTCCGAAGCGGTGGAGACGCCGATCGGCTACGAGCCGAAGCCGGAGGATATCGAGACCGAAGGCCTCGACGGCATCACGACCGAGACCATTGCCGGCCTGCTGGATGTCGATCCGGAGCTCTGGAAAGAGGAAGCCGCCGGCATCCGCGAATTCTACAAGAAGTTTGGCGACAAACTTCCGAAGGCGCTGGACGACGAGCTCGGCATTCTCGAAGAGAATCTCGGCATGAAATAAGACCGCCCCGAATCGAGGAGTCTGTTTTTCATCCGAAAAACATAGAAAAGCTGCATCAAAGCCGGTACGGTATTCGCCGCGCCGGCTTTTTATATGCGGGGGCCGGAATCTGCGCGCGAAATCCGGAGAAAGCGGCATGCTCATGACTATTTTTGCTAAAACTGTGGACGGAATAAGAATCTGCTTGCCAACGCGGTGAAAAGCGGCTATAATGGATTTCGACAAAATCAAATATGCACGATGCTCCATCCGCCGTCAAACGCGGAACATGGAAAGGGATAAGAACCCACGAGTCGGTCACTGTGCGGCAGCCGTTACAGACTGCCCAGTCAGATACATGGGGGCATCGCCGCGATTCCGCCAAGACCGGAACGCGCCTTTAGAGGGTTACCCGGTCTCGAGACCGGGCTTTTTTTATGCCCGGAGACAGGAGAAACCATGAGGGGAACACTTTATGGCATCGGCGTCGGCCCGGGCGACCCGGAGCTGATGACGTTAAAAGCGGTGCGGCGCATTCGAGAGGCGGAGATCATCGTCGTGCCCGCAAAACCAAAAACCGAATCGGCGGCCTACCGGATTGCCGAAAAAGCCGTCCCGGAGCTCGCCGATAAACCGGTACTGGAGCTCGACTGGCCCATGATGAAGGACCGAGAGGCACTGGAGGTCTATTACCGCTCGGCCGCAAAAGAGATCGAGACTTTTCTCGATCAGGGAAAGGACGCGGCGTTCCTGACGCTCGGGGATCCGACCGTCTACGCGACGTATCTCTATCTCCACCGCCTCGTGGCGGCGGACGGTTATTCCGCAGAGATCGTGAGCGGCGTGCCCTCCTTTTGTGCGGCGGCGGCGCGGCTCGGCATCGGGCTTGCGGAAAACAGCGAAGAATTACATATTTTCCCGGCGTCCTATCCCGACGAATCCCTGTTCCGGCTGCCGGGCACAAAGGTGCTGATGAAGCCGGCCTCGGCCCTGCCGGAACTCCGGCGGCGGCTCGCGGAGGATCAGAAACACGAGGTCTTCGCGGCGGTCAACTGCGGCATGGAGGGCGAAAAGCTCTGCCGGGGCGCGGAAAGTATCCCGGACGGCGCGGGCTATTTCACGCTGATTATCGTAAAGGAAAAATGCGGGAAGGCGGGGCAGGAGTAGGCGTGCTGGAAAACTATACGGATGTCGGCCGGCGCAGGATGCGCTGCGGCTATACCACGGGCACCTGCGCGGCCGCAGCGGCAAGGGCCGCCGCTGAGTTTTTATTTACAAAGGAATGGCCGGAAGCGGTCGTTGTTGAGACTCCGGCCGGGATCGCCGTGCGTGCGGAGATCGAAGAGACCGGCGCTTCGGCGGAGGCCGCATGGTGTGCGGTCCGCAAGGACGGTGGAGACGACATCGACGCCACCGACGGCATGCTGATCTTCTGTGAAGTTGTTCTGCGGGAAGAGCCGGGTGTACGGATTCTCGGCGGAGAAGGCATCGGCCGCGTGACGAAGCCCGGCCTCGACCAACCGGTGAACGAGGCGGCAATCAATCGCACGCCCCGGCAGATGATTCGGGAGCAGCTGCAAATCGCTGCGGATCGTTTTGGATATAAAGGCGGCTTTCGCGTGACGGTTTTCGCGCCCGAGGGGGCGGCCCGCGCGCAGCATACCTATAATCCGGTTTTGGGTGTGAAGGGCGGCATCTCCATTCTGGGCACCAGCGGCATCGTGCGCCCGATGAGCGAGCAGGCCATCGTGGATACGATCCGCGCGGAGATTCGCGTGAGAGCAGCAGAAGGCCTGCATGGCCTGATTCTCACGCCCGGAAATATCGGGGCGAATTATACGGAGAGCCTTTCACTGGATAAAACGCATGCGGCGGAATGCTCGAATCACATCGGCGAGGCGATCGATTTCGCGGCGCTCGAAGGATTCCGGTCCGTTTTGCTGATCGGCCACGCCGGAAAGCTCGTCAAGGTGGCCTCCGGCGTCATGAATACCCATTCGCGGTATGCGGACTGCCGGATGGAGACGCTCTCCGCCCATGCGGCTCTCTGCGGTGCGTCAAAAGAGACCATCGCCGGCATCATGGCGTGCGTCGCCGTGGACGAGGCGATTTCCATTCTGGAAAAAGCCAATCTGCGGGAGGCGGTGATCGCCTCCGTGATGGAAAAAATGGAGGAGCACCTCAAACGCCGCGCGGGCCCGGATATTGAGATCGGAGCGGTCATGTTTACGGAGAAATACGGCTTACTTGGAAAGACGGGAGAAGCGGATGCCCTTTTGCGGCGGCATCTGACGATAGAGGAGGAGACGGAATGATTCATTTTGTGGGAGCCGGCCCGGGCGCGGCCGATCTGATTACGGTGCGGGGCGAGCGGTTTCTGCGGGAGGCGGACGCCGTCATCTATGCGGGTTCGCTCGTCAATCCTGCGCTGCTGGAGGTCTGCAAATCCGGCTGCCGGATTTTCGATTCCGCCTCGATGACGCTGGAAGCGGTGATCGCCGAGATGCAAAAGGCCGAAGGCTTGGGCGAGACCACCGTGCGGCTGCATACGGGCGACCCATGTATTTACGGCGCGATCCGCGAACAGATGGACAAGCTCGACGAGCTCGGCATCGCCTATGATGTCTGCCCCGGCGTTTCCTCGTTCTGTGGGGCGGCGGCGGCGCTCCGGGCGGAATACACCTTGCCCGGGGTCTCCCAGTCGGTGATCCTGACCCGGATGGAGGGCCGGACGCCGATGCCGGAGGGTGAAAAGCTTCATATGCTCGCCTCCCACGGGGCCACGATGGTGATTTTTCTCTCCGCCGGCATGCTCGAAAACGTTGCGGTGGATTTGATTGCCGGCGGATATTCTGCGGATACGCCCGCCGCGATCGTTTATAAAGCGACGTGGCCGGAGGAGCGCGTGTTTCCCTGCACGGTGGGGACGCTCGCCGAAACCGCCAAGGAAAACGGCATCACGCATACGGCGCTCATCACGGTCGGCGGCTTCCTGCACGGGGCCTACGACCGCTCGAAACTCTATGATCCGGCATTTTCGCACGGCTTCCGGAAGGCGGAGACGGAATGACGCTTTCGCTCGCCGCATTTACCGCGCGGGGCTGTCAGCTCGCCGCGAAAATTGCCCCGGCCTTTCCCGGCTCATCCGTCTGGGCGCCGGAATCGCTCGGTACGGAAGCATTGCCCCTCCGGGACCTCCATGCGTGGACGGAGGAGCGGTTCGCCGAGGGCGGCGCGCTCGTCTTTGTCGGGGCGGCCGGAATCGCGGTGCGGGCCATCGCTCCCTTTGTCAAAGATAAATTTACCGATCCGGCCGTTCTCTCGGTGGATGAGGCGGGCCGGTTCGTGATTCCGCTGCTCTCCGGGCATGTGGGCGGCGCAAACGCGCTTGCCCGCAAAATTGCCGAAGTAACCGGCGGTGAGGCGACCGTCTCCACGGCCACCGATGTGAACGGCCTCTTTGCCGTGGACGTCTGGGCGGCAAAGCAGGGCCTTGTCCTCTGCGGGCGGGAGGCGGCAAAACATATCTCCGCGGCGCTTCTACGGGGAGAAAAAGTCGGATTCTGCTCCGATTTTCCGGTCGAAGGCCCTCTGCCAAAGGGTATCGAGGCGTGTGTCGCCGCGGGGAAAAAATCGGCTGAGCACAGCGCATTGAAACCGGGCGAAGAAGAAATTCCCGCCGTAGTGAAAACGGATCTTGTCTCGGGAGAAGACCTGTTGGATGATCTCCGGCTGCCCTACGAAGCTCGGCAGGATGCGATGGGCGAGGGAGAAGAGAGAAAACCGACGGAGCACAGCGCGCCGGAACCGGATGAAACGAAAACGTTTTCCGCTCCAAACACGGCGGGCTCGGGTGCAGCAAAAGACGGGCTTTCCGCCCGAAGACCCGGGGAAGAACGATCCTGCCCGGCGCTTGGCTTCTGCGTCACGCTGGATGAAAAAGCCTCCCCGTTTGCCGAGACCCTCCGCCTGATTCCCAAGATCATTACTGTTGGAGTGGGCTGCCACCGCGGCATCTCGGAGGAAGAGGTTCGGGCGGCGATATTCGGCGCGCTGGAACGCGGCCATATCTCGCCGAAGGCGGTCCTCCGGCTCGCGACGATCGACGTCAAGAGAGACGAGGCCGGGCTGCTCGCATTTGCGGAGCAAATGGGCTGGCCGATTCGTTTTTTCACGGCGGAGGAGCTCTCCGCGGTACCCGGCGAATTTTCAGCGTCCGCCTTTGTCAAGAAAACGGTCGGGGTGGAAAACGTCTGCGAGCGTGCGGCGGTGCTCTCCGGCGGAGAACTGCTCATCAAAAAACAGGCCGGCGGCGGCATGACCGTCGCCGCATCGGCATCACCCTATGCGGTGTATTTTAAGGAGGAAACGGCATGGCAGGAAAATTGACCGTCGTCGGGCTCGGCGGCGGAGGCGGGAAGGATATGACCCTCCGGGCGGCGGAAGCGCTTCGGTCATGCGAGGTGATCGCCGGCTACAGCGGATATATTTCTCTCATTCGAAGCGATTACCCGGAGAAGGAAGTCCTCTCCACGGGCATGTGCGGCGAGGAGGAGCGGTGCCGTGCGGCGCTTGAAAAAGCGGCCGAAGGAAAGAACGTCGCGATGGTCTGCTCGGGTGATCCGGGCGTCTACGGGATGGCGGGGCTCTGCCTCGAGTTGAACGCCGCGCTGCCGGAACCGGTGGAGGTCGAAATCGTGCCGGGAGTGACGGCCGCCTGCAGCGGAGCCGCACTTTTGGGCGCGCCGCTCGGGCATGATTTTGCGGTGATCTCGCTTTCCGATCTGCTGACGCCGTGGGAAGTGATCGAAAAACGGCTTCGCGCGGCGTCGGAAGGGGATTTTATCCTCTGTCTGTATAATCCGGCGAGCTTCCACCGGGCGGACTATCTCGCCCGCGCCTGCGACATCCTGCTGGAGCAAAAATCCCCGGAGACGGTCTGCGGCATGGCGCGTCAGATCGGCCGGGAGGAGGAATCCATGCGGATTCTGCCGCTCGGGGAACTCCGGGATACGCCGGCCGATATGTTCACGACGGTGTTTATCGGAAGCTCGCGTACAAGAGAAATCGGAGGCCGCATGGTTACGCCGCGCGGGTATCCGCTCCATGAATAGGCAAATTTTGCTTTTCGGCGGCACGGCCGACGCCCGGGAACTCGCGTCCGAGCTTCTCGCGCGCGGCTGGGAAGTGACCGCCGGCGCCGCCACGGAATATGGAGGCCTGCTGCTCGAAGAAATCCCGGGCATCCGGATCCACACGGGCCGGATGGATGCGGCCGAAATGGCCCAATACATCAAAGAAAACGGGTTTGCGGCTGTCATAGACGCCACGCACCCTTATGCCTGCGAGGTGACCAAAAATATCCGCGCCGCCGCAGAAGAGACGGGCGTACCGTATCTGCGCCTGCTGCGGCCGCAGGTTTCGGCCTGCGACTGCGAAACCCGTTTTGCAAAGGACGCCGCGGACGCCGCCAAAATGCTCTGCGGCCTTTCCGGGAATGTGCTCCTGACGACGGGCAGCAAGGAACTGGAGGCGTTCACCTCCGTTCCGGATTACCGCGAGCGGCTCTATATCCGCATCCTTCCTCAGACGGAATCGCTTGAGCATGCGCTAAAACTGGGATTTTTGCCAACCCATATTCTCTGTATGCAGGGGCCGTTCAGCGAGAGGATGAATCTTGCCGTGCTGCTCGAATACGACATCCGCACGCTGGTGACCAAGGATACCGGCGCGCCCGGCGGTTTTGCCGAGAAGGCACGGGCCGCGAAGGAAGCCGGTGCCCTGCTGCTTGTGATCCGCAGGCAGGAGGAGACCGGCCTATCACGGGAGGAACTGCTCCGCAAATTGGAGAAGATTCTGCGGCCGTAAACAAAAATTTCGTTCTCGAAACGTTTGGAATCCCGGCATCCTTTGCCCATATGGAGAATCGAAAAAACGGCTTCCGTGAAGAATTTGTTCGACGGATAGGTCGAACGGAGGAAAGCAAATACTCAATCCCGGGCCTAACAATCGTCCCAGCGTCCCAAAAGAAAGATATAAGGCTTGACAAAATAGGCCCCTGCGCCGGAGGAGTCCCCGCAGATGGAAACAAACATCCGCCTTTAAACTTTCCGGCTTCCCGAAATTAATAAATAAAAAATTGCCCGCGGAAAGAGCGGGTTTCCATACGGAAAGGAGCGTCCGGCCATGAGCGGAAAACTGACCCTGATCGGGATCGGCATGGGAAATCCCGATACGCTGACGATCGCGGCGAAGCGTGCCGCCGAAGAGGCGGAGGTGCTGATCGGCGCGGCACGGCTGCTGGAGGCATTCTCCGGCCTTTCGGCCGAACGTGTTCCGGCGGTCCGCGCGGAGGAGGTGGCCGAGGCGGTCCGCCTCCATGAAGAAAAAAATGTGGCCGTGCTCTATTCCGGAGATACGGGATTTTACAGTGGTGCCGAGAGCCTGTACCCGCTTTTGGAGGACAGGGACTTCGACGTTCTGCCGGGCATGTCTTCGCTCCAGTATCTCTGCGCAAAAGCGCATACGGCATGGCAGGATGTATGCTGCGTTTCGGTACACGGGCGCGAGGCGGACTGCGCCGGGGAGGTACAGAGCCATAAAAAAGTGTTTTTCCTGACCGGCGGAAACCGGCATGTGCAGGATGTCTGCCGGGAGCTTGCGGAGCGTGGCATGGGGGAGTTCACCGCCTTTGCCGGCGAGCGGCTCTCCTATTCGGATGAGCGCATCGTGCGCGGCGCGGTCGAAGAGTTTGCCGAAATGACGTTTTCCGATCTCTCCGTGCTGCTCGTCGAAAACGACCGGTCTGTCCGCGCGGAAGTCACGCTTCCCGGCATTCCGGACGAGGCGTTTCTCCGCGGCGGCACGCCGATGACAAAGTCGGAAGTCCGGGCGGTTTGCCTCTCGAAGCTGCGGCTCACTCCGTCCTGCATCGTGTGGGATGTGGGCGCGGGCACGGGGTCTGTCTCCGTGGAATGCGCGCTCACCGCAGAAAAGGGGCGGGTTTTCGCCGTGGAGCGGGATGGAGAGGCGCTTTCCCTTCTGGAACAGAACCGGGAAAAATTCGGCGCGTGGAATATGGAGATTGTCGCCGGGGAGGCGCCGCAAATTTTGGAGGAACTGCCGAAGCCCGACAGGGTCTTCGTTGGCGGCTCCGGTGGGAATCTTGAGGAGATTTTACGGGCGGCGCTTCAAAAAAATCCGGTGGTGCGGATCGTTGTGACCGCGGTCACGCTCGAGACGCTCGCGGAGGCGGCGCGCTGTTTTGAGCTTTTTGAGCTTGAGAATACGGAAATCACGGAGCTTTCGGTGGCGAAGGCGCGTCTCGCCGGCAGCTACCATCTGATGCAGGCCCACAATCCGGTCTGGATTCTCTCCGGGGAGGGCGGCGCATGAAGGCGGTTCCGAGATTTCTGATTACCGCACCGGCGAGCGGCGGCGGCAAGACCACCGTGACCTGCGCGGTGCTGGGTGCTTTGGCCCGCCGGGGGCTCAGCCCCGTCGCCTGCAAATGTGGGCCGGATTATATCGATCCCATGTTTCACCGAAAAGTCACCGGCATTCCGGCGGCCAACCTCGATCTTTTCTTTACCGGCCCGGATACCCTGCGGTCCCTGCTTGCGGAGAGTGCCGGGGGCTCTGGCTTGGCCGTTTTGGAAGGGGCCATGGGCTTTTACGACGGCATCGGTCTCTCGGGAACGGCATCCGCCTACGAGGTGGCGAAGGCGACCGAAACGCCCTCCATATTGGTGCTCGGCGGGGAGAGCTCCTCTCTCTCCGCGGCGGCGGTCTGCAAGGGAATGGCCGAATTCCGGCCGGATTCCGGCATCCGGGGTGTGATCCTCAACCATGTCGGCGAGGCGCAGTACAGGCGCCTGCGGGAGATGATCGAGAAGGAGGCCGGTCTACCGGTTTACGGGTATTTGCCGGAGATGCCGGAGGCCGCGCTCGAGAGCCGGCATCTGGGCCTCGTGACCGCCGGAGAAATCAAAAATATCAAAGAAAAGCTGGCCTCCCTCGCGGAGCAGGCGGAACGGACGATCCGAATTGGCAAACTGCTGGAGCTTGCAGATTCCGCGCCGGAGCTGGAAATCAAGGAGCCGCGCCTGCCCGATCCCGTGCCGGGAAAGCCGCGCATCGCGGTTGCGAGAGATAATGCCTTTTGCTTTTATTATGCGGAAAATCTGCGCCTGCTCGAAAAGCTTGGCGCGGAGCTCGTGGAGTTTTCGCCGCTTGCCGATAAAGGTTTGCCTGAGGGAATCTCCGGACTCTGGCTCGGCGGCGGCTACCCGGAACTTTACGCCAAAGCGCTCTCAGAAAACATGGCCATGCTCGCGGCCATAAAAGAAGCCGCGCATGCCGGGATGCCGTTCCTCGCGGAGTGCGGCGGATTCCTCTACCTGCACGATACGCTCGAAAATGCGGAAGGGAAGTCCTTCCCGATGGCGGGCGTCTTTTCGGGCGGGGCGTACCCGGCGGGCAGGCTCACGCGCTTCGGTTATGTGACGCTGACGGCGCGGCGAGACGGCATTTTGGGCCCCCGCGGAACCGCCTGCCCGGCCCATGAATTCCATTATTGGGAGAGCGAGGCCCCGGGGGAGGATTTTACGGCGCAGCGGCCGCAGTCGGAGCGAAACTGGGCCTGTGGTTACACGGATGCCCATCAATATGCCGGATTCCCGCATCTTTACCTGTATGGAAATCCGGAAGCAGCGGCGGCCTTTGTCAGGGCCTGCGCGGAATGGAGGCAAAAGAAATGATGATGCACTTGTATGCCCTTGCGGCGGGCTTTTTGCTGGATCTGCTGATCGGGGATCCGCGCTGGATTCCGCATCCCGTGCAGGGGATGGGAAAACTGATCGCGGTCATGGAGCGCTTTTTGCGCAAAAGATTCCCGAAGACGGCAAAGGGCGAGTTTTGGGCCGGAGCCGTGATGGCCGCGTTTGTGCCGATATTTTCCGGCGGGCTCACCTGGGTGGTGCTGATAGGAATGTATCTGATTCACCCATACGCGGGCCTTGCGCTCGAAACGGTGCTCTGTGCCGAGCTATTGGCGGCGCGGTCGCTGCGTGACGCGGGCATGGCCGTCTACCGCGCGCTGACGAAGGGGACGCTCGACGAGGCGCGCCGGGAGGTCTCGATGGTCGTCGGCCGGGATACGGAGCGGCTGGATGCGTCGGGCGTGACCCGGGCGGCGGTGGAGACCGTGGCGGAGAACGCCTCCGATGGCGAGATTGCGCCGCTGCTCTTCATGGCACTCGGCGGCGCGCCGCTGGGGATGTTTTATAAGGCGGTCAACACCATGGATTCCATGGTGGGCTATAAAAACGAAACATATCTCTATTTCGGGCGCGCCGCGGCGAAACTCGACGACGCCTGCAACTACCTGCCCGCCCGCATCAGCGGCGTGCTGATGTGCCTTGTCGCTCCGCTTGCCGGTTTCTCCGGAGGCGGCGCGTGGCGCATCTTTCTGCGGGATAGAAACAAGCACACCTCCCCGAATTCGGCCCAGACCGAGGCGGCCTGCGCGGGCGCGCTCGGGCTGCGGCTCAACGGGCCGAACTACTACGGAGGCGTGCTGGTCGAGAAGCCCTATGTCGGGGACGACACGCGGCCGGCCGAAGCGGAGGATATCCGCCGGGCAAACCGGCTGATGCTCGTGACGGCGGCGGCAAGCTGGGTGCTGTTCGTATTGCTCCCGCTGTTTCTCTTCCGGTAAACCGCGTGAGCACGGATTGCGGAAGTGCGAATTTCCATGAGCATGTGGCATAAGACGGTAGAGATTAGTACCCCTTCTGTGAAAAAGGACGGCACCGGAATCAACGCCGCTTTTAAACCCGCCGCAGTGAAAAAAGAGAGGGATTTTACTCGGAATCCCGCACCGCATAGAACTTTTCAGGTTACGGCCGCTAGGGAGGCCGTATAGTACTTCATGCCATACCGTCGGAAGAAACGTTTTTATTTAGGAATTTCCATAAATGTTCTTTGCGGGCGGCTCGGTGCTTTATGCCGGGCTGCCGAAAGTAAAGGACCGGTTCCGGTCTTTATGCGTATCAAAAAAGGAGGAATTTCATGGCCAAAACCATTATGGTACAGGGTACCACCTCAAACGCGGGCAAGAGTTTTCTCTGCGCCGCGCTGTGCAGGATTTTTCGGCAGGACGGCTATTCCGTCGCGCCGTTCAAATCCCAGAATATGGCCCTCAACTCTTTTATCACAAACGAAGGGCTTGAGATGGGGCGGGCACAGGTCATGCAGGCCGAGGCCGCGGGCATCGAGCCCTCGGTGCGGATGAATCCGATCCTCCTCAAGCCAACCGGAGATTCCCTTTCGCAGGTGATCGTCAATGGCCGCGTTTACGGGGATTTTACCGCGCGGGAATACTTTGCGATGAAGAAGTCTCTGGTTCCGGATATCAAAAACGCGTTTTACTCCCTGGCCGACGAAAACGACATCGTCGTCATCGAGGGTGCGGGCAGCCCGGCGGAGATCAACCTCAAGCAGGAGGATCTCGTCAATATGGGTATGGCGGCGATGGCCGACGCCCCGGTGCTGCTCTGCGGCAACATCGATCCGGG
The DNA here is from genome assembly GCA_035447605.1 of Oscillospiraceae bacterium. GTDB lineage: Bacteria > Bacillota > Clostridia > Oscillospirales > Ruminococcaceae > UMGS1668. The sequence goes on along the minus strand of DAOTHJ010000013.1, from coordinate 20,359 downwards.
CGGCGTGTTCGCGTCGCTCTACGGCACGGTCAAGCTGCTCGACGAGGCCGACCAGCGGCGCATCCGGGGGCTCATCGTCAACAAATTCCGGGGCGACGTGACGATCCTCGAGCCGGGGCTCCGGATGCTGGAGGAATTAACCGCCCGTCCGGTGGTGGGCGTGGTGCCGTATATGAGGCTCGATCTCGACGACGAGGATTCCCTTTCGGAGCGGTTTTCCCAAAAGGCGGGTTCGGGCGCGGTCGACATCGCGGTGATCCGCCTGCCGCATATCAGCAACTTCACGGATTTTAATCCCCTCCAGCGGATGGACGAGGTCTCCCTGCGCTATGTGGAGACCCCCGGGCAGTTCGGGCATCCCGATCTCGTGATCCTGCCGGGAACCAAAAATACGATGGGCGATCTCGCTTGGCTGCGTTCCGTGGGACTTGAGGAACCGATCCGGCGCCACGCGGCATCCGGCGGCGCGGTTGTGGGCGTCTGCGGCGGCTACCAGATGTTGGGGAAACATCTCTCCGACCCGCAGGGCGTGGAGACCGGCGGCGAGACGGAAGGGCTGGGTCTGCTGCCTTGCGAGACGGTCTTTGCCTCTGGCAAGACCCGCACCCGTACGGAAGGAACGGTCACATATGTGGAGGGCGTTTTTTCGGCCTTAAAAGGAGCACTCTTCACCGGATATGAGATCCATATGGGCAAAACAACCTTTGAGCATCCGCCTTTTGCGCTGCTGGACGGGGAACGGCCGGACGGGCTTTCCTTTGGCAATGTCTTTGGGACCTATGTGCACGGCCTGTTTGAAAAGGTAGAGTTTGTTTCACGGTTTGTGAATTGCCTGCTTGCCGCGAAAGGCCTCCCGCCGGCATCGTCCGCGGTGGATTGGGAGAAATATAAAGAAGAACAGTATGATCTGCTCGCGTCCGGCGTCCGGGAGGCGCTGGATATGGAAAAAATCTATCAGATATTGGAGAAGACCGATGAACTATCAGTTTGAGCCCATGACCCCTATGGAGATCGAGCGGCGGAGCATGGCGACAATCAGAAAAGAGCTCGGCGGGCGCGTGTTTCCGCCGGAAGTTGAGCCGGTCGTGCTGCGCGTCATCCATACGACGGCCGATTTTGAGTATGCGGATACCCTCGTCTTTTCGGAGGGTGCCGTGGAGGCGGGCGTTTCGGCGCTGCGGGACGGCTGCTCGATTGTCACGGATACGCATATGGCGCAGTCCGGCATCAACGGCCGTGTACTCGGCTCCTTCGGCGGAAAGGTGTATAATTTCGTCGCCGATCCCGACGTCTCGGCCGAGGCAAAACGCCGTTCCTGTACGCGCTCCGTCGTCGCGGCGGAGAAAGCGGCCTCTCTTGGCGTTCCGCTGATCTGGGCCGTCGGGAACGCGCCGACCTCCCTGATCCGCCTGTGCGAGCTGCTTGAGGAGGATGCCGTGCCGGCGCCGCTGCTCGTGATCGGTGTGCCGGTCGGCTTTGTCCATGTGGTGGAGGCAAAAGAGCAGCTGATCGAAACGCTCTCGGAGCGCTCCATCCCTTATATTGTGGCGCGCGGGCGCAAGGGCGGCAGCAACGTGGCCGCGGCCGTCTGCAACGCGCTGCTGTATCAGGCCTCGATGGACCGCCGCGAATAAGTCGTTTCCGTTTTTGCGGAAAACGCCTCCAGCAGGGCTGGAAAGGTTGACAGGAGAAGGGGAAAAGGCTACAATAACGTCGACAATTCAATACCGACCGTTACACGCATATGAGTCTCCGTCGCTGCGGAGCCAAGAAGGAAGTTGGGTGAAATCCCCACACAATGCCGTTGCTGTAATCGGATGGTGCGGTTTCATAGCCACTGAAGGAAACTTTGGGAAGGGAAACCGCACGGGAATCCGGAGTCAGAAGACTTGCCCATATGTTTGCGTTATGATTCCGCGGGATTTCGGATAATATCGTGCGTAAACGACGGTTTCGAGGCCTCCTTATGGATACGTCACGGAACCATAGATGAAAGCAGGATTCCCCCGGCATGACGCCGGGGGATTTTTTTGCAAGTAAATCCTATACGGGGAAGTGACCGATACGGTTGGCGAATGTTTTTGCCAGTACGACAACAGGAGGGACAGAAAAAATGAAAAAAATTCTTGCAATGCTGATGGCATTCCTTATGGTGCTGTCTTTCGGCGCCTGCGCGGATACGGAGACGGAGCAGCCGCCCGAGTCGGAGCAGTCGTCCGAAACGGAAGCGCCGGCGGAAGAATCCGCTGCGGCGGAAAAGGTGATTCTGATGGTCAGCTTCGGCACGAGCTACAACGACAGCCGTGCCCTGACGATTGATGCGATTGAGGCCGCGGCCACGGAGGCCTACCCGGATTGGGAGGTCCGCCGCGCGTTTACGGCACAGACCATCATCGACAAGCTGGCCACCCGAGACGGCACGGAGATCGACAACGTCGCCGAAGCCATGGAGAAACTGGTCGCCGACGGCGTGAAAGAGGTCGTCATACAGCCGACCCACATCATGAACGGCTTTGAGTACGACGACGTCGTGGCCGAGGTTACGCGGTATGCAGACCAGTTCGACTTCTTTGCGGTCGGCGATCCGCTGCTCACGAGCGAAGAGGACTATGAGTATGTCATCAACGCCGTGATGTCCGCGATTCCGGAGGCCGGCGCTGCCGATACGGCCGTCGTCTTCATGGGCCACGGCACCGAGCACTACGCCAACGCCACCTACAGCGAGCTCGAGCACATGATGCACGACGAGGGCTATGAAAATGCGTTCGTCGGCACCGTAGAGGGCTTCCCGACCATCGACAACGCGATCGCCGAGGTCACCGCTTACGGCGCGACCAAAGTTGTTCTGTATCCGTTCATGGTCGTCGCCGGCGACCACGCCAACAACGATATGGCGGGCGACGAGGCCGATTCTTGGAAATCTGCATTTGAAGCCGCCGGCTTCGAAGTGGAATGCCGGATCGAGGGCCTCGGCCAGAACGAGGCGGTTCAGCAGCGCTATCTCACCCACATCGAAGAAGCGATCGACGGCGGCAGCTATGTGATTCCGCAGCCGGCGGTTGTGACGCCGGGTGCCTGCGATCCCACGAAAAAGGCCATTCTGGTCGTCAGCTTCGGCACCAGTTACAACGACAGCCGTGCGCTGACGATCGAGGCCATCGAGGCCGATGTCACCGCGGCCTTCCCGGATTGGGAGGTTCGCCGCGCCTTCACTTCCCAGATCATCATCGATAAGCTCGCCACCCGCGACAATCTCCAGATCGACAATGTTCAGCAGGCTCTGGAGCGCCTGATTGCGGACGGCTACGGCACCGTGGTCGTCCAGCCCACGCACGTCATGCCCGGCTATGAATACGACGACATCGTCACGGATGTGAGCGCCTACTCCGGCTATTTCAGCAAGCTGGTCATGGGCGAGCCGCTGCTCACAACCGAGGCGGACTATGAGAACGTCATCAGCGCGGTGATGTCCACGATTCCGGAGGCCGGCGCCACCGATACGGCGATTGTTTTTATGGGCCACGGCACCGAGCACTTTGCCAACGCCACCTACAGCGAGCTCGAGTACATGCTGCACGCCGAGGGCTATGAGAATGCGTTTGTCGGCACCGTCGAGGGCTATCCCACGATCGACAACGTCATTGCCTCCGTCACCGCGTACGGCGCCAATAAAGTGGTTCTCTATCCGTTCATGATCGTCGCCGGCGACCACGCCAACAACGACATGGCAGGCGACGAGGCCGATTCCTGGAAATCTGCGTTCGAGGCCGCCGGCTTCGAGGTGGAATGCAAGATTCAGGGCCTTGGCCAGAACGAGGGAGTTCGCACCGTCGAGGTTGAGCATCTTCAGACCGCGATCACGGATGCCGGGCTCTGATTTTCAGCGATTTTAAAAAACAGGGAGGATTCGCGGAGGACGTCGGTGCTCAAAAAACCGACGTCCGCCGTGGACGTTAAAGGAGAAACCATATGAAAAGAAAACTTTCCCGCCTCGCCGGGCTGCTCTGCTGTCTGCTGCTGCTTCTGGCGCTCTCGGCCTGCGCAGGTTCTCCGGCGGAGGAATCGTCCGAAGCCGCTTCGGAGCCGGTCACATCCGCAGAAGAAAGCGCCGCGGCTCCGGAGACGGAAGGCGCCGTTCCCGATGGGCTTTATACGATCGGGGTCAACTCCAATGCCGAAATGTTTCGCGTCGTCAAATGCATCCTGCATGTCCGGGAGGGGAAGATGACGGCGGTATTGACGATGAGCGGCACCGGGTACGGCTATCTCTATCCCGGCACCGGCGCCGAGGCGGATGCCGTGCCGCAGAGCGAGTGGATCCCCTCTGTGCTCGACGAGGACGGCGCGCATACCTTCGCGCTGCCCATTGAGGCGCTCGATACCGATACGGCGGTCGCCTCATGGTCGATCAAGTATGAAAAGTGGTACGACCGCACGCTGCAGTTCCTCTCCGGGAGCCTTCAGCCGTATGACCTTGTGCCGAAGGATGGTTCCTACACGGTCGATGCCGAATCGGATGGCCCGGCCGTCTCCGCCTGCGCGCTTTCGGTAAAGGACGGCGTGATGACGGCGGAACTGACGGTTACGGATGCCGACTGCGACGCCGTTTTTGCCGGAACGGCCGCGGAGGCGGTTTTGCCCGGCGAGGGGCTTCGCTTCACGGTGGAGATCCCGTCGCTCGACAAGGACGTCGCCGTCGCCTTCCATTCGGCCTCCGGCAATTCATGGACGGATCATGTGCTCTATTTTGATTCCACAGCGCTTGCCGTCGCATCCGGTACGGTTCCGGAGGACGGCGTCTATACCATGGAAGTGACCTCCGATTCCGCGCTCTTCAAGGTTACGGCCTGCACGCTGACGGTAAAAGACGGCGTGATGACGGCCTGCGTGACCGCGGCCAACAACAATTACGGCCTGCTCTATGTCGGCCTCGCGAAGGATGCTCTTCAGGCCGCAGAGACGGAACGCGTCGCGGCCGTGGCGGATGCTTCCGGCGCGTATACCTACACATTTGCCGTTCCGGCGCTCGGCAGCGAGATGCCGGTCGCCGTCTATTCGGAGAGCACCGCCAAATGGTACGACCGTACGCTGACCTTCCGCACCGATTCCCTTGTTTCCACCGGGGAGGAGCCTGCCGCGGAGGGAGAGGATGCCTATACGTTTTCTTTCACAGGAGGTTCCGGCCGCGTCACGATCTCCTGCGCCGGCGTTGAGATGCGGGACGGCACGGCCTTCGCCACCATCGTCTTCAGCAGCTCGAATTACACCTACGCGGAAGTAAACGGTGAGAAATATTTTAATACAAACGAGGGCGGGGATTCCACGTTCGTGATTCCGGTTGTTCTGAACGGAGAGACGCCGGTCAGCGCCGAAACCGTCGCCATGGGCAGCCCGCATGTGGTCGATTATGTGTTTACGATCTATGAAAATTAAGTTTGCCGCGCTGCTTCTTGCCCTTTTGACAGTGCTTTTTTCGGGATGCAGCGCAGCCGAAGCCGGGACGGCCGCAGCCGATACGGCCGCAGCCGAGACGGCGGAATCGGAATCCTCCGGTGCCGCCGTATCCGTGCCGGCGGAATCCGAAGAGACTTCCGCCGATCCGGATGCTCCCTTCATCGACGGGCTCGTCTATGTCTCCACAATGGAGCTGGACGATGCGAAGTGCTTTGATGTATACTTTTACGAAGGCGGCTACGCGGTCATTCGGATCAGCGATGCGCGCAGCTATCTGGTCGTCCCGGAAGGGGCGGAGGTGCCCTCCGGCGCCGAGAGCCGCTTCATCGTCCTGCAGCAACCGCTGAAGCACATCTACCTTGCGGCGACCGCCGCCATGTGCCAGTTCGACGCGCTGGATGCCCTTTCGGACATCCGCTTCTCCGGGCTGGAGGCCGACGGCTGGTATCTTGAGAACGCGGCCCGGGCGATGGAGGAGGGAGAGATCCTCTACGCCGGCAAATACAGCGCGCCGGATTACGAGCTGATTCTCTCGGAGGGCTGCGATCTCGCCGTGGAATCGACGATGATTCTCCATTCGCCGAAAGTACAGGATAAGCTCGAGGAGCTCGGCATCCCGGTCTGGATCGATCTATCGAGCTACGAGCCGGAGCCTCTGGGCCGGACCGAGTGGATCAAGGCCTACGCCGTCCTTCTGGGTAAAGAGGATGCGGCGGAGGAGATTTTTGCCGTGCAGAAACAATACGCGGCCGAACTTGAGAATTTCGTCAACACCGAAAAAACGGTCGCCTTTTTCTATATCAACTCCAACGGGGCGATCGTGACCAAAAAATCCGGCGACTACATCCCGAAGATGATTGAGATGGCCGGCGGGCGCTATATCTTTTCCGACCTCGGGGATTCCGAGACGGCCTCCTCCTCGGTCACGATGGATATGGAGACGTTCTATGCCTCCGCGCGGGACGCCGATTTTCTGATCTACAACGCCTCCATCGACGAGCCGCTGGAATCCGTCGACGAGCTGCTAGCCAAAAACGAGCTGTTTGCCGATTTCAAGGCCGTCCGGGAGGGCAACGTCTGGTGCACGACCAAATATCTGTATCAGGCCTCCGACGTCAACGGCGAGATCGTGCACGACATCCACCTGATGTTGACGTCCGACGACGGAACGGAGGTTCAGCCGACGTTCCTGTATAAACTATATTGAAAAACCGTCTGAGAGGAACTATGAACGCTGACATCAAAACTCCCGCATGGATGACGGACCGCCTGAAGGCAAGGTCCCGGTATCTATGGATTCTTCTTTTTCTAATCGCCGCTTTTTTCTTCATTGCGGTCGTCAATATCTGCTCCGGCAGCGTCGCGATCACCCCGGAGGAGGTCTTTGAGGTTCTCTTCGGGCGCGTGGGGGAGGAGACGGCGCAGTACCGGATCATCTGGCAGATCCGCCTGCCGCGGATTTTTCTGTCGGCGCTGCTCGGCGGCGCGCTTGCGCTGTCGGGCTTTCTGCTCCAGACCTTTTTCCGCAATCCCATCGCCGGGCCATATGTGCTCGGTATCTCCTCCGGAGCCAAGATGGTCGTCGCGCTCGTGATGATCTATTTTCTCGGGCGCTTTCGGGAGGTCTCCTCCTCCGTGCTCATTCTGGCGGCATTGTTCGGCTCCCTGATGGTCACCGGCTTCATCCTGCTGCTCTCGCGAAAGCTCCGGCAGATGCCCATTCTGCTGATCGCCGGCATCATGGTGGGCTATATCTGTTCCGCCGTCACGGATTTTGTCGTGACCTTCGCCGACGATTCGGATATCGTCAATCTGCACAACTGGTCGCTCGGCAGCTTTTCGAGCGTCGGCTGGAGCAATGTGCACACCGCCTTTTGGATCGTTTCCGTCGCGTTCCTGCTGACGTTTCTGCTCTCAAAGCCTATCGGCGCGTTCCAGATGGGGGAGGCCTATGCCCAAAGCGTGGGCGTCAATATCCGGCTGCTGCGGGTGGCGGTCATCCTGCTTTCGAGCATTCTCACCGCCTGCGTAACGGCCTTTGCCGGGCCGATCTCCTTTGTGGGCATCGCGGTGCCGTTTCTGATTAAAAAGGTCCTGCATACGGCAAAGCCGATTATCGTGATTCCCACGCTGTTTCTCGGCGGTGCGGTCTTTTGCATGCTCTGCGATTTGATCGCGCGGACGGCCTTTGCCCCCACGGAGCTCAACGTCAGCACCGTGACCGCAGTGTTCGGCGCACCCATCGTGATTCTGATCATGCTGAAAAAACGTCAGGAGTACTAAAGATATGAGCGAGTGGCATCTGGAGACAAAAAATCTGAGCGTCGGATATAATGGGAAGGCGCTGATTCACGACATCGCCCTCGGCATCGGAAAAGGCGAGATCGTCACGCTGATCGGTCCGAACGGCGCCGGAAAATCCACGATTCTTAAGAGCCTGTTTAAGCAGCTCCGCCTCGTCGCCGGAACGGTTTGGATCGGCGGAGACGACGTCGCGCAGATGACCTATAAGGAACTCTCCACCCGGATGGCCATCATGCTCACGGAGCGCGTACGCACCGAGCTCATGACCTGCCGGGATATCGTGGCCACGGGCCGCTATCCCTACACCGGCCGGATGGGCCTCCTGACGGCCGAGGACGAAAAGATCGTGCAGAACGCCATGGAGATCATGCGCGTGGAGGACCTCGCCGAAAAGGATTTTAACCGGATCAGCGACGGGCAGCGGCAGCGGATTCTGCTTTCCCGGGCTTTCTGCCAGCAGCCGGAGATCATCGTGCTCGATGAGCCGACGGCCTATCTTGACATTCGGTATAAGCTCGAGCTGCTCGACATCCTGCGGCATATGGCCCATGAGCGGCAGATCACGGTTGTGATGTCGCTGCATGAGATCGACCTCGCGCAGAAGGTTTCCGACAAGGTGATCTGCGTCAAGGGCGACACGATCTTCCGCTATGGTCCGCCGGAGGAGATCTTCCGGGATGAGGCCGTCCGCTGGCTTTATGATCTGGGGGAGGGCGCCTACGACGTTTCCTTCGGCAGCGTGGAGCTTCCAACGACGGAGGGCGAGCCCGAGGTCTTTGTGATCGCGGGCGGCGGCAGCGGGATTCCGGTCTATCGGAGGTTACAGCGTCAGGGCGTACCCTTCTGTACCGGCATCCTCGACCCGGGCGACGTCGATTATCGTCTGGCAAAACATCTTGCCGCACGGGTGATCGCCGAAAAGCCGTTCTGCGCCATCCGCGACGAGACTTTCCGGGAGGCGCTGGAGACCATGCGGCACTGCCGCAGGGTGATCGACGCCGGCGCGCCGGTCGGCGAAAGCAACCGGCGGATCACGGAACTGATCGAGGCGGCGAAGGCGGACGGAACTTTGGAGACGCCCGGAGAGGAGCGGATTTGAAGACGGAAAAATATAAATATTTTCAGCACAGGGACTGCGAATTCTTTCCCTGCCATAAAACCGACGATCCCGACAATTTCAACTGTATGTTTTGTTACTGCCCGCTGTATATGTTGGGCGATCGCTGCGGCGGCAATTTCACGTTTACGAAAGACGGCATCAAGAACTGCAAGGACTGCCTGTTCCCGCATCTCCGGGAAAATTATGACAGGCTGATGGCGCGGTATCCCGAGATCGCCGCGGTGGTTGCCGCAAATACAGGAGAAAAACCCGAACCGCCGGATGCTGTTCCTCCAGAAAACTCTCGGGACACTCCTCCTGAGCCGCCGGATACCTGACGGCGAGTTGAGTATGTCGTTTCCGGACGAGTATGGTTTCCGGTCCGACCGAATTTCGCCTTTTCGGACAGCCCTCCTGAACTGCGACAGCCTTTCAGAGCCGCAGGACACCCGCCGGCAGGCTGGGAGCATTGTTTTCCGGTCGAGTATGTTTTCCGGCCCGGCCGAATTTCGCCTCTTCGGACAGCCCTCCTGAACGGCGACAGCCTTTCAGAGCCGCAGGAGGCCCGTCCGGATGTGCAAAAACCGGAATATCCGGCGCAGTTTGTACCCGGAGGAAGACGCAGTTTTATAAAATAAAAATCCCCTCCGCTTTTCGGCGGAAGGGATTTTTGTGTATCAAAGGAAATTCAGGGGTTGTTTTCGTTATTCAGGTGGCAGATGCCGGCGACCGCGCTCACGGGCAGCGAGAAGGAGAGGCCGCGGCCCTCGCTGTTGAGGCCGGCTTTTCGGATGATGGCCTGCATGATCGAAGCACGGATCTCTTCTTTTGCGAGAATCAGCACCAGTTCCTTTTCCGGCTGGATGGAGATGCCGAAGAAGGTCTCTGTCTCATGGATGCCCGCGCCGCGGGAATAGAGGATGGTGCCGCCCTGCGCGCCGGCCTCTCTTGCCGCGTCCATCACCTCGTCGGAGTAGCCGCGGTTCACGATGGTGACAATCAGGGAATACTCGGTTTTATGTTCATCCATGTTTATACCTCCTCCTCAAGGGATGCGGTGGTGAAATAGTGGAGGACATTCGCGCCGGCGATGCTGTTGATCGGAATCGAAAAAGCGATGCCCTTTCCCGGCTTTTTGAATTCCATCTTCTCGCTGAGATTGGCGAGCGCCTCCTGCACCCGGCTGACGGGCACGAAACTCAGCACGACGTCTTTTTCTGTGGAGCCGAGGCCCAGCAGATCAAGGATATGGGAGTTGGCGGTGCCGCGCCCGAGGCAGATCATATTGACCTTGACGTCCTGTGCCTGATTGAAGCCCACCACTTTTTCGCCGAGCCCGCGGTCCACAATCGTGACCAGCATCTCGACAGGATCGTATTTTCTGCGGGAAGGGTTTTCAGAAGTCAATGATCTCTTCCTCCTTCTCTTCCAGTTCGGCGGTGGTTTCCGCAGCGGAAATCTCCGCACGCTCCGCTTTCTTTTCTTTGACGGCATAGATGGCGCCGAGAATCTGGATGGTGACGAGCGGCGTCATGGCGACCATCGCGACGACACCGAATGCGTCCATCATGATATTGCCGCCGACGGCTTCACAGGCGCCCACCGCAAACGGGAGCAGGAAGGTCGCGGTCATCGGCCCGGAGGCGACACCGCCGCTGTCGAATGCGATGGCGGTAAAAATTTTGGGGACGAAAAAAGTCAACCCGAGGGCGAGCGCATAGCCGGGAATGATCAGGTACCAGATGGAGATCCCGGTCAGCACCCGCGTCATCGCAAGACCGACGGAGACCGACATGCCGATCATCATGGCCGCCATCATCGCTTTTCGGGAGATCGCTCCGCCGGTGACATCCTCCACCTGCTCGTTGAGCACGTGGACGGCAGGCTCCGCAGCGACGATAAAAAATCCGACCAGCATGCCAACCGGGATCAGCACCCAGTTGGGTTCAAGCGAGGAGATGGCGCCGCCGATATAGCTTCCGACCGGCATGAATCCGACATTGACGGCGGTCAGGAAGATCACGAGGCCCAAAAAAGTAATGGCCCCGCCGATCAGCGTCCGCAGCAAAACGTGTTTCGGCAGCTTCAAAAACAGAACTTGGAAAATCAGGTAAAACACCAGAATCGGCGAGAGGGCGAGCGCCACCTCCCGGGCAAAATGCGGCAGAGCCTCGGCGTAGATTCTCATCAGGCCGGAGAAACCGTCAATCTCCGGCATCGCTTCGGAGGTGTAGGTGATCCCGCCTGGAGTCAGCATGCCCATCAGGGTGACGACGAGGATCGGGCCGATGGAACAGAGCCCCACAAGGCCGAAGCTGTCATCGCGGGCGCTGTCTCCGCCGCGCACAGAGGCAATGCCGACGCCGAGCGCCAGAATAAACGGAACGGTGATCGGGCCGGTTGTGACGCCGCCGCTGTCAAACGCGACCGCAAGGAATTCGCGGCCAGTGAAGGCGGCGAGCAGAAACGTGAGCAGGTAGAAAAGAAGAATCAGCAGGGAGAGGCTGATCTTAAAAAGAATCCGGAGCACCGCAAGAACAAGGAAGAGCCCGACACCCAGCGCCACGGCATAGATCAGCGCAGAGCCGACCGAGACCTCCAGCTCTCCGAGCATAAACAGCGTCGTCTTCGGCATCTGGTTGCCCAATACCTGAAGATCCGGTTCCGCGATGGTGATCATGATGCCAAGGAGCAGGGCCGTAACGATAAAAAGAGGCAGATTCCGGAGCTTGACGAGCACCGCGCCCATCTGGTTTCCCATCGGCGTCATGCCCGAATCCGCGCCGAGCGTAAAAAACGTCATGCCGACGATCAGAAACACGACGGAAGAAAGAAACAGCGCCAAAATGCCGGAAGGCATCGGCGCTATGGTAAAGTGAAGGACCAAAATAATCCCGGAAACGGGAAGAACGGCAGTCAATGTCTCATTTAATTTGCCTTTGAGCTCTTTTTTCACGGTGGCATTCCGCCTTTCAGAGTAGATTCGGCATATAAGGGACATACAGAAAATGAATTTCCTATTTAAAATATGTATAATTATAATCCCTATCTTTATTATACGGGAAGGCGGTGTGCTTTGTCAAAGCGGAGTATTGACCAAAATTCCGGAGGACCGGTTGTCTATCATTTACGAAATTTTTTCTGGGATCGGGATGTGCCCAAGAATCGGGATTTCCGGGCCCGCCGCGGCGCTTAAAAAAAGAAAAAGGCGGCGCCGGATCCGATACGAAATCGTTCCTGCGCCGCCAAAAATTATTTTGCAGACTAAAGCTGCCGGAGAAATTTATCCCCGATCCCAAAGCGGGGTGGGGTAGACGCCGCTTCCGGTCAGATCTTTCAGGGCGTTGATAACCGTCGGGGTGTCCTCGCGGTAGGTGACGCCAAACCAGCGGTCCGGAGATTCCACGCAGCGGACGTCGGCTTGTCCTGCCCGGAGCAGCGCGCCGACCACGTTGGGCAGGTAGCACTCCTCTTTCATCGCGTCCTCTTGGAGCTCGCCGGCCTCGAAATCATCCATGGCCTCCGCAAGACGGTCGAAAATATCGGGGGTGAAGCCCCAGAAATTCATCGAGACGGGTGTTCCGGCCGGGACCGCCGTCCAGGAACCGCCTTCGTCCTCCGTAAATTCCGCGCAGGCGCCGCGCTTCTCGATATGGGTGCGCTCGGTGATCTCCTGCAAAAACCCCTCCTCGACGCGGCAGATTCCGCGGGCGACCTTACCGTGCTCCGTCAGCGTATTTTCGATGCGGTAGCCGAGCATGGCATATTCGTCCGAGGAGTGCTCCATGGCTTCCAGCGCGGGCAGAATCGTCCGGAAGGCACCGGCGCCGTAATAATCGTCGGAGTTGACCACGGCGAACGGCCCGCCGATCAGATCCCGGCAGAGCAGCACGGCTTCGGCGGTGCCGAGCGGCTTTTTGCGGCCGAGCGCGGCATATTTCTCAGGAATCTCCTGAAAGGCGTAGTCCACATCCATATAATGAGAGACCGGTTCGCCGACGACCTCAATAAAATCTTTCTCCAGTGCATGGTTAATCAGAAAGATCACTTTTCCAAAGCCGGCCCGATAGGCATCGTACATGGTGTAATCGATGATTCTTTCCCCGGAGGGGCCGACCGGTACGATCTGTTTCGCGCCGCCGTATCTGCTGCCGATGCCGGCCGCCATAATCAGTAATGTAGGTTTCATGTTGTTCCGTCCTTAAAAATAATAGGATGCGCGTCACGCGCTTTTTTTATTCTATGGCAAAAATATGAACGTTTATATATCTTATTATAAATAGAAAAACCCGTTTCGTCAACGAAATCCGGGTTTGAGGGAGATATCGGGGCAAAAGAAAAAGCCGCTCTTCTTCGACAAGGCGGCCATAAAAGATTCTTTTTCGGCGGTTCAGCCCATCCGGAATCCGGTGATATTGGCGATCGCCACCTGCGTTCCGATGCCGTCCGTGATGTCCACCGTATAGCAGCAGGTACTGCGGCCGTCCTTGATCCGGCGTCCTTCGGCGACCAGACGGCCGTCCTTGGCCATGCCGAGATAGGTCAGGCTGCAGTTGAGGGTGACGATGCGACTGACTTCCGCGTCGGAAGCGACCGCAAAGCAAAAGTCCGCCAGCACGGCCGGAACGCCGCCCATCACGTTGCCGACGGAGTTCCTGTGAATCTCCCGGAGTTCCAGCGAGCATTTCGCATAGCCGTCCCCGACCTCATCAATCACCGCGCCGAGCGCCTTTGTCGCGAACTGATCGTTTCCGTACCGCGCGACCGCTTCTTCCAAAGTCATAACGATTCCTCTTTTCCGGTTCTACCGATTTTCTGCCTCCGGCCGCAATTCGGAGGCCGCTTTTCCGGACGTCCTGCGAAGCTGCCGCCGAGGAAGCCCTGAAAAGCCCACCCGGCTTGGGATTGGCCGTTCCAAAGCGAAAAAAACGCTTTCCGGCCATTTCCCGGGTTCCTTGCCGTGAAAAACACCTGTTTCTCTCCAGCGCGAAGCATATTGGGGGGCCAAGGACTTTCCTGCCGCACGGGAATTTTCCGCCTGTGCGGCTCTTTATTCAGCTTCCGCGGCGTGCCAGCCCTTTCCTATGATCACGGGCTTGACGGCGCCGTTCGTCAGCTCCGCAATATCGTGCTCAAACGGGAGAAGATCCACCGGTAGGATGCGCAGCCTGAATGTGACCGAAGCGCCGAACTCCGCGCCGAGCACCCGGATGCCCTTTTCCGCCGCATAATGCTCCAGCCTGCCGTAGCCGGGGTAATCCGTCTCCAGCTCAAGGTCAAGCATCTCGGCCATCGTGAGAATGCCGGAGGCTTCGCATGCGAGGACGGCTGCCTGCGTGTAGGCCCTCGCGAGTCCGCCGGTGCCGAGCAGCGTACCGCCGAAATACCGCGTCACGACGCAGCAGCAATCGACAAGCTCCTTCCCTTGGAGCACCTTCAATACCGGTACGCCGGCCGTGCCCTGCGGCTCGCCGTCGTCGGAGGCGCGCTCAAGGTTCTGCTCCCGGAGACGGTAGGCAAAGATATTGTGGCTTGCGGTGCGGTTCTCCGCGCGGATTTTCTCCAGAAAGGCAAGCGCCTCCTCCTCGGAGGAGACCGGCGCCAGATGCCCGATGAAGCGGGATTTTTTCTCGGTGAACTCCGCCTCGCCGTTTTTTGCTGCGGTTTTGTATGCGGGCATGCGGACGCCTCCCTTCCGAATCCCGAATCTTAAGAAAAAAAGCCCGGCAAAACCGGGCTTTCGTTTGGATTATTCCATACCAAAACGCTTTTTGAAACGGTCGACACGGCCGCCGGTATCAATAAGCTTCTGACGCCCTGTGTAGAACGGATGGCATTTGGAGCAGATTTCTACGTGGATGTCTTTTTTGGTGGAGCAGATCTGCCAGACCTCGCCGCATGCGCAGGTGATGGTGGTCGGACCATAATCCGGATGAATACCCTTCTTCATGTATGTCACCTCTTTCTTACAGAGCTTATATCTTAAATAAACCCGTTTTTTTACACCAGTAAGCGTATTCTAACACAAACATGCCGGAAATGCAATCCTTTTTTTCGGAAAATTGAAGGAAGCAAGGACGGTTCTCTTTGCCAAAAAAGGCCGAGAACCGGGCGGTTTTGCCGGAGTCTCCGGCAGGCCGGACGGCTCCGCGGGAATCCCCCGCGAGGCAGGCGGTTTCACCGGAATTTTACAGGCGGGCCCGCCGGAACTTCATAGATTGAGCAGTTCCGTCACGGCGGTCACAAGCGCGGTAGCCGCGGTTTCGGCGTCGGCTCTATTCTTCCCGCGGACGGAATAATACGCCTTGACCTTCGGCTCGGTGCCGGAGGGGCGGATGATTACGGAGGCATCCTCTCCGAGCGTCAGTTCCAACATGTCGGCTTCCGGCAAAAAGTCCCGGACCGCGGTCACCGGGCGTCCGGCGAGCGCCGCCGGAGCCTGTTTGCGCAAAGCGCGCAGGGCGCTTTGAATCTTCTCCGCGCCGGAGATCCCCTCGCAGTAGAAGTTGGACTGGCTGTCGAAATAATACCCGTACTCTTCCCTCAGCCGGTCGATCGCGCCGGCGAGGGTGAGGCCGTTTCGCTTCCAGTAGGAGGCGGCTTCGCAGATCAGCAGCGAGGCGTTGACGGCGTCTTTATCGCGGACGTAGGTGCCGCTCAGATAGCCGCAGCTCTCCTCGAAGCCGAAAATATAGCGCCCGGCCTCTCCGGCGGCTTCGAGTTCGGCGATGACCTGCCCGACATAGCGGAAGCCGGTGAAGACTTTCCGCATCTCGATGCCGTAGTGCGCGGCGACGGCGTCGGCGAGCCGGGTGGAGACGATGGAGCGTACCGCGACCGGGCGCTCGGGCATGATGCCGTTTTCAATTCTCGCCCGTGCGATGAAATCCAACAGCAGGGCGCCGACCTCGTTGCCGGTCAGGATACGGTATCCGTCTCCGTCCTTTGCCGCGACGCCCGCGCGGTCGCAGTCCGGGTCGGTTGCCAGCAGAAAATCACAGGCTTCTTTTTTCGCCAGCCGGATGCCGAGCTCAAGCGCCTCGGGCAGCTCCGGGTTCGGGAACGGGCAGGTGGGGAAGTCGCCGTCCGGGCGAAACTGCTCCTCCACCGGGAAGATGTTGCCGAAGCCCGCGAGCGAAAGGCAGCGGACGACGGGCTCCCGGCCGGTGCCGTTGAGCGGCGTGTAGGCGATGGAGAGGTCGCTGTCGGAATGGTGCGCCCGGTCGACGCCCTCCTGAATGACGCGCGCGATATAGCGCCTCCAGAAGCTGTCCGGCAGCAGCAGAATTCTTTTCTCCGCCACGGCGGTATCGAAATCATAGGTCTTCGCGCCGGTCAGGACGTCGGTTTCGGCGATCAGGCGGGAAACGGCGTCCGCGGTCTCGGGGCCGATCTGGCAGCCGTCCGCGCCATAGACTTTATAGCCGTTGTAGGCGGCGGGGTTGTGGCTTGCGGTGATGTTGATGCCGGCGCTGCAAAAGCGTTCCCGTACCGCAAAGGAGAGCATCGGCGTCGGCGCGGGTTCGGCATAGAGCCAGACCTTGATGCCGTTCGCGGCGAGCACGGAGGCGGCCTCCCTCGCAAAAAGCTCGGAGCAGCGGCGCGTGTCGTAGGCGACCGCGGCCGACGGGTTCTCCGCGGACTGCTTCAGGTATTCGGCCAAGCCCTGCGTCGCCTGCCGCACGGTATAGACGTTCATCCGGTTGGTTCCGGCTTCGAGGAGGCCGCGGAGCCCGGCGGTGCCGAATTCCAGCCTCCGGTAAAAGCGCTCCCGGATCTCATCCTCGTCGTTTTCGATGGCGGCAAGCTCCGCGGCGGTCTTTTCATCGGTGCCGCTGCGCCAGCGCAGATATTCGTTTTTTTCGTCCACAGCAAACCCCTCCGGTCGTTGTTTGATAAATTTATTATAGTCTTCCGCCATAAGAAACGCAAGGTTTCAAGGTCTCCCGCCGAGGAAAGCGGCTCTTTTCAAGAGAGCCCGCCTTTGATGCAAAACCGCTTATCGTCGGAGCCCCTTCACTCTATGACGTTCCGGCCGTCGCCGCGTCGGCGAAAAGAAGCAAACCTCGTGCCGCCCAAAGAAATTTTTTTCTTTTGAGGAGCAGAAAGCGCCGGGATCCGGGCCGTTTTCCCATTCTTTCCTTTGACCCTTGTAATTCGCACCAATTTTGATATATAATAAAACTGGTTAAATGTTGAATCATGGGGAAGGCGGCGATGGAAATATGTTCTGCGCCTGCGCGAGCATGGGGCTTTTGGGGATCAGCGCATATAAAGTTTCCGTTGAAGTGGATATCGACGGGCAGTTCCCGTCTTTTGAAATCGTCGGCCTGCCGGATGTCGCCGTCAAGGAATCCCGCGACCGGGTGCGCTCCGCGATCAAGAACAGCGGCTACGAGTTTCCACTGGGAAAAATCGTCGTCAACCTCGCTCCGGGCGACGTCAAAAAGACCGGCCCGCTCTATGATCTCCCCATTTTTGTCGGCATTCTGATCGCCAGCGGCCAGACGGGCATCGACAGCTCCGCCTGCGCGTTTATCGGCGAGCTTTCGCTGGAGGGTGAGATCCGTCCGGTATCCGGCGTGCTGCCGATGGTGCTCGAGGCGAGAAAGCTCGGCATCCGGAGCATTTTCATCCCGGAGAAAAACGCGGCGGAGGGCGCCATCGTCGGCGGTATCCGGGTTTACCCGGCAAAGACCGCCGCGCAGGTGATCGCCCATCTCTCGGGCGGCAAAAAGATCGCCCCGGCGAAGGCCTCCGATTTCGTGATCCCGGAGAATCCCGGCTTCGGCCCGGATTTTGCCGACGTCAAAGGCCAGTATGAGGCAAAACGCGCGCTGGAGATCGCGGCCGCCGGCTTTCACAATGTGCTGATGATCGGGCCGCCCGGCTCCGGAAAGAGCATGCTCGCAAAGCGCCTGCCTTCCATTCTGCCGGAGATGACCTTCGACGAGGCCATCGAGACGACCAAAATTCATTCGATCTGCGGTACTCTGCCGGAGGGGATTCCCCTGATGACGCAGAGGCCGTTCCGTTCGCCGCATCATACGGTGTCTCCGGCGGGCTTAACCGGTGGCGGCAGCGTTCCAAGGCCGGGGGAAATCTCCCTCGCACACAACGGCGTTCTGTTTCTGGACGAGCTGCCGGAGTACAGCCGCTCCGCGCTGGAGGTGCTCCGCCAGCCGCTGGAGGAGGGCACCGTCACGATCTCCCGGGCGGCCGGGAGCCTGACGTATCCCTGTTCCATCATGCTGGTGGCGGCGATGAATCCCTGCCCCTGCGGCTTTTACGGACATCCGTCCAAAAAGTGTACCTGCAGCGAAGGGGCCATTTCCCGATACATGGCAAAGGTCTCCGGACCGCTGCTCGACCGCATCGATCTCCATGTCGAGGTCATGCCGGTGGAGTTTTCCGATCTCACCGATTCCGGCCGGGGCGAGTCCTCCGCGGAGATCCGCGCGCGGGTCAACCGGGCCCGGGCCGCGCAGCTCAAACGCTACAAGGGTACCGGCATCATCTGCAATTCGATGCTGACGCCGGCCATGCTGCCGAAATACTGCGTGATGACCGAGGACGCAAAGGGCGTTCTGATGCGCGCCTTCGAGCGCATGGGGCTTTCGGCCCGCGGGTACGACCGGATTCTGAAGGTCGCCCGCACCATCGCGGATCTCGACGGCAGCGAGACGATCGATACAAAACATATCGCCGAGGCCCTGCAATACAGAAGCCTCGACCGCAAATACTGGAGGAATTGAAATGGCTGCGACGACTGCCGGCCGGCTTGGGGAGATCATGAGGGCCGCCGGCTTCGACTGTTACGGTGTCGCGGCATATGCGGAGACGCTTCCCGGCACCGGATACCGGAAAAACGAGCTGTTCGACGGCATCCAATCCGTGATCGTCTGTCTGATTCCGTGGGATACCGGGAAGAATGAGGGCAGGAACGTGGCGCGCTACTGCGTCGGCATGGATTATCACCTTGTCGGCCAGAAGCATCTCAACATCGCCGCGGGACTCCTGAAGGAACTCTGTCCGGAGGACCGGTTCACCTGTTTTGTGGATTCCTCCCCGGTTGCGGAGGTGCGGGCGGCCGTGCTGGCGGGACTCGGCGTCCGCGGGCGCAACAACCTGTTGATCAGCGATCAATACGGCACCCGCTGTGCGATCGGCGAGATCGTCACGACGCATGCGTTTCCCAAATCGGTTCCGCATCCGGGCACCTGCCTCCTCTGCAACAAGTGCCTTGAGGCTTGCCCGAACGCCGCTCTTTCATCCGAAGGATTTGACCGGGCGAGGTGCGTTTCCGCCATGACACAGAAAAAGGGTGCGCTCACCGCGGAGGAGGAGGCCCTGATTCGCAGGGTCGGCTTCGTTTGGGGCTGTGACCGCTGCGCCGATGTCTGCCCGATGAACCGTCATGCCGACGGCACCGGCTGGAAGGAATTCAAGGAGACCGCAAAACCGATTTATACGCCGGGAACGGATCTCTCCGACCGCGCCTACGGATGGAGAGGGCCGGAAATCCCGGAACGCAATTATAAAATTCTGGAGGGCTGAATTTGGAGATCCTCAAAAAAGAGCAATGGCCGGAGTACGAGGAATTCTGCTCGCACTCCCCGCAGAGCTGCTTTACCCAGTCCACCATGTGGCCGAACGTCAAAACCAACTGGGGGAGCGAAGTCGTCGTCTCCCGGAACGCCTACGGGAAGATCGTCGGCGGCATGCTGGTGCTGATTCAGAAGATTCCGCTCATCGGGACGAGCTTTCTGTATGCGCCGCGCGGCCCGGTCTGTGACCTCAACGACAAAAGAGTCCTCGCCGACCTCTTCGCCGGCGCGGATATCCTTGCCAAAAAATATAAAGCGCATGTGTTCAAATGCGATCCGGATGTCCTCGTCTCCAATACGGAATTCCTCGGTACGATGCGGAAGATGGGCTTCGTCCGCCGATACGGTCCCACCGGCTTCGAGGGGATTCAGGTGCGGTTCAACTACCGCCTGTATCTGGGCGGCCGCACGGAGGATCAGGTGCTGATGGATCTGACGCAGAAGACCCGTTACAACATCCGCGTCGCGATGAAGCACGGCGTGGAGATCCGGGTTGTGGGCAAGGAATATCTCGACGAATTCATGCGCATCATGGATATTACCGGCGAACGCGACAGCTTCAACATCCGTCCCAAGGAATATTTCGCCCGGATGCTGGATGCGCTCGGCGAGCATATCCGCCTGTACATGGGTTTTTATGAGGGGCAGGCCGTCTGCGGCACCATCACCACCAACTACGGCGGCAAATGCTGCTATGTCTACGGCGCCTCCGACAACGCCTTCCGCAACGTGATGCCCAACTACCTGATTCAGTGGGAGATGATCCGCTGGGCCGTCGAGACCGGCTGCACGGTCTACGACTTTATGGGCATCTCGGGCGACACCGAGAACGAGGACGACCATCTCTACGGGCTCTACCGCTTCAAGCGCGGCTTCAACGGCCGCGTCGGCGAGC
>DAOTHJ010000012.1:0-61468 GCA_035447605.1 Oscillospiraceae bacterium | reverse complement strand
AGATGGAGCAGGTGTTATCAAAGTCGAAAACAACATACGGATGAGCTTCGGCGTCATAGCCTTCGCCATTAACGCCGTAAGCGTCGACGAAATCGTTGACGGCAACTTTGACGTCGTCAGCCCAATCGTCGCGCTCAAGATGAACGCCGGTCTCTTCCGGAGTGGGTTCGCCGGAAGTTGCCTCGCTAGAGGGCTCTTCAACAGGTTCTTCCGTGCCTGTGCAGGCCGCGAAAGAAAGAACCATCAACAGAGCGAGGAGAATAGCCAGAATTTTTCTCATAGTGACACTCCTTACGTTTTTTGTCATTTACGCTCTTTTGATAAACACACGGTCCGGGTCACTCAAAACCTGCCCGCACGTTTACTCTTATATCATACCCCGGGATTTCGTCTTTGTCAACAATCGTGACATGGTTGTAACCGTTGTTTAAAGGCAAGTTAACAAAAACTAACGTTTTGTAATAGTAAATACTTACAAAAAATCCGGGGTTTCTCACCCCGGAAAAAGAGACCGCCGGCTCTCAAAAAACAGGCCCGGCGGTCAGCGGCAATATTCAAATCGGATGTGTCCGCCGAAGGGGGAATACGAAAGCCCGGTGATTTTTCCGGATCCGGCGAAGTAGGAAGTCTCATAGAAAACAGGGAGCGCGGGCATTTCCTGAAGCAGCATCTCCTCGGCGAGGGCATAATTCCCGACCGATTCCGAAAAGCTGCCGGAATCCGCGGCGTCGCGCAGCACAGCGCCGAAATCCGGAGCGGAAGATACGGTTCCGTCGGCTCCGGTCTCATCCGTACCGACAAAACCGGAGAGGATGGCGGACGGATTGTTGTACTGCGGCGTTCGGGAGACCAGCGCAATCTGATAGGTTCCTGAGGAGACGGCGGCGGAGATCTCCTCCTCGGATGCCGGGACGAGGTTGACGAACGTGGCAAGGTTCTCCTGAATGGATTTTTGCAGGTACCCCATGACGCCGAGGAATTCCTCCGGGCAGAGGATCGAGAGCGTCGGCAGATTCTCGCTGCCAAGCTCCGCAAGGCCGTCCTTCAGCAGTTCTCCGGCAAAGTCGGCGTCGTAGCCGAAGCCGACGAAACTGTCTCCGGCCTGTTCCCGGTAGCTGATGCCGCCGATCGTGACCGCGCCGGGGACGTAGGTGTCCGCGATGCGCAGGTTGCCGGGCAGGGCGGCTTCCATCAGGCTCTTGTCTGCGGCGTAGGCGAAGGCACGGCGGATGTTCTTTGAGGCAAAATAGTCGTCGTCCTCGTTAAAGAGGAGGATCCAGAGCGTATCCTCTGTGCCGCCGATCCGGAAGCCGCTGTCGTATAGGGCCGAAAGATCCGTATAATCGGCGACGGCGCCGTCGATTTTTTCTTCGGTCAGCCGGGAATAGGGGTCATAATCCTCCTCGTCCCGGACGTAAACATAGATATCCTGATAGAACAGATTTCCGCCGTGATAGCTTGGGTTCGGTGAAAGCACATAGTAGGAGGAATTCACCCTGCGGACGTAATAAGGCCCGTTGAAGAGGATATAATCGAGATTCTGCCCATACCGGCCGCGGGTGCCGTCAAAAAAGGCCTCATTGCAGGGGGAGGCCGCTGCCGTGGTCAGCAGCTCCGGGAAGAGCGCATCCGGGTAGGCAAGCTTGATGACGACGGTGTGCTCATCCGGCGCGGAGATGCCAAGCCGGGAGACATCCGCATTTTCATAAAGAATTTCTTCCGCGCCGCTCATGGAGATAAAATCGCTGCGCAGAGGCGCGCCGGTCTGTTTCTCAAACAGCCGGTGAAAGGCAAAGACAAAATCGTCCGCGGTGAGAGCGGTCTCGCCGTCGCTCCACATGAGGTTGTTCCGAAGCGTAAACGTGTAGGTGAGGCCGTCTTCAGAGACCTCCCATTCTTTTGCCGCGCCGCCGATGATGTTGCCGTCCGCGTCCTTTTTGAGCAAGCCTTCAAAGCAGTTTTCGATGATCAGCAGTGTGGATTCGTCGGAGGCAAGTTGCGGATCGTAGGTGCCGAGCGCGGCACGGATGTCGAAGCCCATGGTGGAGTTGACGGTGGAGCAGCCGGAGAAGCAGGGTAGTACCACCATCAGAGCCGCCAGCAGCAGCGCTTTGAATTTCATGGAACGCCCTCCCTTCTTCTGTCCGCCGTCCGAAGATTAAAGCCGGCCGCGGGAGCTGATGCGCCCGAAGGCGGCCGGATACCGGAATCTATTTTACCATCCGCGCTGCGCTTTCGCAACGGAGAGGAAGAAATTCTTAAAAAGAGATTCCAGGTGAAGCGGTTGATTAAATAGGATTTTATGATAAAATATAATACATCTATAAGATGACGGCCGGTTCCGGCACCCGTTTCTGCCGGGCCTTGCCTTTTTCAAGATCTATCCGAATTGTTTTAACGGGAGGGAATCATATGAACTGTAAGAGCTGCGGAGCGGAACTGCCGGACGATGCGACATTCTGCGGATACTGCGGGGCGAAGCTGCGGGAAGACGAGAAACACGACGACGTGTATCAGGAAGTTCCGCCGGAGTATTCCGAATATCGGGAGGCCGCGCCGGTTCGGCAGGATCCGTCCTATGCCGGCGGCCAGCCAAACGGGAATTTCACTCTTTATCTGGTTCTTGCCATCGTCTCCACGGTGCTCTGCGGATGCACCTGTTTCAGCCTGATTCCGGGCGTCCTTTCCATCATTTTTGCCGCCCAGATCAACAGCAACAACAGGATGGGCAACTATGAAGAGGCGGATAAAGCGGCCAAACGGGCCCTGATCTGCATCATCATCACGGTTGCGGTCGGCATCCTGACCATCATCATCGGGATGCTTGCCGGCGGCGCGGGCATGCTCGAGACTATCACGAGCGACATTGAGAGTTACCAATACTACGGCTATTATTAATAAATGAAAAACATCAGGCTTCCGCGCCCGGATTTTGGGAAGCTCCGGGTACGGGCCGCTTTTGCCGCCGTACTCTGCGTGCTGGCGGGCGCGGGGCTTTTTTGGATATGGAATACCGCGGACGGCACGGGGATCGGCTTTCCCTGTCTCGTGCACGAGCTGACGGGGCTGTACTGCTCCGGCTGCGGCGCATCCAGGGCGCTTCGGGCCCTCCTGCATTTTCAGTTTTATAAGGCGCTGCGGTACAATGCGGCGTTTACGCTGCTCTTCCCGTTTTTTGCCGCCTATTTTCTCGCGCTCGGATATAGTTTTGTGCGATACGGAGAGGATCGCGTCTCCCGCCGGGTACCGGTAACGCCGCTCTGGGTGATTCTTGCGGTGGTGCTGGCGTTCGGCATTCTGCGGAATCTGCCGGCCTTTTTGTTCCTCGCGCCGACCTTTATCTGACCCGCGAGGGTTTTATTCAGAAAGGAAAATTGCCTATGTTGTGCTCTAACTGCGGAAAAGAAGTCCCGGAAGGCTACGCCTTCTGCCCGGGCTGCGGAAGAAAACTGGGTCAGGAACCCCCTATCGTTCAGCCGCCGAGAACACCCGCCGAGGAGATCGTCAAAGAAATCCGTGACGACACCCGCACCTCCGCCATTCTCTGGATCGTCATCGGCAGCATCCAGATCCTCGGCTGCATCACGATCATCGCCGGCGTCTGGAACCTGGTGATGGGCATCCGGCGCCTCAGCCTCAGCGAGACGGTCGTGCCGGGGAACCCGGAGGTCTATCGGGCCTACGACAGTGGGCTGACCAACATCATCGTCACCGCCGTGCTCAACTTTATTCTCGGCGGGGTGGTGTTCGCGCTTCTCTGCATCTGGGATTACTTCATCCGGGATAAAGTCATCCGGAACGCCTCAGTCTTCTGCGGCTGAGCATCCGAAATCCGTATTTTCAAAGCCGTCTTCTTTTTCCTCCGGGAAAGAGAGGCGGCTTTTTTCTGCGCTTTTTCCGGAAGGCCCACCGATTTGAAAGAAGAGCCGAAAAAAATCCCCTCCGCCGGAGACGGAGGGGATGAAATTCACTTTGTGTCAATTATTTCTTATCGACGGAATCAATATAGGAGAGCAGGTCGAGCACGCGGCAGCTGTAGCCCCATTCGTTGTCGTACCAGGAGACCAGCTTAACGAAGGTGTCGCTCATCTGGATGCCGGCTTTGGCGTCGAAGATGGAGGAGCGGGGGTCGCCCGTAAAATCGCTGGAGACGACGTCCTCGTCGGTGTAGCCGAGGATGCCCTTCATGCTGCCTTCGGAGGCTTTCTTGAGCGCGGCGCAGATCTCCTCGTAGGTAGCCGGCTTCTCGAGGTTGACGGTCAGGTCGACGACGGAGACATCCAGCGTCGGAACGCGGAAAGCCATGCCGGTGAGTTTGCCGTTCAGCGAAGGGATGACCTTGCCGACCGCTTTGGCGGCGCCGGTGGAAGACGGAATGATGTTGCCGTTGGAGGCGCGCCCGCCTCTCCAGTCCTTTTTGGAGGTGGCGTCGACGGTCTTCTGTGTGCCCGTGACGGCATGAACGGTGGTCATCAGGCCCTCTTTGATGCCGAAGCTGTCGTTGATGACTTTGGCGAGCGGGGCGAGGCAGTTGGTGGTGCAGGAGGCGTTGGAGAGGATGTCAATGTCGGGGGTATAGGAGTCGTTGTTGACGCCCATGACGAACATCGGCGCATCCTTGGAAGGGGCGGTGATCAGAACCTTGCGCGCGCCGGCCTCGATGTGGGCGCGGGCGGTGTCGATCGTCTTAAAGACGCCGGTGGATTCGACGACGTATTCGACACCGAGCTCTCCCCACGGGATCTCCTTGGGGTCCTTGCAGTCAAAAACGGCGATTTCTCTGCCGTTTACGACGAGCTTTCCGTCTTTCGCATAAATTTCGCCATCAAATTTGCCATGAACGGTGTCGTATTTGACCATGTAAGCCATGTACTCGGCGTCTTCAAAAGGATCGTTGACGCCGAGAATTTCGTATTTCTCAGGTTCAGCGGCCGCAGCGCGGAAAACAAGTCTGCCGATTCTTCCGAAACCATTGATACCGAGTTTAATCATAGTAAATTCCTCCTGTCGAAAATTTGATACGGCCTTATTCTATCTTATAATGGCCGCCCATGCAAGAAAAGATTCCTATTTTCCATCTTGTGTTGAAAAATAAAAGCCGCGCCGTCATAATTTTGGTAAAATTTGAAAGCACTTCTATAAAGTAAAATTAAGGAAAAATTCATTTTGCAAACCTTGCATTTATTGGGAAACATTCTATAATTTAACATACTACATAGTTAAAGAAGGATAAAAATGCGGAAAAAGAGATTGAGAAGTGGAAAAATGGTCGGTGCGGAAAAGCTTTCCCAGATGGCGGATGCTCTTTCTTTTCAGGTACGGAAGGCTCTGGCCTGTCAATTCGGAAGCCTCCACAACCTGACCGCCGCAGACACCGACTCCGCGGCCTCAATCATTTCCGAGAATGCATATCATATCCTTCGTGCCAACATGGATTTTGCGGAGTATTGCCGGATCGTCTCCGGTACGGATCAGGATTTCCCTAAAAAAATTGAAGTCTGCCACGAGATGCAGGAACTGTGCGAGGCGATAGAGTTTTTCGCCGTCCGCCTCCAGAAAAACTTCAGCGCGAAGATCCCGAAATGCTTTTTATATGTGGATGTCGACCCCAAAAAATTTCAAAGTACCGTGCTCGCCCTCGTGCTCAATGCGTTCAAATACTCCGGAGATGGCGCGAGCATCGATATTTGCCTTTCTGCAACCAGAAAGTATGCGAAAATTTCCGTCCGGGATAATGGGCCCGGTATGCCGCCGGAGGCACTGGCAAGGGTCTTTGAACCGTTTTTCTCGTGGCACCCGGATATGATGCATTCCGATTCCATGGGCCTTGGGCTTACGCTGGGCAGGCACTTCGCCAAAAGCGCCGGAGGAAGCCTCGTCCTGAATTCGAAGCCGGGCGAGGGGACGGAGGCCGTGCTGAGCCTGCCGCTGGATAAGGAGGAAT
Source organism: Oscillospiraceae bacterium (assembly GCA_035447605.1). Classification (GTDB taxonomy): domain Bacteria; phylum Bacillota; class Clostridia; order Oscillospirales; family Ruminococcaceae; genus UMGS1668. The sequence continues at coordinate 55,524 of DAOTHJ010000012.1, read as the reverse complement.
CCGGTGCCGTCACCTCCTGCGCCTCTTCCGAAGAGCTGATGGCGGATCTGTTTTCGCCGGTATTTGTGGTGATGTCCGATCTCGTGCCGCCGGAAAAAAGTTTGGGAAGGTAAAGCGGCGCCTTTCTCCCTTTTGATGATTATCAGAAAAAGACAGCCCGGACGGTTTTCCGTCCGGGCCATTTTCTTTTTACAAATATATGCGCCGTGAGCCGAGGAGGTTCCTTTAGAGGCGGACGCGGCGAATTCGGCTTTTGCAATGCCGAATTTTAGCCCGGCGCCGGTGCTTAAGGCCGATTGCCGATTATGGGGTGCTTCCCACGCCGCTTTTCGGCCCGACGCAGGATTCCCGGTCCGGATTCTTTTGCGGTGCGTCATTCGGAGTTTTTTATTCCTCTTTTAAGCAGCGCCATGCGACCGCCGAAATGACGATCACGGCGCCGAAGAGCGCAAAGATACCGGGCGTCTCGCCGTCAAAGAGAAAGACCCAGACCGGGTTCAGCATCGGCTCCGCAAGGGAGATGATGGAGCAGAGAAACGGCGGGCAGCGGCGGATGGCGTATCCATAAAGAATGTAAGGGATGCCGAGCTGAAAGACGCCGAGCACCAACATACAGACCAGAGTCGTTCCGGTGACGGGCGTATCAAAGACGAAAAGAAAAGGAAGGCCGACAAGCGACGTCAGGAAATGAGCGACGAGGATGCCGGACATACAGGAGTCGTTGTCGGAGCGGCCGGAGATCACCATCGTGCTGGCAAAAGAGACGCCGGAGAGGATGGCGAGCACGTTGCCGAGAATGCCGCCCGGCGTGAGGCTGTCGAAGAAAAAGAGCGTGATGCCGGCAAAGACCAGCGCGCAGACGACAATATCGCGGCGCTTGAGTTTTTCTCTGAAAAAGAGAGCGGAGATGACGAGCACGAAGATCGGTGCGGTATATTGCAGCACGATCGCGTTGGCGGAGGTGGTCAGCTTGTTGGCGGAGACGAACAGGAGCATCGTGCCGCCGAGCGCGGCGCCGGAAGCGAGGCTGTACCGGTTCAGAACGAAGCGAACACCGGTTCTGTGCATATAAATCAGCAAGATGCCCGCGGCGATCAGGCTGCGAACGCCGGCGATCACTAAGGCGTTCCAGGGGATGAGTTTAATAAAGATGCCGCCGATACTCCAAAAGACGGCGCAGAGCAGCATCACCCAAGCCGCTTTTTTTTCTGTCTGAATCATGGATGCCTCCTGCATAAACGGGTATACTTCGCAATTATACTACAACAGGAAACAAATGAACAGAGGAAAAAACGGATTGCGAACGAATGGAAAAAAGCGGATACCGTCTTGCCAACCGAAACCGCTTTTGCTATAATAACACAATAGATATTTCCAGAAGGAGGAGATTGGATGCCCGGCCGCGGAAAACAATTTTTTCTGAAAAGCTCTGCCCTGTTGGCGGCTCTCCTGATGGCGGGCCTTCTTTCCGGCGCCGCGGAGACATCCGCTTCTTCCGCGGAAAACGGGGAATCCGGCGCCGCCGCGGAGACCTCTCAGGAGGAGGTTTCCCAGGAAGAGGAGGCCGCTTCCGAACAGGCTTCGGAGAAGGATGGGCCGGTTTATGCCTATAAATATCTCCGGGGCACGCGCTACCGCAACCTGCTTCTGACCCGATACAGCAACCTTGCCGCGACGCTGATCGTCGAGGAGCCTGCCGTCGAGGCGTCGGCGGAAACCACTGCTGCTGCGGCCGTGCGCACCGCGATTACCGGGGCAGGAACAGCATCCGCGCCGGTCGATACCACGAGCGGATTTTCCTCCTCGCTGGTCGCGAGACTGAGCGTCTCCGGAACCAGCATTCAGAACTACCCGATCTACCAGAATACCGACTCCACCAACTATTACGCCGGCTCCAAATGGTATTACACGGAGATGGGTTGGGCTGCGGCAACCGCGCATCTGAGCAGCGGCAGCCTCTCCCAGAATACGGTGATCTACGGCCACAACTGGGGAAACTGCTTTGTCCCGTTCTCCAGTTACGGCCGGCAGTTTGAGTCGCTGATGGCCTTCACTTATTCGGACTTCGCGACGTCGAATCAGTATATCTATCTCACAACAAACAGCGGCACCTATACGTTCCGGGTCTTCGCCGTCGCCTTCACCACCAACCTGAATTTCTATATCAACTGCAACGGCATCGACGTGGCCTCCGTCGCGTCGAAGGCGCAGAACCTCAGCATGTACGATTACGGCGTCGGCGTCGGCAGCTCGGATAAACTGCTTACCCTCTCCACCTGCACACGCTACTTTTCCGGCATGGGCGCCAACCAGCGGTTCATTATTATGGCAAAGCTCGTAAGCTGACGGGGGAATTCATTTTACGACAAAAATGATGGTTGACAGATACACTCTTTTATGATATTATAATCACCGCTGACGAAAAAAACGCCGGCGAATTTCCGGGGGCGTAGCTCACTTGGGAGAGCGCTTGAATGGCATTCAAGAGGTAGAGAGTTCGATCCTCTTCGTCTCCACCAGAGAAAAACCTTGAAATCATTACGATTTCAAGGTTTTTTCTTTTTATTCAAAGGGAAGACCGCCGGGCGGCATGTTTCAGGTGCCGGCCCGGCGGTTTCCCCACTATGAAAAGGAGGTTCATCTTTTTTGTGACAGATGCTCACCGCCTTGCCGGTGAGGCCGGCGGATCTCCGGTTATCCATGCAGATAGGTTTCCAGCGTCAGCCCATAACGGGAAAGCGGAGCGTCGTCGTGCTCACAGGTGAAGCCGCAGGAGCACATCATCCGGATGGAGCGGTGATTGTTCACATGGATTCTGGCGACCACCTTGCGGGCGTGCCACTCCAGAAAGGCCCGGTTTAAAGCCATATGTACGGCTCCGGCGCCGTATCCCCTGCCCCACAGGTCCTCCTCGCCGATCACGATGACGATTTCATAGGTATCCTGTTCCGGCAGCTCTTTCAGTTTGATAAAACCGATGGCGCTGTCCTCGGTATCGCAGACCAGAGAGAATCGTCCCAGACGATTGAGATGAAACGCCAGCATCGGCGCGGGCACGGTCAGCAGCATCTGCCGAAGTTCGTCGGCCACATGGTCGTCCTCGTTCAGATAACATGTGACATCGGGATTCTCCATCCATTCGATCAGCCGCTCCATATCGTGCGGGTAAATTTCCGTACGCAAAGAAATAGAATCGACTTTTTTCATACGCTTACCTCGCAGTAAAAATATTAAAAAAGCCCTTCCTTGCATCTCGCACAGACGGTTCTTTTTTATATGGTTTTTCCGGATACGAATGCCAGGGGATCCTTTTTCCCCTTTTGCAAAAAAAGAAGGGCTTTTCATACAACGCCGCGCGGCGCAATACCAAAAGCCCTTCTGATAGACGGTTCTTTTTTCGTATTCGGTTTTCTATACCATACCATAAGGAACGGAAAAAAGCAAGCCTGCGCCATCCGGACGCGGCCCGGCGGCAATGTCGGAGGCAATCCCGCCTGATACAAGGGCTCGTTCCGGCCGCTCTCCAGAGAAGACGGAAGCGCCGCGACGACACGATTTTGAGGCAAATCGGCTCCGCGGTTCCGGCTCGGCCTGTGCTTATACGAATGAATATGGATTCACGGAGGCTGCCGCATTTTTATCAAAAAAAGTTCATATAATTTTATAAAATTTCAAAAATCCCCTTTTATTTTTCATTTTAATATGATAAGATGATGACAAATCTCGGATATATTATGTGTAAATAAGAAAATCGATTTTACTCCGAGTGCTTCGAAGGGCGGGGTGCCGCTTTCCGGGCCGAGCCGGAGCAGAACGAAAATTTCATATCGGGGCAAAATCATTAAAAGATGATGACGCAAAGCTAAAGGGGCTTCGGCGGATTTCCGCCATGCCAGCCAGTTGCAAGGGATGGATCGCATACGATCGACCGGGCTCTTTTTAGCTGTCATAGGCTGAAAGGAGTTTTTTTATGCCGTTAAAAAAACTGATCGCGCTTTTTTGTGCGGCCGTGCTGCTTCTTTCCCAAGGAACCATGGCGCTGGCATCGCAGCGGGTCAACAAAATCTATGATGTCGGTATCAACACGGATTCCGCCGAAGGGGAGAGCGACGAGCGGATTATCGTAAAATATAAGGACGATACGTCGACGACGACGGAGCACAGGGTCAACGACCAGTTTGAGACGGCAGAGGCGGAAAAAATCGATGCCGACTCCTATGTCATTATTCCTGAGGAGAACGTCTCCACGGAGGAACTGGCCGAACAGTTCATGAGTGACAGCCATGTCGAATATGCCGAGCCGGACTATGAAGTCGCCATATGCTCGTCGCCCAATGATTCCTATTTTGAAACCTATCAGGCCACCGTTTTTGATCTGATGGACATCACGGAGGCATGGGCATATTCCACGGGCAGTTCCGATATCGTCATCGCGGTGCTCGATACGGGCGCCGATTTTGGTCACCCCGATCTGGCAGGACAGATTCTTTCTTCCGGCTACGATTTCGTCAATAACGACAGCGACCCTTCGGACGATAACGGACACGGCACCATGTGCGCGGGCATCATCGCGGCCTGCATCGATAATGCACAGGGCATCGCCGGCGCCACCGACTGCTCGATTCTTCCGATCAAGGTTCTGGATTCTTCCGGCGCGGGCTATATCAGCACGACCATTTTGGGAATCCAGTATGCGGTGCAGGCGGGCGCGGATATCATCAGCATGAGCCTTGGTACGGCCAATGAATCCGCGGCGCTTCAGAAAGCCGTAAGCGACGCATATGAAGCGGGTGTCGTGGTCATCGCGGCCTCCGGCAACTCGGCCGATGAAGTCAACTACCCGGCAGCCTGCCAAAATGCCATCGCCGTCGGCGCGGTGGATTCAAGCGGCAGTCGGGCCTCCTATTCCTGCTACGGCAGCGAGCTGGATCTTGTGGCCGTCGGCACGGATGTCTTCAGCACGTATTATTATAACGGAGCCTCAACCTACGGCCGGGGTTCCGGGACCTCTTTCTCCACGCCTTATGTCTCGGCGCTGGCCGCTCTGCTGCTGAGCGTCGATTCCTCTCTCTCGCCGGATGAGGTCGAGAGCCTTATGGAGACGACGGCCATGGATCTCGGCGAATCCGGATGGGATCAATACTACGGATACGGCTGCGTCGACTATGACGCCGCGCTGGAGGAACTGGACGGCGGAAGCGAAGACCCTGAGGGGGATGAGGATGAGGGCGAAGAGGCCGATACGACGCCTCCGGTCATCACGCTCAACGGCAGCGACAGCGTAAAGGTAATCGTGGGCAGCTCTTATACCGATGCGGGTGCCACGGCGTATGACGAGACAGATGGCGATCTGACCGCCTCCATCGTCACAACGGGCACCGTCAATACCACCAAAACCGGAACCTATACCATCACCTACTCGGTATCGGATGCCGCGGGAAACAGGGCGGAAGAATCAAGGACCGTTCTTGTCGCGGCAAACACCAAACCGGTGATCACGCTCAACGGCTCGTCGTCGGTCAAGATTGTGGTCGGCTCGACCTATGTCGATGCCGGGGCGACCGCCACGGATGCCGAGGACGGCGACCTGACCGCCTCCATCGTCACGACGGGCACCGTGAGGACGACCAGAACCGGGACATACAGAATCACATACAGCGTTACGGATTCCAACGGCGGAACAGCCAAGGTTACGCGCACCGTCACCGTCAAGGCCAATACGAAACCGGTCATCAAGCGGAACGGATCTTCGTCGGTCAGAATCGTCGTCGGTACGCCCTATGTCGATGCCGGGGCGACCGCCACGGATGCCGAGGACGGCGATCTGACTTCTTCCATCGTCGTGACGAGCACCGTCAATACGGAGAAGATCGGAACCTATCGGGTGACATACACCGTCACGGATTCCAACGGCGGCACATCCAAAACCACCCGGACCGTAATCGTCAAGGCGAATACGAAACCGGTCATCAGATTAAAAGGCAGAACGACCGTTACGGTCAAAACGGGATCTATTTATATAGATGCCGGGGCGACCGCCACGGATGCCGAGGATGGAAACCTGACCGCCTCCATCGTCACGGTGAGCACCGTCGACACCCTGGTCGCCGGCAGATACACCGTGACATACACCGTGACCGACAGCCACGGCGCCACCGTGACAAAGACAAGAACCGTCGTCGTCAGATAAGATGAAAGGGACGTCCGGCACCGGATTTCTGCCGTGAAAGAGGTGCCTCCCGGGTGGCTTCCCCGAGCCGCCCGGAACAATGGGGCTGCGGAAAGAAAAAAACGAACCGAAACGTCTTTTCATATTCAAAGGGCAAGGAGCCAGTACTTCTCATTTCCTCAAGCATGCATACGATACCCCCGGTTCATCCGAACCGGGGGTATCGTATTGTAAAGGGAAAAACTCCGGAAGATGCACGCGCCTTTCATCCGGGCCGGCCGCGCGGACCAAAACCGACCGCAGGAGGAAGTTGTTTTTTGCAGCAAAATTCTGTATGATAAAGACAAAGCGGCTTGATGGCGAAGTTGCAACCGAAAGTTGCGCAAAAGCAAAACAAACCTGGTGGTCCTCCACCCGGTTTTCCGGTACGATGTTTTCGAGGTGAAACGAGTATGGAATTCTATGAGAAACTAAAAAACATACGAAAGAAAAACGGCATGTCGCAGGAGGATCTGGCCGATCAGCTCGGCGTCTCCCGTCAGGCCGTCAGCAAATGGGAAAACGGGCAGGGCTTTCCGGAGACGGAGAAGCTCATGCAGATCAGCAGCCTGTTTAACGTATCCCTTGATTACCTTTTAAAAGAAGAACATGAGGAAGCGGCCGCGGAGGAAGAGACGGGCTATTATGCCAGCCGGGAGATGGTGGAGGGATTCCTCCTTTTTAAGCGGCAGGGGGCGCTCCACATCGGCATCGGCGTCGCGATCATCATCTCCTCCCTGATCTTTACCTCGATTCCCAACGAAAGTTTCGGCAACGTCCTGTTCCTGCTGGGGGCGGCGGTGGGGGTCGGCATCCTGGTCGCACAGGGGTTCCGTCCGAAGCGCTATGAAGAGCTGGAGATGCAGCCGCTGGTGTTCGACTCCGCTTTCCTCAAGGAATTCAGGAATGCCAAGGCTCCGGCAAAAAAAGACGAAATCCATATTGACCTCGGAGAACCGGAAATGGGTAAATACTGATCTTATCCACGGCAAGGCGTGAAAAATCCAAGGCAAACTTTCACAAAAAAATTACGGGGCCTTTCCGGCCCCGTAATTTTGGAAATAAGGGATCTACATGATTGAAATCACCGAAAAAGAGTTTCGACAATTTGCGGAACATATAGAACGCAATTATGGGATTCATTTAAAGGACGAGAAAAGAAGCCTTCTGTGCGGAAGGCTTAGTTCCGTTCTGGAAAAAAATCACTTCGATAATTTTTCCGATTATTTTTCTTACCTTCTTTCCGATCCGACAGGCGCTGCGGCGAAGACGCTGGTTGACCGCATTACAACGAATTACACGTATTTTATGCGCGAATCAGCTCACTTCGTTTATTTTAAAAATACGATTTTGCCGATTCTGGAAAGGACCGTGAGAGACGACGATCTGAGGATTTGGAGCGCGGGATGCTCCTCCGGTGAAGAAGCCTATACCCTTGCTTTTATCATGGAGGAATATTTTCACGATAAAAAATATTGGGATACGAAGATTCTTGCCACAGATATTTCGGAAAACGCTCTGAACACAGCAAGGGCCGGGATCTATGAGACCGGTCAGATCGCAACCCTTCCGGTATCATGGAGGATGAACTATTTTTCCAAAGTGGATACAAACCATTGGATGGTGCAGAAAATGCTCCGGGATCAGGTGATTTTTCGATATTTTAATCTCGTTAACAACGCTTATCAGTTCAAAAAAAAGTTTCACGTTATTTTTTGCCGCAATGTAATGATTTACTTTAATATGCAGACAAGGGACGACCTGATCCGAAAATTTTACGACCTGACGGCATCCGGAGGTTATCTGTTTATCGGACACACCGAATCCTTGCCGAAAAACTGCGGGTATCAGTACATCATGCCGGCTGTATACCGCAAACCATGAGATAAGAATATAGGGGAGATGAAATCATGACAGAGACGGCCACGGGAAAAATAAAAGTGCTGGTTGTCGACGACAGCCTCGTGTTCCGGGAGTTTATTGCGAAGGGCATCTCTTCGGATCCAAAGATTGAGGTGGTGGCGAAGAGCGCCGACGCCTTCGACGCCCGCGACAAAATTATCGAATTTAGGCCCGATGTCATGACATGCGACATCAATATGCCCAAAATGGATGGGATCGAATTTGTCCGGCGCCTGCTGCCTCAGTACGCCCTGCCGGTGATCGTAGTGAGCACCGTGAGCGAAGCGGTTCTGGATGCGCTGGATGCCGGAGCGGTGGAATTTGTGGTTAAGCCTTCTCATGAATCCAACAAAAGCTCTGAGGAGTTTATAAAGGAACTTATTTATAAAATAAAGATCGCATCGGTCGCGAAGCTCAAGATGAAATCGACGCCGTCAGGGGAAAAAATCGGCGCCGAAATGCGGCCCGACGAGAGAATGGTCATTGCAATAGGAGCCTCCACCGGCGGTACGGAGGCAATCTACAGCGTCCTGAAAGAACTGCCAGCCCAAATGCCGGGAATAGTCATTGTTCAGCATATTCCTCCAATATTTTCGACCCTCTTTGCGCAGCGGCTGGATGCACAAACCGCTTTTGAGGTCAAGGAAGCCAAGAGCGGGGATATCATCAAACCCGGGCGCGTGCTGCTTGCACCTGGAAGCATGCAGATGAGCGTACGGAAGGAAGGCGGCAGATACAAGGTCGAATGCTATAACGGGGAACGGGTCAACGGGCACTGCCCATCGGTGGATGTTCTGTTTAACTCGGTGGCCGAACAGGTCGGGAAAAACGCCATTGGCGTCATTCTCACCGGCATGGGAAGCGACGGAGCGAAGGGCCTTTTGCAGATGCGCAGGGCCGGAGCGAGAACCATCGGTCAGGACGAAAAATCCTCGGTGGTCTATGGAATGCCGCGCATGGCCTATTCCATCGGCGCGGTCGAACGGCAGGCCGATCTGCAGGAAATCCCGGAATTGTTGATGAGCATGCTGTAAATCGCTTCACCCATTTTATAAAAACGGGTTGGCACAGAAAGATAATACCCGTCAGCCGGGATAAGCGCCACCTGATGAAGGTTATAGACAAGGTTATGAACGATTTCTCCCATCAATCCCTGAAGAACCCCGAGGAACCCGCCACCGTTCAGTTTTTGCTCCGCAGCGAGGAGATCAAAACCGGAGAGGAAGAGGAGACGGAAGAATCCGGGGCCGCGAAAACTTCCGTAAGATTCTGGGGCAAAGCCGCCGTTTGTGAAGATATGGGGCGGCATCACCAACCTTTTCGGAAAATGACCCGTGAGCATATTTAAAAAGCCTTCCGCGTTTTTTGCGGAAGGCTTCTTTATTCCGGCGGGCAAAGGCCAACCGGAAGAGGATATTTTTACGAGGGATCTTTTGTGGGGAGGCGCAGGAGAAGGGGAAATCTCTTTCCCGAAGCGTGGCCGGGCCCGGAGATTTGCCTGCCGAAGGAAAAACGCAGGAGTATATTTGAGTATCTACCGCAGGCAAAAAGCGTCGGGAGATACTATTTTGAGGGAGGTTTTTTGCAGGGAGATGCGGGAAAAGGGAAAACCTCCTTCCCGAAGCGTGGCCGGGCCCGGAGATTTGCTTGCCCCGTGGGGGAAACGGCCGAATCCTCTGATCAGTCCTCGTTAAACAGCAGTTCTCCGTAGGACGGGTACGGCCAGAAGCTCCGGTCGGTCAGCCGCTCCATCGCGTCGATGGCGCCGCGCAGCTCCCGCGTCAACGGAAGCACGGCCTCCAGCAGATAGCGGGAGCGTTCCTCGATCGTCTGCTTGGCGTGGGCGGTCTCCAGCGCGGCGGAGAGATCGCTCACGATGTTGTGAGCGGAATCCAGCAGCTCCGTGAGCAGGGAGACCGTATCCGTCTCATAGGCGCAGGAGGCGCCGCCGAGGAAGGCCTGTTTGGCGGCGGCATCCGAGGAGAGCTTTCCGGAGAAGGCGCTGACGGCCGGGAAAACTTCCTCCCAGGCCATGGCGATCATGGTCTTGGCTTCGATCGAGACCACCTGACAGTAGCTTTGCAGCAGGATCTCGTAGCGGGCGCGGAGTTCCGTCTCGCTGAAGACCTTGTGGCGGGTAAAGAGCTGAATGTTTTTATCGCTGATATAATAGGGAGCGCAGTCCGGCGTGGCGGGCAGGTTCAGAAGTCCGCGGCGTGCGGCCTCCTCCTCCCAGGCGGCGCCGTAGCCGTTTCCATTAAAGATGATGCGTTTGTTTTCCCGGATCACTTCCCGGATCAGCGCATGGAGCTCGCCGTCGAAGTTTTCCGCCTGCTCGAGACGATCCGCAAAGCGGCGCAGTTCCTCGGCCACGATCGTGTTGAGGATGGTGTTGACGCCGGAGATTGAGGCCGACGAGCCGACCATGCGGAATTCAAATTTGTTGCCGGTGAAGGCGAAAGGTGAAGTGCGGTTCCGGTCGTTCGAGTCCTTCGGAAAGCGCGGCAGGGCGAACACGCCGAATTTAAACTGCTTTTTCACTTCCGGGTGATAGACGGCATCCTGCTCGATGGCCCCGAGGATGGCGGTCAGCTCCTCGCCGAGATAGACCGAGAGAATAGCCGGCGGCGCTTCGCTGACGCCGAGACGCAGGTCGTTTTCCGCGCTCGCGACGGAGACACGCAGCAGATCCTGATAATCGTCCACCGCCTTGAGCACGGCGCAGAGGAAGGTCAAAAACTGAGCATTTTCCGCGGGGGTGTCTCCGGGCTCCAGCAGATTTTCGCCGGTATCGGTGGAGAGGGACCAGTTGTTGTGCTTGCCGCTGCCGTTGACACCGGAAAACGGCTTCTCGTGCAGCAGGCAGACCATGCCGTGCTTGTCGGCGGTCTTGCGCATCGTCTCCATCACGAGCTGGTTCTGGTCGGCGGCGATGTTGACCGTCATAAAGACCGGAGCGAGTTCGTACTGCGCGGGGGCGGCCTCGTTGTGCTGCGTCTTTGCGAGCACGCCGACTTTCCAGAGCTCGTCGTTGAGGTCGCGCATGAACGCGGCGATCCGGGGCTTGATGGCGCCGAAGTAATGGCAGCCGATCTCCTGCCCTTTCGGCGGGCGGGCACCCAGCAGCGTGCGGCCGGTATAAATCAGGTCCCTGCGCTTTTCAAAGAGCTTGCGGTCGACAAGAAAATATTCCTGTTCCGCGCCGGCGGTCGGCCGCACGCAGGTGGCGGCATTGTTCCCGAAGAGCCGCAGGATGCGCAGGGCCTGCGTGTTGATGGCCTGCATGGAACGGAGCAGAGGCGTCTTTTTATCGAGCGCCTCGCCGCCGAACGAGCAAAACGCGGTCGGGATGCACAGGACGCCGTCCTTGATGAAAGCGAAGGAGGTCGGGTCCCAGGCCGTGTAGCCGCGGGCCTCGAAGGTCGCGCGGAGGCCGCCGCTCGGAAAGCTCGAGGCATCCGGCTCGCCGCGGATCAGTTCCTTCCCGGAAAATTCCATAATGGCGCTGCCGTCATCCTGTGGCGTGACAAAGCTGTTCTGTTTCTCTGCGGTAAAGCCGGTCATCGGCTGAAACCAGTGGCAGTAATGCGTGGCGCCTTTTTCCAGCGCCCAGTCCTTCATCGCTCCGGCGATGACATTGGCCGTACCGGGCTGCAGATTATTTCCGGTCAGGATGCACTCCTGAAGTTCTTGATAGGTCGTCTCCGGCAGCCGGGCCTTCATCACCCGGTCCGAAAATACCATTGATCCAAACAGTTCCGCTGCGTTGCTCATACGATCCCTCCTGTCGGGCAAAAACGGTACCCGTCTTTGCTTTTTCAAAATAAAATTTTATACGCGGGACATATCGGAGGATATGGAAAGGGACGCCCCCGGAATCCTTCTTTCGGCAGCCGGGATGCGCCCGCTTTTCTTTCTGACCTTTGCCCCGTTTTTGTAGAAGTTCTGTGCCGGTGACCGGTCAGGTACGGCTCTTTTTTCTGTTTTCCAGAGAAGCCCGGATAAATCCGTAAAAGATCGGATGCGGGCGGTTCGGGCGGCTCTTAAATTCCGGATGGAACTGGACGCCGACAAACCACGGATGATCGGGATTTTCGATGATCTCCGCGAGGATGCCGTCCGGGGACTGCCCGGTGACCGCGAGGCCGGCTTTTTCCAGCCGCTCGCGGTATTCGCTGTTGAGCTCATAGCGGTGGCGGTGACGCTCGGAGACGAATTCCTTTCCGTAAAGGTCCGCAGCTTTGCTTCCGGGCGTAAGCGCGCAGGGATAGGCGCCGAGGCGCATGGTGCCGCCCTTGCCGAGGCGACGCTTCTGCTCCTCCATCAGGCTGATGACCGGATCGACGGCCTCCGAATCGAATTCCGCGGAGTTTGCTTCCGGCAGCCCGGCGCAGTCCCGCGCATACTCGATGACCGCGATCTGAAGGCCGAGGCAGATGCCGAAATAGGGCACGCCGTGGGTGCGCGCATATCTTGCGGTGCAGATCATGCCTTCGATGCCGCGGTCTCCGAAGCCGCCCGGAACAAGGATACCGTCGCAGTCCCCGAGGATCTCCCCGGCGTTCTCGTCGGTGACGTCCTCGGATTCGACCCATTTTACCGTGAGCTTCGCGCCGTTCGCGGCGGAGGCATGGCTCAGCGCCTCAAAGACGCTCAGATAGGCGTCGTGCAGATCCATATATTTCCCGACCATGGCGATTGTAACCGACGAGGAGGCCGTCTTGATGCGCTCCACCATGTCGCTCCACTGAGAAAGGTCGGTCTCTTCGCAGCCGACGCCGAGTTTCCGGCAGATGATGTCGTCGAGGCCCTCCCGGTGCAGATAGAGCGGGACTTCATAGAGCGTCGGTGCGGTGAGATTCGGGATCACGCACTCCGGCTCGACGTTGCAGAAGAGGGAGATTTTGCGCCGCATGTTGTCGGGGATCGGTTCGCCGGAGCGGCAGACCAGAATATCCGGCTGGATGCCGGTGCCGAGCAGCACCTTGACGGAGTGCTGGACGGGCTTGGATTTGAGCTCGCCGGTGCCGGGGATCTCGACGATCAGCGCGACGTGGATGAAGATGGTGTTTCCGTGGCCGCGTTCGTTTCCGACTTGGCGGATGGCCTCAAGAAACGGCTGGCTCTCGATGTCGCCGACGGTGCCGCCGATCTCGGCGATGGCCACATCGACATCTTCGGCAGCCATGGCGTAGATATGGGATTTGATTTCATTCGTAATATGCGGGATGATCTGCACGGTGCCGCCGAGATAGCCGCCCATGCGCTCCCGTTCGATAACATCTTTATATACGAGGCCGGAGCTGACGCTGGAGGAGCGGCTGAGGTTCTCGTCGATAAAACGCTCGTAATGACCGAGATCGAGGTCGGTCTCCGCGCCGTCCTCGGTGACGAATACCTCGCCGTGCTGGAAGGGGCTCATCGTACCGGGGTCCGCATTGATATATGGGTCAAACTTCTGCATGGTCACGCGGAGGCCGCGCTCCTTGAGCAGCCTGCCGAGGGAAGCGGCACAGATGCCTTTTCCCAGACCGGAAACAACGCCGCCTGTCACAAATATAAACTTCGTATGCATATGAAAATCCCCACTTTCGGTTTGTTTTCAGAATCATATCGCTCTTCGGATTCTTTCAAAAAGAGCTACCCGTCCGGGCAGGAGTCCGTTCCCGCATGCGAATCTGTGAAATTGCCTAAAAGAAAAGGCGGCAACGCCGTTTTGTGTGGGCGCGTTGCCGTCTGATGAAGAGTGACAGTCACAGACGGGATGTTTCCGATACATCCCGCAAAAGTTCCCGTGTTCGGTTTGGTTCGTGTTCGCAGCATCGAAGGCCTCCAAACCAATAAAAAAGATTCAAAATCATAAGAAAGAATACCACAAAGAAACCCGCCGCGTCAAGAATTTTTCCTGCGGATTTTGAGATTGAGCAAAAAAATCCTTTCCGCCGCCTTATACCGGCAGCGATTCCGCAAGCTCGAGCTTGGGATTCTTTTTCATCATATAATCAAGGGACCAGATCCCGCCGAAAACCAGCACCTTGTGTCCGCGAAAATCTTCGAGCACATCCGCGCCGACGGAGAGAATGAGCTCCTTCGGGTCGGAAGGGCCGGAGAGAATAAACCGCAGGTGTTCATAGGGCAGACTTGTCATCACAAGTTCCACGCCGTACTCGTTTCGCATCCGGTACTGAAACACTTCGAACTGCAGCGTGCCGACCACGCCGACAATGACCTCCTCCATGCCGGTGTGCGGCGTCTTGAAAATCTGAATGGCGCCTTCCTGCGCGATCTGCTCGGTGCCTTTGATAAACTGTTTGCGCTTCATCGTGTCCTTCGGGCGCACCCGCATGAAGTGCTCCGGCTCAAAGGTCGGAATTCCGGAATAGCGGAAAGGCCTGCCCGGAATGGTGACGGTGTCGCCGATGGAGAAGATGCCGGGATCAAAAACGCCGATAATATCGCCCGCATAGGCCTCGTCGATGATCTCGCGCTCGGAGGCCATCATGTGCTGCGGCTGGGAGAGGCGCATCTTTTTGCCGCTCTGCATATGGAAGACCTCGGACTCGCGCTCGTATTTTCCGGAGCAGATCCGCATAAAAGCGAGGCGGTCGCGGTGGGCCTTGTTCATATTTGCCTGAATTTTAAAAACGAAGGCGGAAAAATCGGGGGAGAAGGCATCGACCTCGCCGCAATCCGCAACGCGCGGCAGAGGAGGCGTCGTCATCCGGAGGAATGCCTCAAGGAACGGCTCAACGCCGAAATTCGTCAGCGCGGAACCGAAGAATACCGGGCTGAGATTTCCGGCCCGAACCTCGTCCAGATTGAATTCGCGGCCCGCGCTGAGCAGCTCCACGTCCTCTTGGAGCTGATGCCAGCGCTTCTCGCCGATTATGGTGCCGACCTTCGGATCGTCAAGCTCCACTTCCATGATGGGAGCCTTGTTTCCGTGGCCCTCATCCTGAAAGAACAGAATGCACTTTTTCTCACGGTCGTAGACGCCCTGGAACTCTTTTCCGGAGCCGATGGGCCAGTTGAGCGGGCAGGTCTCGATGCCAAGTTCGTGCTCCACTTCCTCGCAGAGATCGAAAGGATCCTTGGCCTCGCGGTCCATTTTGTTGATAAAGGTAAAAATCGGGATGTGGCGCATCGCACAGACTTTAAAAAGCTTGCGTGTCTGGGGCTCCACACCTTTGCTTCCGTCGATGACCATCACGGCGGAATCCGCGGCGGTCAGGGTGCGGTAGGTGTCCTCAGAAAAATCCTGGTGTCCTGGGGTATCAAGAATATTAATGCAGAACCCGTCGTGCTGAAACTGCATAACGGAAGATGTAACGGAGATCCCGCGTTGTTTCTCAATTTCCATCCAGTCTGAAGCTGCGGCTTTTGCTTTCCGGCTCTTGACCTCTCCGGCCTGCGCAATGGCGCCGCCGTAGAGCAGAAACTTCTCGGTCAGCGTCGTCTTTCCGGCATCAGGGTGGGAGATGATGGCAAACGTTCGGCGCCGAGAGACCTCCTCTTTTAGGGTGGGCATGGTTTCGCCTCCAACAATCGATATAAAACAAAATTATACCATCTGAAAAAAGGTTTTGCAAGATTTCCCCCAAACATTTCTCAACATTTTTTTTGTGCAAAATAAACAAAAAAATAGCCGAAGAAGAAACGGCCTCTCCCGGAAATGCGCGTTCAGAAGGCCAAAATTTCCACCATTTTCTAAAGAATTTGGAAAGTTTCTTCAGCGGAGTATCTATTTGGACGAAGAAAAATGCAGCTAAAGTCAGCATACGCGAAGGCGGGAAAACACCCTGTCCGCGCATATTTTTTTATAAAGCATCTTTACGCGGAGGGATATAATATTCTATGATAAAGAAAACGAACGCCTTGGGGCCGGAGAACCGCGTATTCTGCGGGCCGGCCGGAAGAAAAGCGTTCTGCGCGGCGAAAGGAGCGAACAGATGGCGGACCGTCTGCGATACCCATGTCTGGTATTTGATCACGACGACACCGTGATGGACAGCACGCGGGAGATCCATTATCCGGCTTTTCTCAAAGCCATGGAGGTCTTGCGCCCGGGCATCACCATGACGCTGGAGGATTATTACCGGATCAATTTTCACCCGGGGCTTCCGGTCTATTATCGCGATGTGCTGTGCCTGACGGAACGGGAGCTTGAGCTGGAATATCGGATCTGGCAGGACTATGTGCAGGCGCATATCCCGGAGGCCTATCCGGCGATGCGCCGCGTCATTGAGCACCAGAAGGCGGCGGGCGGTTTTATCTGTGTCGCCTCCTATTCGGTCGGCTGCAATATTTTGCGGGATTACCGGGAGAACGGCCTGCCGGAGCCGGATCTCGTCTATGGATGGGAGCTGCCGGAGGAACAGAAAAAACCGTCGCCGTTTCCGCTCGAGGATATCATGCGGCGGCTCCGGCTTCAGCCCTCGGAGCTGCTGGTGGTGGACGACCAGAAATCCGGCGCGGAGATGGCCTGTTCCTGCGGCGTGGAATTCGCCGCGGCCGGATGGGCATACGAGGTCCCGGAGATCCGGGATTCCATGCATAAGGCCGGCAAGTATTATTTTGCTTCGGAGGAAGCGCTCGAACAATTTCTCTTTGGCGGGGAATGAAAAACAGACCCGATGTTCTCTCCGCCCAATCCGCTGCCGGTTTTGCCGGACAGCCTGACAGGAGGCTTTTATGAACTACCCATCTATGATTCTCTGCATCTCGGTTTCCGCTCTGATCTCCATCGGGCTGCCGGTTGCGCTGCTCGTTTTTTGGAGAAAGAAAACGCATGCCAGCCTGTTTCCGGCCGTGATCGGCGCAGCGACGTTTATTCTCTTTGCGCTGGTGCTGGAACAATTGCTGCACAGCGTAGTTCTGAAAATGCCGGCGGTCACGGGGAATGTGGTGGCCTATGTCCTTTATGCCGGCTTTGCGGCGGGCATTTTTGAAGAGACCGGCCGCTGGTTCGCCTTTCGTTTTCTGCTGAAAAAATACCGCGGCTGCGAGACGTCGATCACCTACGGCATCGGCCACGGCGGAATTGAGGCGATCCTGGTCACCGGTGCCGCCATGCTCTCCAATCTGGCGCTGGTGATCCTGCTGGCGACACAGGGAGAATCCGGGCTTACGGCGGCCGTAGGCAGCGACACCGCGGCGGCCCTGATCTCCACCTTCCGGGCAACCGCACCGAGCCTTTATCTGGTCGGCGGGCTGGAGCGCGTGACGGCCATTGCGCTGCACATCGCGCTTTCCGTCCTCGTCTTCCGCGCGGTCCGGGAGCACCGGGTCGGGGACTGGCTGCTGGCGGTTCTGTTCCATGCGCTGGTGGATTGCTTCGCCGTGCTGTACTCCGTCGGCGTGATCGGCAGCATCATGGTGATCGAGCTCGGCGTCTTTTTGATGACCGTGGGCATTGCGCTGATTGCGCTTCAGGCCTATCGGGCGATGAAAGAGAAAGAGGCGGATTCCTCGGAAGAAGAGGCGCGGATCTATGGGCCGGAGGAAGGCCCGCTCCCGGAAGAGAACGAACAGACCTACGAGCCGGAGGAGCTTTTCCCGACGGGAGATCAGTCTGCGGGGCCGGAGGAGCTTTTCCCAACAGAAGATTCCTCGACGGAGGAGACGGACCGGAACGCGCCGCAGGAGTAAGCGCGGAGAAACCTCTTTATAATAAAAAACGGCCCGGATAAGCCGTAAAGATATCGGAAAAACGCATGAGCATAAGAAACAATAAAAAATGTGACCGAAAATCCACCGGCCGCCGCTTCCCGCGTCAGGGGGAAACGGTCGGTGGGGTACGGAGCAGAAACGGAGGAAGACAACCATGGAACTCGAAGAAAAAATCGATCTGCTGACGGGGAAAGACCAGTATGCCGGTTATGAGGCCTTCACAGATTTGCTTGCGGAGAGCAGACAGTCGGACACGGTCTATGCTTACATGGATCACTTTGCGGAGATGATAGACAGCAAAAATTCCTACGCCCGGACGCGTGCGCTCCTGCTGATTGCGGCCAACGCCAAATGGGATGCCTCCGGCAAGATCAACGCCCTGATCGACCGGTACCTCGCGCATATCGTGGATGAAAAGCCCATCACGTCACGGCAGTTCATCCAGGCGCTTCCGGAGCTCGCGGCATCGAAGCCGGAGCTGAAGGAGAAAATCCTCCGGGCGCTGGAGACGGCGGATCTTTCGCAATATAAGAATACGATGCGTCCCTTGGTCGAAAAGGATATCGCGGCCGCCGCGGAACAGATCAAAAAATAATACAAAAAGCAGAAACCGGGGGGAATTATACAGAACGCGCGGTCGTTTTCCGCCTGTTAAAAAAAACAGGAGTGTCTGCCGCAGGATTTTTGCCGTTTCTTTGCACTTTCTTACTGAAACCAAAGTCAAAGGAGAGAATTCGATGAAAAAGATACTTGCCGTGCTGTTTGCGGTTCTGTCGGTCGTCATGTTCGGCTCCTGCACCGGGGAAGAGACAGAGGAAGAGCGCGTCACACTCACCGCCGTCATCAATGTTGTGGATGAAGATTCCTTGGAAGTCGCGCCGGTCGAAGGTTCCGCCGAGCTTAGTTCCGCCGACCGCATCCGCGTCGCGCTGCATGAGGACCTCCTCTATTTCGGCGCCGACGGGGAGGAGATCGACCGCCCGGAGTTTACGGTGGGCCAGCAGATCGACATCGTCTATGACGGCATGATCGCCGAGAGCTATCCGGCGCAGATCCACGCGGATGAGATTCATCTGACCGCGGCGGAGGACTGACCCAGACAAAAAAACTTCATGCTTCCCCGGGATTTTTGCCCGGGGATTTTTTTATAAATTGCCGCAGGAAAAACGGCGGAAATCGTCACATTATCTTTAGAAGAAACACACAAAAACAACACTGTTCTTTTTTTCCGGGGAGGCCCGGAAGATTTTTTTGCGGAAAAGAAAAAAGCCGGCAGGAACCGCCGCATCATTCGGCCGGAATCTCATAGAATCGGAAGGATCGGCACTTCCGGCAGGCGGGTCCGTTTGCCGCAAAAACGGACAAGAGCCGCGACGGTGGAAGATGTTGGTATTATGAGTAATTTGTGATATAATGAAGGCCATACGTTTTTCGCCGTGTCCGCCTCGTGCGGTCACCGAGGAAGCTGAAAAAACGGGATTTCCATTGAAACGGCGGGGGAATCCCGGACAATACCCGGAATTAGCCGTTCCGGAGGAGGTAAGGAAAGAGATTTGGAACTCACAAAGGAACATCCCGCAGAGAACGAGATCGCGGTAAGAGTCCGCAGCCTGCGGAAAGTCTACCGGATTGGTGAGGAAAAGGTCGTCGCCCTGAAAAAGATCGATGTCGATATCCGCAGGGGGGAGATCTGCTGTATCCTCGGCACTTCCGGTTCCGGAAAATCGACGCTGCTCAACCAGCTTGCCGGCCTTGAAAAGCCCACGAGAGGCAGCGTTACGATTTTCGACAAGAATATCAGCAAGATGAGCGAAGCACAGCTCGCCGTCTTCCGGCAGAAGCATATCGGCTTCGTCTTTCAGTCCTACGATCTGATTCCTTCGATGACCGCGCTGGAAAACGTCTCTCTGCCGCTGGAATTCCGAGGCGTCGCTCCGGCGAAGCGCAAGCACCTTGCCATCAAGATGCTCGAGCGCGTCGGGCTCAAGGACCGCATGAAGCACAAGCCCTCCGAGATGAGCGGCGGCCAGCAGCAGCGTGTCGGCATTGCCCGCGCGTTTGTCACGAAGCCACAGATCGTCTTCGCCGACGAGCCGACCGGCAACCTCGACAGCAAAACGACGGCGGAGGTCATGGGGATTATGGTGGATACCTGCCGTGAAAACAACAGCACGATGGTGCTCGTGACCCATGATAAGGATATCGCCGCCTATGCAAACCGCATTCTCACCATCATCGACGGAGAGATTGTCAAGGAAGAGATCAATCCGGAGCCGCGCAGCTCCGAGAAAAATACGGCGGAACCCGCACCCGTTGCGGAACCCGCGCCCGAAAAGGAGATCACCCATGAAAACTGAACGGATCAGATTTTTTGCGCTTTTGCTTGCTGTGCTCCTGATGGTGGCCATGCTGCCCGTCACGGCGTTTGCCGCAGAAGAAGACGATTGGGATTCTGATTTTTATCTGCAATCTTATTCCATACCCGGAACGAGCAGTAAAACGGTCGTGAGACCCGGCAATACATTTACTCTTAAACTTGTTTTTCATGTTACACTTCCTCAAGATCCCGAGGATCCTGAGTATCTTGAGGATCTTGATACTTATATTGATAATCTTCAACAAAGTTCTCTGATTCTGGATAACGGAAATTTCAAGGAGACATCCGGGTCGGTTGTATATAGTTTTAAAGAGGCCCAAAAGGTTTCCCCTGATAAAAACTTATATTTGGACACGGAAAACAGTACTTTCACCGTTTCGTTGAGCCTGAAAGCAAATAGCAGCTTGGAGACGTCCACCCTTCAGTACCCATTTTCCGTGAAATTATATAAAGGTACAGAAGATGATCCCACGACGCTTTCTTTCTCCTCCGTTTACATCAGCGTCAACAAGCCCGTGATCGGCACCGACGACGATGAGTCCGAGGATGAGGACGAGACGGATCCGATCCTGACGCCGCATCTGGTCATCACCTCCGTGAGCACGGCCGGCCAGCAGCTTCCGACGGATGAGGATTTCACCGTCACGATCAGCTTTTAAAATACCGGCAAATCGGCCGCGCTCGAGAGCGTCATGATGTCGCTCACTCCTGAGGCGGGCATCACGCTGCCGAAGGCGAGCACCAACTTCTACATAGAAAAAATCAAGGCCGGAGAGACCGTCTCCCAGACCTTTACCCTTTATGCGGACAGCGATACGGTCAAGACCACCTTTGCCTCCCTCGGCATTGCGTTCTCTTATCAGTATCTTGCAAACGACGCCTATGCCAGCGGGCAGGACAGCGAAAACGTGAGCCTCTTCTTCGGAAATGAGGAAGAGGAGGAGGATAAAGAGGATCGCTTCGACATTCTCGATATGGAGCTGCCGGATTACCTCTATCCGGGTGAAGAGAATTACCTCACCTTCACGATCATCAACAAGGGCAGCGTGCCGGTCTACAACGTCATGGGCAAGATCGAATCCGAGGCCCTGAGCAACAACGGCGCCTCCGAATATTACGGCCAGCTCGCCGCCAATACCAAGGATGAGCTCGAGCTGCCGATGGTGGCCACCGCGGGAGGCGAAGTCATCGGCACCGCGACCATCACCTATGAGCTTGAGGACGGCACGGAAAAGACGATTGTCCGCGACTTTACCGCCTACGCCGAGGAGATGTATACCGACTACCCCGTGGAACCCTATCCTCCGGAGGGGCCGATTGTTGAGGAGCCCGCCGGGCTGAACCCGATTTGGTATTATGTCGGCGGCGGCGTGGTGGTCGCGGCCGTTCTGACGGTGGTGCTGGTGAAGCGCGCAAAGAAGAAAAAGGCCGCCGCGTTGGCCGACGACGAACTCTGATGGAGGCTTTTTGTGAGAATATCGGATCTGTTTTTGTCAAGCCTCCAGAATCTATGGAGGCGAAAGGTGCGGACCCTGCTGACGATTTTCGGCGTGGTCATCGGCACCTGCTCCATCGTGGTGATGCTCTCGCTCGGAGTCGGCATGACGCAGCAGCAGCTCGCCTGGTTGGACCAGATGGGCGATCTGACCATCATCACGGTCTATAAGAACTGGAGCAGCGATTCAACCGAGCAGGTCGAGCTGACCGAAACGGCGGTGAAGGAGTTTCAGCAGATGGAGAACGTGACGGGCGCGACGCCGTTCGTCTATCTCGATTCGTGGAGCTCCCTGGTCCTCCAAAGCGACGACCGCTACAAGTATGAAGGCTCCGTTTACGGCGTCTATTTGGATGCGCTGGATGTGCTGGGCTACGAGACGGAAGAGGGCAGCCTGCCGGAGACAAACGACGGAAAATATGCCGCCGTATTCGGCGCGCAGGCTGCGTACCAGTTCCGCGACACAAAGCGCAAGCGCAACAACTACATCGACAGCACGCCGGATGCGAACGGAAACGTCAAGGATCCGTTTGTCGATCCGCTTCACGACGACTTCTATTTCAACGTGGTCGACAGCAGCAGCGGCAACTACGACTACGAGAGCATCCCGGAAAAGAAAGCCGACAACGAGAAGCTGAAGGTCACCGGCATCCTGAAGGCGGATGAGGAATCCAACTATCAGTTTGACAAATCCTATTCCGTCTATATCGACATCCGTTACGCGACCGAGCTGCAAAAGATCTACAACAAGGAAAACGGAATCCGCACCACCAATACGAAAGAGGCCACCTACGACACCGTTTATGTCAAGGCCTCCTCGGTGGACGATGTGGAGGCCGTGGAGAAGGCCATTCAGGATATGGGCTACCAGACCTCGAGCATGGCCTCCATGAGGGAAGAGATCAACAAGCAGATGAAAACGGTGCAGCTGGTTCTCGGCGGCATCGGCGGCGTCTCGATGCTGGTTGCGGCGCTCGGTATCACCAACACGATGGTTATGAGCATCTATGAGCGCACCAGAGAGATCGGCGTCATGAAGGTGCTCGGCTGCAAACTGAGCAACATCCGCACCATCTTTCTCGGCGAGGCCGGCTTGATCGGCTTTGGAGGAGGAGTTCTCGGCGTGGGATTGTCGTACCTTATTTCTTATGTTTTAAATCTCATTCTAGGCAGCTCCATGGGCTATTACGGGGGAGACAGCAGACTCTCCATCATCCCGCTATGGCTTGTGGGGATCGGAATGGCATTTGCAACGGGCGTCGGTCTCATCTCCGGATTCTATCCGGCGAACCGCGCGGTGAAAATCAGCGCCATCGAGGCCATCCGCAGGGAATAATTCTGTAAAAAAAGAAGACAGGCGCCGCCCGGGAATCTTGAAACCCGGCGGCGCTTTTGTTATGATAGAGGTGGATTATTATGGAGGAGGCTTGTTTATGTACTGCATCAGAAAGGTGACGGAGGACGTGACGTGGATCGGGGCCGACGACCGCCGCCTAGCCATGTTCGAAGGCGTCTATTCGGTGCCGAAGGGCGTCTCCTACAACTCTTATCTGCTTCTGGATGAGAAGGCCGTTCTGTTCGATACGGTCGACAAGGCCGTCGGCAGGGTGTTTTTTGAGAATCTGGCCCATGTGCTGGCCGGGCGTCCGCTGGAATATGTGATTGTGCAGCATATGGAACCGGATCATTCCGCAACGCTTGCGGAGCTGCTGCTGCGCCATCCGGAGACGGAGGTCGTTTGCAGCGAAAAATCGGCCATGATGATCGGCCAGTTTTTCAGCGAGGATTATTCCCGCAGAATCCGGATCGTGAAGGAGGGCGAGACGCTCTCCGCCGGGAAGCATCAGCTCACGTTCTATTCCGCGCCGATGGTTCACTGGCCGGAAGTGATGGTCACCTACGACCATGCGGATAAGATCCTGTTTTCCGCCGA
The DNA here is from genome assembly GCA_035447605.1 of Oscillospiraceae bacterium. Taxonomy (GTDB): domain Bacteria; phylum Bacillota; class Clostridia; order Oscillospirales; family Ruminococcaceae; genus UMGS1668. Next base: position 31,940 of record DAOTHJ010000012.1, on the reverse strand, counting down.
CGCGTTCGGCACGTTCGGCGCGCTGAACGGCGCCGTCTTTGCCGACGAGATGGATTTCTTCGGGGATTACCTCGACGAAGCCCGCCGCTATTACGCCAACATCATCGGCAAATACAGCCTCCCGGTGCAGCAGCTGCTCAAAAAGGCCGCCGGGCTCGATATCGCCATGGTCTGTCCGCTCCACGGCCCGGTCTGGAGAAAAGATTTTGCCGCGTATCTCGAAAAATATCGGAAATGGAGCGCCTATGAGCCGGAGGAAGCCGGCGTGATGATCGCCTATGCCTCCATTTACGGAAATACGGAGAATGCCGCCAATATCCTTGCCTGCCGGCTCAGCGAGAAGGGCGTGCGGACCGTGATGTTCGACGTCTCCGTAACGCCAGCCTCTGAGATTATCGCCGCGGCCTTCAAATGGAGCCATCTGGTCTTTGCCGCGCCGACCTACAACATGGGCGTCTTTGTCACAATGGATGCGCTGCTGCGGGATCTTGCCGCCCACGCCATCCAGAACCGCACGGTGATGATCCTCGAAAACGGCAGCTGGGCGCCGGCCTCCGGCAAACTGATGCGGGAGATTCTCGGCGGGCTCAAGGGCGTGACCATTCTGGAGGAGACGCTGACGCTGAAATCCTCGCTCCGGGAGAACCAGATGGAGGAGCTTTTTGCCGCGGCAGATGTGATTGCCGCCTCCGTGGAGGCCGGAAAATCAGGTATTTCACAGGCGGAAGCCTGAAACAATAAAAGGAGGGTCAAAGATGAAATACGTTTGCTCCTATTGTGGGTACGTCTACGACGAGGAAGCTGGAGATCCGAAGAACGGGATCGCACCGGGCACCAAGTGGGAGGATGTTCCGGAGGACTGGGTCTGCCCGATCTGCGGCGCTCCCAAAGAGGCTTTTATCGCGCAATAACAGAGAGCCGCTCCGGTGCAACATACCGGAGCGGCTTTTTTCTCATGAGCATCGGCAAAAAAATGAAAGCCACCCGGAGGAACAGGGCCGGCAAGACTCCTACTTTGCCGGGGATATGAGCACGCATAGACTCATTCCGGGTGCTTCCTGCGTTTTCACGAAGTTCGTTTTCCGCTTTGTCTTTGCCTGCCGGAAATGCCCGCCTGCGGGGGCATTCTGGGGGGGCGGTCTGCCGGTATGCGCCGGCTATGGCGGCATAGAGAGGCGATGCTCTCCGCAAAAATTAGTTACCATACGCGCATCGGACAAAAATCCGGCGTTTTCGCATCATTTTCGTGCCATAATGATTGATTGGAAAGAGGGCGGCGAACATGGAATATCTTCTCAGAAAAGAGATGGAAGCGGATTGGCATGATGCGGAGTGGGTGACGAAGAAGGCATTCTGGAATCTGCATGTTCCGGGCTGCAACGAGCACCTGCTGGTGCACAAGCTCCGGCAGGACCCCTCCTATGTGCCGGAGCTCACCCGCGTGGCGGAGATCGGCGGGCGGATCGTCGGCGCGATCTATTATGCGGTCGGCCGGGTGCAGGATGGGGACAGACGGACGGAGATGCTGACGTTCGGGCCGCTCTGCGTGGATCCGGAGTTTCAGCGGATGGGCATCGGCGGGGCGCTGCTGGATACGACGCTTGGTCTGGCGGCGCAGCTCGGCTGGAAGGCCGTCATCATTTACGGGGAGCCGGATTATTATCCGCGCCACGGCTTCTGCCCCTGCGAGCGTTTCGGAATCACCACGCCGGAGGGGGAAAACTTTCCGGCCTTTATGGCGAAGGAGCTTCTTCCCTGCGGCTTGGAGGGCGTTCACGGGCAATTTTACGATCCGCCGGTCTATTTTGATCTGCCGCAGGAGGAGCTGGAGGAATTCGACAAAGGGTTTCCTTATATGGAAAAGCTGCATCTCCCCGGCCAGTGGGTATGACTGCCGGAAATACAAAGGCCTTCCGCGCCTGTTCGGGCCGGGAGGCCTTTTGATTTATTTATTTTTGGCGAAGTTTCCAAGTCCCTGCCATTTCATCCAGTACCACATGATAAAGCCGTGCGGCAGGAGCTTGCAGGCGAGGCGCATCCCTCTCGTGCTGTTGGGGAAGACGGACATCTCCCTGCCTTTTTCCGCATCGGCGAGGGCGTGCCGTGCCACCTGTTCCGGCGTGACCAGTTCGTTATATTTCGTGATCGTCTGCGCCTCAACCTGATGCGCAAGGTCAAGGAAGGCGGTCTTTACCCAGCCGGGACAGACGCAGGTGACGGAGATGCCCCTCGGCGCGAGCTCCCTGCGCAGGGCACGGGTGTGATTCAGTATGAATACCTTTGAAGAGGCGTAAATATTCATATAGGGCACCGGCTGAAACGCGGACTGGGAGCAGGTGTTGAGAATCCGCGAGCCGGCTTTCATATAAGGCAGGGTGGCGAACGTCATCAGGATGAGGCCGCAGCAGTTCGTCTCGATCATGCCGACGGAATCCTCGGCGCCGATCGCTTCAAACGAGCCGAAGCGCCCGTATCCTGCGTTGTTGATGAGCATGCGCACGTCCGGTTTTTCCGCCTCAAGCAGCTTTTGATATTCCGCGACGGATTCCCGGCTTGCGACGTCGGTGCGGACGGCCCGGACCGGGAAGGAACATTCCTCCGCAAGGTTCGCGAGCTTTTCCTCCCGGCGGGCGAGCGCCCAGATCTCGTCGACCGCTCCCTCTTTTGCGAGCAGGCGGACGTATTCTTTCCCGATGCCGGAGGAGGCACCGGTCACGACGGCAATTTTCATGAAAAATTCCTTTCTTTTTGAGACTCCAATGAAGCTGTTTTTTTGCATGACCGGGGTTTCATCTGCCATGCGGGAAAGATAAAACTCTATGCCCGGCAGCAGGGAACCCGCTCGGCCCGTTTTTTCGCCGCGGTTTTTCTGTGTGTTCGGCCGGCGGCTTCGGGCAAAAGATGCACTCATTATACGACTGTCGGCCTGAAAAATCCATAAAATTCGGCCTTTTTGGAAAAAGTCGGTGGAACTTCTTGCAGGATTTCCTGCATTGCAATATAATAGGCTCATATTTTCTTTTTTTGGAGGTGCTGATATGGAAGAAATCCTGCGTTCCGGGCGGATCGCATCGGTCCGCTCCGATATTCGAGGTGCCGTTTATCAGGAGGCACTCAAAATGATGGCCTCCGGAATCGAAGTCCTGCGTCTCAACACCGGGAATCCGCCGGCTTTCGGTTTCGGTATGCCGGAGAGCATCCGCCGCGCGCTGCTGGAAAACCTGGATCAGACGGTCGCCTACTGTGATCTCAAGGGCATGCCCGCGGCAAGAAAGGCCATCTGCGCCTATGAGACGAAGAAGGGCCTGCCGAATCTTTCCCCGGACCATATCTTTATTGGAAACGGTGTCAGCGAGCTTGCCGGCATGCTCTGTACCTCGCTGCTGAACGCCGGAGACGAGGTGCTGCTCCCGTGCCCGAACTATTCGCTCTGGAGCAACTGCGTGATCCTCGCGGATGCGAAGCCTGTCTATTACCGCTGCGACGAGAGCGCCGGCTGGTATCCCGATCCGGACGACATGCGCGCAAAGATCACGCCGCGCACGAGGGCGATCCTTGTCATCAACCCCAATAACCCCACCGGCGCGGTCTATCCGAAGGAAGTATTGGAAAAAATCGTCGCCCTCGCCCGGGAATACGGCCTCATTCTGATTTCCGACGAGATCTACGACCGCCTTGTTATGGATGGAAAGGAGCACGTCTCCACCGCCTCCCTTGCGCCGGATCTCTTCTGCGTGACGCTGAACGGTTTGAGCAAATCCCATTCCGTCTGCGGTTTCCGCTGCGGATGGATGTGCTTTAGCGGCGCGGTGGAAGGGGGAGAGGACGTCCTTGACGGCGTGGTGCAGCTCGCGGCGATGCGCCTGTGCTCCAACGCCCTGACGCAGGTCGTGATCCCGGCCGCGCTCGCCGACGAGGAGACTCCGCGCTCGATGGTTATTCCCGGCGGACGGCTTTACGAGCAGCGGGAGGCCGCGGCATCCGTCCTTGAGAAGATCGACGGCGTCGATTTCGTTAAAAACAGCGGCGCGTTTTATATGTTCCCGAAGCTCTCAAAAGAGAAATTTCATATCGCCGACGACCGGAAATTCGCCCGGGATCTGCTTCTTGCAAAGCATATTCTGGTCGTGCCGGGCAGCGGCTTTGACTACCCGGAGCCGGATCATTTCCGCCTTGTCCTTCTGCCGGAAGCGCCGGTTCTGAAAAAGGCGATGGAGGATCTCGGCGACTTCCTTGACGGCTATCATCAATAATTTACATAAAAGCCCCGCCTGCCGGGGCTCTTTTCTTTTGTGATGATGCCCGGGGTTGAAATTCCCAGCATCTGGGCGGCCGGGCATGGACCGGAGGGTAATAAAAACAGGATAGTTCCAGCCCGCCGCGGCTTTTTTTCTTTTACCCGAGAATGAGGTGGATTTTTAACGGTCTCCTGTCCGGGAAAAACCGCCGTGTTTTTATCGGGGAGGCCAGCATGGGTTTCCGGTGGCTGAAACAGAGTTTCCCGTCGGGAGAGATGTTCCTGCGGAGCCTTTCCGGCGGAGCGCATTCCCGGCATTTTTTCCATCCGATGCGGCCGTCAGGGGCGAGTGCCGCTCCGCCGGGACCGTTCGGTCGTTTTTGTACCATCGCGCGGTTGCAAACGGGCGAAAATCAGGTATAATTTTCTTATCAGCCTGTTTCACGGAAAGGGGGCCTTTTGCGGATGAAGTTCTTTCATCTCGCCGATCTGCACATCGGCAAGCGGCTCAACGAATTTTCCCTGCTCGAAGACCAGCAGGCGATTCTGGCCGAGATCCTCGCCTGTGCGGATGCGGAGCGGCCGGATGCCGTCCTGATTGCCGGCGACGTCTACGACAAACCGGTTCCGCCGGCGGAGGCGGTCTCGGTTTTCGACGCCTTTGTCACCGGCCTCGCGGATAAGGGCGTCAAAGTGTTTGTCATCAGCGGCAACCACGATTCCGCGGACCGAATGGCGTTCGGCGCCCATCTGATGAGCGGCCGCGGCGTCTGGTTCTCGCCCGTCTATGACGGCGTCATCGAGCCGGTCGTCCTCTCCGATGAATTCGGCCCTCTCTCTGTCTGGATGATCCCGTTCCTGAAGCCTGCAATTGTGCGGGCAGCTCTTCCGGAGGCGGACTGCTCCTCCTACGACAGCGCCTTCCGGGCCGTTGTGGAGACGCTGCCGCTCGACAGGAATATCCGCAACGTCGCCGTCGCGCACCAGTTTTTGACCGGCTCGGCCCGCTGTGAATCCGAGGAAGTCTCGGTCGGCGGCCTCGATCAGATCGGCGCGTCGGCCTTTGAGGGCTTCGACTATGCGGCCCTCGGCCACTTACATACCGCTCAGAGTGCCGGCGCGGAATACGTCCGCTACTGCGGAACGCCGCTCAAATACTCGTTCTCCGAAGCGAAGGACGACAAGACGCTCTCCGTCGTGGAACTGCGCGAAAAGGGGAACGTCTCCGTCCGGAAACTTCCGCTTCGTCCGCTGCGGGATCTGCGGGAGATCAGCGGCGCCTACGAGGAGCTGACCGACCGCCGGAAGTACGAGGGTACGCCGACGGAGGATTACCTGCATATCACGCTCACGGATGAGGAGGAGATCCCCGAGGCCATGGCAAGGCTCCAGACCGTCTATCCGAACGCGATGAAGCTCGACTATAAAAACCTGCGCACCGGTGCGGTCCGTGAGATCGGGCAGGCGGAGAATCCGGAGAAAAAGACGCCGCTCGAGCTCTTTGGGGAACTTTTTGAAAAGCAGAACAACCGGGGGCTGACGGAGGCGGAACAGGCCTTTCTCACCCCCATCATCGAGAAGATTTGGAGGCCGGAGGAATGAGACCGTTATATCTGACGATGTCCGCATTCGGCCCTTACGCCGGAGAGACGGCCGTCGACCTCTCGAAGCTCGGCGACAGCGGCCTTTATCTGATCACCGGGGATACCGGCGCCGGAAAGACCACAATCTTCGACGCGATCACCTTTGCCCTCTTTGGGGAGGCGAGCGGCGGCGACCGGAAGCCTGAGATGCTCCGCAGCAAGTATGCGGAGGCCGGAACGCCGACTTTCGTTGAAATGGAATTTCTCTCCGGAGGCAGAACATATACGGTCCGGCGCAGCCCGGAGTACGAGCGCCCGAAGACGAGAGGCGAGGGCACGACCGTCGAGAAGGCCGATGCCGTGCTGACGTATCCGGACGGGCATGTGGTGACGAGGTACAAGGATGTCACCAAGGCCGTCACGGAGCTTCTCGGCGTCGACCGCGGGCAGTTTTTGCAGATTGCCATGATCGCGCAGGACGATTTCCGCAAGCTCATCAACGCCGATACGGAGAGCCGCGGCCGCATCTTCCGGGATATCTTCCAGACCGGCCTTTACCGCGACCTGCAATTCGCGTTAAAAGACGAAGCGGCGCGGCAGCGTGCGGTTTATGAGCGCCTCGGGCAGTCCGCGGTTCAGTATCTTTTGGGCGCGGTCTGTTCGGAGGAAAATCCTCTTTGGCCGCAGGTGGCCGCGATGCAGGAGGCGAAGGCGCTCGTCTCACCGGAGCAGGCGGCAGAACTGCTGGAGCAGCTTGCGGAGGGAAACGCCGCGGAAGTGGAAAGCCTTTCCGCAAAGCTGACGGCGGTGGAATCGGCGCTTTCGGAGGCCGAAAAACGGGAATCCGAGGCAAAAAGGGAATCCGAAATCCGCGGGCAGATCGCCGGGGCGGAACAGTTCCTTTCAGAAAACGGGCCGAAGCTCTCGACCCTTGAAGCGGAGTATGCGGAGCTTTTGTCGCGGGAGCCGGAGCGGGAGGCGCTCGCCCGCACAATCGCGGCGGCCGAGGCGGCGCTGCCGCAGTACGCCGAACTGACAAAATTCCGGCAGGAGGCGGCAAACTTCGCCGCCGAAGCCGCGCGTCTGGGAACCGAGATTGCAGACGCGAATGAAAAGCTGAAAACCTTTACGGAAAAGACGGCGGAGGAGAAGGCCGAACTTGCCGCCCTCGGCGAACCGGAGGCGGAGAAGGTCGCCTGTGAAGCGGAAATTCAGCGGTCCGCCGCCGCGCGGGAGCAGGTGGAGGGCCTTCTGGAGCGTATTCGAAATCATGACGCGGCCGCCCGGAAGCTTTCGGAGAAACAGGCGTCCTACCTCAAGGCGATGGATGAGTACCGGGCCGCTTCCGATACCTGTCGGGTCATGGAACACGCCTATCTCGACGGACAGGCCGGTATTCTCGCCTCCGGGCTAAAAGAGGGAGAGCCCTGCCCGGTTTGCGGTTCCGCAAGCCACCCCGCACCGGCGAAACAGGCGAATACGGTTCCAAAAGATTTTGAGCTCGAGGCGGCTAAACGTCTGAGGGATACGGCAGAGAGCCTTGCCCATGGCGAAAGCGCAGAAGCCGGAGCCGCCGCCGCCCGGGAGGCGGAACTCCGAAAAGAGGTGCTTGCCGCCGCAAAAAGCGCGGGCATCGACGCTCCGTTTGAGAAGCTGGAGGAGGAAAGCCTCGCCGTGCTCAAGGCCAAACAGGAACGGGAACTTGTGCTCAAAACAAGCCTGACAAAGTTTGAAGCGTCATGCTCACGCAAAAAAGTCCTTGCCGCCGATATCCCGGAGCGGGAAGAAAAACAGAAAAAATGCGCCGATGGCATCGCCGAGCGGGAGAAAACCGCGGCGACGGATGCTTCCCTGCTCGCGGCAAAAAAGGAACAGATCCAAAAGCTCGCCGCAAGCCTCGCTTTCCCTTCCGAGGAGGAGGCGCGAAAACAGCTTGCCGCGCTGAATGTGCAGAAGGCCGCGGCCGCGAGGGCGCTCGAGGATGCCCGTCTCGCGAAGGAGGAGCTTGCCCGGACTCTCGCGGAGAAAAAAGCCGCCGCGGAGGCGCTCGGAAAGCAGCTTTCCGGCAAAGAACCGGCCGATTTCGCCGCGCTGGAGGAGAAAATCGCCGCCCTGCGCGAAGAGAAGAGCGCTCTTTCCGGTGCGAGAGACGGGGCCGTTACCCGCCTCCATACAAACCGCACTGCCGGTGAATCCCTGCGCGCGCTCTGCCCGCAGTTCCATGAGGCGGAAAACCGCTCGGCCATGCTGAACGCGCTCTCCGGTACCGCCAACGGAGCGGTCGGCGGCAAGGAGAAGATTACGCTCGAGACCTACGTCCAGACGGCGTATTTCGACAGGGTCATCGCCCGCGCCAACATCCGGCTGATGAAGATGAGCGGCGGCCAGTATGAGCTCGCGCGTCAGGCGGAGGCCGACAATCATGTCAGCCAGAGCGGCCTCGGGCTGGAGGTCGTCGATCATTATAACGGCACCCGCCGCAGCGCATCCTCTCTTTCCGGCGGGGAATCCTTCAAGGCATCGCTTTCGCTCGCACTCGGCCTCTCCGACGAGGTGCGTTCCGCATCCGGCGGCGTTAAGCTTGACAGCATGTTTGTCGACGAGGGCTTTGGCTCTCTGGACAGCGAATCGCTGGAAAAGGCAGTGAGCGCCCTCTGCGGCATCACGGAGAGCGGCCGGATTGTCGGTATCATCTCCCATGTGGAGGAGCTGAAGGACCGGATCGACCGGCAGATCGTCGTCCGCAAGAAACGCACGGGCGGCAGCACGGTGGAGATTATCGTCTGACGGAGAACGCGCCTGTTTGGGAGCAAGAATGGTCTCCGCATGGCGAGCGTCCGGCCACGGATAAAACATTCCGGAGAGACTACCCCGCGACATAAAAAATAAAAGGCCGACGGATTTTGCCCGTCGGTCTTTTTATAATGTTTGCATGTTTTGTCCAAAAGGCTGTCCGTCAGCCCGGAGGCCAGCCGAGTTCCCGGCCGCCCAGTACATGGAAGTGCAGATGCGGCACGGATTGCCCGGCGTCGATACCGCAGTTGGTGACGACGCGGAAGCTTTCCACGTTCTGTTCTTTGCAGAGGCGCGCGATCACTTCATAGATATAGGCGACGATCTCGCTGTTTTCCGGAGTGATCCTGTCGGCGCCGCTGATATGCGCCTTCGGAATGACGAGGAAATGGACGGGCGCCTGCGGGTTGATGTCATAAAAGGCAAGGACCCGCTCGTCCTCATAGAGCTTTTTGCAGGGGATTTCTCCCGCGGCAATTTTGCAGAATAAGCAGTCCTCCATTCGGATTCTCCTTTCTCCGGTACCGCCGGTGATAATTTTAAAACGTTCTTTTTGTCGAAATTCGGCCGTTTCCATAAAGGAATGGAACACCCGGCCCGCACAACAGTTTTTAGGGAATTTGGCTGCCTCGCAGAACGAAAAACTTCTTCATTGCCGGAGGAAGCAAACTTTTGCCACAACCGGAGAAAATTCCTGCCGTTCCGCAGAGTTACGGACAGGCGCTTCTGTTATTTATTGAGCAGCAGCGTCTCGACGATTTCCGCCGCGGAGGCGAGGGCCTCGTTGACGAGCTCGGGTTTTCCACCGCCCATCGCACCGTCGGGTCTGCCGCCACCGGAGCCGCCACACATTGAGGCGATCTCGCGCACGATCTTGCCCGCGTTGGCGCCGGCTTTCAGGGCGCTGATGCCGCAGACGACATAAATGGTTGCCTTTTCCCCGCAGACGGAGAAGAGAACGGCAATGGCATCCTCGGCCTTGAATTTAATGTGGTCGCCCATGATGCGCAGGCTGTCCGGGAGGACGTCCTCGAGCTTCGCGGCGATAAATTTAAAACCTGCGACGTTCTTCGCACCGGCGATCAGAGTCTCGACGCGCAGCTCCGCGAGCTTATCGTTGAGGGCGTCGATCTGCTTCTCGCGGTTCCGAAGCTCGGAGGCGAGGGCGGAGACCTTGGCCGGGATCTCGGAGAGGCCGTTGACTTTCAGGGTGGCGGCGGTTTCCTCCATCATGGCGTTCATCTGGTCCATATATTCCAGAACGCCGGTACCGGTCGTGGCCTCGATCCTTCTGACGCCGGCGGCGACGGAGGATTCGCTGAGAATCTTGAAGAGGCCGATGCGGCTGGTGTTTTCGATATGCGTGCCGCCGCAGAACTCGATCGAGCGCCCGGAGACGTTGACCACACGGACGACGTCGCCGTATTTCTCGCCGAAGAGGGCCATGGCGCCGAGTTTTCTGGCCTCGTCGATCGGCATCTCGCTGATGTCGACGTCAAGAGCCTGAAGGATCATATCGTTGACGATGTCCTCGGCCTCCTTGATCTCCTCCGCGGTCATCGCGGAGAAGTGGGTGAAGTCGAAGCGGCAGCGGTGCTCATCCACATAGGAACCGGCCTGATGCACATGCTCGCCGAGCACCTCGCGAAGGGCCTTCTGGAGCAGATGGCAGGCGGTGTGGTTGCGCATGGTGGCGCGGCGAATGGCCTCGTTGAGACGGGCGCGCACTTCGCCGCCCTTATGCAGGGTGCCGCTCTCCATGACGCCGATGTGCATATACTGCCCGGTCGGGGACCTCTTGCAGTCGGTGACGTTGAAGGTGGAGGTGCCGTCGGAGATGGTGCCGCGGTCGCCGACCTGTCCGCCCATTTCTGCGTAGAAAGGCGTGCAGTCGAGCACGACGACGCCCTCTTCACCGGCATACAGTTCCTCGGAAAGCTCGCCGTCTTTGAGGATTGCGAGGATCCGGGCAGCGCTGTCCATGCGGTTGTAGCCGACGAATTTCGTCTTCTGGGAGCCGAGCACGGAGAGTGCGTCGTCCACCCAGCTGACGCCGTTGGCCGAAGCTCTGGCGCTGCGGGCCATCTGCTTCTGATTGTCCATCAGAACCTTGAAGCCCTCCTCGTCGACGGTGATGCCCTTTTCGATGAGGATATCCTCGGTCAGATCGAGCGGGAAGCCGAAAGTATCATAGAGTTTAAACGCCACTTCACCGGAGAGGACGGTGCTGCCGGCCTCCTCCATCGCGTCGGTCTCCGCGTTCAGGAGCTCAAAGCCGGAGTCGATCGTGCGGCAGAAGCGCTCCTCCTCGGAGAGGATGACTTTTTTGATATAGTCGCCGTGTTCGGCAAGCTCCGGGTAGGCGGCTCTGTTTTCCGTGATGACGGTATCGACGACTTTATAAAGGAACGGCTCGTTGATGCCGAGGAGTCTGCCGTGGCGGGCGGCCCGGCGGAGCAGGCGCTTGAGCACATAGCCGCGTCCCTCGTTGGCGGGCATGACGCCGTCGGCGATCATAAAGGTGGTGGAGCGGACGTGGTCGGTGATGACGCGCAGGGAGACGTCCTTTTTCGGGTCGTCGTGGTAGTTGATGCCGGCGATGCGGGAGATGTGCTTCATGATGTTCTGGACGGTATCGACCTCGAAGAGGTTGTCCACGCCCTGCATCACGCAGGCAAGGCGCTCAAGGCCCATACCGGTGTCGATGTTCGGGTGCGCCATGCGCTCATAGTGGCCTTCGCCGTCGGAGTTGAACTGAGAGAAGACGAGATTCCAGACCTCGATGTAGCGGTCGCACTCGCAGCCGACGGTGCAGTCCGGTCTGCCGCAGCCGTGTTCCGGGCCGCGGTCGAAGTAGATTTCCGAGCAGGGCCCGCAGGGGCCGGAGCCGATCTCCCAGAAGTTGTCCTCCTTGCCGAAACGAAAGATGCGATCCTCGGAGAGGCCGATCTCGTTGTGCCAGATGTCATGGGCCTCGTCATCCTCTTCATAGACGGTGACGTAGAGCTTGTCCGCCGGGAGCTTGATGACCTCGGTGAAATATTCCCATGCCCAGCGGATGGCCTCTTTTTTGAAGTAATCCCCAAAGGAAAAGTTCCCGAGCATTTCAAAATAGGTGCCGTGGCGGTCGTCCTTGCCGACGTTGTCGATATCCGGCGTGCGGATGCATTTCTGGCAGGTGGTAGTGCGGTGGCAGGGCGGTTCCTCCTGCCCGAGAAACCACTTCTTTTGCGGCGCCATGCCGGAGTTGATCAGCAGAAGGCTCTTGTCGTCCTTCGGGATCAGCGGAAAGCTCGGCAGACGCAGATGGCCCTTGCTTTCAAAAAATGCGAGGAAGCTCTCTCGGATGTCGTTGAGACCCATCCACTCCAAAACGATCAAATCCTTTCAAAGATAAATTGAATCCGATGATAAAAAAATGCCTTCCTCCCACGCAATCGGGACGAAGACAATGCTCCGCGGTACCACCCGCATTGCCGCGCGCCTTTTGTGCGGCGGCCTCTCGTTTTCCCTTAACGCGGAAAATCACGCCGGAATTTCTCCCGGAGGCTCCGAAACGGCCCCCGCCTCCCCACATACCGCCTTTTCAGCTTCCGGCGGCTCTCTGCGATGCGCGAAAAACGGTTCTTTCCTTCACAGCCTGCGCTTTTTTAAGTTATGCTCTGTATTATAAACTGAAATTTTCTTCTTGTCAACGAGACGAAATTCGGATTTTAAGGGCTCAGGGAACGGCGGCCGGGCTGCTTTTTGCGTGTGTGGCCGGGCAGATATTCCGATCAAAAGAAAAACGGTTTTTTGAAAGGATCTTGATAACTTTTCTCTTAATTGATATAATAAACTGAATAATTGTGTGGAACAGGGGAGGCGCGGATCTTGGCGAAGGTGATCCTTATCGCGAGCGGAAAAGGCGGAGCGGGAAAAACCACGGTCTGCGCGTTTCTTGGCGAGGCTCTGGCGGCCAAAAACCGGCGCACGCTTCTTGTGGAGCTGGATTCCGGCCTTCGCGCGCTGGATGTCGCCCTCCGCGTGACGGAGAACCTCGTCTTTGATCTCGGCGACGTGATGCGCGGCTCCTGCAAGACGCGGGAGGCGGTCTGTTCCTGCCCGTTTCAGAAAAACCTCTCCGTGATCTGTGCGGCGGCCAAGCCCGCGGCGGTTCCGGCGACGGCGATCTCGGAACTGGCGGAGGAACTCGCCGAAGAGTATGATTTCATTCTTTTGGATTGCCCGGCCGGTATCGGCTATGAGCTCGCATATGCGGCGGCCGCGTCGGATGAGGCGCTGGTCGTTGCGACGCCGGATCCCGCCTCCATGCGCGGCGCGAGGGCGGCCTCCGATGCCATGCGAAGCCTCGGCCTTGCGGATCTTCACCTCGTCATCGAGCGCTGTCCGCGCAAGCCCAAACAGCTTTCGCCGCTCGAAAACCTCGATCAGGTGATCGACGGCGCCGGCGTGCAGCTCATCGGCGTGATCTGGGAGGACGCAAAGACCCGGGCCGCCGCCGCTTCCGGCACGGCGCTTCCCGAAGACAGCCCCAACAAAAAAGCGTTTTCCGATCTCGCATCCCGCCTCTGCGGCGAACGGGTGCCGCTTGATTTCAAATAACCATTTTATAGTGTGGCCCGGCTGACGGTTCGGGCGGAAAGGAAGGTTTCTATGAATATTGCGCTGATTGCACAGGACAGCAAAAAAGAGCTGATGGTCCAGTTCTGCATCGCATACAGCGGCGTGCTCGGCAGACATAAGCTCTGCGCCACCGCAACAACCGGAAAAGTCGTCTCGGAGGCGACCGGTCTTTCCATCACCAGATTCCTGAGCGGTACGCAGGGAGGAGTGGAGCAGGTGGCCTCCCGGATCGCCTGCAACGAGATCGACCTTCTGCTGTTCTTCCGTGATCCGATGGCCTATAATTCCTACGAGATGGGCGAGGCAAGCCTGATCCGCCTGTGCGACGTGCACAACATCCCGCTCGCCACCAACATCGCCACGGCCGAGGCGCTGATCCATGCACTGGAGCGCGGCGATCTTGACTGGCGCGATCTCGTCAAATAATCCATTCCGAAAAAAGGAGTTTCATACTATGGCAATTCTGACCAAGGCTCCGCGGGGCACGCAGGATATTCTTCCCGAAGAGAGCGGAAAGTGGCAGTACGTCGAGCGGACGGTGCTTTCCACCGCCGAGCTTTACGGATACAAAGAGATCCGCTTCCCGACGTTTGAGCATACCGAGCTGTTTGCCCGCGGCGTCGGCGATTCCACCGACGTGGTGGAAAAAGAGATGTACACCTTTAGCGATAAGGGAGGCCGCTCCCTGACCCTGCGTCCGGAGGGTACCTCCGGCGCCATGCGGGCCGTGATTGAGCACGGGTTGCTCGGCGGCGCGCTGCCGCTCAAGGTGAGCTATCTCACGAGCTGCTTCCGCTACGAAAAACCGCAGGCCGGGCGCCTCCGCGAGTTCCATCAGTTCGGCGCGGAGTGCATCGGCACCGAGAGCGCGGCCGCGGATGCCGAGATGATCGCGCTGGCCTCTCAGGTCTTCGACGAGCTGGGCGCCAAAGGGATCCGGCTCGAGATCAACTCCATCGGCTGCCCGAAATGCCGCAAAACGTATCACGAGGCCCTGAAAGCCTATTTTACCGAGAGAAAAGATCATCTCTGCGAGACTTGCCTCGGCCGCCTCGAGCGCAACCCGATGCGGATTCTCGACTGCAAATGCCCGGAATGTCAGGAGACCGCGAAAGGCGCTCCGACGATTCTGGAATTTCTCTGCGACGACTGCAAGGCGCATTTTGAGGATCTCAAGGCCCGGCTTTCCGCCATGGATATCGCCTACACCGTCAACTCGACGATCGTCCGCGGCCTTGATTACTATACAAGAACGGTTTTTGAATTTGTCTCGACCCAGATCGGCGCACAGGGCACGGTCTGCGGCGGCGGGCGGTACGACGGCCTTGTCGAGATGCTCGGCGGCAGTTCCGCTCCGGGGATCGGTTTCGGCATGGGTATCGAGCGGCTGCTGCTCGTCATGGAGGCCTCCGGGGCCGAGTTCCCGCCCACGGCGCCCATCGACATCTACATCGGCTCCATCGGGCAGACCGCCGGCATCGAAGCGGCGAAGCTCTGCGCCGGGCTCCGTGCAGAGGGCTTCTATGCCGCCTGCGATCTCAACAACCGCAGCGTCAAGGCCCAGATGAAATATGCGGATAAGATCGGCGCGGCATTTTCCTGCATCATCGGCGACGACGAGCTTGCCGCGGAAGAGGCCTCCGTCAAGAATATGAAGGACGGTACGGAAGAAAAGGTGAAATTCGACAGTTTCACCGATCATCTTTATAATACGCGGATCGACAGCCTGTGCGAGGCGCTCGAGGATATCTGAGCCGCGCCGCTTTTGCAAAAAATTCAGTCAGAAGATAAATCGGAGGAAGTTTTATGGTCTTTGGATGGAGCCGCACCAACTACTGCGGGGAATTTACGGAAGAACAGATCGGAAAGGAAGTCACCGCGTTCGGCTGGGCGCAGAAGACCCGCGATCTCGGCAACCTGATTTTCATTGATTTGCGCGACCGCACGGGCATCGTGCAGCTCGCATTCGGCGACGGCACCGACCGCGCCATTTTTGCGGATGCCGCCTCCGTCAGGGCGGAATTCGTCCTGGCCGTCAAGGGTACCGTCCGCCGGAGGGAATCCGTCAACACCGAGATCCCGACCGGCCAAATTGAAATCTTCGTCACCGAGATGAAGATTCTCGCCAAGAGCGCGACCCCGCCTTTTGAAGTCGCCGACAACATCAAGACCGGCGAGATGCTCCGCCTGCAGTATCGCTTTCTGGACCTCCGCAGAAAGGAGATGCAGGACGCTCTGATGATGCGCCACAAGATCGTCAAGTGCGCGCACGATTACTATGATGACAACGGTTTCCTTGAAGTGGAGACCCCTTGCCTGATTAAGTCCACGCCCGAAGGCGCCAGAGACTACCTCGTCCCCTCCCGCGTCCATCCGGGCAGCTTCTACGCCCTGCCGCAGAGCCCCCAGCTTTATAAACAGCTGCTGATGCTCTCCGGCTGCGACCGATACATGCAGATCGCCCGCTGCTTCCGCGACGAGGATCTCCGCGCCGACCGCCAGCCCGAGTTCACCCAGATCGACATGGAGATGAGCTTCGTCGAGGAAGAGGACGTCATGACGATGAATGAGGGTTTCGTCAAATACGTCTTTAAGAAGATTCTCGACATCGACATCGAGACGCCGCTGCGCCGTATGAAATACAACGAGGCCATGGCAAGATACGGCTCCGACAAGCCGGATACCCGCTTCGGCCTCGAAATTCAGGATCTTTCCGACCTGCTCGCGGGCTGCGAATTCAAAGTCTTCGCCGGCGCGCTGGAAAACGGAAAGGGCTCCGTCCGCGGTATCAACGCGAGGGGCGCCGCCGCCAAATTTACGAGAAAAGAAATCGACAGGCTGACCGAGCTCGTCAAAACCTACCGCGCCAAGGGCCTCGCATGGACCCGCCTGACGCCGGAAGGCGAGAGCTCCAGCTATGAGAAATTCCTGACCGAAGAGGAAAAGAACGCGATCCGCGAGCGCCTCGGCGCCGAGACAGGAGACGTGATCTTCCTTGTGGCCGATCCGCGCAGCGATATCGTCTGTACAAGCCTCGGCCAGCTCCGCCTTGCGCTCGGCAACGAGCTCGGCCTGATTCCGAAGGATACGTTCGATCTGCTCTGGATCACCGAGTTCCCGCAGTTTGAGTGGTCCGATGAGGAGAACCGCTGGATGGCGATGCATCATCCCTTCACCTGCCCGCGTCCCGGCGACGAGGACCGCCTGACGACTCACCCGGAGGACTGCTACGCCCGCGCCTACGATATGGTCATGAACGGGTGCGAAGTCGGTGGCGGCTCGATCCGAATCAGCGACCCGGTTGTGCAGTCCAAGATGTTCACCGGGCTCGGTTTCTCTGAGGAGGAGGCCTACCGGCGCTTCGGCTTCCTGCTGGATTCCTTCAAATACGGCGTGCCGCCTCACGGTGGAATGGCGTTCGGCCTTGACCGCCTCGTCATGCTGATGCTCAAAAAGGATACCATCCGCGACGTCATCGCCTTCCCGAAGGTTCAGACCGCGACCGAACTGATGACGCAGTGCCCCGCCGAGGTTGAACAGAAATCCCTGGATGAACTGCACATCGCCGTCGTACTGGACGATAAGGATAAGACGGAAGAATAAAAACGGATATGGCGCCGGAAGCGCAGAACCTGCACGGAAGGCGCCCTTTCTGTATTATTTTATAAAAAATATACGAATTGGAGGGGATTGCGGTGGAAACAAGCGAAGAAAAACTCGTTCAGTTGCTGAAGGAGCAGGGCCTGACCGTCTCTGCGGCCGAGAGCTGTACCGGCGGCATGGTGGCGGAGCGCATCACCTCCGTCCCGGGAGCGTCGAAGGTTCTCCGGTTCAGCGCCGTCACCTACTGCAATGAAGCGAAGGAGAAGCTCCTCGGCGTCCGCCGGGAGACGCTCGATGCGTATGGCGCCGTCTCGGCCCAGACCGCGCATGAGATGGCGTCCGGCGTCCGGAAGATTCTGGGCGCGGATGTCGGCGTCTCCGTCACCGGGCTTGCCGGACCGGACGGCGACGAAGGGAAACCCGTGGGGCTCGTCTATGTCGGCGCCGATACGGACTGGGGCAACCTCACGCGGGAATTTCATTTTTCTGGCGACCGGGATGCCGTGCGCAGGCAGGCTGCGGAGGAGGCTCTTCGCCTTGCCGCCGAGCTTGTCGGCCGCCGCCCCGCGGAGAAATCCGCGGCTGCGGCTATATTTAAAGTGGAGGAAACAACCCAATAATGTCTTTTACTTATATTCTGCTTGACCTCGACGGAACGCTGACCGATTCGTTTGAGGGCATCACCAAAAGTTTTAACTATGCGCTCAAGGCGCTCTGCGGCTATGAAGAAACAAACCAGGACACGCTCAGCGGAATCATCGGCCCGCCGCTGCGCGATCTGTATATCAAAAATTACGGGGTGGCCCCGGAGCTTGCGGAGAAGCTCATCGAGAAATACCGGGAGCGCTTCAGCACCGTCGGCCTTTATGAAAACAAAGTTTACGACGGCGTGCCGGAGATGCTGGCCGCCCTGAAGGAAAAGGGTAAAGTACTTGCCCTTGCCTCCGCAAAGCCGGAGGAATTCTGCGTCAAGATTCTTGAGCATTACGGCCTTCTGCCGTATTTTGACGAGACGGTCGGCGCCTCGCTCGACGGGAGCTGCGACACCAAGGAGGGAGTTATAAAAGAGGCCCTTCGCCGGCTCGGTCTCACTTTGGAGACAAAGCGGGAGGCCGTGATGGTCGGCGATCGTGAGATGGATATTCTGGCGGCCCACGAAAAGGGTCTTGCCGCGGTGGCCGTCGGTTACGGATACGGCCGTGAGGAGGATCTGAGGGCCTGCCGGCCGGAGTTTTTTGTGAATGATGTCGCGGGGCTGCGGGACCTGCTGCTCCGCTGAAAGGAGAAAAGCCATGGAAAAGACCGAATATTCCACGGTGCTGGAGGCACTGAAACGCAACCGTATGGATGCCATGTATGTGGAGACGAAAGAAGAGGCGAGAGCCCTTGTGGAAGAGCTGATTCCGGAGGGCGCCATCACGGCGGTCGGCGGCTCGGTGACGCTTGATGAGACGGGCATCCTCGACCTGCTCCGTTCGGAGAAGTATCGCTTCCTTGACCGCTATCAGGAGGGCCTCACCAAAGAACAAAAAGAGGAGCTGTACCAGCAGTGCTTTGCAGCCGACTGGTTCCTCGCGAGCGCCAACGCGATCACGGAGGACGGCTGGATTTATCAGGTCGACGGGATCGGCACCCGCGTCGCGCCGATGATCTTCGGGCCGGAGCATGTGCTGATCGTCTCCGGAATCAACAAGGTCGTGCCGGATATGGATGCCGCCGTCGCGCGCGTCCGCACCATCGCCGCGCCGAGGAACGCCGTACGCCTTTGCAAAAAGACGCCCTGTACCGTGACGGGGAAGTGCGAGGACTGCCTCTCGCCGGACCGCATCTGCTGCACCTACACGGCATTCGGCTTCCAGCGGCTTCCGGGACGCATCAAGGTCATTTTGGTGGGCGAGCCGCTCGGCTATTGAGCCGAAGGATTTCGATAAGCCGGCCTTTGAATTTTGAGAGGATAGCCCGCCGCCCGGCCGGAAAAAACGCCGTTTGCGGGGAAGAATCTGTCGGCAGAACGGCCTTTCGGCGTTTTGCGGGCATCCTCGCCCCATGCGGAGAGCCCACCTATGCTCATAAACAACCCCGAGCCGGAGGGCTTCGATTCCGGACGGCGGATTCCCAAACCATGCTCATGCTCAGAGAGGAGGATGCCCATGCCACAGAGACCGGAGAATTATGATTTCGCCCTGCTCAACCGCGCGCTGCTTTTCGCCGCGGAGAAACACAGCGGCGTCTTCCGCAAAGCGACCGGGATGCCGTACATCTTTCATCCGATGGAGGCGGCCGCCGTCGCCGCGACCGTCACGAACGATCCGGAGGTTCTCGCCGCCGCGCTGCTGCACGACGTGGTGGAGGACGCCGGTGTGACGGAGGAAGAACTGCGCCTGCACTTCGGCGAACGGGTGGCCGCGCTGGTGGCGGAGGAGAGCGAGAACAAGCGGGAGAACATGCCGGCGGAACTGACCTGGAAGATCCGGAAGCAGGAGGCCGTCACGCACCTTGCCTCCGCGGAGCGGGATGCGAAGATCGTCGCGCTGGGGGATAAACTCTCCAACATGCGCGCCGTCGCCCGGGACTACGAGACGTTTGGGCCGGATCTCTGGCGGAGGTTCCACTGCAAGGACCCGGAGGAGCAGGCCTGGTACTACCGCTCGATGGCGCGCGCGCTCTCGGAGCTTTCCGCCACGCCTGCCTGGCGTGAGTATGCGGAACTGGTGGAACGTGTCTTCGGCCCCGAGCCGGAGGACTGACACGGCACCTTTACGGGTATAAATTTAAAAAACGAGCCCTCTCTTTTTGGAAGAGGGCTTTTTTATCGCCCGGAGGGAACCTCCGCACCTTCCGCACACGCCCGGCGGCTCAAAATCTGCTTTCTTGAAACGCGTCCCATGGGGCAGAAGGAAATTTCTCTCCGGTTCTTTCTCATGACTGATTATCGGCCGGCGATATCGGATTTACCGTAATTTCGCCCAAAGCGCTTTCTCTATGCCCGCGCGGGCGGACATCTCCCGAGATCGGGCCGGGCTGCACGGCTCTGCTTCTTCCCCGCATCCGCATAGATCGGTCGGCGGCGTCGGATTTGCGGCAATTTCGCCCGAAGCCCTTTCTTTATGCCCGTACGGGCGGACATCTCCCGAGATCGGGCCGGCCTATTCGGCTCCGGTTCTTTCCCCATGCCCGCACAGACCCCGCCGGATTACATAACCTATCTTTTTATAATGAGACACGTGTTTCCTCATTCCGCGCGGCCGCCATCTCCCGCCGAGGAGGCCGCCCCAAAAGGCGGTTCGCTGTTTTTTATAAATATAGGTATGATTAAATAAGGTTCCGGAAACAATGAATCCGGCAGACGCCCTACGGGAGTGCTGAAATTTTTATGAACTTTTTGAAAACCCTATTGACAGCCGGGCGTCGAATGGGTATATTATACATGTTGGCACTCGAACAATTAGAGTGCTAATCCAGAAGAACGAAGGGAGGCGGGTGCGTGCAGTTCGACGAGCGAAAACAAAAAATTCTTGCCGCCATTGTGGAGACGTATATCCGGACCGGCGAGCCCGTTGGCTCCAAGACCTTATCCCAGCTGCCGGGAATCAATGTCTCCCCGGCGACGATCCGCAACGAGATGGCGCTGCTTTTCAACATGGGCTTTCTCGAACAGCCGCATACCTCAGCCGGAAGGATCCCGAGTCATCTCGGCTACCGCACCTATGTGGATCATCTGATGAGCTTCCGCCCGCTGACGGAGGAAGAAAAGGACGGCATCGACGCGCTGTTTAATGTGCGCGATCCCGACCCGGACCGGCTTCTTCAGGATGCGGCGGAGACGCTGGCGGATTACACCGGCTGCGCGACCGTTGCGGCAACGACCACGCCCGCGCATGTCACGGTCAACCACATCGACATCGTTCCGGCGGACAGCTACACGGTGGTGCTGATGGTGATCGCCTCCAACGGCGTAATCAAAAGCAAGGTTTGCAGGCTCAACTTCCGCATCAACTCAGGCATCGCGGACTTTTTTAAAAAGTTTTCCAATGACCGCTTTGCCGGCATGACGCTCAGGGAGATCAGCGCAGAGTTCATCCACGCGGTCTCCGTTCAGCTCGGCGAATACTCTGCGGTGTTTAATCCGCTGATGGTCGGCATTTATGAGCTCTGCAAGGAGGCCTACGACGGCCAGTACTATCTGGGCGGGCAGGAAAAGCTCCTCACCTACAACGAATTTTCCGACAGGGCTTTGGAAATCATGAAACTTCTCAACCGCCGGGAGGATATGGGTCCTCTGCTGGACCGCAACTCCGGCAGCATTCAGGTGTTTATCGGCAAGGAGAACTGCTTCTCGGAGCTCTGCGGCAGCTCGCTGATCGTCGCGCGGTTCCGCATCGGCGAAAACGACTGCGGCGCCATCGGGCTGATCGGCCCGGTGCGCATGGATTACGCGAGGCTGATCCCGCATCTGCGGTATTTTGCCGAGAAGCTGGGCAAACTCCTTTCCATCACTTATCAACAGAAAACGGGTGACGAAGATGAAGAATAAAGAGATCAGAGAAGAGGCCGGTACTCCGCAGGCCGCGGGGCAGACGGCACCAACCCCCGATATACAAAATCCGGCCAAGGAAGGGCCGGCCCCCGAGGAATCCGCGGCGGGTACAAAGCTCCAAGCGGAGCTGGAAGGCCTGAAAGCCGACCGGGAAGCACTTCAGAAGAAGTACGACGAGCTGAGCGACCGGTATCTCCGGACGCTCGCCGAATACGATAACTTCCGCAAGCGCACCCAGCGCGAAAAGGATGCCATTTACAGCGACGCCATCGCGGACGCCGTCACGAAACTGCTGCCGATCCTCGACAGCTTCGATCGGGCGAAAGAATACCCCTGCACCGACGAAAATTTCAAAAAGGGGATCGACATGATCTGCAATTCCGTCGAGGAATCCTTTGCCTCCCTCGGTGTCACCGAGATCCCGGCGAAGGATCAGCATTTTGATCCGAACCTGCACAACGCGGTTCTCCATGTGGAGGATCCGACCGTCGGCGAAAATACCATTGTGGAGATCTTCCGCAAGGGCTACCGTCTCGGCGACAGGGTGATCCGCTTCACCATGGTTAAGGTCGCGAACTGAAAACCCCGGGGATGACCCGATCACATACACTTTATTTTGTTTGGTAATTGTATCGATAGATATTGGAGGAATACATTATGTCTAAAATTATTGGTATTGACCTTGGAACCACAAACTCCTGCGTAGCCGTGATGGAGGCCGGTTCTCCGGTCGTCATCCCGAACTCGGAAGGCGCGAGAACCACGCCGTCCGTGGTCGGCTTCAACAAAACCGGCGAACGCGTCGTCGGCCAGGCCGCAAAACGTCAGGCCATCGCAAACCCGGACCGCACCGTGACCTCGATCAAACGTAAGATGGGTTCCGATTATAAAGTTGCCATCGACGGCAAAAACTATACACCGCAGGAGATCTCCGCCATGATCCTTCAGAAACTGAAGGCCGACGCGGAGGCCTATCTCGGCGAGCCGGTCACGCAGGCCGTCATCACCGTGCCGGCCTACTTCAACGACTCCCAGCGTCAGGCTACCAAAGATGCCGGACGCATCGCGGGCCTCGATGTCAAGCGTATCATCAACGAGCCGACCGCCGCTTCCCTCGCCTATGGTGCGGATAAAGAGCAGGATCAGAAGATCATGGTCTACGACCTCGGCGGTGGCACCTTCGATGTCTCCATCATCCAGATGGGCGACGGCATCAACGAGGTCCTTGCGACCAACGGCGATACGCACCTCGGCGGCGACGATTTCGACGACCGCCTGATCAACTACCTCGCCGAAACATTCAAGAAAGAAAACGGCATCGATCTCCGCACCGACAAGATGGCGATGCAGAGGCTTAAAGAGGCTGCCGAGAAGTGCAAATGCGAGCTCTCCGGCATGACGCAGGCGAATGTAAACCTGCCGTTCATCACCGCCGACTCCACCGGCCCGAAGCACCTCGATATGAATATCACCCGCGCCAAATTTAACGAGCTGACCGCCGACCTGGTCGAAAAGACCATGGGCCCGGTTCACAAGGCTCTTGCCGACGCCGGACTCAAATTCTCCGATATCGACAAGGTGCTGCTCGTCGGCGGTTCCACCAGAATCCCGGCCGTTCAGGATGCGGTCAAGAAGGTCACCGGCAAAGATCCGTTTAAGGGCATCAACCCGGATGAGTGCGTGGCTGTAGGAGCCGCGATTCAGGGCGGCGTGCTTGGCGGCGACGTCAAAGGTCTCGTGCTGCTCGATGTCACCCCGCTTTCCCTTGGTGTTGAGACCCTCGGCGGCGTCTTCACCAAGATCATCGACCGCAACACCACGATCCCGGTCAAGAAATCCCAGATCTTCTCCACTGCGGCCGACGGCCAGACCACGGTCGAAGTGCACGTCCTTCAGGGCGAGCGTGAGATGGCCCGCGACAACAAATCCCTTGGTCTGTTCCATCTGGACGGCATCGTCCCGGCGCCGAGAGGCATCCCGCAGATCGAGGTCACGTTTGATATCGATGCCAACGGCATCGTAAACGTCAGCGCCAAGGATCTTGGCACCGGCAAGGACCAGCATATCACGATCACCAGCTCCTCCAACATGAGCAAGGAGGATGTCGAGCACGCGGTCAAGGATGCGGAACAGTTTGCAGCCGAGGACAAGAAGCGCCGCGAGGAGATCGATCTGCGCAACTCCGCAGATCAGATGGTCTACCAGAGCGAAAAGACGCTCGGCGATGTCGGCGAGAAGCTCTCTTCCGACGACAAAGCCGCTCTCCAGAGCCGGATCGATGCCTTGAAGGAAGCCCTTAAGGGCGATGAAATCGAGGTGATCAAGACGAAGCAGAAAGAACTGCAGGACAAATTCTATGAGCTTTCCGCAAAAATCTATCAGCAGCAGCCGCAGGGCGACCCGAATGCCTATCAGCAGCAGGGCCCGCAGGCCGGCGGCACCGACAACAACAACGGAAGCACCGGCGGTACCGGAGCGACCGATGGCTACGTCGACGCGGATTACCGCGAAGTGAATGACAACTGATCTCCACAACGGGGATAAAAATGGCAGGGCGGGGACATCCCCGCTCTTTGCCGTATCAGAAGACATAAAAGGGTGAGAGAATATGGCGGAAAAGCGCGACTACTACGAGGTGCTTGGCCTTGAGAAAGGTGCCTCGGAAGACGAGATCAAAAAAGCCTACCGCACCTTGGCAAAAAAATACCATCCGGACCTGAATCCGGGTGACCCCACTGCGGAAACCAAATTCAAGGAGGTCGGCGAGGCATATGATGTGCTTTCCGATCCACAGAAACGTGCCCGTTACGATCAGTTCGGCCAGGCCGGCGTGGATCCGTCCTACGGGGCCGGGCAGCCGGGTGCAGGCGGCTTCGGCGGGTTTGGCGGCTTTGGCGATTTCGGCGACATCTTCAGCGACATCTTCGGTCAGGGCTTCGGCTTCGGCGGTTCCACCAGAGCCAGAAATCCGAACGGCCCGATCCGCGGCGGCGACGTCAACGTGCGCATCCAGCTCAGTTTCATGGATGCGGCCAAAGGCTGCCGTCGGGAGATCCCGATCCAGCATCTTGAGCACTGCACGGAATGCGGCGGCACCGGCGCAAAGGCCGGCACACAGCCGGAAACCTGCCCGGAATGCGGCGGCAGAGGCCAGGTGACGGCCCAGCAGCGCAGCCCGTTCGGCGTCATCCAGACGACCAAGACCTGCCCACGCTGCAACGGCCGCGGCAAGATTGTAAGCGATCCCTGCCCGTCCTGCAACGGCATGGGCCGGATCCGTCATAACCGCAGGGTCGCCGTGGATATCCCGGCGGGCATCGACGACGGCCAGACCTTCGTCGTGCGCGGCCAGGGCGACGAGGGCGTCAACAGCGGCCCGGCCGGTGACCTCAACGTCACGGTCTCCGTCCAGAAGGATGCGATCTTCCAGCGCGACAGCTTCGACGTCTGGTGCGATATTCCGATCAGCTTCATGCAGGCGGTGCTCGGCGACGAGATCACGGTGCCGACCATCGACGGCAAGGTAAAATATGATATTCCGGAAGGCACCCAGTCCGGCGCGACGTTCCGGCTCCGCAACAAGGGCATTCCGTACGTCAACAGCCGGGGCCGCGGCGATCAGTATGTCCGCGTCGTCGTCGAGGTGCCGCAGAATCTCTCCGGCAAGCAGAAGGATCTGCTCCGGGAGTTTGAAAAATCCATGACGGACCGCAACTATACGAAGCGCAAGAGCTTCTTCGACAAAGTCAAAGATTCCTTTAAAGGAGATTGAGCATGGACGATATCTGGAACGAACTGACGGTGACGATTCCGACCGAGGATACCGAGCGCGCCGCGGCGATCTGCTCCATGGCGGCGGATGCCGGCATCTATATCGAGGATTATTCCGATCTCGAGGCCGAGGTTCAGGAGATCGCGCACATCGATCTGATCGAGAAGGATCTTCTGGAAAAGGACCGCACGCATTCCCTGATTCATCTGTATTTGAAACAGGAGCGGGCGCTCACGGAGGCTGTGGAATTCCTGAAGGAACGGTTTGCCGCGGAGGGAATTGCCTATGAGCTCCACACCGAGGATGTGCGGGAGGAGGACTGGGCGAACAACTGGAAAAAATACTACCATGCGCAGAAGATCGGCGAAAGGCTGGCCGTCTGCCCTTCATGGGAGACCTACGAGCCCTCCGGGGATGAGAAGGTCATCCGGCTCGATCCCGGTATGGCCTTCGGCACCGGCACCCATGAGACGACGCGGCTCTGTCTGCGCCTTCTCGAGGAGTGCGTAACCGAAAAAACAAGGCTCCTCGACGTCGGCACCGGCAGCGGCATCCTCGCGGTCGGCGCGGCGCTGCTCGGCGCTCCGTATGCGCTCGGCGTCGATATCGATCCGGTAGCCGTCAGGGTTGCAAAGGAGAATGCCGCGCTGAACGGTACCTCCGGCGTCACGGAATTTGTCTGCGGTGACCTGACCGAGAAGGCCTCCGGCCGGTTTGAGATCGTCACCGCAAATATCGTCGCGGATGTGATCATTCGCCTACTCGGGACGGTAAAGGAGTTTCTCCTGCCGGGCGGCGTGCTGATCGTCTCCGGCATTATCGACACCCGCGCCGACGAGACCGAAAAAGCCTGTCTGGATGCGGGCTTCCGCGTCGAAAAACGGCTTACCGATGGCGGATGGGTTGCCTTGCTGCTACGGCTCTGAATTTGTCGGAACCGCCGCACGCCGGTAGCTCGCAGATCCCAATATAGCCTGCCGCCTACATACTCAGGAGGCGCCGAAGATTTCCTTTGTGCACCGTGAATGGAGACTGCGAAAACGAAATCGGTTTACGCAAAATAAAACAGAAATCCCCCGGGGAAAAAGCCCCGGGGGATTTTTTGTTGTTCAATAAAATGCGATCCATATGTAGGACGGCAAGAAAATGCGGAAAAGAATATAGAACCGAACGTCATCGGCACAGTCTCCGCTTTTGACCCCCGGCGGAGTCAATCTGCGGCGGCGGAAATCATTCCTCCTGCGCGTTCTCCATAATATCGGTAAAGACCGTCAGGAGTTCCTCGGCCTTGTCGAGCTTCGCCGTATTGCCAAGGATCTGAGGCGTCCAGCCGTCGGCCTCCGCGCTCTCCTTGCGGTGCTTCCAGTCGGCAATCTGCGGAGCCAGCGCCTCGGCGTAGGCCTTTACGAAATCCACATAACTTTCCCGCCCATGTGCCTTTTCGGTCTGCTGGAGATAGGCGAGAAAAATGTCCCCGGCGGCGACTTTTGCCCGTTCGACAGCGGCTTCCTCGCTCTGACCGTTTTCGATCAGCGCGCCGATGGTCTCAGCGGCCTCCATCTTCTGGCCGGCGATGTAAATGCGGAATTCATCGAGTGCTTTTCCAAGCGGTTTCATCGTTGCTCATCCTTTCTTTTGCGGATGTTTTTTGGCTTCTCCGGAGCAAAACCTCCGGTCCGAAATATGGTTATGCGATCTCTATAAGAATATTCCGCGGAGCGGAATTCCCGGTATAGAATAAGGCTTTGTCGGTCTATTTTACGAGGATGTTCCGCAGAGCGAAAGTCCAAGTATGGCCATGGCTTTGCCAATCCGTTTGGATGTTCCGCGAAGCGGAACTCCCAGTATAAAACATGGCTTTGCCGATCCGTTTTACGAGGATGTTCCGCGAAGCGGAACTCCCAGTATAAAACATGGCGTTGCCGATCCGTTTTACGAGGATGTTCCGCGAAGCGGAACTCCCAGTATAGAATAAGGCTTTGTCGGTCTATTTTACGAGGATGTTTTGTGTCAGCAAAACTCCCAGTATAAAACATGGCTTTGCCATGTTTTATACGCCGTTAGCCGGTCTCCCAACCATAATATAGGCGCATTTGTAGACGTCGCCACAGCCGAGGGTAATCACAAGATCGCCGGGTTTCGCGTGGGCGAGGGTGTAGTCGGCCATCTCCCGGAAGGTGTTGAACCAGACGCTGCCGGGAATCTTGGCGGCGAGGTCTTTTGTATAGATATTGTAGGTGTTTTTTTCACGGCTGCCCATGATCTCGCTCATGACCACATGGTCGGCTACCGAGAGCGCATCCACAAAATCGTCGAGCAGCATCGCCGTGCGGGAGTAGGTGAACGGCTGGAACACGGCCCAAACCTCGTGAAAATCCATCTCCTTTGCGGCTTTAAGCGTGGCCTTGACCTCCGCCGGATGATGGGCGTAGTCGTCCGCGATTGTGACGCCGCCGACTTCGCCGAGGATTTCAAAGCGTCTGCCCGCGCCGGGGAAATGGGCGATCTTTTCGGCAACCACTTTCGGGTCGGCGCCGACACAGATGCAGGCGGCGGCGCAGGCGAGCGAGTTGAGAATGTTGTGTTTTCCCGGAATCGAGAGCGTCACTTCCGCGAGCACCTCGTCTCCGCGCATCAGCGTGTAGCCGCTCTTGGCGCCGCCGAGCGGGCGGATGTCCTTTGGCCAGTAGCGGCAGGAGCTGTCCCAGCCAAAGGTGATGATCTCTTTGTCGAGACCTTCGACGGCCTTCATCGTGTTGGCGTCGCAGCCGTTGACGATCACGGGGCCGGTGCTGTGTTCCGCGAAGGTGCGGAAAGATTTGATGCTGTTCTCAATCGTGCCGAAATAATCGAGATGATCGTTGTCGATATTGAGAATGACGGAGATGTCGTTTGCAAGATGCAGAAACGTATCCCGGAACTCGCAGGACTCGATCACAATGATATCACTGCCGCCGGCCCTGCCGCTGCCGCCGAGGGCCTTGACCTTTCCGCCGATGAAGGCGGAGGGATCGAATCCGGCCTCCAACAGAACCTGAGCAATCATGGCGGAAGTGGTGGTCTTGCCGTGCGTGCCGGAGACGCAGACCGCCCGGTTGTAGCGGCGGGAGAGGAGCCCGAGCATCTCGCTGCGCTCAAGACACGGCACGCCGGAGGCCCGCGCCGCGATCAGCTCGGGGTTGTCGTCCATGATGGCGGCGGTGTGGACGATCAGGTCCGCGCCCGCAATATTTTCGGCCGACTGTCCGAACGTGACCGGGATGCCCATCTCGCGCTCCACGCGGGTGGTCTCCGTCTCATTGTTGTCCGAGCCGGTGATATAATAGCCTTCTTTGTGAAGGATCTGCACCATCGGAAACATGCCGGAGCCGCCGATGCCGATAAAGTGCAGATGCCTGCACCGTTTCAACAGATCTTCATCGATTGTCAAAATCATCGCCTGCTTTCTATCGGAAAAAGCGGAAAAAACCGCTTATATTCACTTATCTTAATATTATATTGCAAACCGGCGGAAAAAGAAACATCTATTTTGCGATTCGCGCTGTCCGCCCGAGAACGGCGCGCGGCCGACTCTTCCGCGGAGCACAAAACGGAGCTCGATGGAAAAGACGGCGTTTTCTGATTCCGTTTCTTTTTTGAAGGGACCGGAAAAACGAAATGGAAGGGGAAATCTTTTGGAGGAGAGTTTCCCCGTGCTGGAACCGGTCCGGCTGTTTTTGCGGAGAAAACGGCTCACCGGGCCAAAATTTTTCCGTGTCGGAGGCTTTTATCCGGCTTTTTCTGCCTGCATAACCCGGATGATTCTGCCAAATACTATAGCAGAATCATGTTAGGAGGAGCAGAAGATGAACATCACGGATATTCGCATCAGAAAGACCTATCAAAACGACCGCCTCAAAGCCCTTGTTTCCGTCACGGTGGATAATGACCTCGCCGTCCACGACTTAAAAGTCATTGAAGGGCCGGAACGCCTTTTCGTCGCCATGCCGAGCCGAAAAGACGAGGGCGGCGTCTTTCGGGACATCGTACATCCCATCACGCCTGAGGCAAGGCGTACGATGGAGGAGGCCATCCTGACCGCCTATCAGGAGCATCTCGCGCAGCTGAAGGCGGAAGAGGAACTGAACGGGCAGGAATAAACAGGATATTTTTCCGAAACAGGGGTTTCCGCATTGCGGAAGGCCCTGTTTTTTTGTATAATTATGTCAAATTAATCGGGAAAGAGGCCTGAGCCATGGAAGTTTTGGAAGTCATGGAACGGGAGCGGCCGATCAGGCGTCCTTTTTGCTGGGCAGGATATTCGTTCTTGGCCGGGACGCTTGCCGCGTCTTTCCTGAGCCTGACCGCGGATCTGGCGGCCGCGGCGACGGCGCTCTTCTTTTCCGTGATCTTTCGCTTTGTCTGGCGGGGGCGGCGCGCGTTTCTGGTTTCTCTTTCGGTTGCCGCCGCCTTTGCATGGATTTCGGGCTATCTGTTTTTGTTTTATGAGCCGGTCCGTTCCCTCGCCGGGCAGGAGGTCTCCTTCACCGGCGTGGTGGAGGAGATCGAGAGCAGCAGCGGCCGCACAAGGTTTACGGTCGGCACGCGTTCGGTTGATGGGCAGGGTGTGCCGCAGCAGATCCGGGTCCGGATCAGCGGCTACGGCGATTACGATGTGGAGCGCGGGGATCTGATCACGGGGAAAGTCCTGTTTCTCGGGGAAGAGGACGACGGCTCCACGGAGGGCGGTACGTTTGCGGAGAGGGCCGAAGAGCGGGCTTCCGGCATTCAGTCCTATGCCTCCTTCGTTGGGGAGCCGGCCATCTTGCAGGAAAACTTCGTGACGCCGGCGACGCTTCTTGCCGCATACCGGGGCTGGTTTACGGATTCGCTCGATACCTATCTTTCCGGCGATCCGCTCCGCCTGTTGGAGAGAATGATCTTCGGCGCCGGAGACGATCTTGACGCGGAGATCACCGATCATTTCCGCCGGGCGGGCATGTCGGCCATCCTCTGCGTCTCCGGCATGCATATGGTGGCGGTCGCCTGGTTTGCCGAAAAGCTGCTCGGTACGGTATGTGCGGGCAGAAAAAAGAGGGCCGTTTTGCTGATCGCGGTGACCGTTCTCTATGCGGCGGCGGCCGGCTTCGGCATGCCCGTTCTGCGGGCGGCGTTTATGATGCTGGTGCGGTATGTCGGCATGCTCACCGATTCGGAGCCGGATGCCCCGAGCTCGCTTGCCTTCGGCGCGTCGCTGGTTGTGCTGATCGATCCGGCGGCCGCCTGCGACTGTGGCTTTCTGATGTCCGTGGCGGGCAGCCTCGGCGTCGTCACCTGCTCGGTCCCACTGTCTCTGCTGCTTTGGAAAACGGTTCCGCGGCGCTTGTCCCTGACGAAAAAGGGCCGCCGCCGGACAGACCTGTTTCTTCAGAATATCGGTGTCTGCGTCTCCGCGTGGAGCTTCACGACGCCGATCTGCGCGGCCTTTTACGGCACCGTCTGCTTTGCAGGGCTCGTCTCCAACCTCTTCGCCGGGCCGATTGCCATGCTCGCCATCTATGCGGGCATTCCGGCCGCCGTGCTCAGCCAAGTACCGGTGCTCAAAGCCGTGGGCTTTTTAGCCGCGAAGCTGGCGGAATTCTTTTCAGCGCTGCTCATCGGCCTTGCGAAGCTGTTTTCCACGATCCCAGAGTCGATCGTTCCGGCGGAAAACGGATGGCTGTTTCTCTGGATTGCGGGAACCGTTCTGCTTTTTGTGATGCCAAGGCTGATGCATACGCGCCTTCGCTTTTATAAACTGGCGGTGCTTTTGTCGCTGACGGCGCTCTGCGTCGGGCTGACCGGCGAGTCCGTGCTCAAAAAAGGTCTGACGGAGATCCGCGTCGTTCCGCTTGAGGAGGGCACGGCCGTCTCCTGCACGGCAAACGGCCAAACGCTCCTGATTGCGGAGAACCTCGGGTATGACGATACCTATTCCGTCCGGAAGATTGCCGGCTATTACAACAACCATGTCGCCGCGCTCGTATCCGCCGGGGAGGGGGATGCCGCGGTGGAACTTCGGCTGGAGGAGATCTACACCCCGGAGCTTGCGGTGCTGTCGGATCCCGCCGCCGTCTCCCGCGCCGGAGCGGAGGCCGCTTTTTATCCGATGGAGGTTAAGCTGGGGAACGGAACCCGCGCGGTCTTCTTCAGTGGGCAGGATTTTGCCGTAGAGACGGAGGATGCCGTCCTCTTATATTATTCCGGCGGATGTGATATAATGGACATCGAAGCAAAATACCGCCGGCCGGATATCGCCGTGGTCCGCGGGGTGCCGATGGAGAAACTATCCGTTCTGCGGTGCGGTTCCCTCGTCACCATCGACTGCGGCGGCGTGTTCGGCGGAGCCGGGGAGATCATCTCCGCCGGTTCCGGGGGAGTGACGTTTTACTGCCGCGGGGAGACTGTAAAAAGGGGCTGAGAGCTTGATTTTTAAAACCGCCGACGATCTGCTGCGCCACATCCGTCTGGGGGTGCCCCTGCCCGTCTATTTTATCTACGGCAGCGACTCCGCCCGGAAGCACCGGTTCGCCGATGCCGCCGCCAGCCTTGCGATGGGCGGAAAGGCCGGCCCGGGCCTGCACGTCTTTAACGGCAGCGTTTCGGCGGATGCGCTCGCGGATGCGGCGTTTGAGATCTCTTTTGACGGCGGGCGGCGCTGCGTCCTTGCGGAGGATCTGCCGCTTGAAAAGCTGAATTCCACCGAGCGCGGCAAGCTTGAGCAGTTTGTGACAGAGCTCTGTGCCGAAAACGGCGCGACGGCCGTTTTTC
>DAOTHJ010000011.1:0-63699 GCA_035447605.1 Oscillospiraceae bacterium | reverse complement strand
GATCACCGGCCTCAAAAAGATCGTCGCGGTCGGCGGCCTTGTCGTTGTGGCGATTCTGGTTACGGTATCGCTGATGATCATCGGCAATACGATCAAGATCACCGTCTTCAGCCGCCGCAAGGAAATCAATATTATGAAATATGTCGGCGCGACGGATGCCTTTATCCGTCTGCCGTTTTTCGTGGAGGGCGTGCTGCTCGGACTGATCTCCGCGGCCGCCGCCTATGGGCTTCTGTATTTCGGCTACGACTACCTCGCCCGGTGGATTGAAAGCAACCAGAACGACTGGCTTGCCATGATTGTCACGAGCCTCGTGCCTTTCTCCACGGTCGCGATGGATCTGCTCAAGGGCTTCCTGATCGGCGGCGTGGGCATCGGCGTGGCCGGAGGAGCCCTGTTCCTGACCAAGCATCTGAAAGTCTGATCTGCCAAGCCGCAGATTTTCTATCATAATAATTACGGAGGCCACAGATGAAAAACAAGCAAGCCATCAGATTTCTGCGCCTTTTTCTTTGTCTCATCCTGTGCCTTATTCTTTCTTCTTCCCCGTTTCAAATGATTTCTTTGGCATATGCGGATAACGGAGATGGAATCGAAATCGACAACACCGGAGACGAAGAATCCGACGAAGAATCATCCGATGAAGAGACCACCGACGAGGAATCCGACGAAGAGGATTCCGACGGGGATGGAATCTCGGACGCGGAGGAAGAGGAATATAAGGATCAGCTCGACGACCTGAAAGACAAGCAGGATGAGCTTCAGGACCAACAGGACGAGCTCGACGGCCTGATTTCCAGCGCAAAATCCCAAAAAGAAGCGAAACAGCTGGTCGCCAGAAACCTCGGCACGCAGATCTCCCTGACCAGAGATCAGATCGCCCTTCTGGAAGAAAAAATCACACTGACCGGCAAATATATCCGGGAAAAGGAACAGGAGATCGCTGATAAGGAAGCCGTCATCAGCGATACCATGGACCTCTTCCGCCAGAGGATCCGCGCCGTCTACATGACCGGCGGATATTCCGACAGCGGCAGCAGCATGATTATGCTGCTCAGCTCCGACAGTATCGCGGAATTCCTGACCAACGTCGAAGTGCTGCGGCGCATTTCCGTCCACGACCAGGATATCGTTACGCAGCTGCGGGACGATCTTGCGGAACTGGAGCAGGAAAAAGCGGAACTCGATGAGGAGAAGGCCGGGCTGGAATCCGATCAGAAGAGCCTCGAAGAGCAGACCTCTTCTCTGCAGGTAAACCTTGCGGCCGCAAATGAGGCGGTTGAGGATCTGGCCGCCATGCAGGCCGAATACGAGGCGAACCGTGAAGCGATTCAGGCGCAGATGGATGCCGTTCAGGATGAAATCGCCGCCATCTACGCCGCCTACCGCTCCACCAATACGGAATATATCGGCGGCGAGATGTACTGGCCGGTCCCGGGATTCAGCAGCATCTCCAGCTACTATGGCTGGCGTTTCAACCACACCGATTTCCACACCGGCGTGGATATCACCGGCAGCGGCATCTATGGGCATGACGTCATCGCCGCAACCACCGGCACCGTCATGTACACCAACTACTGCAACAAGAACGGCTACGTCTATGGATACGGCACATATATTATTATCGACCACGGCGGCGGCATCTCCACCCTTTACGGCCACCTGAGCGATATTTACGTCGAACAAGGCGATATTGTCGCGGCAGGCGAAGCGATCGGAGCGGTCGGCTCCACCGGCTGGAGTACGGGGCCGCACCTCCATTTTGAAGTGCGTATCGACGGCGAAGACGTGAACCCTCTCCCGTACATCACCTGATTTCCCGGGCGGCAATCCCGCCCCATCCCACAAGACAACAAGGAGAACGATATGGGCAGAAAAATCTCTCTTGGCGCGGCGCTGACCATCACGATCATCGCCGCGACACTGGTGTTTTCGGTGACGATGGTTTTCTCGATCCGGAATTTCAACAATAAGGTATCGAGTATCATCGAGCGCGAAGGCATGTACGAAAAATTCACCGAGATCGACACCTACGTCCGCCAGAATTACAGCGACGACATCGACGAGACGGCGCTGATGGATGCGGTGGCGCAGGGTTACCTCGCCGGCATCAACGACAAATACGCGGATTATCTCTCCGCCGAGGAATATGCCGAATACATTAAGGCAGAGACCGGCACCGTATCCGGCGTCGGCATCTCGGTTACGATGGAAAGCAGCGGCTACATGCAGGTCACGCAGGTCTACGAAGGCTCCGCGGCCGCCGGCGCCGGAATTCAGCCCGGCGACCTGATCATCAAGATCGACGACATCGACATCACCGCCGATACGTTTGACGCAGCCTCCGAGCTCCTGACCGGCGACGCGGGCACGAAGGTCACGATGACCGTCCGCCGCGACGACGAGGATACCGAAATGGAGATCACCCGCCGCACCCTGACGATCAATACCGTCTTCTCCACAACCTTCGGCGACTTCGCCTATATCCGCATCGCCGACTTTGCCGAAAGCACGCCAGATCAGTTCGTCAAGGCGGTGGAGAGTGCCGTGGATGCCGGCGCGACGGCGCTGATCTTCGACGTCCGCTCCGTCAACACCGGGCTTGTCTCCTCCGCTGCAACGATGCTCGACCGCCTGCTTCCCTCCGGGGATCTGCTCTCCGTGACCTATTCCTCCGGAGAGACGGAAGTGCTTTATACCTCAAGCGCGAGGCAGGTCGGACTGCCGATGGTGGTTTTGGTCAACGAGGAGACTGCCGGCGCCGCGGAATTCTTTGCGGCCAGCCTCAAGGACTTCAACAAGGCCAAAATCGTCGGCGCACAGACCGTCGGCTACGGCTCCATGCAGCAGATGTTCATGCTGGAGGACGGTTCCGCCATCCGCATCACGGTCGGCAACTACACGCTGTGCAGCTCCGGCACCTCCTGGGAAGGAACCGGCATCACCCCGGATCACGTGGTTGCGCTGGATTATGTGCCCGATTTCTCTGATGTGACCCTGCTCGACAGCACGCTCGATACCCAGCTTGCGAAGGCGATTGAGGTCGCCTCCTCCACGATGAACGTGACGCCGGAGGAATCCGGTACGGAAACTTCGGCGGAAACAGAATCCGCTTCCTAAAATTTAAAAGAAATTCGGCATCAAGCAGCCCGGGTTTTTCCGGGCTGTTTTTCGTCGAAATAAGAAAGTTAATTTTAAAAAAGAACCCCGTCCATATCGCTTGACAGGGGCACCCCTTACGGCTATAATACATAATATTATGAATACGAGGTGGAAAAAAACCGTGGAAAAGAAAGTCGTTGTCACCGAAAGCGGCCTCAAAGCCCTCGAAGACGAGCTCGAAGAGCTCAAAACTGTCCGCAGAAAAGAAGTCTCCGATAAGATCCGGATCGCCCGCTCCTTCGGCGACCTCTCTGAAAACAGCGAGTATGACGAGGCCAAAAACGAACAGGCCATCGTCGAGGCCCGTATCGCGGATCTCGAGGTCATGCTGAAGAACGTCGTTATTTTGGATGAATCCGACATGGGCACCGACGCCGTTTCCCTTGGCAACACGGTCCGCGTCCTTGACCTAGATTTCGGCGACGAGTGCGAATTCCACGTTGTTGGCTCCACAGAGGCAGATCCGATGAACAACGTCATCAGCGACGAATCCCCGGTCGGCAAATCCCTTCTGGGCAAAAAGGTCGGCGAGATGGCGGAGGCGGTGCTTCCGAACGGAGACATGACGAAATTTGAGGTTCTCTCCATCAGTAAATAAAGTCCTTGTTGGGAGAAAAACGGTTTCCGGCCCTGCGGCGTGTCTGCGGGGCCTTTTTCGTGCTGAAAACCGCCGGAAGATCCTCCCTCCTGCCCCGAGAAAGCAAGTATTTGTTGTAATATGGGGCCGGATATGTTAAAATATTAAATTGTCTGGATTTTGTACGATTCCTGAAAGGATGGAGAATGGAATGGATGAAGAGCTGAATCAGGAACTGACGGAAGAGCAGCTTTCTGAGCTCCTGCAGATTCGCCGCGACAAGCTGGAGGCCCTCCGCGCCGACGGAAAGGACCCGTTCGTGCTGACGAGCTATCCGGTCGATGCCTGCGCAAAAAGCGTCCGGGAGAATTTTGTCGACGCCGAAGAGGGTGCGGAAGAAAGCGCCCCGGAGGATGCCCCTCATGTGCACCTTGCCGGAAGGATCATGAGCAAACGCGGCATGGGCAAGGCCTCTTTTGCCGATCTTCAGGATACCACGGGCCGCATCCAGCTCTATATCCGCAGGGATATGGTGGGCGACGACGCCTATGCGGATTTCAAAAAATGGGATATCGGCGACATCATCGGCGTGGAGGGCATCGTCTTCCGCACGCACGCGGGCGAGATCTCCATCCGCGCGGAAAAGATCACGCTGCTTGCAAAATCCCTGCTTCCCCTGCCGGAAAAATTCCACGGGCTGAAAGACCCTGAGCTTCGCTATCGTCAGAGATACGTCGACCTGATCGTCAACCCGGAGGTCAAGGATACCTTCATCAAACGCTCCCAGATCATTCGGGAAATCCGCGCCATGCTCGACGAAGAGGACTTCCTCGAGGTCGAGACGCCGGTGCTCAACACGATCCCGGGCGGCGCCGCGGCGAGACCGTTTATCACACATCACAACGCGCTCAACATCGACATGTATATGCGCATCGCGCTTGAGCTGCATCTGAAGCGCCTGATCATCGGCGGCTTTGACCGCGTCTATGAGATCGGCCGCGTCTTCCGCAACGAGGGCATGGATACGCGCCACAACCCGGAATTCACCGAGCTGGAGCTCTATCAGGCCTATACCGACATCAACGGCATGATGGATATCACCGAGCGGATGATCCGCCGCTGCGCCGAAAAGGTCAACGGCTGCACCACCGTCGTCTTCGACGGCCATGAGATTGACCTTGGCAAGCCGTTTGTGCGCATCACTATGACGGATGCCGTCAAGCAGTATTCCGGCGTCGACTTTTATAAAATTAAGGATACCGAAGAGGCGAGACAGGCCGCCAAGGAGCACAACATCGCCTTTGAGGAACGCCACAAGAAGGGCGACATCCTGAACCTGTTCTTCGACGAGTACGTCGAGGAAAACCTGATTCAGCCGACCTTCGTCACCGAATACCCGATCGAGATCAGCCCTCTGACCAAAAAAGAGCCGGGCGACCCCACGATGACCCAGCGGTTCGAGCTGTTTGTCTCCGGCAGAGAGCATGCGAATGCCTACTCCGAGCTCAACGACCCGATCGACCAGCGCGAGCGCTTTCTGGCGCAGGCGGCACTCCGGGAACAGGGCGACGACGAAGCCAATATGCTGGATGAGGATTTCCTCACCGCCATGGAATACGGCATGCCGCCAACCGGCGGTCTCGGCGTCGGCATCGACCGTCTGGTTCAGCTGCTGACCGGGAACTACTCCGTCCGCGACGTGCTGCTCTTCCCGACGATGAAGCCGAGAGACTGATCTTCTAAATTGATTTTCAAAAAATTCAGCCCGTGGGGAAAAGACCCCGCGGGCTGTTTTTTATGGAAGAAAGACGCCCTCTCCGGCCGCAGAAAGGCCGGAAACGTTTTCCGTGGAGATTATACCCCTTCCGATAAAAAAGTCAGCCTGCGGACGCTCTTGTCCACAGGCTGACTTTTTATTTTCTTTTGCGGCGTTCCGAAATGGCCGGTATTCTCTCCGGCAAAGACGGAACGCTTAGGATGGATTATGCGATGGATTCGGCCTGCGCATCCTTTTTGGCGACCCAATAGGCGATGGAACGGTAGAGGACGCGCGGATCGATCGGCTTCGTCAGATGGTCGTTCATGCCGTGCTCAAAGGATTTGCGGACATCGTCGGAGAAAGCGTCCGCCGTCATGGCCAGAATCGGAACCGTGGTGCTGTCGGATTTGCTCAGCGAGCGGATGGCATCCGCCGCTTCGAGGCCGTTCATCACCGGCATCTGAATATCCATCAGGATGCAGTCGTAATACCCGACCGGGCGATTGAGGAAATAATCGACGGCCACTTTGCCGTTTTCGGCGACATCGGGCAGCATCCCCTGCTTCTCGAGCAGCTTCGCGGCAATCTCCGCGTTGATCTCCACATCCTCGACCACCAGAATCCGTCTGCCCTTGAGGATGGAGAGATCCGTCTCCTTTTTATGGACAATTTCTTCGTTTTCTTCCTTGGCGATTTCAAACGCGATATCCACTACGAATTTGCTGCCGACATCCTTCTGGCTCGTGACCGTGATGGTGCCGTTCATCATGTCGACCAGGTTTTTGCAGATCGCCATGCCGAGACCGCTTCCGCTGTTCTTTGCGGATTCCTGAATAAACGGGTCAAACAGGTGCTTGAGGAACTCCTGCGTCATGCCGATGCCGGTATCCTCGATGGTGAAGGTCATCACCGCGATATTGTCCTTGCGCATATGCTGCTCGGCCGTGAAGCGGACCATGCCGCTCTTGGTATATTTATAAGAGTTGGAAAGCAGGTTGTTGAGCACCTTGCGCAGAATGAGCACATCCCCGATCAGGAAACGGTGCTCCATTCCCTTCGCCTCATATTTGAAGCTGAGGCCTTTCTCCCTCGTCTGTTCTTCGTAAATCTGGGCCGTGGATTCCAGCGCTTCGACGAGATCAAAGCGCTCATGCTGAATGACAAATTTTCCGCTCTCGATACGGCTGATATCCATAATATCGTTGAGCTCGGCAAGCAGGAATTTTGCCGCCAGATCGATCTGGCCGAGGCTGCGGATCATCTCCGGGTCTCCGCTCTCCTGCGCCTTATCCATGGCGATATTCGTCATGCCGATAATGGCGTTCATCGGCGTGCGGATTTCATGAGACATATGGGAGAGGAAATCGGATTTGGCGTGGTTGGCGCTCTCTGCGCTGTTCATCGCCTTGGTGAGCAGTTCCTTGCTCATCTTCTCCTCCGTCACGTCGCGGATCAGGGCCACATAATGGGTAACGATATTGTCGAAAAAGACCGGTGTGACGTAAATGCTGTACCAGGTCTCATCCGTGGAGAGCTTTTCAAAGCGGAATTCTTTATAAAACGTCCGGGTCGGATATTTCTG
The DNA here is from genome assembly GCA_035447605.1 of Oscillospiraceae bacterium. Lineage (GTDB taxonomy): Bacteria > Bacillota > Clostridia > Oscillospirales > Ruminococcaceae > UMGS1668. Next base: position 56,619 of record DAOTHJ010000011.1, on the reverse strand, counting down.
TAGGAACGTATCGATTTCCTCGGTGATCTCACTCCCGAAATGAGACGGCAGGAACGTGGGACCCTTCTTTTCGATCTCCTCGCTGCTGACGCCCAGGATGTCCATCGTATTCGCGGAGACAAATTCGTAACTTCCTTTTTCCTTATCCCGGATCAGGATGACTGTCGGAATATATTCGCTCATCTTTTTGAAGAGCTGTTCCTGATTGTAGGAATTCTCGTACAGGATGCAGTTCCGGATGGAGATTGTGGCGATCGAGCAGGCCGTTTCGATATACTCCATCTCATAGTTCGCATAGCGGTTGGATTTTTCCTTTGCGCTCAAAAGCATGACGCCGATGACTTCATCCTGATTCATCAGCAGGGCAAGGGCCTTGATATTCAGCTTTTCAAAGAGCTGGCGCTCCTCCTGCCACATGGAGTTGTATAGCGGGCTCACGCGGAAATCCTCAAACCGAATGCAGGTTTCCTCCGTGATCTCCTTTTGATTATTTATGTACTCGATGCAAGGATGATCCCCGCGAAGAGAAAATTCCTCGGCGTTGAGCGGATTCGAGCAGTAACGCAGATGATATTCCCCGCCCTTTTTCAGACAGATGAAGATCTGACGGACCGGAACATCCCGGAGAATGGCATCGCCCAGAAGTTTCAGCGTCAGTTCGATGTTGAGGCTCCGGGAGACCTCTTTACTAAAATCCTGAATGAAGCGGTGGTTCTCATGGCCTTTCATGGCAAGGGCGTCCAGAATGCTCTTGGCGACCTGATAGACGACCATGAAAACGACGGCCGTCGTGAAGCACATGATCATCAGCGACGTGGCGGTATTCAGCTTATATTTCCCGATCAGCAGCTCGTAGAACGGCAGGATCAGATTGGAGGAAGCAAACAGGAACATTGAGCCGATGATCACCGTCAGCAGTCCTCTGGAGATCAGCAGATCCACGCGGAACATGCGCTTGCGATAAAGAGCGAAGGAGAGGAAACCGGCGAAAATAATGCCGGAGAGCGTATCCCACGGGAATACATTTCCCGGAAGAATCTGCATGATATTTCCGACCGCGACCGTGACACAGCCGGCCAGGATCGACATCACGCCCGGAGTATGGATTCCTTTCCGGCGGATGACGTCGACGAAGACCTTCGCGATGGAGGCGACGATGCACATGATAAAGACCAGCGGAATGATGATCTTCCCATCCATCGTATACTCGAAGACGAGATCGCCGTCCGCCAGAGTTTTTACGACCGGAGGTTTCAGGAAGATGCCCGTCGCCGTAAAGCCCAGCATGACCGCCGTTCCGATCGACCAAATGATCCGGAGCAGGTATCCCTTTTCCCTCGTAAAATTACAGACGAAAATATACAGCAGATCCGCCAGAGCGAACAGCGACATGATGGAAACATAGAACCAGAAATCGACACCCGGATAGACCCGCAGCCGCATCATGACGGAGCCGGACGTCCAAAGGAAGAAGCCGCCGAGCACCATGATCATGCTTTGAATCTCCGGCGTCTTTTTGGCGGCAAGGAAAACAACGAAAAGGACCGTGTAGCAGCACAGCGCCAGAATATTTACCCATAAATACGGTACGTTGCTCATACTGCCTTTTCCTCCTTCTCCCCGCATTCCGTCTGAAGCTTCGACGCGATTTTCTTGATCTGCGCCACATCCACCGGATTCGGATTGATGCGGCAGATCCCTCTGCCCTCTGCCGCCCGGAATGCATTCATCGTGCCTACCGGCAGAACGGTGATCTGGAGAGGTTCGATATTCAGCATCTTTTTGAGATCGCTGTAATCGCTGTCGAAGTGTTTGAAGTAAACCGTCAGGTGTTCCATGAGGACATTCGTTTCTACGATGCCGGCACCGGGTTTCATCTCCAGGAACATGTGCATGAACGGGGTGTTCCCATCATATTCCTTGCGGGCGAACCAATCTGCGATACCGGTAAGCCCCGACATCCGGATCACCTCGCCGATGGAAAATTCGGTGATTCGTGTGAAGCCCGCGATGTCGATTACCGTCGGAATCCGGTCGACATAGGTGAAATGCGGCAGTTGCCCCTGCTCGGCGCTCAGGCAGTGATAGACGTCGCCGATGCGGTAGCGCATGAAGGCTCCTCCGTGCAGAACGCTGATCACAAGCTCGTAGCTGACGCCGGCCCGGACCTCGTCCATCAGACAGGTGCGCGGCACAAAATCCGGATCAGCGAGGCTATGAAGCATCTCATCCTCCGGAATGAATTCATAGAAGCAGGCGTCCGGGAAAAAGATCATACCTTTTTGCTCACAGGTTTCCGAGGCAAGGCAGGTCGATTCCGTTCCCGCCGCAATCTCGATGGGCATGACGCCCCATGCATCCGCCAGACGCTGTTTGTAAAAACGGGCGTCCGTTCCGGTGGCCACAAATCCCTTCAGGCTGAAAATATCCCTGGGGCGCATCTCGCGGTTCTCCCGGCTGCAGATATATTTTGCTTTGATGTACCGGCATGCGATTTTCACGGAGAAATGCATCTTTGAGCCGCCCTTTTTGGACTTGCCCATTTTTGAAAAATTCTCGGTGATATATTCGGCGACGCTGCCGATCGCAAAAAAGTAATCCACTCCGTAATTTAACCCCATGGAAAATCCTTTTTTGATCCTGCTGCCGAAGCTGAGGCCGGAATTCTCGTTGGTATCCGGAAGCCACTTCAGCCGGATCTCCTCGTCGAGGACGGAAGGAAGCAGCCCGGTAATATAAGGCAGCGGCGCGCCGCCATAAAGGCAGGAATCCCCGCTCTCAACAGTAAACTCGCCGAGCTTTCTGCAGGAGGCAAGCAGCGCCACCGCAACAATGTTATGGCGGTAGGTGTTCAGCATCTCCCGCGTATAGGGCGCGACCTTGATCGGCCGGATTCCGCCCTCCCAGGTGGTCTGGATCCAGACGATGGGTTTCGCCGGCAGCTTCTCCGCATCCTTCGCAAGCAGAACATCCGCATAATCTTTATAACTGGTCAGCGGGAACAAATCCCGGAAATCCTCAATACTTTCCGGCATCTGCCCGTGAAGCAGAGACCGGCCGAGCCCGGACCGGCTCCAGCACTTGATCTGCTCGCTCATCAGGCGCTTCTGGATAAACATGTATTCATCGAGAGAAAGATCCAGGAACCCGCAGTATTCCGCCCAGACCTTTTTCCGGCCGTTGACGCGGAGTTTATCCTGAAAATTCATTGTGGTGGTGCCCGCATCATGGATTCTGCAATCCATCGGGCTGTCATCCTTCTTGTGGAAGCTCGGGATCAGGAACGGCACCTGCGCTTTATATTGACGGTAATTGGTCAATGTCTCCGGGAACACATATTTATCTTCATATACGGCAAGCGCGAGATTGAGCACGGAGTAGAGCAGCGCGGACCATGCGGACAGTCCGCATCCGAACCAAAGGAAGAACATGATAACCCAGAAGATCAGCACGCCCGGGTGCCGGCAAAATCCATATAGTCCCTTGCGGCTGACGGGTCTCTCTTCTCCGGCCGCAAAATAGGCATCCTTGACCGGAAGGGAGAAGATCAGCACATACAGAAGAAAAACGGCAAAGACCGCCGCAAAAAGAAGAGACTGTATTCCCCGGACATGCAAAAGTGCCTGGGAGAAATCCAGCTCGCTTACAATCGCATAGGTCAGCAGAGTAGCACCCACAGGAAAAGAGACCCCCAGTGCCTTGCAGCGCAGGCGGAGGTCGTTATAGTCATTCAGCCAAAAGAGCAGGAATGCCAGATAACCGACTATAATCATTCGTTTTCCTCGCAGAATTACTCAAAAGTAATATAAATATAATTAGATAAAATATATTATTATGCAAAACTTTCCTTTTGTCAAGGAATTTTGACAATTTATGCTGCATAAAAAATCCGCCGGGAGAAAACACTCTCCCGGCAGGGTGGAAATTCTTTCATTTTTCCGTGATCAAAAAGATCACCGCGGCGATAATTGCCAGCGCGCAGAGCACCGCAAACACCACCGACACGATCAGCAAAGGCCTGCTGGAAGTCCGTTCCGCGCGCCGGGAGGCCAGGGAACCGGCGATTCCCAGCACAAAAGCGATGCCAACAAAGATCAGCGTTTCGGTCATGTCTCTTCCTCCATCCATGCGGCCCATTCATCTATCCATGCGGACTGGCTGCTTTTGAGCTCCTCCATTTCGGCGCAGAGCTCGCTCATTCGGAGATAGTCGGCGGCAATCTCCGGCTGCGCCATCAACGAATCGATCTCCGCGAGGCGCTGATCCGCCGCGGCGATCGCCTCCTCCGCCCTCTTGATGGCGGTGCGGCGTTTTGCATCCTCGCTTTTCTGCTGCTTTGTTTTATAGAAGGCGGCTTGATTTTCGCTCGGATTCTGCTCCTTTTTCGCCTTCTGGGAAGGCTCCGTCCCCTGCCGCTTCGCGAGATAATCGTCGTAGACGCCGTCGTAACTGATCATGTTGTCTGGGAACATCTCGATGATGCGCGTCGGCACATGGTTGAGCAAATAGCGGTCGTGGCTCACCATCAGAATGGTGCCCGGATATTCCCGCAGGGCCAGCTCCAGCGCCTCCTTGCAGGGGATATCCATATGGTTCGTCGGCTCGTCGAGAACGAGGACGTTTGCACCGGAGAGCGAGAGCGCCGCGAAGGAGAGCCTCGCCCGCTCGCCGCCGCTGAGAACGGCGATTCTTTTAAAGACGTTCTCCCCGGTGAGCCGGACGTGGCCGAGCGCCGAGCGGAGTGTCAGCTCGTCGCTGCGCGGATAACGGTCCCAGAGCTCCTCCAGCATCGTTTTTTCCTCATGGAGCGTGGCGTTATTCTGGTCGTAATAACCGATTTTGACGTTCCTGCCCCACTCGACGATGCCCTTTTTATTCGGCAGAATGCCCTGCAGCGTCTTGAGCAGCGTACTCTTCCCCACGCCGTTGCGCCCGACGATCGCGACTTTTTCGCCCCGGCGGATGGTGAGGTCGATCTCCGGGCAGAGGATCTTCTCCTCGTCTCCGGCGTCGACGGAAAGCTCCAGCCCTTCGACAATCAGCACGTCCTTGACCGGATCGCGCTCAAACGGAAACGAAAATTTCGGCGGCTTCTCCGGCGGAACCGGCCGCTCAAGCCGCTCCATGCGGTCGAGCTCCTTTTCGCGGCTCTGGGCACGGTTGGTGGTGGAGGCGCGCGCCTTATTCTTTGCGATGAAATCCTCGAGGCTCGCAATCTCCCGCATCTGGCGGTCGTATTCCTTCTGCTGCCGGGCAATCCGCGCGTCCCGCAGATCGAGATAACCCGTATAGCCGGCGCTGTAGCGGACAACCGTTTTATTTTCCATTTCAAAAACCGTTTTGACGGTCTTATCCAAAAAGTACCGGTCGTGAGAAACGGCCAGAATTGCGCCTTTGTAGCCAGAAAGATAGTCCTCAAGCCATTCCAGCATATGAAAGTCGAGGTGGTTGGTAGGTTCATCCAGCATCAAAAGGTTCGGTTCTTCCAATAATAATCTGGCCAGCGCAAGGCGGGTGCGTTCTCCGCCCGAAAGACTTGCCGCCTTGGTCTCCGGATCAAATTCCGAAAAACCCATGCCGGTCAGGATCGTGCGGATTTTGACGTCGATCTGATAGCCGCCGGCGGATTCGTATTCGTTTTTGAGCATCTCATATTCCGTGGCAAGACGGTGATATTCGGCGGAATCGTGCTCCACTGCGGCAATCGCATGCTCATGCTCTCGCATGGCCGATTCCACGGCATATTCGTGCTCAAACACCCGCTTGAGCTCCTCCAGAATGGTATTTTCTCCGATGAGGCCGCTGTCCTGGCGCAGAAAACCGATTTTTTTGCCCTCTGCACGAAAGATCGTGCCGTGGTCGGGCTCGAGGTCTCCGATGATGATATTGAGGAGCGTCGACTTGCCCGCGCCGTTTTCGCCGATCAGGCCGATGCGGTCGCCATCCTCGATGCGGAACGTGATGTCCCGGAGAACTTCTCTGGCGCCGAAACTGCGGCCGATTCCTGCAAGATCCACAATCATCCCGGCGCACACCTCTTTCTAAAACAAAATCTTCGACTATTATACCATAAATGCAACGCATTGCGGTATCATTGGCCATCGCCGTTAGGTGGAACGCCGCGGGCGGCCATTGAAATTTGTAGAATAACTGCTTCGCGGGTATTATACCGAAAATCGGCCGTGTTTGCAACTTGCTATTTTCACAATCAGTAAATATAATAAAACTAATACAATGTTTGGAGGCCGTCATGTCGAAGATTTGTCCGAACTGCCGGAGCGAATCCGGCGACGAATATCAGTTTTGCCCGAACTGCGGCTGTGCGCTGCCGGACCGGGGAAGCGACTCCCCTTCCGGGCCCGCGCCCTTCTGCTGCCCGAACTGCGGAGAAACCATGCCGGCAAGCGACCGCTTCTGCCGGAACTGCGGCACCCCGGTTCTTGACCGGACGCCCGAACCTCAGCCTTCCGCGCCCGCCTCTCCGCCCCATGCGGAAGAGGCCCCGGCGGCGAAGAAAAAGGCCGGCAGCGGAAAAGGCCTGCTGCTTTTTGTGCTGATCTCCATGGCGGTCGTGACGACCGGCATCGTGGTCCTCGGCGCGCTCACGGTCTCCAATTTTCTGAAATACAGGTCCGAACAGGCGGAAGTCTCCCAAGAGGAGCCATATTCCGGGGCCTCCGAATGGCCGGCGGAATCCGGCGATTCGGAATCCGATCCGTCGGGCATCTATCACTCCGGTACGCATTTCAGCGACTATGTGTATGCGCGGCCGGATTTTGAGGCGATTTCCGAAACCATCTCCGCCGCTACGGAGCTGATCGAGGCCGGCGGAAGCCCGGAGGAGTTTTCCGGATACGGGGCACAGATTCTGGAGCAGCTCAACAACATGCTGACGATGTACAGCCTGCTCGACGTCTACACCAGCCTCGATTACACGAACGACTACTATCAGCAGGAATACCTGATGATGGTGGAATCCAGCAACCGGCTCGAGACGGAATTCAACGACATGATCGGCGCGTCGGTCGGAACCGAATACGAGCAGGCGCTGCGGGATCTTTGGGGCGACGAATATTTTGAATCCTGTCTTCAGTACGCGAAGCTCAACTCGGATGAGATTGCGGAGCTCAGCGTCCGGGAGGCGGAACTGATCGAAGATTACGACGTGGCGGTCGAGGATACCTCCGTCGTCGTAAACGGTCAGAGCTGGACGATGGACGATCTCAGCGACTACGGCGTCACCCTGAGCGATGAGGAATATTACGAGATTTACGACGCCCTCTGCAAGGCCACCAACGAGAAGACGGGCCCCATCTTTCAGCAGCTGGTGGGCGTGCGCAACGAGATCTCGCAGGCGCTTGGCTACGACAGCTATGCGGACTACGCCTATGACCTGCACGGGCGGGATTACTCGCCGGAGGACGCGGAAGCCTTCCAGCAGGCAACAAAGACCTATATCGCGCCGCTCTATGAGGAAATCTACGAGCTCTCTTTCAACACTGACTATTATTCGCTCTATTCCGGGGAATACGGCTCCGACGACCTGCTGCCGAAGATCTACGACTGCGCGGCGGAGATCTCCCCCAAAATTTCCACGGCGATGAACTACATGCTGACCTGCGGGCTCTACGATATCGAGCCCTCCGAAACGAAGCTTTCCGGCGGATTCACCACCTATTTCACCTCTTTCGGCGCCCCGTTCCTCTTCGACAATTGGGATGGGGACTGGAGCTCCGTCTCCGGATTTACGCATGAGCTCGGGCATTATACCTCCTATTACGGCCGGGAGCCATACGGCTGGGATACGCCCGATTCGACGGATGTCGCCGAAATCGATTCCCAGACGCTGGAGCTCCTTCTCATGAACGATTACGACAGCATCTTCGGGGAAGAGATCGCCGACGCCGCGCGCATGGAGGAAATGCTGAACGTGCTGCACGCGATTCTCTCCGGCTGCATGGAGGATGAATTCCAGCAGCGGCTCTATGCGAATCCGAATATGACGCTCGACGAGATCAACGCCCTCTACTATCAGCTTGCCGAGGAATACGGCCTCACCGCCATCTACCATTATAGCCCTGAGGAGTGGGTCTTCATCACCCACACCTTCGAGTCTCCTTTCTATTACATCAGCTATGCCGCCTCGATGGTGCCCTCCGCGGAGATCTTTTTCCTTTCTCAGGAGGATGAGGACGGCGCCGTGGAGCTCTATGAGGAGATCCTCGGCCGCGAAAACGGAGAGGGATTTTTGGAGCTTCTGGCGCGAGAAAACCTCGGCGATCCGTTCGATCCGGAGACGCTCTCCACGCTGGAAAGCCAGATCCGGAGCTACTGCCAAACGCTCACCGGCTCAGCCTCCGGCTCCGGATTTTTCTCCGACGGATTTAACGGTTTCGGGAATTTCTTCGGCACCTGAAATCCGTATCTTCCTTTCCCGATTTGCCGGCAGAAAGAATCCGGCGGCATCAGAGACCCATTTACTCCCGCTCAAAGGTTTTTATCCGTACCGGGAGGGCTTCATCCTCAGCGGCTGCGCCGCAAAAGGACAGCCGCCTCCGCATGGCAGCGAGCGACACGGTTTGTCCATTCAGCCAATCTGCTAAAGGAATATGGTCTCCGCATTTCAATGAGCGGCATGTGTATCAATCCCATAAGAAAACGCCCCTGTCCGGTGAATTTCCGGGCAGGAGCGTTTTTTTGTTTTTTATTAAAAAGTTCCGGTCTCCTCCGGCGGATCCACCGTTTTCCCTGCCGGGGCGACGGGTGGCTCAACCGGGATCTCTTCCTCGGCGGCCGGTTCCTCCACCGGGATCGCCGTGAAGCAGTTGCGGATGGCGCCGGTCGGGCAGACCTCCATGCACTTGCCGCAGCTCACGCATTTGGAATAATCGATATGGGAAAGGAAATCTGCGACGGTGATGGCGCCCTCTGGGCAGATACGCTCGCATTTTTTGCAGGCGATGCAGCCGACCTCGCAGTTTTTGCGCGTCACCGGGCCTTTATCTTTGCTGGAGCAGGCGACATAATAATTCTTGGAGCACGGGATCAGCTCGATAATGTGTTTCGGGCAGGTCTTGACGCACTGGCCGCAGCCTGAGCACTTGGATTTATCGACCACCGCGGTGCCGTCGACGACATGAATGGCATCGTACTCGCAGGCGAGCACGCAGTCCCCGAAGCCGAGGCAGCTGTATTTGCAGGCGTACTCGCCGCCGAAAAAGCCGGAAGCGGCCTCGCAGCTCGGGACGCCCTGATAATCCATACCCAGCGGCGTATGCTCACAGTTTTTGCCGCAGTGAACTACGGCGTATTTCGGGACGAATTCCTCCTCCTCGACGCCCATGACGGCGGCGAGCCTTGCGGCCGTCTCCGCTCCGCCCGGATTGCAGAGATTGCAGGGCGCGCCCTCCAGAATCTTCTGCGCGTAGTCGTCACAGCCGGCATAGCCGCAGCCGCCGCAGTTCGCGCCGGGCAGGCACTCGCGCACCTTGTCGAAGCGCTCGTCCTTTTTAACGCTCATATACTTGGCCGCGATGGAGAGCATGACGCCGCCGACGAGGCCGGTCCCTCCGACAACCAAAACAGGGAGTAAATAATCATTCAACATCTTCTCTATCCTCCCCTCAACCGAAAATGCCTTCGATCAGGCCGGAGAATCCCATAAAGCCCATCGAAATCAGCGAGGCGGCGATCAGAGCGGACGGGATGCCCTTGAGGGCTTCCGGAATACCCTCGGCGTTGTCGATCCTGGAACGGACGCCGTTAAACAGGATCATGGCCAGCAGGAAGCCAAGGCCGGTGCCGAAGGCGTTGACCAGAGACTGAAAATAGCCGTAGGTCTCGTCGATATTGGTAATCGTGATGCCGAGCACCGCGCAGTTCGTCGTGATCAGCGGAAGGTAGACGCCGAGCTGCTTATGCAGGGACGGCGTATATTTTTTCATGATGATCTCCACGAGCTGCACGAGCGCCGCAATAATCAGGATAAATGAGAGCGTCTCCAGATAGGCCATGCCGCGCGGCTGAAGCAGATAGGTATAAAACGGCCACGTGGCGGCGGTCGCCATCACGAGCACGAAGGTGACGGCGATGCCCATGCCTACCGCGGAATCCATTTTTTTGGAGACTCCGAGGAACGGGCAGATGCCCATGAACTGGGCAAGGACGACGTTGTTGACCAGAATGCAGCCGAGAATCAGCGCAAGATACTCTTTTGCCATCACTTATCGCCCCCTTCCGAAGCCTTTGCGCACTGGGCGGAAAACGGGCAGGCCATGCAGCCGGAGGCCTCTTTATGGCTGACCTTACCTCTTGTAATCAAGGCCACCGCCGCGACCAGCAAACCAAAGACGAAGAAGCCGCCCGGAGCAAGCCGGAATACGGCGATCGGATCCATCGATGCCGGAAGCACCTGATAGCCGAGCCAGGTCCCCGCACCGAGGATTTCACGCACCGAGCTCATCAGGATCAGCGCAATCGTGAAGCCAATCCCCATGCCGGCGCCGTCCAGCGCGGAGGCCCAGACATTATTTTTGCTGGCGAACATCTCGGCGCGGCCGAGGATGATGCAGTTGACGACGATCAGCGGCAGAAACACGCCGAGCGCACTGTCGAGCTCCGGCGCAAACGCCTTGACCAAGAACTGAACGATCGTGACAAAGCCCGCGATTACCACGATGAAGCAAGGAATACGGACGGTATTCGGAATCACCTTTCTCAGCATGGAGATCACGATATTGGAGCAGATGAGAACCAGCGTCGCCGCGATGCCCATACCGATGCCGTTGGAGACCATGGTCGTGACGGCGATGGTCGGGCAGGTGCCGAGCACAAGAACGAGAACCGGATTCTCCCGGATAAACCCGTTCGTAAATGTTTTCCAGTTATTCATCAGCCCTCACCTCCGATCGTGTTTCCGAAAAAGTCGAGCGCCGCCTGCACACCGTTTTTCACCGCGGTCGAGGTGATGGTCGCTCCGCTGATGAGGTCCGGCTCGGAGACCTTCATCCCGATATACTGCTGCAGGTATTCCGGCACCGTGGCCCTGGAGCCGAGGCCCTGCGTCTCCGAATGTTCGAGAACGGTCACGCCCGTAACGGCTCCGTCCATTCCGACGCCGACCATCATTTTGACGGTTCCGCCGTAGCCCTTGGTGCCGACCGTGACGACCGCGCCGGCAAGCTCATGGCTTTCATTATAAACAAGACTATAATCAAGGACTTTGCTTCCTTCTTCAATCTTGGAAGAATCGCCCGCTTCAAACGTGACCTCCGAAGCGCCCGCCACCTCCGCCGGAAAGACCTCTTTCATGGCTTCGGCCGCCGCTCCGGCATTCGCCGCCTCGATATACGGGAGCGTAAACTGATAGGTGACGGCCAGCGCCGCGACGGTGACGATGCAGATGATGCTCAAAACGACGATGGGCTTAATGAATTCCTTTTTGCTCATTTGGCGTCCCCTCCCTTCGCGGGAACCAGCGCGCCGAACGGTCTTGTCATGGTCGCGCGGTCAATCAGCGGCGTCACAATGTTCATCAGGAGGATGGCAAACGAGACACCCTCCGGGTAGTTTCCGTAGATGCGGATCAGCATCGTGATGACGCCGCAGCCGATGGCAAAAATGAATTTGCCCTTGTTGGTGGCCGGCGAGGTGACATAGTCGGTCGCCATGAAGATTGCGCCGAGCATCAGGCCGCCCGCGAAAATATGGTAGATCGGATTTTCGCCGCAGAGCCATGCGACCGCCGCGGCTGTGCCGATATAAGTAAGCGGAATGATCGGAGAGATGACCTTCATCGCCATCAGCAGGATGCCGCCGGCGATCAGAACGAGCGCACAAGTCTCGCCGAGGGAGCCTCCGGTTCTGCCGAGAAGCAGGTCATAGAAGTTCACCGTGTCGCTCCGGAGCGGCGTCGCGGAAGAGACCGCGTCGCTGGTCGCGGAGGAGACCGCGCTGAGATACCCAGCGGCTTTGGTGCCCTCGATGACCGACCAGTCGGTCATCCGCGTCGCAAAGGAGATCAGCAGAAACACCCTGCCTCCAATCGCCGGGTTGATGAAGTTTTGGCCGATGCCGCCGAAAAATTCCTTAATCACAATAATGGCAAAGAAGCAGCCCGCCACGGCCTCCCAGATCGGGATGGAGACCGGCAGGTTATAGGCAAGCAGCACGCCGGTGACGACGGCGGAGAGGTCGTCGGTGGAATCGGGGCGCTTGATGAGCCAGCACCAGAGCATCTCGAAAAGCGGACTGCAGATGGCGCAGATCAAAATCAGATACAGCGCCCGCATCCCGAAGAAATAGACGGAGAAGGCGCCCGCCGGGAGCAGCGCGATCAGGACCTTCATCATGATCTTTCTTGTGGTCTCGCCGCTTCTGGCATGCGGGGAACAGGTGACAACCAGATTCTCCATGTTATTTCCCTCCCCCGTTCTTTAAAATTTGTTTGCCGAGCTTATTTTGCTGGACGAGCGGCCTCGACGCCGGGCAGACATAGGAGCAGCAGCCGCATTCCATGCAGAGATTGACCTTAAGTGTCCGGAGCCGCTCCACGTCTCTGTTCCGCACCGCTTTATCGATGGCGGCGGGCATCAGATCAAACGGGCAAACCCAGAGGCATCTGCCGCAGCGGATGCAGGGGCTGGGCTCCGGCGCTTCGCATTCCTTTGCGGTCAGAACCAGCACGGCGTTGTTGTTTTTGAGCAGCGGCTGGCTATCGTTCGGCACGGCGATGCCCATCATCGGGCCGCCCTGCAAAATCTTGGCCGCCTTTTCCTTATAGCCGCCGCAGAAAGCGATCAGATCGGAATAGAGCGTGCCGATCGGGGCGCGGACGTTCTTCGGCTCGGCCACGGCGCCGCCGTCGACGGTGACGCGCTTGCTGACGAGCGGCATGCCGGTCTCGAAATAGGTCTCCAGCGTAATGACGGAAGTGACGTTCATCACGATGACGCCGACATCCGCTGGAAGCTGGCCCTCGGCAACCACCTTTCCGGTGGCCTCGTAAATCAGGACTTTCTCGCCGCCCTTCGGGTATTTGGACGGCAGGATGCACAGGGAAATCTGACTGTCGCAGTAAGGTTTGAGCGCCGCGACGGCCTCGGGTTTGTTATCTTCAATCCCGATGATGACTTTTTTGAAATCCAGCTCTTTGGCGACGCGGCGGATGCCGGCGATCAGCAGATCCGTATCCTCCAGCATGGCGCGGAGGTCCGAGGTGATGTAAGGCTCGCACTCCGCGGCGTTGACGATCAGGGTATCGACCTCGTCCGGATTTTTCGGGTTCAGCTTGATAAACGTCGGAAACGCGGCCCCGCCGAGGCCGACCAGCCCCGAATTGCGGACTTCGCGCAGAAACGCCTCTTTGCCCTCGTATTCCGGAATCCTGACCTCCTCGGAAACAGTCTGTTCCCCGTCGGTATCGATGACGACGGCCTGACAAACGGCGCCGGAAGCCGTGACGAAATCGTCGATGGAAGCGACCGTACCGGATACGCCGGAATGGACCGGCACGCTGAAGAACGCCTCCGAATCTCCGATTTTCTGCCCGACTTTTACGGCATCGCCCTTCTTGACGAGCGGCGTGCAGGATGCCCCGATGCTTTGAGCCATCGGAATGATCACCCTGGCCGGAACAGGCATCTCCTCCGTCGCGCAGGCGGACGTATGCTTGTTATGCGGCACTTTGACACCACTCAGGTGTTTTCCGAATCCCTGCAAGGAAATTCCTCCTCTATATATAAAATTCTTTTAGGAGACAAAATGAATCTTCCGAAGCAGCGGCAGCAACGCCCTCAGCAGAACGCTTGTGAGCACGCCCATGGCCGCCCCGGAGAGTATGAGCACCGGCAGATACCAAAAGGTTAACGCGGAGCCGGTGATGAGCACGGAGGCACAGAGCTGGCCGACATTATGGGCCACTGCTCCGGCCGTGCTGATTAACATATAGGAAGCGTCTTTTTTCCGCAGCACCGCCAGCATCACAAGGATGGACAGCACGCCGCCGCAGAAAGACAGCAGTGCCGCGACGGGGGCCCTCGTAAGAAGGACAAAGAGGGATTTCCCCACCGCGACGGCAAACGCCTCTTTTTTCCCAAGAAAAAAGAGCGCATACATGGTGACGATATTGGAAAGGCCGAGCCTGACGCCCGGCGGCAGCATGGCGGTCACGGGAAGCAGGCCCTCCAAAAAGGAGAGCGCGGCGGCGAGCGCGAGCAGCATGCCGGTAAAGGCGGCTCTCCTCGCCGGATTCTCTTTCATGCCGATCACCGCCCAGACTTGTTATATGTTCCGCGGAAAACAGGATTTTGAAACCGGTCGGAAAGCTCCGCGGCGGCTTTTCGGTTTTTCTGCGCCCGGTGATGAAAAACCGGTTGGCCGGGCGCAGATTTCCCCTCTCCGGCTTTCGGCCCGGAAACGGGATTTTATTTCTCCCCGCCAAAGAGTCTGCGGCTCTCGGCATAAAGATATTCGGCAGAATCGAAGCTACGGGCGAAATTCATATCCACAAACCAGGTGATATACCGCCCGCGTGCGCCGACGCCGTGAACCATCCGGAACAAAAGCGCCTTGAGATCCTCATCCGACGTGGACGGATCCGGGATGCAGATGGAGAGCTGGGCAAGCCGGTCGCCGTATTTTTCCATGAGGGCGAGCTTGTCGTTGCAGGCGTCCTGCCCTTCCCAGCAGTCGAAACCGGCGTCGATCATCATTTCGATCATATTGGAGACGGCCCCGCAGGAATGGAAATTGATGAACATCCCCAGCTCGTGCGCGGCGGCGGCCACTTTTTTATAATGAGGATAAAGCACCGCCCGGCAGAGTTCCGGCGACAGGAAGGAGCTTCTTTGCGTGCCGAGGTCGTCATGGAAGGTGATGATGTCGGCGTGATAGACTTCTCTCGCAATCTTCATGAGGGCGATGTGAAACTCGTCGAAGCGGTCGTAGAGTTCCTCGACGATTTCCGGCTCCTCAAGGTAGGCGCAGAGCGCGTTCTCATAGCCGGAGAGATCCGCAAGGCGCTCCAGATAGCCGTTGACGATCACAAAGCAGGTCGCGCGCTCCGGAGCGAGAAGGCTTTTATAGTTGTCGTCGTAATCCTTCTGCCAGTCGATGGCCGAAAGATCCGGGAAGACGAGCTCTTCTTTCCAGTTTTCCACTTCGGAGAGACGGCGGGTGCCCGGCGTGACCATTGCGGCACGGTTGGCCGGATCATACTGCCACTCGATGCCGAACCAGTCTGTGCCGCCGTTGTTGCGGGCATAGGCATCCGGCATGACCGCAGGCTGGATGAAGTTGAAATCCGTGGACATGTTCGGCAGCCATTCGGGCTTTTCTCCGCGGAAAACCCGGAAGGTATTCTCCTTCGGCGTGATCGGTGTGGAAAAGCGCCTTGTCGGGAAGGAGGGGATGTTGTACGCGCCGGGGACGGCCGGATAGAAGCCGGCGTCCGCTAGTTCCTTTTCTCGGTCAAACGGGATTGCCATGCTGTTTTCTCTCCTTCATTCTGAAATATTGGCATCAAGGACTTCCAAAAATTCTTTTCTTCTTGAGATCTCCTGTTCCGCCTGTGCGAGCGCATTTCGGCAGGAGGCCGTCTCTTTGGAGCGCTGTGCCAGTACAAGGCTCTCAAAACGGCTCTCCGAGCTGGTAACGCTCTCGAGAAACGCGGCGGCGGATTCGCGGAGCTTCCGGACCGCCTCGTCGACGAGCAGCGTCATCTGCTCCTGCGCGTCCTTTTTAAGCTCTTCGAGGTGCCGTTCCGTGCGGATCTGCTTTGGGTATTTTGTCCCGATCGCCGCGACATACGGCGACGGGTCGATCTCCGCCTTCGGGATGATGATGCGGCTTCCTGCGATCTGCGCCCATCTCGCGATCTGCTCCCGGTCGGCGGAGAACTCCGCTCCGGCAAAAGCGCCGGCCGCCGCATTCATCAGTGCATTGCAAAGGCGGGCTTTCTCTTCAAAAATCAGGAAGACGCTGTCGTGCAGGTACTGTGCCGCGGCGGCGGCCTGCCGGAGGCTCTCCGCGGCGTCGGCGGAATCCATGTAGCTGTACCGCCGCTCGCTGCTCTCAAACTCAACGTGTTTTTTTCCCCACGTCCACGGTTTAAAGAAGACCATGTCGTCGACCAGTGTCTCCTCGGTCCGGACCTCCACCGCCTGTTTGACGGCGGCGGCCGGAGCCTGTTTTTCGCGGATGCGGAGCTTCTCTGAGGCGAGCCGCATGCGGCCATCCAGCCGTAACCGATACTCCGCATAAGCGGCTCCAACGGCGTCGCGGAAGCGGTTGATCTCCTCCGCGCTCTGAAAGATTTTGGCCTGAGCATCCTCTTTTTGTAGCTGAAAACTCTCCGCGGTCTCCCGTTTCACAAAGGCACGGAGGCGCCGGAGTTCGCACTCCAGATCGGCCTTGCCGATGGAAGCCATCGCCGCCGCTTTCTGCCGCAGCAGTTCTTCCCGCTCGGCAAGCATATCGCTGAAAACGGCGCGCACCTCATCCATATTGCCGATGCGGTGCAAATCGGCGGCCGAAAGCGGGCCGAACGACTCGAGGTGCCGCCGGACGATGGCCTGCTGCTCCGTATCCTTTTCCGCCGGGATCCGTGAGAGATCCTCGGCCATTGCGGAGAGGAAGACCGGTTCGCGGCATTGCTGTACGACATCCACGATGCTGGAAGAGGCCCCGGATTTCCGGAGCGCGAGTACCGCTCCCCCGACGCTTTTTTCCGCGTGGCGGCGAAGCTGCGCCTTGGCGGCATCAACCGTCTCTTCGAGGCTGTCGAAATCGGAGATGAGATCCATGACCGCGCTGTCGAACTGGCTCGCGATCAGCACAAGCCTGCGGATTCCCTTCTGCGGCAGCGTCTCCGTCAGCAGGTCGATGTCGTTTTGGTCAAGGAAATAGCTCGCCCGCGAAAGGAAAAACGCCGCGTCGCAGGTCTCGATGAATTCGTGGGTCCGCTCCGTGCGGGAAGGAATCGGGTCGTTGAGGCCGGGCGTGTCGACAACGGAGATGCCCTTGAGCGCCTCCAGATGAAACCGGATGGTCGCAGCCTTGACGAGCGGCGTATAGGCGCCGTTTTGCCCAACAAACTCGTTGAGCCGGCCGGTCATTTCTTCTATACTTTTAAATATCTCAAGCTTTGTACCGCCGAAAAGCAGCTCCGAAACCGGGAGCCCGGAACTTTCCGCCGCGCGGACCGTCTCCCGGGCCGCCTTTGCGCGGTCGCTTTCCTCTTTGGAGGAGGCGAGGCGTCTGAGCCAGACCCAATCTTCCGGCGAGTAAAACTCGATCTCAATTTCGTTTCTCTCCGCATACTCGATGCGGGTCAGGGCCGCGGTTTTTGGCACGGAGTCCTTCGGGAGGATCTCCCGGCCCTCAAACAGCAGCGTATTCAAAAAGGAGGTCTTACCGGCCTTGACCCGGCCGATGACCGCCAGATTGTATTTTCGGCTGGCGCGGAAAAAGTCGGCGGCCTTCCTGCGGAAATTTTCGCCAAGCATCCGAAGCGCCGTCAGATCGGCGCAGTCCGAATAAGGAGACAGCTCCCGGTACACTTCGTCCTGATAGGCCGAAAAACTTTCGAGTTGCCGGAGGATTGTCTCCGTATGAAGATCAGGCACGGCTTATCTCCTCCTTCCCCGCGAAACTTCCATCAGAACAGGTCGCTGAAATCCGAAAAAAGCGGCTCTGGTTTTGCAGGATTTCCCGATTCTTCCGTCAAAGCAGCGAGGCGCTCCGTCTCCTTCATCAGCCGTGAAAGGGCGTCGGAGTCGGCCTTCAGTTCATGAAGAGTCCGCTCCTGCTCGGTATCCCGGTCGGACTTTTTCCGCCGGATATCCGAAAGCGCCTGTTCCCTTGCGCGGTAATCTTTTATGACGGCGTCGGAGATGGCGTTTTCCACCCGGCTCGTCTCGGCCGAAAGCCCGATACTCACGCAGTCGGAGACATACTGAAGAATTTCCGGTAGCGTCTTGTCGAGCAAAACCTTCTGAACAAAGCGTTCCCGGGCGCCCCGAGTGGCCTGAATCGGAACGGCGGGCATCCATTCAAAGATATCCCGCGTACCGAGAAAGCGGTCGAGCACGGCCTTTGCGGCCGGATCCACCGTCTGTGCGGCGGTGGGCTCCCGGCGCCTCGGCGGGCGGAAAAAGCTCTGTTTTTCAGGTTTTTTCCCATCCCCAAAGAAATCCCGCGGATTAATCTCCGCGCCTCTTTGCTCTTCGAGAACTTCCGATTTGCCTATGGAATATTCGGCCAGAAACCGCTCGGTCAGCTCTGAGGCCGCTCTGCCTGCGGCGTCGTCCGCATCGTCCAGATCGGCGGAAAGGATCGCCGCAACCGCGCCGAGATGGCGCAGCATGGCGGCGGAATACTCACTCTCGGCGCCTGCCGCGAGAACGCCGGAAAGAATGCGGTCGGTGGCGGCCCAGGCGTATTTTCCGGCGAGGATCTCCGAAACCATCGAGGATTTGATCTCCCGGAGGCTCTCAAAAGCCTTTTGCCGGATCGCCTCCACGATGCCCGGAAGCTCGGAACGGAAGCGCTCCGTCTCCTTTGCGATCTCGCCGCGGCGAAGTTCCATGCCCGCCTGAAGCTGCCGGATGCGGCCCTCCAGTTCGGAGACGGTCAGCCGCTCGCCGGTGATGCGCTGGCGGAGATAGGCCTCCGCCGGCCGGCAGCAGCGCAGAAAGCGCTCTTTATAGATACCGTCCCGGATCCGGTCGGCGCGAAGCTGTAACTCCAGAAGCAGAGCCCGGAGGCCGGAGACATCTTTTTCAAACTTGGAACGGACGCAGCAGACTTCGGCGTTTTCCACACCGAGCAGGTCCCGGACGGCATTCGCGAGGTATTCCTTTGCGCGGGCGGCGGTCTCCTCCGGCACCTTGTCGCACTTTGTGAGCACGATGTAGACCGGAAGCTCCCGCAGACGCAGCTCGGAGAGAAAATCGGAGACGCTCTTTTTGATCACAGGCTCGTCCGCACTGAAGGTCAATATGTAGGCAAGGCTCCTCGGCAGGTAGCCGCGGAGGGCCTTTTCGTGTTGTGCGATGCCGGAATCCAGCCCCGGCATATCGACCATCATGATGCCGGAAAGCTCCCGCAGAAAGGGATTGTTCAGCTCGAGACGGATCATGTTTACGCCGGTGAAGTTGAGCGTGCGGCCCCGCAGTTCGTGGATCCCGAGAATCTGCCGCTCTTCACCGCGAAAGACGGTCAGAAAATTTTCGCCGTAAACGAGTTCCGTCGGCACCGTGGTGTTTGCAGTGATGCCGGTCGGCAGAATGCTTGTATCCATCAGCGCGTTAATAACGGAGCTTTTTCCGGTGTTGAAAGCGCCGATAAACGGAACGACCACGCGGAAGTGTTCGTACTCCGCGGCGGCATTTTTCAGTTCTTCCGGTGAAAAGCCGTATTTTTCCATGATCTCCGCGGCGGAAATGAAAGATCCGCTCAAGCTTTTATGCATTTCGGACATCACGGCGCCTCCTTCTGCACAGAAAGAATCTGATTTTTCATTATACAACAAAGCACATAAAATAGCCATAGGGGAAAATAGAAAATGGAAACGGAATTTTGTTCCGTTTCCATATATGCCGGCAGAATCGGCCCTTTTTTGCCTGAACAACAGGGTTTATTTTTGATAAAGAAATGCTCGGGCCCCGGTTTTCACTGACGTCGACGCTTTCGATCACCCGACCGTGATGTGGGAACCGAGCATCACGCCGTCCACCGAGGCGGTTTCCGGCGTGGAAAGACAGCTGTTGACGTCGAGGTAACAATGCATGTCCGTGTGGCTGCACCTGCGCAAAAAGACAATCCGGTGGCCGGTGCCGATCACGCTGTAGCTCTCCACAATCTTTTCGAGGGATTCCTTATCGACCGGAAGCGGCTTATTGAACCCGGTGAGATCGAGAATCACGCAGAAATCGTTGCTGGTGCCGCCGTACAGGTGATTCATCAGTTCCCGCTGGGATTCGTTTTTCGTCAGCCTGCTCCACTGAAAGTACTCGACAATGCGCGGCCGGATGCCGGTTGTCATCTCGATGATCTTTTCGAGCGCAGCGCGGGTTCCTTTCGCGCCCTGATAGATATCATTGTCCCGGATCAAGCGGCGAAGCTGATCGTTCGTATAGACGCCGCCCGGGTTGTCGATGCCGAGCCAGTCCGCAAGATAGGCGACGTTCTCATCGGGCGTCGTCTCGTAATCCAAGAGGTGCGGGATGTCGTCCACCCGGCGCTCGACGTCGAGATACATCGACTGGAATACCGCGATAAATTTGTCGAAAAAGGCGTTATCCTGATAAATTTCCGGAAAATACTCGGTAAAGCTGGATTTCGGGAACTCGAGGCGCAGACCCCGGAGCAGGAAGCTGCCCTCCCCCATCGGGAAGACGGCGGCCATCACCCAGACATAGCGGCCGGAGAGATCGTGAAGCAGAATGTCCTTCTCGTTGACGGCGCGCACCGAGGAGAGCGCCCGGAGCGTCTCCGCCTTTTCCTCATAAGGAACGCGGGGATCCGCAAAATACTTCTCCAGAGAGACTTCCTTGTCGTTGATAAAAACGGAGCCGTAATCCGTCGCGCCGACGAGAATCTCGACCTTTGCATTCTCAAAATCCGCGTCGACCACCAGGCGGTTGTAGCTCGATTCCGCATCCATCGTATCGAACATCGGCGTGATATAATAGCCGTTTCTGAGCGAATCCGAGAGCGCAACGCAGAGATCTTCGCCGCAGGTCATGCCGCGCATGGTGCCGCGCGCGAGGGAACGCTTATAAAAATTGACGTATTTTAACGGCTGCTTCATGGAATCACGCTCCTTTCTCAGACATATTCGATGCCGATCTCATGCGGATAAGTCAGGCTGTCCGGGTAGACCTCGATGTCGCCGTTGTCGGTCTTTCTGGCTCCGGCGCCGATATACTCGATCGAGAGCTGAGAGACGCTCTTGACGCAGCCGAGCATCTCCAGCGCCGAAAACAGGCGTCCGTAATCCACCCTGCGGCCGTACTCGCCGGTGGAGACGGTATCGACCATCTTGCGGATCGTCGACTCCACCTCGGCTTTTGCCGCGGCGGTCTTGTCGGAGAGCACCAGCCGGCAGTAGACGTCGATGGCGTTGTAGCGCGCCGGGATGACGACGATGTCGGTGGTCAGCAGGCGGAATTTTTCGAGATGCTCCGAGATGATGCGGCGGTAGGTCTCACTCAGCACCGGGCAGGGTTCACCGCTCTTCGGCTTGACCGCCACATAGACGGTGTTCGGCCGGAAGGGCTCGTTTGTGTATCGGCAGTATTCCTTCATCGGGATCACGGCGACGCTGTCGATCATCAGGCCGGGTGTCGAGAGAATGATCTGCCGATAATCCTTCTCGTTGACCGCGCGGGTGACGGCGTTTAGCTTCTGTTCGATCAGCTCATCCAGATCCCTGCCTGTGACGCGGCTCACTCCACCCTCCGCGGGGCATGGATTGGTGATGCCGTAGCCAAGATCCGGCCCGGCATAGGCATCCACGCGGTCCGCAAGGACATTGCCGTCCTGAAGGCGGGAGGTGCGCACGGTGACGGCCGTGACCGTCAGATTCGGCTCCGGCTGCATGCCGTGGATGCTGTCGCCGAAGGTCACGGTCCGGTTTTTGCCGTCATAGGAAAAGACTTCGTCGTCATAGCCGGCCTCGTAAAGATCCGTACAGCGGTTCCAAAGGCGGCAGTATGTCCGGCCGTTTTCTTCCCATGAGAGGGCAAGCCGGATATCGCAGACGTTTTTCGCGTCGAAGGAAAGGCTCTGATTCGCGCAGCCATCCGTTTTGCCGAGATCCATTTCGTAGGCGACTTCGCTGTTATGGATGGTGATGAGGATTTTTGTCCCCTTCTCCGGGATATACCGCTTTGCGAAACGGATCTTCTTCTGCCAGGGGAAGTCCCCCGGCTCGACCGTACAGCGGCGCCCGACCTCTCCCGGCTTACAGTATTCCTCATAGGCGCGGTCCTTCCGGACCCAGACGCCGAGCACGTCCTTCTCGCCGATGTTGTAATCAATAGCCACTTCCTCTTCCCCGCGGCTCTCCACCTCGAGCGCCTCGGCAAAGGTATCGGTCTGGACGGCCTCGGCGCAATTGACGAGCACTCGCCCGACTGTCGGAAGCACGTCGTATTCGTTTCTTTTGAGCGTGCAGCGCAGATAATGGCCGCGGTTCATATCCTTGCGGCCATAGATCCCGGTGGGGCCCGGAAGATTCAGAAAGATATATCCGCTGCGGAGAAATCCGCAGGTTTCGTCGCTGACAAGCTCCGCAGCTTTCCACCCGCGGCCGTCATAAAATTCCCATGCCGTTTCGGAGAGGGAGAATCCGTCGCCGAACGGATTGCGCCAACCGGACTCCGCCTCCACAAAAATCCGCACCGCGCCGGAGAAGCGGCAGGTGAAGCCGAGGTAGAGGGCGGTATCCGTGGTGCCGAGCGCAAAGACCGGCGCGAATTCCCCGTCCGTTCCGGCAAAGGCGGAGAGATCCGTCTTTTTGCCGGAGACCTCGTTATAGATGCCAATCCGTCTGCCGGCCGTGCCGCGGTAAGTCTCCTGCGTCTCGAAGATCACGTCCCCGGCGGCGAGCTTCGTGCCCCGCGGCATCAGGATCTCCGTCCCCGGTTCGGCGTCAATGGCGATACGGCAGCGCGAGGCGGACTGCTCCGGGTAGATACCGAGCAGCTTATAGTATTTGAGCCGATGAATCTCTCCGGTTGCGCCGAGATAGTAGTTCAGCGAATCGTAGAGCCAGGCGAACGTCTGAAGCGTCGTGATGCCCGGATCGCTGAGGTTATAATCCGTCCACTCGTCGGTGAGGGCCGGAATCATGCCTCTCGCGCGCTCAAACAGCTTTTTGTAATCGAGATCGTCCAGCTTCGGGACCTGCAGCACGGCTTGCACCGCCTTTCAAAACGCTTTTATCTTACCCGGGAATGTTGACGTAGATGATATGTTTTCCGCCGATCGCCATGACGAACGGATTGGTGATCTGACGGTAGACGTCGTCGTCGACGGAGTATTCCCGCGAGCCGACTTTTGCCGACATGGCGATATGCTCGACGGAAATGCCGGGACGCTCCATCTTGAGGAAGGCGAGCAGCTGGCGCGTGGTCGGCAGAACGCCGATCTTCCAGCCCTTGCCGTCGAAGCCGCCCTTCAGCGGATCGAGGAAACGGCCGATGTCCTCTTCGGTGCGGCGCTGGAGCTCATAGACGTTGTCCATATCGCCGGCATTGAGCCAGACGCGGACCGAACACGGGATGAAATGCGGCTGGCAAAGCACCAGTGTCTTGCCGAGAGGCACCATATTGCTCGCGGCGGTCAGCTTCTCGTGTACCGTATCCTTGATGGCGGAAAAAATCCGGCTGCCCTTTTCAAATTCGTTGATCAGCAGAGCCACCGTGATGACATCCTCCGCCGGCTCGCCCATCCGGTCGACGCCGGAGACGCATTTAATCTGGCTGACGCCGCTCGAGACCTGCGAAATCAGGTCGAAATAGTCCCGCTCGGAGACGGCGCGGTTCCTCGTGCGGAGGATGTTGGAGATCGCCTTTGCGGAGGTCTCCTCGTTGTAGCCGTCGTAACCGCCGTAGGCCGGAATCGGGTTGGTGACGGAGGCGATATTCGTCAGCGCGGAGGCCGGCGACGTGATCGTATCCTCCGGCACGTTGGCGGCGGAACCTTGGTAGCTCTGAAAGCGCACCTTGACGGCCGCATAGCGCTGCATCAGCGGATAGGAGGCAAAGCACCCCTTCTCGAAGGTCACAGTGCCGTTTGCCGGGTCAAGGTTGTAGCACCGGCCCTGCTGGGTAAAATGCGTCCGCTTTTCCCAGAGCACCCAGTTTTCGTCGTTTACCGGGTCGTTGTTCTCCTCGTTGACGTAGACCTTGGCGCTGATCAGATTTTTCTGGGAGAGGTTGAGAATGACCTCCCCGCTCGTGTTGTCGACAAAGTAAATCTCTTCGAGCGTATGGACGTTCTCGACCTTCGCAAGGTTGCGGAAAATCCCCCTTATGGTCGGAAGCGACTCCGGATCCGGGTTCTTTTCCCTGCTGACGATGCGCAGCCACCAGCCGTCGAAATCAAAGAACCTCTTCTTTGCCGCATCCGACGGAACAAGGATCAGCATGGCGCCGGAATAGAGCATGCCGCAGGTGTGGTCGACGGTCTGCGCCGGAACAAAGCCCTCCGGCGACAGATATTCCACGGCGTAGTCGAGCGGAACGTCCTGATTGTTCTCCATCTCGAAATACAGGCTCAGCGGGCTGCCCTCGATCGAACCGTCGAAGCCGAAATACATGGCGCGCCCGGCGGTTTCGTTATTATAGAAAAGAGGCGACGGGATGCCGCGGCGGAGATTCGCGGTGATGTCGGCATGGACGAAGTTGTTCTCCGTGTAGACGGTATCCGGGAGCAGCGGATGCTCCAGATAGGAATAGGCAAAATGCACGCCGCTGATGACGGGGACATGCAGGTTGCTCGGGATGTTGTAAAGGCCTTCCGCTTTCATCAGGCGGAAGCGCAGCCTGCACTGGCCGGCCTCGTAATTCTTGATGTCGTCCGGGCAGATAAAATGCAGCTCAAGATCCCCCTGCTGGCCGCCGTTGAAAATCAGCGTGGAATTTTCGTCGCGGAGCAGGCGCTTCCACGCATTTCCGTCGGAAAGATATTCGATGAGCACATAGTCCGGCCAGACCTCCGGAATTTTGGCCTTCGGGATCTCGCGCTCTTTTTTCATGACGATCTTATAGTCGGTTTTTTCTTCGATCTCCGGAACTCTACGCTCCAGAAGATCGAAACCGAGTCGGAATTTCATCGAGACGTCGGCGCCTTTTCTGGCCAGCACCCGCGGGCACTCGAATTCGCAGGCGGCAAAGAGCTCCGGCGGGCTGCCGAAAGGATGAAACTGCTCGATATTTTGGGCGATGCCGCTGCTGAGCACTTCCTCCGGCGCAAACCCCTCCTGCCCGAACTGCAACGCCGCGCCGCAGATCTGCACGCCGGAGAGAACTTTGGAATCCGCGACGACCGCATAGCATTCCATCCCGCCGAGGGAGATTTTCTGCGGCTGGAAGCTCTCCATCCGCAGATAGACGATGCCCTTCTCATAGCGAACCCCGTCGAACGGCCGTTTCCGCGGATGATCCGGGTCGGCGTCGTCCGGCTCCAAGAAGGAAAAGGCGACGTCTCCTCCGGCCATCAGCTCGCGGAAGGCTTCGGCATTCTGTTCGTCGGCCGGTGTGAGGCGCAGGCCGATTTCAAAATGATCCAGAAGATCAAAGGCGTTGGAAAAGAGAAAACACAGCCGATGACCGGCACAGTTTTCGCCGTCAAGGCCGAAAGCCGTAAAGACGGCCTCTTCCGGTACGGCGCCGTCCGCTTCGCCGAAGACGCGGAGAATGGTGTCGGTTTCCTTTTCGACCGAATACAAAGCCTTGAGCTCGGCGGAGGTCGTGGTGATCGCATGGGTGGTCTCGTAGACCATCTCCTGATCGCCGCCGGCCGGCCGCGCGGTCAGGCGGGTACCTTTCGGCACAAAGACCGGCTCGTCAAAGCCCCCGACCGGATCGAACCGCACATAGCTCTTTGCGGATTCCACCGGTTCCTCCTTCAGACGGTCGAAGAGGTTGAGGTACTGGATCTTATGTTTATGAAAGATCTCCCCGTAGCGCTTGATGCTCTCGCCGCGCATGTCGTCGATGAGCATGGCGAGCACGGAGCCGGGATCTGGGCTGATTTCCGTGAAGTGCCACTCCGGCACATAGGAGCCGGAAAGAGCCTTCAGCTCCCCGTGGTTCCCATAATTGTCATACAAAGCCTTTCCCTCCTCCGTGCCTTACTCGATGCCTACGCCTTCGTAGAGATAGTATGGGAATACCAGGTTGTTGGGGTTGTTGGTCGAGCGGACCGTGTAGCTGATATGGAAGATCACTTTTCCTTCGATAATGCCGGAGGAATCGATGTCGAGCACGATGTCGGTGATGCGCGGTTCCCACTTGGTCAGCGCGTCGATCACCTCGTTCCGGACCAGATGAAAGAATGCGTCGTCGGGCAGCTCATAGATATATTTATGGACGGAGGAACCGAATTCCGGCTCCATCGCACGCTCGCCCTTGCGCGTCATCAGGATGAGGTAGATGGACTGTCTGATGTCCTCCTCTTCTTTGCTCATCCGGAAGCGGCCGGTCGCTTTATCCACGCTTGGCGGAAAAGCAAAGCCTTTGCCGAGAAAATCCCGCGTATCTGCCATCTTGTTTCACCCGCTTTCCCAACGTATCCCGTTCCCGGGTTTATCCGAGCTTGATTAAGCTGCCGCTCACCTGAACCATGGCGCCAGATTTCACTTCCACCATGCTCTGCCCTTCGAGCTTCGCCTGCGTACCGCTCAGGTTGACGGCGGTGTTGCCTTTGACGTCGACCTGCTGGTTGGCCGCCAGGCTGATCTTATCCGCCTTGATCTCCACCTTGCCGCCCTGCCCGTCCATCGTGATGGTGCAGGAGCCCGCTTTCAGGGTGATCTTTTTATCCGCCGTCAGCTCGACAGCACCGTTCTTGCTGTCGATCTTGAGAAGATTCTTGCCGTTTTTATCCTTGAGGGTGATGGTTTCGTTCTCATCCTCGATGATCTCCGTCAGCCCTTTGGGGGAAGCAACCGTCAGGCCCTGTTTATTGGACTCGTCGGTTTCCGTATATTCAAAGCCCTGTTTGAATTTGTAATGGCGTTTGGTGTTTTCTTTGATGAAACTCTCGTTGACGAAGCCGGCGTCGGCGGGATATAGGCACCCCAGAATGACCGGCTTCTGCATGTTGTTGCCGATAAAACCGACCAGAACGATGTCGTCCTTCTCCGGCTGGTAATAAAAACCGTAGTCCTTTCCCGCATAGGGGCGCAGGATCGGCACCGCTTCAATATCCTTTCCGGCACTGTCATAGGAGAGAAGCGTGATATCGACGGTGCCTTTCACATCTCCCTTGGAGTTATCCTTGACCTTGGCGATTAAAAGCGTGCCGAGACCGGAAAAGAAGGAATTGCCGACGGAATTGTTGCTCAAAAGATCCGCAATCTCGTTCATAGGCTATCTAACCTCGCTTCCAAATTGGTGACGAAGCCCTCTTCATCCAGTCTGTGGGCCACCTTTGTGATATAAAACGTTTTATTCATGTTGGCCGAAAAGCCATCGAGCGTGATGCTGCGGCCGGGAACAAGCTCCGGAATTCCCTGTAAGGACATCTCCAGTCTGCCGAAGCCGCCGTTAAACTCCGCAAGCAGCGTCTTGGCCCGTTCGTTCAGATCCGACACCGTCTTGGCATACGGATCGACGAAGGATTTGATGGAGCCGCCGATCATCTGCTTGCCGCCGCTTGCCGCGGAATATTTCCCGGAAGTTTTGGCCTTGCCCGTAATCATCTCGTCTTTGGCGGGATCGATACCCAGAACACTGACCGTCTCCACCAACTGGGCACCGCTCATCACGAAGCCCGCCGACAGAAGGATCTCATCCTGCATGTTGACGGTCATGATGGTCGACGCGGAGGACGGCGGATCTCTGAAATAGACGGTTCCGGCCACGATGAAAAATTCGCAGCCAAGGTATTTTGCCAGCTTGACGAGGTAGTCGTAATCCGTCTCCTGATTCATGCGGAGCGGAATCTTGACCTGTTTGGTCACGCTGACGTCCTTGGAGCTGAGATAGCCGGAGACCGGAGAAACCCCGAGCAAGGCGTTTATCAGCGCCGCGGCGTCCGTTTCCGACCGCACCTCAATGCGCTGATTTTTCATCATTTCGATCTTCGCATCCACGCATTCGACGTGAATCATGGGTTCCTCGTCCATATCGAAGCGCAGCATAACTTCGGAAATCAGACCGCTGAAAACGGTTTCCAGCGCGATGTAGCCGATGGAAATTTCGACCTTTGCGCCGACCTCAAGGCTTGAGGCGGGGCCGTCGTTTTTAAACTCTGACTGCTCGAAATCGTACTGCTGAATCACGTTGAAGCTTGCGCCGGAAGCCTCGTACCCGGCCGTCAGTTCTATACAGAGATCCGTGACGACGGCATTTTTCTTGGTGATGATGTCGGTGCCGCCGATCTTGATTTCCACGGTCGGCGCATTGAAACTGTGATATTTTTTTCTAAGAGCGTCAACCGTTGTGCTGGAGGTCATCAGGCTCACGGGCATTCACCTTCTTTCCACGGACTTCTTTTTATTTAATGGAAGGCACAATATAGTTCTTGGTGCTGCCGAGTTTTCTCGGATTGAGCACGTCGTTCGACTCGGCGATCACCTTCCACATGGCGGGATCGTTATATTCCCGATCCGCGAGCATCCAGAGCTGATCCCCCTCGAGGAGCGTACGCTCCTTGGTACGGTTCGGGGAGGAAAATGGCAGCTGCTTGATGCCGTTGATAATCTGGGCCTCCTCGCCGGCGATCGTGAGGTCGATCTTGACGCGCAGGGGGTTGCCGTTGGGCTTAAACATCGTGTATTCCGCGCCGCAGTTCTCCACCACGCCGATGAAATCCAGCGTGCCCCAAATAAACTCGACGCGCTCCGGGTTGTGCGCATTCGGCTCGAATTTCGTCAGAGCCATGATATTGCTGATGACCATCTCCGGATCCTTATTTGCATCCGGGGCGCCCATTCTGCTCAGCGTACCTGCTTTGCCCGGATAGGCGCCGATCGCCGGGCCGGTCAGGGAATAGCGCAGCGTATTAAGGCTGATGGTATCGTAATCCTTTTCGAGATCGAAATAGAGAGCGACGGAGAAGTTGGTCTTTCCGCCCGCGACCGGACGGACGTTCTTCTGTTCCTCGTCCTTGCCGATGCCGGGGTGCTCTTTCGTCCGCATCCCCCTCGAAAGATGATATTCGGAAGGATTAAACTGCACGACGATCGGGCCTCCGGTTACCGTGAGGTCCTCATCCATCAGAAAAATCTTTGCCTTTTCGAGCTTCGGGCCGAAAATCGATTCGGAGACTGCGCTTTTGGCCTTCGCAAAGCCTTCCTTGAGCTTTCCCATTTACAGGTTCCCCCTCCTGATCTTTTCGGAACGGAGTCTGGATTCCAGCTCCTGATAGACCTTATCCGCGATCTTGCGGATGCTCGTACTGTTCATCAGTTCCTCTTCCGCCGCCGCGCGGAAAACCGGCTGCGGTTTGTCAGAAGAGGACGGCATGTTGATCGCCCGGTTGACGGTGTGCTCGTGCAGCTCCTCCGTCCGGGAAACGATCTTTTTCTTCGGCCGGGTTCTGGTCTCGATCCCGGCGGCGGCCATCCTATCCTCTATGCTGCCGGCGGAAAAGCCCTGATTCCCAAGCACCATCTCCGGCGCGCCGGAATATTTCGGTTGCCGCATCCGGCCGCTCTCCACCGAAAGGTTCGCTTCTTCTCCATCGGGAATACGGACCGCTGCCTCCTGCAATATTCTTTCGGCCGAAATAGGTCTCTCCGCGGAAGCGTTCCTTTTCTGTGCCTCCCGGATCCGCCCCGCGAGAGCCGGATCGGCGCTCTGCCGCTCCGTCAAAATGGGACGAAACCGCTGTTCCATGGTTACCTGGCGGAATTTTGCGGCGATCCTTTGCGACAAGCCGTCCGCCGAAACATGCGCCGACTCGGCCGCTATGGAAGTCCGTTCGGAATCCGGTGGCGCGGACGGCCGTCTTGGCGGATTTGCCGTGCCCTCTGCGGAGGATTTCTCCTGCGCCTCGGGCAGCACGGTCTCCGCCGGCGCGGGT
Source organism: Oscillospiraceae bacterium (assembly GCA_035447605.1). Taxonomy (GTDB): domain Bacteria; phylum Bacillota; class Clostridia; order Oscillospirales; family Ruminococcaceae; genus UMGS1668. The sequence goes on along the minus strand of DAOTHJ010000011.1, from coordinate 26,856 downwards.
GCATTCATCCTGCGAACCACCGAGGGCTCGGTTCTGACAAATTCCTCCGTCTCCGGAGAAATGAGATTCTCGTTTTTATGGCCGGACTCCGGCGTTTTTCGGGCGGAAAAAGTCGTCTTTTCTTCGCCGGACCGCGGCTCGTCTTTCTCATCTGAAGTGCCGTAATCCATCCGAACCGGCTCAAACGGCGCCGGTCTCTGGTAGGCCGCCTGCGGGCCGTGTGGGGCCTCCGGATTTTTTTCCGCGAGCCTCGTCCGTTCGGCGGAAGGGAAAGGCCTCTCCCCGGCATCCGTATCCCGTCTTTGCGCAAAGCGATGTTCCGATGCGGATTTCTCGGGCAGGTTTTTCTCCGGAAGCGGATTTCTCCCGGAATTCTGTAAGCGGTTTTCCGGCTCCTCCGGGGTACGCTGCCCATAGACGAAATCTGTGGGCGTAAATTCTTCCCCCGCCCTCCTTGCGACAATCACAGGCTCGGTGGGCTCGCTCTGCTGCTCCAGCCGCCTGGCCTTCAAAATGGGTTCCGGTTCGCCGCGCAGAGAAGGCTCATGCGGCTCCGGCCTCTTTCTTTCCCCTTGAGCCGCCTTTTCCGGAAACCGGATTTTCAGCGGTGCGCTCTGCTCTTTAGATTCCGCTTCCGGTGCCTTCGTCTCCGGCAAGATGAGATCCGCCGGCTCCGCAGCGGAAGCGGGCTGCCTGAACGTGCGATATTCCGCCGGAACTTCGCTTCCGGAAACATCGGAATGTTCGGAACGATCGGAGGATTCCGCCGCGGCAGGTTCGTGTGCGGCAGCCTCATTCGGGGCGGAGGCCGGTGCGTTGGAAATTTTTTCGGTAGAGGCCTGCAAAACAGGCCCCTGGCGGTGAATGTCGGTACCGTTTATGGATTCAACATTTTGATGGGAGGAATCCTGATCCGCCTCGTGCGCCGCCTCCGGATAGACAAAGGAAACCGGCTCCGCGGGTGCTGCCGGCATCCGAGCGGCCGGCTCCTGCAAGGCGGAATCCCGGGCGGCAGGCTCGTACTCGGCAGGCTCCTGTGCGGCAGGCTCCTGCAAGGCGGAGGCCTGAGCAACAGGTTTATATGGATCGGGGGTCTGCAAAACAAAATCCTGAGCGGGTGCCGAAGGGCGCGGCTCCCGACGGAATCCGCCTTCTTCGGAAAAGTTTTCGCTCTTCACGGTCCCGCCCGCAAGAGAATCTCCCCTCCGCGCGGCAGAGATGGTCTCCGCGCGGACGGCGCCGCCTCTATCGGTAAATAGGGTTCCGGCTTCTTTGCGCGGGCCCGCCTTGGCTCTTTCACCCGAAAGATCCCGGCCCGGCATCTGCTGGGCCGTCTCCGGATAGACAAAATTCGCCGGTGCCGACGCGGATGCGGTCTGCTTGGGGCTTGCATCGCTCTTCTCCGGGGATTCGCCTTCGGAAATTTTATGGAATTCCGTCCTGTGAAGGTCTGCCCCGCTCTGGGATTCGTTTTCACTTCCTGAGTAATTTTGATTCGGCCCGTGTGCGGCTGCGGTCTCCGGATAGATGAGATCCGCCGCAGACGCAGACGGAGCCTCTTTTGCCGGGCGGCGGTCCGGTTCAGTTTCGCCGCGCCCGGTCTGCTCTATATAATCATGAAATTCTTTGGTCAGAATTTCCTGCCTGTTTTCGATATGCTGAAGTTCGGCGCTTTCGGCGGATGCCTGAGGCGCCATAGGGGTTCCCCGGGAAATCGGCTCCTTGGCAGACGGCTGCCGCAAAGCTTCCCGTTCGTGTTCAAACTCCCGTCTCTCTTCGCGGAGACCGGTCTCGCGCTCTTTTAAATTAGAAGCGGCCTGTGCGATTTCGGCCTCTCTGAGCACGAGGCGTTCCTGCTCCGCATGGAGCTTTTCCGCCGTGATCTGTTCCCTCTCCTCGGCGGCCGTATCCTGTTTTTGGCCGACGGGAGCGCTTTTTTCAAAAGTCAATTCAGATCTGGAAAATGCGCCTGTCGCATAGGGAACCGGCGGTTCCGAGGCTCTTTCCCTCGTATTTGCCACGGCCTGCGCCGCGGTCAGCGGATGCTCCGCCCCTTCTGCGGAACGAAGCTTGCCGGAAAGCCGTTTCGTCTCCCTTTCGTCGACGGCGACGGTCTTTCCCTCTGTTTTGAGCACGGCCGGATGCCCGATCATTGCGCCGGTGCTCGTATAGGTGCCCGCGATCTTCTCCACCGCGCCGGAGATGAGCTTTCCGACAAATTTGAGATCGATCTGCAGCGGCAGCACCGGGTTTTCCGTCATATATTGGTTGATGTTTGTGATGTTCCGGATATTGGTCTCGTAGATCTCTTCGGCCGGCTCCTCCGCAGGCTGTCCTTGATTCCGGAGATACAGCATCTCCGCTTCCGTGGAAATATTATCGGAAAAATTCATATAGCGCGCAAGGATGCCTTGGCTGAAGGAGTCCTCCGTCGTTATCCCGATCACTGCATCTCACCTCCCGACAACATTCTGCGGCATCCTGCCTGAATTTTTTAGGTAATCAGTCCGAGCACCGTCGCGGCGATGCCCACGGACTCGGCCTTTTCGTAGGCGATCTCAAAAGTTTCGATCAGGGCGTCGCTGTTGCGGGCGTCGAAATCGGAGAGCTTCCACGATTTGACGTAGCAGCCGCTCAGGGCAAAGACGTCGCGAACGTGCTTGCCGTTCTGATCGTGAACGATGATCAGCGTGTCGCAGGTGATGCGCTTGCCCGGCTTGAGGTTCCGTTCCGTCAGCATCGTGATCGCGCCCCGGGAGCCTCTGCCCCGTTCAAAAACCATCACGCGTTCCGAGGTAACCGGCCTGCGGAGGGAATAGACCCGGTCGTTGACGCCGCCCTCCACAAGGGTATCCGTCTCCACGGAATCCTCGATGTTGGAGACCTTTGAAAAACCGAATTTGAACGCGTCGAAATAGACCGTGAAATTATACCCAACTTCAAGGTTTGCCTTCGACTTATAAACCGCGTTTTTGATTGTATCGAAATTCATCTCTACACCTCAAAAATATTTTTCGGGGCATTGTTGAGCTGTTTATGAATGGCGGAGATCTCTGCGCAGAAGCGCCTGCGCGTCCTGTGATCCAGCGTCATAACGGTCTCATAATCCCAGTGATTATAGTAGGAGAGGAAGCTCATCTCCCTGTAAAGCTCCTCCTCCGGATAGACCGCTATTCCGCTGAAGTAAAATTTACTTCCTGGCGGAACTTATGTCCGCACTCGGGGCAGACGAACTCCTCAACGATGGGTTCGACGGCGTTGATGCGCTGATACATGCTCTGAAGAAAGGCGAGATCGGAAGAGTAGAGCTTCTCGATGACCTTGCAGTCGATGCGCGGCAGATCGCCGAGCGAGGTAACGACCCTTGCCAGAAGGATGATGGTGAGATAGCCCGGATTCTGAACCACCCTCGGGTCGCGCAGCGGGATGATCTCATCCGCCGCGGTCGCAAGGCGCATCACGCCGTGCTTATGCAGCGTGCCGTTGCTGTCAAGGTAGCCTTTCGGCAGGTCGAATTCATATTCGGTGGCAAACAGTTCCTCCATGATGAACTCCTCCTAACGGATATTGTCCTCTGAATCAACATGAACCGGTTTCCGCGGAGGGCGCCGCAAAGACGCCCTCCGCGAAGTTTTGGGATTACTGGAGACGGTGCATCTCTTCGTAGACGATTTCGACGCTCTCGAACGCAACCTCGGAGGAGGTGGCGTTGAAGTCCGGAGCGGTATATTTGCTCGGCCACGCATTGACAAGCTCCCAGCTCGCAATGTCGTTATGGGCATCGTCCTGAAGATAGATGGTCACGGTGCAGGCGCGGTCCTCGTTGGTCTTGGTGCCGTCGCTGATGCCGGTGACCCACTCATAGAAGCTCATGTTCTCGGACATGCCCCACTTGAGCGTGACGTTGCCGTACTTGGTGAGGCCGGGCATCTTGCGGGGGCTGTTGATCGCTTCGGTTCCCTCTCTGTATTCGATGACGTCGATGGACGCGTCGAATCCGGAAACCTCCGAGAAAGCCGCCACGTCGACTGCATCGATTTCGAGGCGGTAGTTAAATTTTTTATAAGGATACGTATTAGCCATGATTCAGGCCCTTCCTTTCGTAATTCTGTTATGCCGGGATCCTAAGTCCGGGTTTTTGAAATCCGATTACTCCTTCATGTACTGGGTGATGCGGAAGATCACGAACTCGGCCGGACGGCTCGGGGCGACGCCGATGACGCAGATCAGGCGGCCATTAAGGATGTCGGACTGGGTCATGGTATCGTGGCCGATGTTGACGAAGAAGGCCTCGTCCTCGGTGGAGCCGACCAGAGCGCCGGAGCGGTACATGTCGCGGAGGAAGGCCGTGATGGTGCGCTGAACTCTGAGCCACAGAACCTCGTCGTTCGGCTCGAAGACCGCCCAGTTGGTCTGGGACTTGATGGTCTCTTCGAGGTAGATGAAGAGTCTGCGGACGTTGACGTACTTCCAGAGGCTGTTGGAGGAGCAGGTTCTGCCGCCCCAGACGCGGATGCCCTGTCCCGGAAGAGCACGGATCAGGTTGACGCCGGCCGGGTTGAGCACATCCTGCTCGCCCTTGTTGTAGAGGCAGGAGAGGCCGAGGCAGTTATTGACGACCTCGTTGGCCGGAGCTTTATGGACGCCGCGGGTCTGATCGCTGCGGGCATAGATGCCGATGATGGCGCCGGACGGCGGGATGTAGGTCGGTTTTTTGGCGGCCATATCGTAGATCTGGAGCCACGGCGCATACATGGCGGCATAGTCGGAATCGACGATCTCGCGGTGCTTGAGCAGATCGGCCGGTTTGACGGAATCAAGCGGCATATCGAGCACGGCGAAGCGGGAGGCCAGCAGAGAGCAGTGGGAAACCAGAGCGAGCTGGACGGCCGGAGAGGTGATGCCCGGAATGGCCATGATGGAGACGTTTGTGATCTCCTCGAAGGCCGCGAGTCCGGTGCGTTTGCCCGGAGCGTCGCCGCCGCCGATGTAGATGCCGTCGTCCTGCTTTTTGCATTCGCCGTCAAAGCCGCCGGCGAGAGAGAAAGCGGCGGATTTTGCTTCGGCGTCGCCGGCAATCGCCAGCATCGGCGGGCAGATCTCCTCGACCGGCTGGATCTCGACGTTGATCAGCGCGGATTTGCCGAGCTTGGTGCCGATATAGTCGGTGGAGGCGATGTTGAGGGAGACATCGGCGAACTGCTCGATTTCGTCGTCGCAGAGGATGTCGAAATCGACGTTGCAGGCGGCGATCGTCTTGGTCGGCACCAGGTTGGCATCGACGAAATCGCCCTCGAGCTCGTTTTCAAAAGTGACGGCGTTGCCCTGCACCCTTGCGATGCGGTTATAGCCGACGGTGTGATCGCCGTCGATCAGCGCGACGACATCGCCCGCCTCAAAGAAAGAGGCGTTCTTTGCGGTGTAGACGGTGCTGGCGGTAATGGCATCGGTCTCGGCTTTCAGCAGCTGGGTTTTGCCCTTGCTGGAGGCATGGACTTTCACTTTGATGTTGTTGCCCCATTTGCCGGGGTTCTTGGCGGTGATGACGAGGGAGCTCATCGCGGCGGAAGCGGCTTTTGCATCCTCCGGGGCGACACGCATGATGTAGGCGCGGGAACCGCCGTTGTTGAAGAAGGACTCCACCGCATACGGCAGGAAACGGTTGCCGCCGTGGGTGTTTTCGGAGAGATAGCCGCCGAATTTTCTGCGGTACTCGGAAAAGCTGGTGATGAACTCCGGAGTGCCGATGACGGCGCCCTTTTCCGCCATTCCGATAAAGCCGGCCGTGCTCGTGGAGACGCCTTCCATGCCTCTCATGCCGGATTCAAATTCTTCCACATAGACGCCAGGGGAAAGATACTCTGCCATAGTTTGTTTGGGCCTGATTTCTCAGCTTCAGGCCGCTCCTCCTTTGTAATTTTTTTGCTTACTTTTGAGCTTTCATCTGCCCTGGATTGACGACCTGAATGACGCCGCCCCAGTTGCACATAAGTTTGCAGGTATTGTCGACTGCCGGCATCCCGCCTATCAAAACTGTGGGGATTCCGGGCGCCCACGGCGCTGCAGTTGCAGGTACACAGGGCATCGGGGTAAGCACGCCCAACGCTGCTGCCGTCGCGGAAGCCACCGTCGGGTTTGCCATGCTGGAACACATTCCGAAAGGCAAAATATTGACCATCGGTTTGTTATCCATGATGTTCGCCGTGGGGGTTCCCGTGAGCACCTTGTTGGCAGGAAGGACCATCAGGGTCGATGGGGCGACGCCGAAACTGCATTGAAGCATCGCGCCGTTGCAAATCAGCATGCCCATGACTATTTCAGCTCCCTTCCCTCCAGAATTTTTGCGGGGTCTTTGCATACAAAACCGGCCTCCACCGGCATAGAAAACATCCCATCTTCGCCGCTTACTGCGGTGAAGACCCTTGCCACCGGCTCCCCTTCCCTATGGGAAAACGCGAATGCCCTGTCGATCTGATAGACGCCCTCCGCAAGCTTTTTGCGGATGACGAAGGTCTCGAAGGTCTTCCCGCTTCCGACACAGAACCGGAGCCCGGCAAGATTCCTGACACTATAGCCAAGAAGCCCTATTTTTGTCACGCCGTTCTCCTCCGTTTCAATGGAACGGACGGAAAAAGACAGGGTTTCCGGAGCAGGCAAATACAGATAGGAACCGGGGACATGCCCCGATCCGGTGAGCCATTCGCTGCCTGGGTAATATTTACCCGGGCGGCGGAACAATCTGACGGTGACATACCAATTCTGCGTCTCCAGCTCCGATTTTCGGAACCGGAAACGCCGCGGCCGATACCCCGGGCAGTTCGCCGTCACATCGTATTCCTCGGCGTCGACGCCGGTGAATACATAGAAGCCGTCTGGCTTCAGCATCGGTACGGTGCGCCTGCCGTTGACAAGGAAGCCGCAGCCCTGATCGATGATGATTTTTCCTGAAAATTCATCCTCCAGCAGCAGCGCGAAGCTCAGCAGGTTTTTGATGATCACTGGGTCACCTTCTTTCTCTGGATAAAAGCGTCATGAGAACCGGAGGCAGATGCGAAACGCCTCTGTCTTACCGGTTCAGCTGCTCAACCTCGGTCTCGGTGGCGATAACACGGGCAAACGGCGTAGCCTTACGGCTGGAGACAAGCACCGGCGAGACGCTGAAATAGAGGGCTACCTGATAGGGAGTGGAAAGCCCCTGCCAGATCTTTGTTTTATCCTCAAAACTGAGGTTGAGGAACGTGATTCCGGCATCCTCGTCCTCCGGATAGGCGGAGGCGTGCACGGCGGCTACATCCATATAGGGATCGTCGGAGAGCGCCTGGATGGCCCGCCCGAGGATGCGCTGTTCCGCCTGCGCGCCGGAGGCAACCTGCGCGCGGCTGTTGAGAAAGAGCATGTAAAACAGCGATAAGGGTTTGGGCGGGAGCGTCTTGGTGCCGTTTGCATTGCGGATCGGCGCGGAGGAACGGTACTCGCTCATCTCCCGGATATCGTAAAGAAACACGCCGAGCTGGAAATCGCCGTTCTTATCGGTCGGCGCGGCGATCTGGATGGCCTCCGGAGACTGCATGGCCTCCGGGCAGAGCGCTTCCCGCAGTTTTTTGAGCACGGCTTCGCTCATATCGGCGATGATCGAAAAATCAGCCATTTTCTCTCCCCCTTCTACCGAATGATGAAATACATCAGCGTTTCCGTATCGCCGAACTGATAGCATGTGAGATAGGTCAGCTCATCGGCGACATATTCCTTCCGGACAATCAGCCCGGCGTAGTTGATGCTGGAGACTTCGACCCGGAGGCGCATCTGCTTATCCGCCTCGTAGGTGATATTGGAGAACGAGGTCGGCTTCGCGGCGCGGATCATCTCGATGGCGACACAGTCGGGGAGCGAAGGCGCTTCGGAGTTATCGTATTCCTTCGCGTCCGCCGGAACGGCAGGCTCCGCTCCGTTAAACGCGATGACCGAGCTCACCTGCACAAGCGTCTTGTCGAGCTCCTCCTCCGACTGCCAAACGCCGCTGTCCACTTCGTAATAGAGGACGTAGGTCTTTTCGACAAAATCCGGCAGCGAGCTCTCTTCGGAGGTCGACTCCTGAGAGGAACCGGATTCCACGGTCTGGCCGGAGGATTCCCCGATCACTATCGCATCCGTTTCGCCGGCAGACCAACCGGATTCCGCAAGCCCGAGGCCAAAAACCGGCTCATTTTCGGAAGAATATCCGAGCTGCCGGTACATTGCGCCGAGATCAAAAGCCCCCGTGCTTACGGCACCGATCTCGATGGGTTCGCCGATCGGCTCCTGCCCCGCGTAGCTCTCGGAAGCTTCATCCGGCAGGAAGAAGTAACTTGAGGAGCCTTCGGTCCCTTCCGCGGTGTGATCCTGCTCGTACATCTTGACGGAACAGTTGAGCGCGAGGGCGGTTTTTGCCTCCGCATAGACATAGACGCATTCGTTTCCGCAGTAGTAGATGACCGGCGTCTCGGCAAACATCGTTTCGATATCCGCAAGCGTCGCGTCGACCAGAGAGGCATAATTGATATAGCCCTGATACATCGGGCCCGTATAAACGAGCTTTCCGGAGGCGCTGTAAAGGCTGCCGGTGCCCTGCGGGAGCCCCTGGAAGAACTCGCCCTGATAGGTGACGAGGCCGCCGGCGGAATAGCTGGTGCCCGTACCGTGATAGAGCCCGGCGAGGAAGCCGCCGTCATAGATCATGGTGCCCTCCCCGTCGTATTCCTGCCCGGCGCCGCTATAGAGACCGTCTGCAAAGGTGCCGGAATAGACGAGTCCGCCGTCTTCGTTGTAGAATTTTCCTTCGCCGTTATAAAGATTCGAGAGGAACTCGCCGCTGTATTTGATCTTGCCGGAGGGATAAAACTCGGTTCCGGCGCCGCTGTATTCGTTGTTGAGGAAGGCGCCGTTGTAGACGAGCCTGCCCTTGCGGTCGTAGAGGATGCCGGCTCCGGTCGCGGCACCGTTTGCGATGTCGCCGGTATAGCAGACTTTGCCGTCCGCCGCGCGGATGTTGGCCGTACCGGTAAAGCTCTGAAGATCCATGTCGTCAAAGTCGTAGGTGACGTCGGTGACGACGGATTCCGCCGCCTCGACCTGCTCGACGGCCGGCAGATAGTTCCGGCAGACGATGAATACGACCGCGCAGACGCCGACAATCAGCAGCAGAAAGAGCTTTTTGTAGACGTAGATCCTGCCGAATTTGTAGTAATCCTTCCACGAATCCGGCCGCAGGACGATCAGGGATTTGATCTTTTTGGTCAGCGGGGCGATCAGCTTCGCCGTGATGACGTTGACGTTGAACATGCGCTGGATTTTAACCCACAGCGCCTGGAACGGGGCGGTCATGGCGGTGGTCAGGCGCTTGAATGCCGATGCCAGAAGCTTAAACACGGGCGGCACCTCCTTTCCTCAGAAGATCGTTACTCCGCAAGTTTCTTTTCGCAGTTGAAGATGTAATGCCGCGTGACGTTATCGTACTGGTTCTCGCGCAGAACGACCGCAAAGAGGTTCTTGGCGTCGTAGTAGCGGCCCTGATGATAGAGCTCGACGGCTTTATCGAAGGCGTCCTTCGTCTCGTTGATGCGGCGGGTGACCTCCGGCGAGCAGCAGTCGTAGAAATCATAGAGGCCGAAGCGCTGGGCAAAAATCTCGGCCGGATAGCCGATGAAGCGGTTGTAATAATGGGCTGTGTCGATGCCGTCATAGGCGGCGGAGGTCACGATCAGCCGCGAGGAAAGTTCGCGGAAGACATCCTCGTGCGCCGTGATGAAATCAAGCTCCTCGGAGACGGTTGTCGGAATGAGCCGCTTTTCGTCGCCGCAGATGCCATAGTAAACGCCGGCGCGGTGCAGCACGAACAGTACGTCGAGCCGGTTCTGCACGAGATTCTTCGCGTTGCTGGCGTCGATCCGGGCAAGCGCCGAAAGCGCGGTGACGACGGCATTCTCCGGCCCGGCCGGGCAGATGATACGCAGACGCCGCAGGTTTGCGTTGTCCGTCATCAGCACGCCGCCGTTCTCGTCGCAGGTCTCGTTGACGATGTTGAAGAAGCGGTTCGTCAGTTCCTGCGTCTGGGCGGAGGTATAGGCGCTGCCGTCGAGATTCAGGCTGACGGTCAGAACGTCGAATTCCTGCTCGACGCTGTTGCCGAGCTCGACGTCGGAGAGATTGTCTTTCCCCAGCAGGTTGAAAATCCGCTGCGGGATGAATTTATAATAGGTATCACTTAATTTCTGAAGGTTGAAGAGCTGGGCGTCGATGTCATTCGCCATCATGTTGAACACGCGGATGATGTCGGAAAGCTCGTCGGCGGAGCTCGTCTGCAAACGGAAGGAGCGGTTGCCTTTTGCAAATTCCTCGAGGCCCTCCTTGACTTGGTTGAGCGGACTCAGAAGGCGCATAAAGCTGATGGTCAGGATAACGCTGACGGCCAGCGTGAAGATCACGGAGCCGATGATGAAGGTTCTGAGAAACGCGCCGGTATAGCTCTCCGCGTTTGCGACCTGAATGCCGGTCTCAAAGAGGAAGACCGTGTCGCCCGCCGTGCCGCCGATCGGTGTGACACAGGCGATGCGGACGCCATTTTCGTCGCTTAATTTGGCCATCTGCGCGACGCCGGTGTAGGCTGCCTTATGGTAGAGGTTGATCGCATCAATGTTAAGGCCGATCTCAAACGGATAGTAGCAGGGCAGGTCGTGGTCGACGCCGGTGTAGAGCTTACCGTCCTCGTAATAGGCGGAACGGGCGTAGATGTCGCGCGTGTCGATCTGCTGGATCAGATACTGGTAGGCCTCCCCCGAGTAATCAAACGGATACTCGATCTCCTCGAAGCTCTCCGTGCCGAAGAGCGCGGTCAGGAGGTTGCCCTCGTCCTCAACTTTCTTCTCCAAAGTCCCGTAAATGGATTCCCGGTAGTTGTAATAGGAGACACTCCCGAAAACCAGCAGCGCGACGAGCATCAGCGGCAGCGTGGCAAAGAGAAGCTTGACCAGCAGCGCCCGGTTGTTGGAGACGGTTCCGATCAGGGAACGCAGGAGGCCGATCAGCAGAAATGCGGCAAGGCAGATGCCGGCGGTCGTCCAGATAAACGTGAAAATGTTGGAGATCAGGGACGGCTTCACCTCCGAAATCACGGAGATGCGGCCGCCTTCCGCAAAAATCAGGTCGAATTTGTCGCCGTCGACGCTCGGCACTGCGGCAAAGAAGTCGCTTTCGTCCTTCATGGAGATCGCAACGATGTCGCCCGTGGCATACTGGCTCACGCCGGAGAGGGCTTCTTTTCCGGTACGAAGGGTTTCGGTGGCACCGTCGGCGAGTGCGAGCGTCATCATATCACCGCTTACGGCCTCTCCGAAATAGACATTGTCGCTGTCGAGCGCCGCCAGATAGAGCGGATAGATCAGCGTCTCGAGGTCGCGGTTCGGATAGACCTCGCGGGCCTCGGCGTTTTCGGCCGCATAAAAGATCTTGCCGGATTTCGTAAGATAGGCGACGGAGGCACCGGCCGGCACCGCGGAATAGATGCCCTCGTCCCGGTCGATATTGTAGGTCCAGCTGTTTTTGATGGAGACGGATTTCTTTGTGAGAAGATTGTCGAGATCAAAGGAGATGCGCTGAAGAGTGCCGCCGTCCCGGGTGACGCCCATCAGGGTCAGCGTGCTCGAAAGGTGAAGCCAACGGTAATCCGCCGCGCTGTCGTCCAAGACAACGCTCTGGACGCGCTTCCAGAACCACTTCGACATATCGTAGATATCGAGCTGCTGATATTTTTCGTTTCCGGTCATCCGGTCGCTCATCTTTTTGAGCACATAGATATTGCCGTCCGCATCCGCCGTGGTATCAAGGATGGAGACGGTACAGCCGTCCTCCTCGCGGGAGAACCGGACCGTATGCTGCCGGACTCCCTCCTCGTCGACCGTGCTCATGACCACCCGGTTCTCGTCGTACTCGGTGAGCACGGAGACGCCGTTCCCCGCATAGGCGAGATCGGCGATGTCGGTGACGTCATAGGAGACAAAGACGAAATTGAGAAGCACCGCGGCGATCAGAGCAAGCGTACCTGCGAGCACCAGCATGATTTTTGTTGCATGACTCATTTCCTTTTCCTCCCGCGGTCAAATCTCTTCGTCCCCGAAAAACACGTTGCCGATCGTTTCCAGCCCGGCATAGGACGTGTTATCCAGTTTCGACTTGTTTGCATCCCAGCGTATGTAGATCTGATAGAACAGGTAAAACAGGGTGATGGCCGCGATGCCGACGATAAAGATCGTCGTGGAGTGCTCCTTGCACCAGAAGTAGAAATCCTTGAGCCGCTCGACGAATTTCCGCCATCCGGTCAGGAGCTCCCTCGGCTCATCCGGCAGGTTCCGGACAAAGGCCAAGATCGAAGCGAAATTGCGGAAATCCCGGTTCTCCGTCTTTTTGTAAAAGACCTGCAATTCGCTCGGATAGGCGTTTACGTCCTCGCCGAATTTCGGCTTAAACTTCCGCGCCAGCATCGCAAAAACCTTTTCGCCGAGCGCGTGGTAGAACTGGGCGTCGTCCGCATCGGGATTCCAGTCCCTGAAATCCAGAAAATAGTTGAAATAGACGGAGCGGTCGCGCTCGACGTTGACGTTCCGTTCATGGAGCAGCAGCATGCCAACCGAGGCGCAGACCTGCGTCTCCGCACAGACGACCAAAAGGTTTTCGGCCATCTGTTTTTCGTGGGCAAAGTTTTTGGAATAGAGATCCTCATGGGTGGAGAGGCGGTTCTCGTTCCGATAAAGAAAGACCAGACAGTAGGCATCCCCTCTGCTGAAGGAACCGATGAAATCGCTGTTGCTCGCAAAGAGCCCCTCCGCGCCGATCTTCTCGGCGACTTTCTTCCGCACCGAAGGGGCATAGACCGAGACCAGCGTATAAAAGACGTCGGTCGGGCGGTTCATGTCCTGACAGACCGTGATCTCGTTCACGTCGTTTTTTAAGACGGAGCGGATCGGCTCCAGCTTCATGTTCAGCGCTTCAATCAAACTCATTCCCACCTATCTGAGAGGAATTTCGGGGAGCCGGCCTCTTTTTCCGGCGCGGTCAGACCTTAATCTTGGAGATATCCATCTCCGGGATCTCGCGCTTTTTTTGAGAGACGATCGCGAAAGCGTGCGTATAGATGCTCGGATCGCTGAGCGCTTCGACGCGGATCTCGTAAACGCCTTCCTTGCTCGGAGCGGTGTAGACGCCGTTGTTGTCGATGCTGCCGCCTTCGGCATCCAGCACTTTATAATTGCAGGCTTCCGTCGGCATATTGATGAAGACCGGCGAGATATGCGCCGTGGCCTTCGGCGGAAGGACGAACGTATCCGGATGAATCATAATCATCTTTTCGCCCTCATGCTTCGGCTTGATCTTCTGGTTCACTTCGGTCAGCTTGAAAGCGTACCAGCGGATGCGCAGGCTGATCAGGTCGGAGGCCTCGTTCGGACGGATGCCGACGACAAAGGTTCCGCGCTCCGGCAGCACCTTGACCGCGGCGTCGATGTTGTAGAGTCTGTCCTCTTCGGCCGCGTCTCCGGCAAAGATTCCGGCATCGCCGAGGATGATCTCGCTGGAGGTTTCCTTCTCTCCGGGACGGATGAATTCGAGGCCGATATCCACATAGACCGGGCCTTTTCCGAGGCCGTGCATAATTTCTTCTGAAAAGATCGGCTCATGCGGCACATAGCCGAGCCCGAGCGGAAAATCGAAGACTCCGCAGGAGGTGAGTTTCGCGGAATCCGGCTGGTCGGCCGAGGGCGCAAACCGAACCTGCTCCGTACCGGCCGCATGGGAAGCCGGAGCGGCCGGAGTCTCCCCGCCCGCTTTCGGAAAATATTCCGAGAGGCGGGAGAGATCCATCAGCTGCTGGGCGTTGCAGTAATACTGGCCAAACGGCGCGGGAGAGATGCGGTCGATGATGATCTGGTTGTTCTGGCGGATCAGGTCGATCTTCGCGATCCAGAGGCGTTCATCGTAGCTCTCGCCGAGCGCTTTATCCATGGCCTTGCTGTAATAATTGCGGATATAATATGGGGCAAGCTCACCCGAAACCGGCTTGATCTGCGCCTCCGTCTTTTGCTTCAGCGTAAAGGATTCTTGATTTTTTCGGACGGCGAAACCGGACATGGTGAGCGTGATGCTGCCGCTGCTGCCCCAGAGGTAGGCGTCCGGAATCAGCCTTGTCTCGAAAAATTTATTCTCCCCGAAGGAGAGGCGCAGGTTGTTGGCAACCACTTCGGCGGAAGCCTTTCCGTCCGCGGCCTTGAATCCGGGCGTCTCGAGATTGTAGGTGAAGGAATAGTCGCCGCTGCCGGCTGCGAGGCGGCGGATCTCCGTGCGGATCACGACGTCGCAGCCCTGCGGGATGACTTTCGGCGTATACTGGGCGATCTCGACCTCGCTGTCGGCAAAGATCACCTGCCGGGCAACAAAATCGTCGAGCGGCGACGGGATCTTTGCGACGACCTCCTCATCCAGAAGGACCAGCTTGTAGGTCTCGCGGATCTTGTTGTACTGAACACCGGAGCCTTCCTCGCTCATCACGGAATAGACTTCGTCCACCGGCTGCTCGTCGTAGACGATGCCGAGGCAGGCGGAGGAGGTGGCAAGCTGGCTGTAGCCCTCGATCGTGGAAAGCTTAATGACCTGCGTCTGACCGACAACGATCTCGCGGCCGGACGCGTCGAAAGCACAGCCCGCCTGAAGAATGATGGAGACGTCGTCCGCCATGATTACGCCAAGGCCCGCAGCAATGCCGTTGGAACCCGTCACACGGTTGACAAACCTGCGCTTGTCGTTGTAATAGCGCTGTTCCGACTCAAAATCCTTCGCCGTCAACAGCTTGCCGAAATAGTACCGGTTGCGTTCAAAAGGAAAATATTTACGGTTTTGCATCGGTCATCCTGCTTTCTTTATGGAATTCGGTCCTTGATCCACTTTTATCAACAGGCCTTTCGGCCGTCAGGTACGTTCCCGCCGGTTCACTCCGTCGGATCGCCGGGCTTGAGCTTTTTCTTTTTGGACTGAAGGTAGAGAATCGTGCCGCCGCCCGCCGCGATGCCCGCCGCAACGACGCTTATCGCAATCAGGGCGGTCTTGTTCTGGCTGCCTTCCGCTTCCTCATCCGGAACCGTCACCACGAAGCGCCCGAGGCTGTCCGTCTCCACATAGGCGATGCCGCCGGAACGTCTGGTCGAAAATGCCTCAACCGTGCCGTTATCCTTGACCAAAGCGAGCTCGACGATGGAATTCTGATACTCGGCGTCGATCGCAAGGCCGAACTCAAAGGTACCGCCCGGCTCAACCTCGTCGCCGTCCTTCATCAGGCGGACCTCATAGACCTTGACGACCTTATAGCCGTTGATGTTGGTCACGCCGACCTCCTCGGCCGAAGTGATCGTGGACTCGGTAATCACCAGGCTGGCATCGGAATCAAGCACGTCTTTTTCGGAATCGACGAGCGCGCCGTATTCGGTGTTGGTGAGCATGACGTCCGTGTAGGTCGGGCCGCTCTCGCTGTCGCTGTACGTCCTTCTGCTGGCGAGCCTGCCGGTGGACGTGCCGATCTCGGCGGAGGCCATATCCCCTGCCGGAGTCTCGTCGACCGGCACCCGCACCGTGTAGGTCGCGCTGTTGACCGCGCTGTTGTGGAGGTTATCCCTGACCGCGATCGCCTTGATCGTGGCCGGCCGCGTCACCGTGATCGGGCCGGAGTAGAGCGTCATGGAATCGAGGTTATCTTCACTCGGCGTGACGCCGGAGGTGGAGTAATAGATCGATGCGCCTTCCGTTGCGCTGGTGATTTCGACAGCGGTGCCCTGATCGACTTCGCTGCTCGTGATGCTGAATTCCGGAGCGGAGACCGTGCCGGCTTTCGTATAGACGAACTGGGCGATGTCGCTGTTGGTCTTGCCCTCGACCACGCAGACGGCCTTGATGACGACGGAATCCGTCAAGGTGATCGGATCCTTATAAAGGTTGCTGGAGGTCGTTGGGTCGGAGCCGTCGGTGGTGTAGTAGATGGCGCCCTCCGTCACGGAGAGCTCGATGGACGCGCCGCTCATAAAGTAGGAGCCGGACGCGACGCTGGAACTCGGGGCAGCGGCCTTTTCCATAATGGTATAGGTATAAGTGGCGATGGTGCCGGGGTTGCCCTCGTCGTCGAAGATACAGATCTTGAGCACGACGGATTCGCCCGGATCTCCGTAAATCTTTACGGAGGTGCCGTCGTCGCTGTCTTCGGTCGGATTTTCTCCATCCGTTGTGTAATAGATGGTGCCGCCGACGCTCGAGGTCATCGTCACGGTGGTGCCGCTTGTGATCACGGAGCCATCCGCCGGGCTGACCGTTAGATATTGCTCGCTGGAAGCGATTGTGTAGCTGTAATAGGAAACGTCGCTCGGCGTAGTCTCTTTGAGCATCGCATAGGCGGCGATGACAACCGTGTCTCCCGCCTTTCCGTTGATGAGCACGCTGCTGCCGTAAAGGGCCTCTCCCGCGGCGACCGCGGCAATCGGATCGGAGCCGTCCAGCGTGTAGGCGTAGGTGATATTCGCAATCTGCGTGCTCGTAAACGTCTCGCTGAGCAGGCTCGATTCTCCCGTATCGAGGTCGGTGACGGACTTCGTCTTCAGCGTCACTTTCGAGCCGTTTCCAACGAGGCTGCCCGTGGCGATCGACGCCGTCGGCGCGGAAAGCTGCGGCAGGGCGTTGTAGGTCAGCGACGTGGTCGCGCTGACCATACGGTTCTTGACCGCATACGCCTTGATCCTCGTGGTCTGGCTGATCGTGATGGTCTGGCCGGCCGTGAAGGTCATGCTCTCGTTCTGAACCGGCTCTTTGGGCTCGGTGCCGTCCGTCGTGATCTCATAATAGATGATTGCACCGCTCGTGATCGTGTTGAGCGTGATCGTCGTGCCCTTTTCGACGTTCGATGCGCTTGGGATGGAGCCGTAGACCGCATTGACTTCCGCCGGAAGCTGATAGAGGAATCTCGCATAGTCGCTGGTGGAATACTCCCGTTTGCCGTCGGTATCGGCCTCCATCGCGGCGACCGCAAGAATCGTATAGGTGGTCTTGAGCTTCGTCTTCATCGCGATGCCGGTCGAAGGATCATAGAGCAGCGTGATGTGCGGGTTTGCCGTATCGTAGGCATCCAGCGCGGATGTCGCGCCGGCGTACTCCTGATAGATTTCGCTGTCCGTCTCCGGAGCCGAGCCGTTTTCCGTAATATAGGCATCATATGCGGCCTTGGCAGTCGTGTAGGCCTCAAGGAACGGTGCGCGCGCATCGCAGGTATCCGGATCCGGAATCGAGCCGTCCTCGGTATAGTAGATCCGGGCGCCCGGCGTCTCGGTGAAGAGCGAGATGGTCTGGCCGGGCTCCACGATGCTGATCTCCCCGTTTGTCTCGATGGCGGGAGCCACCGCGGTGACGGGAGAGGCCTGTTTCAGCTCATAATCGAAACGGTATTCCGTACTGTCCGCATAGAGGCTGTGCGTCACCATCGCATAGATCGTGAAGATCTCGCTGCCGGAATCCGGATCCATCGGGATGCCGGTGTTCGGATTGTAGATCTTCGTCGCAAGCGTATCGGTACCGGCAACAGGATCATAGCCGTATTCGGTCAGGATGTCGTCCGGCGTGCCGTTTGCCGTATATTCGGCAATGGCGGCGTCAAGGGCGATGCGCTCCGGATAATTCGGCAGCGTGCCGTTTGTCGTGTAGTAGATGGTCGAGCCGGTGACGCCCGCGGTCAGAATGATCTTATCGCCGCGCTTGAGCGTCGTCGGTTCCGCCGTGGAGGTGCTAGGCGTCGCGGTGATCGGGCCGAGCTGGAGAAGTTCGTAGTCGAAGCGATAGATCTCGCT
Source organism: Oscillospiraceae bacterium (assembly GCA_035447605.1). GTDB lineage: Bacteria > Bacillota > Clostridia > Oscillospirales > Ruminococcaceae > UMGS1668. The sequence goes on along the minus strand of DAOTHJ010000011.1, from coordinate 8,959 downwards.
GTCCTCATAAAGCCCGTTGTTATGTACCGCGATGGCATGGATTGTGAAGGTGGTGCTTCCGGTTTCCGGATCCATCCGGACGCCGGTGCTGGAGCTGTAAATCAGCGTTGCAAGCGTATCCGTGCCGTCGCCGTCGTAGCCGACCACGCTTTGATCGTAGCCGTTGTAATATCTGCTCAGCAGGGAGATCTCGTTCGGCAGCAGGAACGCCGAGTCGTAGCCGTAATCCTTAAACTTGGCAATGGCGTCGTCGAGGGCGATTCTGGTATCCGGATTCGGCATCGAGCTGTCGATCGTGTAATAAATGGTCGTGTTGGTCACGCTGGTGCTCAGATTGATCCGGCTGTTGCGCTTGATCGTGGTCGGTTCCGCGGTCGAAGTCTCCGGCGTCGCGGTGATCTCGCCAATCTTCGTCAGCGCATTGATTTTAAACAGGAAGTTTGCGACCGGGCTGGGCCCATAGCCGCCGTATTCGCCGTCGCCGTCCGCATCCTCCGCGCTGACGATCACCGCGCTCACATACAGGGACATCTGGCTGTTCTTGGTGACGACCAGCGCTCCCGTATACAGGCAGGTATCCGGCTCTTCCTCATAAACTCTGCTGTAATAATCCCGGGCGTCGCTGCTGTCGATCTGATAGCCGCTCCCGTTCGCCTTATTCTGCGCAAGCCAATCCGCGAACGCAATCTCCCAATCGATGCGCTCCTGTGGATCCGGCGTGACGAGCGTCGTGCCCATCGTGTAATAGATATTCGCGTTGATGTTGTCGCCGGAGAGCAGACGGATATAGTCGCCGACCGAGACCTGCGTGTAGTTGCCGTCTTTATCCGGCGTGGCCGGATCGGAGGTCGGCGCGGTGGCCTTCGGACGTACCGTGAATTCGAAATGCACCGGCATGCCGTCGGAGACCTTGCTGTCACCCGCGATGTCGTTGACCAGCACATAGTAGCTTTCAACCGTGCCCGCCGTAGCGCTCATGGTAAACACATCCGCGCCGAGCACATTGCTCTCGTATCCGTTGGACTGGATCTTCGGCTGATAACTGGTATAGGTGGAATAGACGGTACCGCCGTCGGTGTTGTAGGAGAGGGTCGGAACCAGATAGGAACCGCTGTCGAGCGTGAGCAGGCTGTCGTTCCCGTCTCCGTCCTTGGTCGGATCCATGCCCTCCGGAATATCGTCGTCATTGATCTTGAAGGCGATCTCCATGCCTTCCATCACGGTGATCTGGATGCCGTCGGTGTCGGGATCCTCGTCGGTGAGTTCCCCGCCCGGGATCGCGTTTCCGTCCTCGTCATAGTCAACCGTGCAGGCGACCGGATCGGAATAATAGGCCTCAAACTGGAGCGCGGCCGAAGCGACCGCCGGCGCCGTATAGATCGCGCTGTAGGTCGGAATGAAGATGGCTCTCACATACATCACGCCGGCTTGGGCATCGATGTCGAGCGGGATCACATCTCCCTTATTATATTCCTTAATATAAGTACCGACCGTGCTGTTCGCATCGAGGGAGGTGGTCGTGTAGTTCTTTGTGGTGTAGAGAATCTTGCCGGCCGGCCCGGAGTAGCCCTCTTCGAGGCTCGGGTGGCTCAGTGTGACGACGGTGGAGGCGCTGTCTCTGGAATAATAGGTTCCGCTGTTATAGGCCGCGCCGTTGACCAGAATGGTGACCGGATCAATGCTCTGGCGGGTACTGAAGGCCGCCGTGCTGGCAAAGCTGACCGCCGCCGTCGACAAACTTGCGGTCTTGGCCATCGCATTGACATACATGGTCCTGACCTGACTTCCGCCCACAGTCTCCGGGAACAGGAAGCTGCCGGTGTATTTATATACCGCGCCGGCTTCGAGCGTCGTTCCGGAGGTGTAATCCGCCGCGAGCGTGCCGTTGAGGGTACCATCCGCATTGAGCGGCGTGATCGGCTGCACCATGGAGCCGCCGACCGTATAGTAAGAAACAGAGAAGTACACGGTCGAGACGTTGCCCGAAATGCTCGGGCAACTGATTGAGATGTTTTTGTAGCTGCTGTCGATGGAGATCTTCGGCTGCGGCGTTCTGGTGCCGACGTTGAGGTTGGCCTCGGCGGTATTTTCCGCCTCATACCAGGTGGTCACAACAATATCGTAACCGGCGGCCAGCGTATCGAGGCTCGTGCCGTTGGAGGCGAGCTTCTCCGCCTTTCTCATCTCGTTAAAGTTGAAGGAGAACGAATGGCTGCCGAACGAGGAACCCGTCCAGACGCCGCCGTCGGTATTGCCGACAACCCCTTCCGGAGAGAAGCGCACCCAGAAATCCTCGCTGTTTACGGTCGTCGTCCAGGCCGTTACGTCGGTGTTGACCGCGGCGGAATCACATTCCGATGCGTCGCAGGTGTTGTTGCCAAGCTTTATGCAGACGACCTCGCTGGAATCCATCGAACGTCCGGCGGAATCCGCCTCGGACTGTGCCCAGATGAACAGATAGGAGTCGCCGTAGGTGCTCGACCACGGATATGTAACGCCGGCGGAGGTATAGGTGCCTCCGCTGACGGTGACGCCGTTTGTATCTTTGGAGTTATAAGTCGGCAACGTGGCGATCAGGACATCCAGTTCGTCGGCGCTCTTGCCGCCGAGCGTATCCGAGACGCCGGTACCCGTGAGCACCGGGAAGTTCTGGGATTCCGCATCGGCGCTGGTGTTATGATAAAGGATATACCGGATCAGGCGCTGCTCGGAGTTGGAGGAATAGCTCGGGAAGCCGACTTTGACGTTAAAGCTCGCCGTGTTGTCCTCCCCGATGAACCAGGTCTTGTTGGTCGCGATCTGTGTCGGAACGGAATCGCCGGTTGCGAGGAAGCGATAACCGGAAAGGACATCCTCATCCTGCGCAAGGGCAAGATATCCGGCCTCCGGTTCCTCTTCCGCCGCCGTCCAGCTATAGCTGTTGGAGACCTGAACGATAAACTGGAACGTGACCGTTTGGCCGGAGTAGGCATCCGTCGCCTTCACCTGGAACGTGCCGTCATAGTCGGAGGGACCCGTGATCGTATCGTCGTTCAGGATGTCCTCCTTGAGCGTGACCTTGTAGATATTTTTGTCAGTGGCATCCTGACCCTCGGAGTCTATGTAATCCGAAATATCGCCGTTCGTTCCACTGACGATGGAAACGCCTTCCCATGTCCAATCCGCCGCCGCGGCGCTGGAGGTGACCTTAAAGCTCAGCTCTTTGCCTGTGGTCGGGGTAACGGCGGAGGAATAGGCGCTGAAATTGCTCTGGCCGTTATATTTTATGTACTGGCTCAGCACCGGAATGACCGCATAGCTGAGGGTGACCGATTTATTGGCCGAGGCGGTCGCCCCGGTATAATACGTCACTGTGCAAGTCAGCGTGATCGAACCGGAATAAGCGTTATAAGGTATCAGATATCTTGCCGTCGCCAAGGAGGCAGTACTGGAATCCAGCGTCACGCCCGTGCTGCCCGCGCTGATGGTCCATGCGTAGGATTTGGCCAAGGCAAGACCCGTGACCGATCCGGTCAGCGTACCGCTGCTGCTGCCGCTTGTAGAGCTGTTCGGAATCGTTGCGCTGGTGACGCCGGAGATGCTGACACTCTTTTCCGCGGTATTGAACGTATAGGTCGCCGCATAGTCCGTGAGCGCGGTGCTGTTGTTGTACGGCGTGACCGTCAGCGTCACCGTGCTGCTCGGGCTGGAACCGACCGTGACCGTTGTGGAGGAGCCGGTATCGCTGCTGAGCGTGCAGCCGCTGCCGGTGGAGAGGCTCCACTTCCATGCGGTCATATGCTGGGTGTCGATGTTGGAGTTGACGCCGAACGTGAGCGAATCGCCCGGGAGCGCATATTTGTTCCCTGTTGCGCTGTTTTCAAAATCCGAGACCAGCCCCGCTCCGCCGTTGACCGACGAGAGCTGAACGCTCGTGTTGGCGCTGGTCACCGTCACCGTGAACGTGACTTTTGTGCGGTCCGTACTCGTTCCATAGATCCCGGCGGAGGCATAAAGCTTGTTCTGTGTCGTGGCCGTCGAGGTTGACGAAAGTTTCTCGTCCCCGGTGCCGGCTTTCGGCGTAATCGTGATCTGATAGGTGTTGTGCGCCGCGTCGGTCTGGGTGGAATTATACCGGAACGTGATGCTCTTGGTATAGGAAGAACCGCTGGGGATCGTAACATAGCTGGAGGCCGTGGCATCGGTTACGGTGCTGTCGACGTAGGCGACGTTCCAGGTCCAGTCGGCGGCGGCAAAGATCATATGGCTGCCGGTGAGCGTAAAGGTCCCGGTCTTGGTGCTCCCTGTCGGGACGAGCACGGTATAGGAGCCGCTCGCGTCGCTGTTTGAATCCTGAATACCGACGATCGGCCTGACCGGAAGGCTCTTTGTGAGCACGACCGCATGGCTCTGGTCGAACTGATTGGCAACCGTTGCCTGCACGACGATATAGCCCGGAAGAACATCGTCCGTGTTGACCGAATAGGTCTCGGCGGAGGTGGAGGAACCGAATACGCTCTCGCCCGGGCATTTCTTCTGCCAGCTGACGAGAGAAGGCGTCTCGGTCGGGTTCCATGCGGAGCCCGAAACATTTTCATAAGTATATAGATAGGTACCCGCGGAGATGGAGAAGGTGGCGCTTGCGGTGCTGTCCTCCACAAGGTTCTCCGGCGTACAGGCGATCGTATAGGACTTGAGCGGATTCATGACCGCCAGGTAGAAATCCTTCGTGGTCGGGTCGGTACCCTTGGTCGTGACTTTCAGCGTGAGCACGTTATACTGAAGCGTGCTGTTGTAGGTGCCGCGCTCGGTGGATGCCAGCGTCAGGACGCCGGTACTTGCGTTGACCGAGGTGCCGGACGCGCTGTTTCCGGAAAGCGACCATGTGACGAGCCCGCTCATGCTGGTGATCCCGCGCGCCGTCGCGTTAAACAGGTAGGTGCTGCCGGGATAGACGCCGTAAGAATCGCCATAGGTGGTCGGAAGCGTATAGCTGCCGGAGCTGTCCGGCATGATGCCGGTGATCGACGGGATCAGCTTGATCTGTCTGGTGATGGATTTCGTGGTGGAGGCGCCGGAGATGGTAACCGTCACTTTTGCGCTGATCGTAACGTCGTAGGACTCGGTGGTGCTGATGGTCAGCCCGCTGGAAAGATCAAAAAATCCGTCCGGCTTGCCATCCGTGCGGTTGGTCAGATAGACGTTGTGGGCGGAATCCTGCGCCGAGAGCTCCACCGTCACATTGCTGGTGGTGAGGCTGTCCAGGTTGGTGCCTTCGAGCTCCGCGGCCACACGGTAATAGCCGCCGGTTTCAAGTTTCGTCGGCTCGGTGTCGCTGAGCTCAATATAATTTTCGTAGTCGCTCTCGGCGATCTTACCGGTGGAATCGGCCGGATACAGACGGAGGTTCACCCCGTCGACGGAGGTGGCACCCGCCGATACGCTCGCGCCGGTGGCTTTTCCGAATTTGCCCTGTGTATAGAAGAGAACCTTGAAATAGAGCTTGACGGAATCATAGAGATCGGAAGAGATCCCTCTCACCGTGATCGTGCCGTCGGAGGCGCCGCTGGTCCAGCTGATGGTCGGATCCTGCGGCAGGGGGGCAAACCAGCTCATCGTCAGTTTGCCGGTGGTGGAGAGCGTCCAGACGCTGCGGGTAGTGGAGCCGTTCAGCGCGGAAACCGCTGCGCTGCTGTTGAGGTCGGAGATCACATAGGTGCTGTTCGACACCGGGCCCGCAGAGGTGGTATAACAGGAACCGGACGTGCCGGTAGAGAAATAGGAATAGGAATTGACCATCGCAATGTTGTTTGAGGAGGCGCCGCCAAGTACCGCGCTCGTCATAAACACATTGGACGGCACGCTTGTATTGGTCATGTTGTTGGCGATGGCCGCCGAGGAGGATTTGCCGTCATATCTCACATATTGAGGGGCAAGCGTCCTGCAGCAGTTTTGCAGAGACATATAGCTAAAAATATTCGAGATGTATTCTAAAATATATGCATTATCGAAAGCCTGCTGGTAGCAGATGGCGGAAACGACGGGGCTCGCCACCGCGCAGCTGGAAATGGTATTGCTTGAGGAATTTTCGCAGCTTCCCGCAATGCCGCCGGCAAGGACCTCCTGCCCGAAAATGAAACGGCTGATGGGAGAGGAGTTGTTTGTGCTCTGCGAATCGTTGCCGGAGGCCGAGACCAATGCGTTGGTATAGCAGTCCTTGATCGCCGTCCCGGATTTGCATACGCCCACGATGCCGCCCGCAAAGACGTCATAATAGTTTTCGTTTGCATCTCCGGAGATGTAATCGCTCGCTGTGTTGTTTACATAAGAATAATGGTTATCGGAATAGACGAGGGAGACGCCTATGTCGAAACCGGACCAGACCTCGGTGACCGAGCCTCCGCCGGATCCGCCCACCACGCCGCCGACGTAATAATCCGTGCGCTCATTGCACTTGTCGGTGGAGACGCCCTTGATCGTGGTTTCACTGAACTTAACCGCGCCGCAGAGGGAGGAGACTTTTTCGATCTTCGCTCCGTTTTCCATATAGCCGACCAGACCGCCTATGTAGAGGGAGTCGTAGATATCGTTGCCATCCCCCGCCGTATCGGTCGGATCGACGTCGTCAAAGCCCGAGGCATCCAGATAGATAACCGTTTCGGCGTTGTTTGTAAACGTGAAGTTCAGGAGCTGAAGCGTGCCGCCGTTCAGATAGCCGACAAGGCCGCCGAGATAGGCCTTTCCGCTGCTCAGGAGGGCGCTGTTCGTCAGGAGGCCTTTGGAAAAATCGACCGCCGTACCGGAGGTTCCGGAATAGGTAAACGTGACCGTATTCAGGTTTCCGGTCAGTTTTCCCCGGAATTCCTTCAGCGAGCCGGTGCCCCATTCCACCGTGACGTCCCCGACCAGATAGAAGATGTACCCTTCTCCATAATCGTTTTCAAGCGTTTCCACGGAGGAGGAGCCGTCCTGGTAAAGCTCATCTTTATTGATGAACTTGGCAAAATCCGCCCAGCCGTTCTCGCCGATATAACCGATTTTATTGGTTGTGTCGAGATGAAAATACCGATATTCCGTATAGGCGGCCGCCTCTGTCTTTTCGGTGGAGACAATCGCCGGAATCAGGATGGCGGAAATCAGTAGCACAAATGCAAGAATCGTGACCAGAATGCGTTTTTTCATTCTATCCTGCTCCTTTCCGAAGAGAACATCATCCCGAGCTTCTGGGGAAACGCTTTTCCCTGTTTATTATACTCGAGCCGCGCCGCTTCCACGACATCGGCCATCGAAATGGGCCGTTCCTGCGAGGCCGCCAAGTATGCCGCGTTGACCGCCGCATTGCGGATCCCCGCGCCGGTGAGCTCCAGATGATCGGCGAGAAGCCCGTAATCCAGCTCTTCTTTCGGCGCCTCCTCCGGGAAGATGTGTTCCCAGAGCGTCCGGCGCATCTTCTCATCCGGCACCGGGAAATAAACCATATATCCGATCCTGCGGCGGAAGGCCTCGTCGAAATTCTGAAAGAGGTTGGTCGCCATCAGGATGATCCCGTCGAACTGATCGGTCCGCTGAAGCAGGTAGGCGATCTCGGCATTGCTGTATTTATCCTGCGAATCCCCGGCGTCGCTCCGTCTCGAAAAGAGGGCGTCCGCCTCGTCAAAAAAGAGGATGCATCCGGAATTCTGGGCGCTGTCGAAAATTCTGCCGATATTTTTCTGCGTTTCGCCGATATACTTGCTGATCACCTGTGAGATATCCACGCGGTAGAGCCGGAGACCAAGCTCGTTGGCAACCACGCTCGCCGCAAGGGTTTTTCCGGTTCCGGAAGCTCCGTAAAAAAGAGCGGAGATCCCTCGGCCGTACGGAATTTTCTTTTCAAATCCCCAATCCCGGAAGACCCTGTACCGGGCCTTCGCGAAGGCGCAGATGTCGAGAATCTGCTGTTTCTGCGCCGGAGGAAGGATCAGATCCTCCATCGTCTTGTTGGTCCGGAAAAGCTGGGCGTTCCCGGCAAATTCCCGGCTGTTGGCGCTGCGGAGTTCCTCGAGCTTTTCGGCCTCGGAGAGCGTCTGCCGGCAGAGCGTTTCGCCCCGGATCCGGCGGGCGGCCTCCATGATCTGCCCCGGCGTCATCGCATAAAAGCGGGAGACCTCCTCCCACCCAGCGGATTCCCCGCCAAACCAGTAGCGGAAGGCGACCAAGCGCTCCTCCGCCCCGAGGTCGGGCAACTCCCGATCCAGCAGGGCGCATTCCCCCGCCGGGCTGAAACCCATGTCTTTCGAGGTGAGAAGAAGCATTCCGCAGCGTTCCTCAAGGGAGACAATCCATGATTCCCGGTGCTCCTCCGCATCCGGAACCAGCGCCAGTGCGTTATAAAGGGCGGAAACGGCGGCAGCGGTGCCGGGGTCCATCTCCGTTTTTAAAATCAGCAGATTGCAGCCGCGGCGCTCCGCGAGCTTCCGGAAAGCAAACGTTCTGCCCTGCCCCGCCCTGCCTTTGAGCAGGATGCAGGCCGGGTAGACGTCCTTTTCTGCGGCGGAATCGAGGAAGGCCCCGAACTCCGCAAGCAGCGTCTCCTCCCTGAAATACGGGCCGACCTCCGCGCAGGGGTCGAGGTACGCGCCCTCCGGCAGATCCGGCGCGCGTTCCATCAGGTAATCCACGGCGGCCGGCTCGAGACATCCGCTTCCGGCGCTGCGGAAGACCGGGGAAAGCGCCCGGTTCTCCATCCCGATCCGGGACATCCAGCCAAGGAGCTCCTTCTCCGAAGGAACCGTACTTTCTGAAAAGAGCTTTGCACAGCAAAGCTCAAATACCAACGCTTCTTTATCGTCAAGGCCATAGACCGCTTCGATTTTTGCCGCAGGAAACAGAAGGCCGGAAGCGGCTCTCTGCGCTTCCAGTTCCCGGTGCATGGCAAACAGCTTCTCGGCGCCGTAGCCCTTCGCGGCCGCATCGCCGATGGCACGGATCGCATCCCGAT
>DAOTHJ010000010.1:0-69467 GCA_035447605.1 Oscillospiraceae bacterium | reverse complement strand
GCTTGATAGATGTTTCAATCTTTTCGTCATATAGTGCCGACAAGCCCGCCGGCACTATATGACGAAAAGATTGAAACATCTATCAAGCCAACATCTGTAACCGTTCCGCCATAGACAGTCCCAAACAGGCCGGCGTATCCAAACGTTGCGTTCGGGCTGTCCGATGTTCCGATGGTAAGATTGGAGATCGTATGTCCGTCTCCGTCGAATGTACCCTGAAAACTTTGGTCAATTGTCTCGGTTAAAATGCCGATCGGCGTCCACTGCCAGCCGGCGAGGTCGAGATCCGCCGCAAGCGTCACCGTATCCCCGTAGAAATCATCCGTCCCCTCGTTGACGATCGAGGCAAATCCCGCAAGCTCTTCTTCAGTAGAAATAATAAAAGAAGTTTCAGAGACCGAATACCAATCGGTATCCGTCGTCGTTCCATCCCAGCCGGAAGCGGCCGCCACCGGTCCGACATAGCTGCTCTTCACCGCCGTGCCATAGTCCGTGCCGTCCTTGGGCGTGACCTCAAAGCAGACATATTTATCAAGATCGTCGCTGGTCAGCACATAGGTGTCGGCTGCCGCGCCGTCGATGGCCGCCGCGCCCGTGCCAGTGTTATCCGTCGCACGGTACCATTTATAAGTCGAGCCGGATTCAGCGTTGCTGTCGGCGTCATAGTATGTGTAGTCGCCGGCCAGCGTCTGCCCGACCTTTGCCGTACCGCCGACCGTTACGTCTGTAGCCGTCGGAGCGGTGTTGGTGCCGACACCTACGTTCAGAGTAACATAATAAAAATCATGATCACCAGTATTGTCGTCGAGATATTCCACTGTAAACGTATAGGTGCCCACAGAGTTTGCAATAAAATAGTATTCTGGCGGCTCGTCAAAATAAAAGCCATTAATAAACCCATATTGAGAGTCGGAACCCTCTTCATCAAAATAGGGATGTGCTGCCTGATAGGCGATATCCCCATAGACGACCGGATCGCTCCCCGTTAGAACGGGCCTTGAGATTCCTATAAATGCCTCCGCGACGGAAGCGCGCTCGGTGCCGAAAAGATCCGCATTGGGGATAAGAAAATATTCCCCCACGACAGCCTCGTCGGTTAGGGTTACGTAATAAGTAGTATCTGCGCTGGCCGTCAGCGTCAGCACTCCCGTGAGCGTCTGGCCGAAAACCATGATCAGCGCCAGTAATATTGCTAAAGCCTTTTTTTGCATCTTTCCAACCATCTGTGCAGCCTCCCCGGAATTTTGTATCTCGGTACGGTTCTTGCAAAACGGAATATCGTTCCACAATTGCTGTTATAATATATATTTATTTAAAGGCTTTGTCAATTTCTTCTATCAAATTTTGTAAAAATATGTCGAAATTGTGATCTTCCCGTATCTGCCGGAATCCGCGCACCGATACCCACCCGGGGATGGCCAAATTACGCGAAAAAACAGGACGGCGCCGCCCAAAAAGGCGATGCCGTCCTGCTGAAAAGTGGTTGTATTTATATGAAATATTTCGTATTCCGGATCAGATACCGGCTCAGGTCTTTTTGACAAAGGCCGTTCCGCAGTTCGGGCAGCGGATCTCCACCTTTCCCCTGCCGCGCGGAATGCGGATTTTCTGCCGGCAATTCGGGCACTGAAAATGGCGGTAAGCCTTCCGTTCCTCCGCGTCGCAGCGAAGGAGGCCCCACCGGTTCTTGAGCTTCCACCAGAAACCCATGAATTTGGCGTTTTCGGCCCGGCGTTTGCTTACGTTGCGCGAAAACGTGCGAAAAATGCTGTAAATATAGCAGGCAAGCGAGACCGCGTAGACCGGAATCCAGCCCGTAAACCGATAGAGGATCCCCAACAGAATGCCGGCTCCAAGAAAGGTCAGCGCCAACCCGTCGGTGCCGTTCCTTCCATACATAAAATTCCTCAGCCTCTGCATAATCAAAGCGATCCGCTCCCTTTTTTCTCAGTTGTGTATTATTTTACTCCGAAACCGCGGCAATGCCATGAACGAATTATAAATTTTTTCCTGCTGCAAAAAGTCATGCCCTGCCGATTATTGTTTTTTTCTCTTTTGTTGTGGACAAAATCAAATTCCTTGTGCTATAATAGCAAAGCACACGTGGAGGCGTAGCTCAGCAGGTTAGAGCGCCTGCTTCACACGCAGGAGGTCTCCGGTTCGAGCCCGGACGTCTCCACCAAAATATCCGCATAAACAAGCCGATGATGGTTTGCGTATGCGGATATTTTTTGCTTTATTTTCCGTTCTGGTATTAACTCGGTAGTAAATTTAGCGTGCTAAAGCGTTTGCGCATTTTCCACCCTCGCCAGCTCCTCCATGCTGACGTCTAGCGATTAAAGGGTGTAAATTTCAATTTTATCTTCTGGGACGCCTTGTAGGCCTGAACGAAGGATAACATTCTCGTCATTCGTTTGTCTCACGGTGATTGTCCAGTCGGGGTGTTCACGTTTCTGACCCACTACAAAGCTCCAGATCGCTTCTCTTGACGAAAGAGACGGCTCAAGCTCAAGAATGCCGTTGTAATAAATATTTGCGTACATCATGCCTCTTTCTCCGTGCCAATAGCCGGGCATGGGCGGTGTTTTCGGGCATCATTCCTTTCTTCTTATTATATCTGATGAAAAAATCGATTACAAAAGCAAATCACGCGGCATCCGGCCCTGTTTTTACCTTTTTCTTGAAAACAGACGGATAAACGGATATAATTTTGTAAGGAGCCTCTGAAAATGACCCTAAAGCTGCAAACGGTGTCGGAAAGAAAGCACCTAGGAAAGGCGCGTTTCTTCCCTCTTTCTATCCGATCTTGCAGGAACTATCCGCAGAGGATATACTATATTATAAAAAAGTCAAAGGATGCCGAACCATGATACTGAAAATTTACGACGAGGAAAATCAAAAGGAAAAGTTGATGTTCTTTGAAGATGAATCCGATTCCATGAAGCTGGGGTATGAAGTCGGCGACATCCTTTATGAGCAGGAAGCCGAGTGCGGACAGAAGGTGATGATCTTCCGCCATAAGGATCTCGGAAAGACGCTGGTCATCGACGACATCGTACAGTCCTCGGTCAATACGGAATTCCTTTACAATGAAATTATGGCCCATATCACGCTCGACTGCCAGAAAAACCCGAAGCGGGTGCTGATTATCGGCGGCGGCACCGGCCTCACGATGAAGCAGGTGTTAAAATACGACGTGGAGGAGGCCGTCCTCTGCGATATCTCCTGCGAGATTATTGAGATCGCCGAAGAATACGAGCCCGAGGCCGTGGAGGCGCTGCACGACCCGCGCGCGAAAGTTGTGGTCGCCGACGGATTCGAGTACATCAAGGGACAGAAGAACCTCGACGGCATTCTGGTCGACAGCTGCGACCCGGTCGGGCCTGCGAAGGTGCTTTACTCGGACGAATTTTATGAGAACTGCATCGCGGCGCTCTCCGACGCCGGCATCCTCTGCGTGCAGACCGGCGCGCCGCTCTTTTCCGCCGGAAAAGAGGAGTACCGCAATTTGATGGACTACCTCCGGAAACGGGATGATATTGCTTACAAACCGGTTATCTTCACCTGCCCGATGATCGTGGGCGGATTCTATATGTTCGTGCTCATCACCAAAAACAAGGAGATCGACTGGACCGCCCGTTATCATATCCGGCCGGACGAGGTGGAGTATTACAGCCCGGAACTGCGGGCGCAGTACTTTGATATTCCGAATTTTATCCGGAAGAGGCTTGAGACGGATCAGGAGAGGAACGCGGATTGAAAAACTACCCGGAACTGTTTAAAAACCTTCCCACGCCCTGCTATGTGCTCGACGAGGAGCTGCTCGTGCGGAATCTTGAGCTCTGCAAAAAAATCGAAGAGAAAAGCGGCTGCAAAATTTTGCTTGCGCAGAAGGCCTTTTCGATGTATGCGGTTTACGGCCCGATGGCGAAATACCTTGCCGGCGCCGCGGCAAGCTCCCTGTTTGAGGCAAAACTCGCGGCGGAATTCTTCCCCGGCGAAAACCATATCTACGCGCCGGCCTACCGCGAAGAGGAATTCGGCGAGATTCTCTCGTGCTGCAGCCATATCGTTTTCAACTCCTACACGCAGCTTGAAAAATTTTTGCCGGAGATCCGCGCCTGCGAAAAGAGGGTTGAATACGGGCTTCGCATCAATCCGGAGGTCTCGACCTGCCAAAACCCGATGTACGATCCCTGCGCGGCCGGCTCCCGCTTCGGCGTCACGGCGGCGCATTTCGACCGGAGCGTCAAGGTGGACGGAATCCACTTCCATACGCTCTGCGAGCAGGGCGTCGAAGATCTCAAGAAGACGCTCGCAAAGGTCGAAGAAAATTTCGGAGATTACCTTCGCGGCGTGAAATGGGTCAATTTCGGCGGCGGACACTTTCTGACAAAAGAGGATTACGACGTTGAGGAACTCATCCGGATCATCCGGAAGTTTTACGAAACCTACGGCGTTCAGGTCTATCTGGAGCCCGGCGAGGCCGTCGCTTACAATACCGGATTTCTCGTTTCGCGCGTCATGGACATCGTTCAAAACGGAGTCAGCATTGCCGTGACCGACGCCTCCGCCGCCTGCCACATGCCGCAGGTATTGGAGGAGCGCTACCGGCCGGATATCCTCGGGGCAGGCGCACCGGGCGAATATCTATACGACTATCGCCTTGGAGGAAACACCTGCCTCGGCGACGACGTGATCGGCGACTACTCGTTCCCGCAGGAGCTGCGGCCCGGCAGCCTGCTGATCTTCACCGACATGGCCCACTACACGATGGTGAAAAACAATTTCTTTAACGGCGTGAACCTGCCCGCCATCGCGGAGCTCAAGCAGGACGGCTCCGCCGAAATCCTGAGAACCTTCGGCTACGAAGATTTCAAATCGAAGCTGTAAAATAAGATCCGGCATGCTCATGCCGTTTATCCACATATTAGAAGCATAGGGAACGAAAGCCGAAGGAAGGGATACGAGATTTACAGGATCTTCATTGTGGAGGACGACGCGGCCATCGCGGGCGCGATCAAAAAGCATATCGAGACATGGGGACTGGAAGCGGAATGCGCCGCGGATTTTGGCGACATCCTCGCCGAATTCGTGCGGTACGACCCGCAGCTCGTCCTGCTGGATATCTCGCTGCCCTTCTACAACGGCTATTATTGGTGCGCGGAGATCCGCAAACTCTCAAAAGTGCCGATCATTTTTATCTCCTCCGCCTCCGACAAAATGAATATCGTGATGGCCATGAACATGGGCGGCGACGATTTTCTCTCCAAGCCCTTCGATCTCACGGTGCTGACCGCCAAGGTGCAGGCCCTGCTGCGGCGCGCCTACGATTTTACCGGCGAATCCGCGCTGATGGAATGCTGCGGCGCGGTACTGAATTCTGCCGACGGCACGCTCGTCTATCAGGGCAGCCGCATCGAGCTGACGCGCAACGAACACCGGATTTTGCAGATGCTCATGCAGAACCGCGGGAAGATCGTAAGCCGCGACGCCATCATGACGCGGCTCTGGGAATCGGACAGTTTTGTGGATGAGAATACGCTGACCGTAAACGTCGCGCGCCTGCGGAAGAAGCTGGAGGGAGCGGGCCTGACGGATTTTATCAAAACCAAAAAAGGCTCCGGCTATCTGATGGAATGAAACTTCTGTTATTATATCTAAAACGGCACTACAAAATCATCTTGATGATCGGGCTGTTCATCCTCGTCTTTGCGCTGGTGTTTTCGCTTTACGATCTGCCGGTGGAGGCGGTGTGGTATGCCACGCTCCTCTGCGCCGTGATTGGGGCGGTGCTGTTTGCCGTGGGCTACGGCGGCTACCTCAAAAGGCACCGGGAGCTCGTCTTCCTGCAAAAGCGCGTGACGCTCTCTCTGGAGGAGCTTCCCTCGCCGAAAGGAGCGCTTGAGGCGGACTATCAGGAGCTTCTGTGCATCCTTTATAAAGAGACGCTGCGCCTCGGCACGAATGCGGAGACGGAGCGCCGGGATATGATGGATTATTACACCATGTGGGCGCATCAGATCAAGACGCCGATTGCCGCCATGAGCCTGCTCCTTCAGTCGGAGGAGAACGGACAGAATGCCGCGCTTCAGGCGGAACTGCTGCATATCGAGCAGTATGTGGAGATGGTGCTCTCCTACCTGCGGCTCGACAGCGAATCCTCGGATCTTCTGCTGCGGACGTGTGACCTTGATTCCGTCATACGGCAGGCGGTGCGGAAATACGCGCGGCTCTTCATTTTAAAAAAGCTCTCGCTGGATTTCAGGGAGAGCGGAATCCGCGTCCTGACCGACGAAAAGTGGCTGCTGTTCGTGATCGAGCAGCTTCTCTCAAATGCGCTCAAATATACGAACGAAGGGCATATTTCCATCTATACGGAGGAAAAGGTGCTTGTCGTCGCCGATACGGGCATCGGCATCTGCGCCGAGGATCTGCCCCGCGTCTTTGAAAAAGGCTTCACCGGCTACAACGGCAGGGAGGATAAGAAATCCACCGGCATCGGTCTTTATCTATGCAGACGGATCTGCGAAAAACTGGGGCACAAAATCAGTATCTCCTCAGAAAAAGGACACGGAACCTCCGTCCGGATCGACATGACCGGCGGAGAGCAGGTGATCGAATAAGCTCGCTTACAAAACTGTAAGCTTCCCGCGCCGGAATGTAAGCCAGATCGATGGCATATGTTCCGGCGCTGCGGTATGCTGAGGGTATCTTGGAAATGGGAGGTTTTCTTTCGACATGCCGCTTTTGGAAGTGAAAAGTCTCAAAAAAACATACACGCCCCGCTTCGGCGGCGCGCAGGTGCAGGCCCTCGTCAATGTATCCTTTTCCGTCGAGGCCGGGGAATACGTCGCCATCATGGGCGAATCCGGCTCCGGCAAAACCACGCTGTTAAATATTCTCGCCGCCCTCGACCGGCCGACCGGCGGTCAGGTGCTGCTGAACGGAAAGGATCTCTCCGCCGTAAAAGAGACCGAGATCTCCGCCTTCCGCAGAGACAACCTCGGCTTTGTCTTTCAGGATTTTAACCTGCTCGATACCTTTTCCGTGCAGGACAATATCTTTTTGCCGCTGGTGCTGGCCGGAAAATCTTACCGGGAGATGTCCGCGCGGCTCGAACCGATCGCCGCGAAGCTCGGCATCCGGAAGATTCTGCGGCAGTTTCCGTATGAGATCTCCGGCGGGCAGAAGCAGCGCGTGGCGGTGGCGCGGGCGCTGATCACAAACCCTCAGATCGTCCTCGCCGACGAGCCGACCGGCGCGCTTGATTCCAAAGCCACCGATTCCCTGCTGCGCCTGTTTGAGGAAATCAACGCCGAAGGCCAGACGATCCTGATGGTGACCCACTCGGTGAAGGCCGCAAGCCACGCGAGGCGCGTTCTGTTCCTGCGGGACGGCGAAGTCTACCATCAGCTTTACCGCCGAAACCAGAGCACCGAGGAGATGTTTGCTAAGATCTCCGATGCGCTGACTGTGATGACAACGGGCGGTGAAGACCTTGCGTAAATTTGGTTTTTATGCGAAACTCGCCGCTCAGAATATGAAAAAGAACGGCAAGTATTATCTGCCGTACCTGCTCACCTGTATCGGCGCCGCGGCCATGTTTTATATCCTTTTTTTTCTCTCGGAGAACGAAGGCATCGGCACGCTGCGGGGCGGAACCTATGTGATGGTAACGCTCTGGCTCGGCGCCGGCGTAATCGGCATCTTCTCAACCATTTTAATCTTTTATACCAACAGCTCCCTCATGAAGCGGCGCAAAAAAGAGCTCGGCCTTTATAATATCCTCGGTATGGAGAAACGCCAGATCGCGCACTTTCTGTTTTGGGAGACGGTATACACCGCCGTCATCGGCATCGCGTGCGGCATCGGTGTGGGTATTCTGCTCTCCAAACTCATGCTGCTCCTTCTCTGCGCCATCCTCAAGGCGGGCGTGCCTTTCGGCTTTTTCGTATCCAATCAGGGAATCCTGTGGACGGTTATCGTCTTCTGCCTCATCTTTGCCCTGTGTCTGCTGTACAACTGGTACGGCATCAAGAGGGCGAAACCCATCGAACTTCTGCGCAGCGGAAGGGATGCCGACCGGGAACCCAGAACCCATTGGCTGGCTGCCCTGATCGGCTCGGTGACGCTCGCCGCGGGATACGGCATCGCGCTCTCGGTCAAATCGCCGGTCTCCGCCCTCGGCCTGTTTTTTGTGGCGGTCATTCTGGTCATCATCGGCACGTACTGCCTCTTTTCCGCGGGCAGCATCGCGGTGCTGAAACTGCTGAGAAGCAACAGGGCTTATTACTATCAGACCGAACATTTCACCACCGTCTCCGGCATGCTGCACCGCATGAAGCGCAACGCCGCCGGGCTCTCCTCCATCTGCATCCTCTCGACGATGGTGCTCGTCACCGTCTCCTCGACGGTATGCCTCTATGCGGGGACGGAGGAGGCCCTCGATAACTGGTGCCCGCGCGACGTGCAGATCATTTTGAGAGAGGCGGACGAGGACGCCGTGAATACCGTCGTGGAGGCCATGCAAGACGAGGCCAAAAAACAGGGCATGGAGATCTCCGACCTCGCCTATGTGCGCTACTATGTGGCCGACGCCGACACCGACCCCGCACACGTCTGCGGCGAAGCGCTCAAGGAGGGCAGCCACGGCGAGCTGGTCTGGGCGACCGGCGAGGAAGATACCCTCCCCGACGCCTACGTCGGCTTTAACGTAACAAGCGGCGAGGTCCCCCCGGAATTCTATGACGGCATCTGGGACGTGATCGGCCAGGACAGCGTTCATTTCAAATCCGCGAATGAGGCGGCGCGCTCCGAGTGCTCCGACGAACTGTACGGCATGTACGGCGGATTTTTCTTCATCGGCCTGCTTCTGGGCTTCCTGTTCCTGATGGCGACGGCGCTGATCATCTACTACAAACAGGTTTCGGAAGGCTACGAGGATGCCGAAGGCTTCAAAATCATGCAGCAGGTCGGCATGTCCGAAAGCGAGGTCAAAAGCAGCGTGCACAGCCAGATCCTGACCGTGTTCTTCCTGCCCATTCTCGCCGCGGCGGTGCATATCTCCTTCGCTTTCCCGATGATTACGAAGCTGTTTAAGCTGTTTTACATGACAAATATCGCCCTGTTCGCCTGGTGCACGCTTGGGGCCCTCCTCGTGTTCGCCGCGATCTATGCGATGATCTACGCGCTGACGGCCAAGGTCTACTATCAGATCGTAAAGGTGTGACGGCGGGCTTCACCGGCGGAAAGCCACCGGCCGGGCCGAAAGGTGATAGGCTTATTTTTACAAAAAAGGCATCGGAGACGACCTTTCGATCGTTTCCGGTGCCTTTTTTAGGATGATTTGGGGAAATTCATATTCCCCTTGCCGGCCGCGCTTCAGGCCGCCGTCGTAGCCGAAGAGGTTCCGTCAAGCGTTCCCCCACCCGGGGCCGTCCTGTTGCCCGGGGCCGTTCCTCCGCCGGGGCCAACGCCCGCCCCGCCGTTCATTCCGGAGGAGGCATTGCTGTAGGTCGTGCCGGTCATCTCAATCGTCACGCTCTCGCCGCCGACCGTCAGCGTATAGGTGCCGCCGCTCACGACCCCCGGGGCGCTGACGACGACGGACTGGAACTGTTTTTCGGGCGTAAAGCTCGCGAGAACATTGCCGTCGCCGTCCGTCAGCGTGACGGAGGTTCCGCCGCTCTGTTCGGAGGAGAAATTATAAAGGATGGAGCCCTGCGTGGAATCCGAGCCGAAATTCTGCGCCATACCCGTGCTGCCCGCCGCGATGAGCACGCCGCCGGTGATGGTGCCGGTACCGGCATAGTCCAGCGCGCCGTTGCCGGAGTTGGTGGGGCCGCTCACATAGATCGTTCCGCCGGAGACCGTCAGATCGCCGTTGGAGTCGATGCCGTCGCCGGAGGCGTCGATCGTCAGGCTGCCGCCGGAGATTGTGATGGAGGCCGAGGTATCCGTGTCAAATCCGTTCTGACCGGCCCTGCCGCCGATGCTGGAGCTGTCGGCTCCACCCGCGGCGTTGAGGCCGTCGTCCGAGGCGACGAGAGAGATCGTTCCGCCGGAAATGTTGAGCGCCGCGCCCTCGAGGCCTTCGTAGCTCTTTGTGATGTTGATGGTCCCGTCGGTGACGGTGAGCCCGGCATCCGCGTGCATACCGTCGTCGCCGGAGCTGATCGCGAAGGTGCCGCCGGCGATGCTCAGATCCCCATTGGTGTGGACGGCGTCGTCGGAGGAATCAATGGCAAAGTCGCCGCCGCTGATGAGGATGCTTACGTCGGCCTTGAGGCCTTTGGCGGAGGTCTCCGTCTCCGTGGAATCGGAAGCGTTTGCCGCACCGCCTCCCCACTGACCCCATGCGGCGTTCTCCTGCCCGTTGGAATCGGTGCTTGCGTTGATGCTGCCTCCGCCCGTGGTGAGCGTGAAGACGCCGTCCGGAATCGTCAGCGCGCCCGAGGCATCCATGCCGTCGCCGCCGGCCGTGATGACGAAGGTGCCACCCTCAATATAAATGGAGCCGAGCGTGGCATCCTCGTCGTTTTCCGCGTGGATGCCGTCCTTGCCGGAGGTGATGACGAAGACGCCGTCCGCGATCTCGACGCCCTCCTTGCCGGAAAGGCCCTGAGAGGCGGAGGTGATCTCATAGGTACCTCCGGCAACCTTCAGTGTATCCTTGGAAACCACGCCGTGCCCGCTTTCGCAGCCGACCGTCAGGGTGCCGTTTCCGTTCATCGTCAGATCCGCCTTCGAGAAGACGGCCGCGTCCACGTTGTTGTCGTCCGTCTGCGCGAATTCACCGGAGGAAGTGAGACTGTTTTCGCTCCCCTCGGTCATCGTCAGAAAGACCTTGCCGGCCTTCCGGACATAGATTGCCGCGCTGCCGGAACAGGCGACGGATACGTTGTCGAGCACGAGCTGAATTTCAGCGGAATCCCCGGCGTCCACCAGAATCTGCCCGTCACTCAAGGCACCGGTCAGCAGGTAGGTGCCCTCTTCCGTGATGGTGACGGTATCTCCGTCGATCTCCACGCCGCCGCCGTCTGCGGAGGAAGTTCCATCCGCAAGAGTGACCGTGACATAGTCGGAATAACCCACCTCAAAGTCGCTGTCGGTAAAACTTCCCGTGCTCTCGGAGGAGGCGGATTCCGCCGGGGTGCCCTCTTCCGTACTTTGGCAGGCCGCGAGGCTCAGACAGAGCAGGGCCGCCAAGAAAAAAGTCATCCATTTCTTTTTCATAAAAAAACTCCTTTATTCTGCGGCCTTCCCGCCGCGGCATTCTTCGGTTCAGGGCCCTCAAAAAGAAAACCACCTTTCCGAATTAGTTCATTTTTTTAAAGCTCCTGAGAATCCGCCGCTTGCATGGAACAGCTGACCTCAAGGTTTCCGTTCCGGCAGCGAAGCTGGTCAATCAGGTTCTTCTCCGTGCCGGGTTTTTTCAAAACAATCTCATACGTCAGTTTGTTGAGGCTGCCAAGGTTGGTCGTCTTGATTTTAACGAGCCTTGTTTCGGAAGCAAATTTCGTAAACAGGTCGTCGAAGATGCCGCCGTAATCAAGGTCCTCCGGAACGGTGACGCACAGCTTTCTGCAAAGTTCGACGTTTTTCCGCTCCCCGAAGCCCAGTTTTGCATAGAGAAAGCTCACCGTGCACATGATGAGGGCAAACAGGGCCGCAAAGCCCACATAGCCCATGCCGCAGGCGATGCCGACGGCCATGGCCAGAAAGATCGAGCCGATCTCCTTGGCCGTACCCGGCGCGGAACGAAAGCGGACCAGCGAAAAGGTTCCCGCCACCGCCACGCCCGTGCCGATGCTGCCGTTGACCATCATGATGACAACGGAGACGATGGCCGGAAGCATGGCCAGCGTGACGGCAAAGCTCCTTGTATAGACGGATTTGTAGGTATAAACAAGCGCCAGCAGGGCGCCCAGAATCAGAGCCGCCGCGATGCAGAGGCTGAAGCCCTCCAGCGTGAGATCGGACGAAGCGGCGGAAATTCCGGAAAAAATGGTGTCAAGCAAACAGAACACCTCTGCTTTCTTTGTAAGTTCCCTCCAGCATGGACATGTAGGCCCTTCCATACTTTGAGAAGGAGATTTGGCGGATTTGGCCCTCATTCAGAAGATCGACCAGCCACAGCGGAATCGCGTCGGCCGCCTTGATCTCCATCAGGGATTGGCCGGGCGCAAGGATCGAAGCCCCGCCGGGCTTCTCGGAAAGGCGGAGATCCTCGGTGCGCCAGCGGATTTTTTTATCAAACGTCACGCGGAGATCCGGGTCCTCCCGGGAGAAAAACGCCGCGCGGTCATAGCTGAGGTACATCGCCGGCCCGAGATCCTGATAGAACTGTACGAAATAATCGATTTCCCTGCTGATCTGGCTTTCCTCCGGAAGCGACGCCGCGCCGTTCAGAAAATCCACCGCCTCCTGCTCCGTGACGGAGATCCGGCGCTTATAGACGATGCCACGGTATTTCTTCTTGAGTTCCAGAAACACGGGGTCGTCCGGAAGGGCCGGTCCGTAGCTGCGCAGACGGAGCTTTTCTTTATAAACCGGCTTCTCGAGCGAGGCGCGGATCAGCCGGAAATCCGGAGTATCATAATAAACGTTGCAGACGGTGCTCTCTCCGTGCGGATCCGGCACGATCCGCTCCCGGAGCGCCTGTTCCAGAAAGCGGCGCTGCCACTCGTTGATCAGGAATTTCAGTTCATGCCGTTCAAAAATGTTGTTGTTCATAAGGTCTTTCCTCCTAACCTGATGTTCCCATCATAACGGAGGAACCTAAAGCTTACTTAAAGCGGGAAAAAATGATTGGAAATTTTTTTAAGACAAAAAAGAATACCCGCCGCATTCGCCATGGGAGGCAGGAGAATCTCTTTTCCTCTTATAAGCCATACTTTTTACATCCCTCATGAGAAGTTTTTTGAGGCTCCCGTGCGGCGAAACTCCTTCCCCTGCTTCGATACGGGAGCACAAAAAAATCCTTCCGCCGGCCTCTCCGGAAGAAGGATCTTTTCATGTGTGGGCATTCCGTGCTCACGGCTGGACGGTGAGACCGGCTGATTTATTTCCGTTGGATATTGTCGGGTATTCTGTGCTCACAACTGGACGGTAATTGTCAGGGAGGAGCCGTCCTCGCTTCCGGCGCCAATCTTTCCGCCATGGGCCGTTACGATGGACTGTGCCAGGGAAAGCCCGATTCCGTAGCCGCCGGTCTCGCTGCTGCGGGAGGCGTCTCCGCGATAGAACCGGTCGAAGAGGATGCTCTGATCTCCGGCCTTGAGCCCTTCGGCGGCGTTTTCGCTGACGAGAACGGGATGTTTCCCTTTTTTCTTTAATGTAAACCGGATCTCGCTGCCCGGAAGCGCATATTTGATGGCGTTGTCGGCCAGAATCGAACACAGCTGCCGGAGGAGCAGTTCGTTGCCCATATACTGAATATCCGGCTGGATCTCCAGGGCAAAGTGCCTGCCGCCGTTCTCCGCCAGCAGCGCAAACGGCTCCAGCGTCTCCGTCACCGCGTCTGAGAGAGAGAATTCTTCCATCTTGAGGTCGGGGAACCCCTCGTCCATCCTTGCCAGGGCGACGAGGCTCTGTGTCAGGGCGGAAAGACGGTGCACCTGCCCGCGGATTCCCTCCGTCCACTTACTCTTTCCCTGTTCCATCTCGATGACCTCCGTGCAGGAATCGATGATGGCGAGCGGCGTCTTGATCTCATGGCCGGCGTTGGTGATGAACTGCTTCTGCTTTTCATAGCTCTCGGCGATCGGGCGGATGGCTTTCCAGGAGAGCGCGAAAACCAACAGAAAGACCGCCAGAATCCCGCAGAGGGAGGTAAGCAGGCTCGTCGAGAGGAACTCCCGGACGGAGGAGAGATCCCTTGTGCAGTCCAAAAAGACATACAGGGTGCCGTTCTCCGTCTCCGAAGCGAGATAGCGGTAGCTGCCCTCGTAGCCGGAGGTCGTTCCTTTCTCCATCAGCGCCTGCGCCATGGAGACGGCCTCCTCGGTGGAGACCGCGGCGATCTTGCCCGTGTTTACGGAAGAGAGCGCTCCGCTCTGATTCAGCTCCACGGAGAAGTAGCGGATCTCGTAGGGCGTCTCCGGGGAAAGATCGCGGTGCCGGCTGCTTCCGGGATCGGTACTCTTATCCGGGCCGCTGCCCGGATCTTCCTCAGCCAGCCCGTCCGCTGCGTCATCCGCCGTATCGTTCACCGAATCATCTGCCGGGTTGCCTGCCGCGTCATCCGCCGGATTATCCGCCGGCCCGTCTCCGGGAACATCCGGATTCTCTTTGGGCTGATCCTCGCCGGGATAGCTGCCGTTATTCTCCGAAAGGATTTGCAGCATCTCGTCGGCGCTTTGATTCATTTTCACAAAATTCGCGGTGTTGATGACGCCCATCAGCACAACCAGAACCAGAATCACGGACCCCATCGCAATCAGGATGAATTTTTTCCTCAGCCGTGCAATCATCGCTTTTCCTCCAAAGAATATCCCACGCCGCGCGCCGCCCGGATCTGCACCTCCGCGCCGAGATGCGCGATCTTTTTGCGCAGACCCGAGATGTAGACCCACACGACGTTGATTTCCGCCTCGCTGTCATATCCCCAGATTTTTTCAAGAAACCGCTCGGTGGGAACCACCTGGCCGGGGTTTCCCATCAGCATCTCCATCATCTGAAATTCCTTGTTGGAGAGGCGCACCGACTCCCCGGCGCCGGAGAGCGTGAATCCGGCGCGGTCCAGGGAGAGGCCCCCGAACTGAAGCACCGTATCCTGAAGCTCCGGCTGCCGTCTCGTCATGGCGCGGATTCTCGCCAGAAGTTCCTTTGAATCGAACGGCTTCGTCAGATAATCGTCCGCGCCGCTGTCGAGCCCGGTCACCCGGTCGTCGATCTCGGCCTTCGCCGTCAGCATCAGAACCGGCAGGGTCATGCCCTCCTCCCGGATGTGCCGCAGCACCGTCAGGCCGTCCATTTTCGGCATCATGATATCCAAAACGGCGCCGTCGTAGCCGCCGTTCTCCAAATAATCCAGCGCGTCCCGGCCGTTGTAGACCGCATCCACGGAATAGCCGCTGTGGGTCAGGATCGTGACCAGCGCATCCGAAAGGATCTTTTCATCCTCCGCAAGCAAAAGCCGCATGGAACTTCCCTCCCTTTTTTCTTGATTATATCACATCCGCGCCAATTTTGTCGGAATCTTCCGCTCCGGTCTCAATGCGGCGTTTCTTTCTCAGGCCGCGTCTATCCTCCACTCCGGCGGCTGCCGCGCGCCAGAAAATACCGCAGCGCCCCCGCCAGCAGCAGAAGCGACCCGACGACCCAGTAGACCCAGACGTAGGGCGACGTCGTCCCGTAGATCTCCAGAATTCCGGAGAGACAGCTTCCGACCGAGAGGGCCGCGACTCCCGCATGCCAAAAGCACCGCGCCGCCGCGGAGGGAACCGGCACAAATGCGATGCTCATGACGAAAGCCGGTACCGCGCCCAGCAGCAGCGGGAACAAAAACAAAAAAATCATGAAGCCGGACCGGACCCCGTGGCTGAAGGACTCATAGACGCAGGAAAAAATCAGGCAGAAGAGCGAGATCAGCAGATACCTCCGCGCGAGAAAACGCATCCTTCTGTGGTCAGACGCCGACGTAGACAATGTCGCTCACCTTCCTTTCCGAAATTGTATCCCCGCCCGAAGTCGGGTTATTGATGACCTGCCCGTTAAAATACATGGTGGAGGAGCCGCCTCCGTCGAGATTGTAGGCGGTGGAGACGCCCAGATTTTGCAGGAACTCCGCAAATTCATACAGGGAGAGACCCGCCGATTCCTCCGTGCGCCCGTCCGCCACGACCATCACATAATGGAGCTGCGCGATTTCGCCGATCGCCGTGCGGGGATTGCTGGTCTTTGCCTTATCCACTTCGGTATCGGTGCCGACGGAAATGCTGCCGTCCTCCACCAGCGCCGGGCCGAAGGAAAACACCTGCCACGCGCCCTCATCCAGCAGCTCCTGCGCGGTGACGTCTCCCTCTTTGATGATGGAAAACGACCCGTCGGAACCGATCACCAAATCCTCCTGATCGGATGAAGCGGCGGTGTCCCGGTAGAGCGTGCCGTTGCGGATCACATAGCCCCGGTTCTGCGCGCCGTAATAGTCCCCGTTGACGGCGAGGACGGCGCTGTGTTCCTCCGCCATGACGGAGGTCTTTTCCGTGAGATTCTTTCCGTAGGTATCCTTTGCGAGCGCGGTTTTCAGCGCCTCGGCGGAGGAGAGCGTGATGTCGGCCACATAGACCGTCGTATCCTCGTAGCGGGTGGTCGTCATCGTGATCGAAACGCCGCTGTTTTGATAGGAAGTATCCGTGGCCGTGACGGTTTCGGCCGCCGAGGACGATTTTCCGGTATCCGAAGCATCGGAGGTCTCCGGATCGTCGGCGGAATTTTCAGCCCTGGAAGCACCCGAAGTGGAAACGGTGATTTCCTCATCTTCGCCGGAAGTTTCCGCTTGGATCGTGCCGTCCTGCACCGCCGCATAGCTCCGCGGAATGACGAACGTATCGAGCAGCACATACGCCGTAAACAGAATCAGCGCGACGGCGTACATCGTTCCCCAAAGGCGGTATCGTCTGCGTGTTTTCATGAGACCTCATCCCCCGTCTTTTTCTTTCGGAAGACGACCGTCTTCTGGAACAGCCAGCTCAGGGTGAAGAACGTGACTTCCGTGACGAGCTTCGCCGCAAACTTGTTGACGCCGACGCCGGTCACCAGCCAGTTGAGCAGCAGCGTGTTTCCGCAAAGGATGCCGGCTGCCAGCAGAAAATACTGGATGCCGGTCCGGAGCACGCTGTCATGGTTGTGGAAAACGAATCGTTTATTGATCATATAATTGACCGAGGCGCTGACGACCCTTGCAACGATGTTGGAGAGAGGCACGCCGATGCTCCCCAAAGGCGACGTGAAAACGGCCAGAAGGCTGTAAAGGCCGTAGTCCACCAGAAAGCCGATGAACGAGGAGCCCGCAAATTTGAGAATGTCGCGGTAGATCCGGTAGGAATCCCGGAACGTCTGGAAATGGGAGCCCGCGTTGTTGTTCTCGTAGACGGTGGCGGTGGGAATCTCCCGGATCGGGATGCCGCGCCTCGGGCATTCGAGCAGCATATTCATTTCATATTCGTAGCGCTCCCCCTCGATCATCATCAAAAAAGGGATCATTTCCGTATGAAAGGCCCGCAGGCCGGTCTGTGTGTCGCCGACGGAGACCCCGGAGGAGAGCCGGTAGATGAACCTCGTCACCGTGTTTCCGAATTTGCTCCGCAGGGGAACTCCTTCGCTGAACGAGCGGCTCCCCAGAATCAGGGAACCGGGGGATTCTTCCGCCGCCTGCGCGCAGCGAACCGCATCCGCCACGCGGTGCTGGCCGTCCGCATCGAGCGTGACCACGACGGCATCCTCCGGATATTGGGCATGAATATAGGAAAGCCCCGTTTTCAGCGCGCGGCCTTTTCCGTAATTTTTCGGATGTCTCCGGACGACGGTGCCCTCCGGCACGCGCTCATACAGCGCTTGGGCGGCCTCCCCGCTCCCGTCATCCACGACAATCCGCTTAAAGCCGGCCTCGCAGAGCTCCTGCAGCAGCTGCAGCAGGTGTTGGTCCGGCTCATAGGAAGGGATCAGTGCGATCCTGACCATTCGCGGTCACTCCTTTTGCTTTTCAAGTCTTTGGAGTCATTATAGGGAAGAAAAATTAAAATTACTTAAAATTCCTCTGAACTTTCTGCGGGGCCGCGGACGGCATCCGGCAGGACCTTTCCTTTACCCTGACCGGGATGTGCCGTGCTCGCCACAGGCGCCGGAATACCAGCCGTTTCCCCATATTAATTGGCAGGTCCATTTTGAGCACGGGCGGGCCTTTCCTTGACAAGCAGGGCCATTTTAGGTATCATAGGTTACGATTTAAAACCGGAGGCGGAAAATATGTCAAAAAGGCTGATGCTCATTCTGAATCCCTGCGCGGGTCTTCGGGCTGCGAACCGCTATCTTGCGGATGTGATCGGGCTCTTTTGCGCAAAGGATTTTATAACCACCGTATTTGTGACCGGAAAACGCGGCGACGCGACGCAGTGGGTTGAGGAATACGGCGCCCAATATGATGTCATCGCCTGCATCGGCGGAGACGGCACATTCAACGAGACGCTGCATGGCATTCTGGAAAGCGGCATTCCTTCCCCGATCGGCTATATTCCGGCGGGCAGCACCAACGACTTCGCCAACAGTCTTGGCCTCTCCCTCGATGTGATGGAGGCGGCCAGAGAGGTTGCCGAGGGCACGCCGCGTCCCTTTGACGCCGGAAAATTCGGCAGCCGGCATTTTTCTTATGTCGCTTCCTTTGGCGCCTTTACCCATGCGAGCTATTCCACTCCTCAGGCGGTCAAGAATTTTCTCGGCCACCTCGCCTATATTCTTGAGGGCACCCGTGGCCTGCCTTATATGAAGCCGGAATACATCAAGCTGGATGCGGACGGAACCATCTTTGAGGGCGAATATCTTTTCGGCGCGATCAGCAACTCCACCTCGCTCGGCGGCATCCTCACCATCGACCCGACCATCGTGGATATGAACGACGGCAAATTTGAGATCATGCTGATCCGGCCGCCGGAGACCGCCGCCGACCTCGCGGAGATCGTGCGCGCGCTGACCAACCGGCAGTACGACTGCAGCATGATCGACTTCGCCTCCACCGGCAGAATCACCGTGCTCTCCAACCCTGACGGCGGCTGGTCGCTGGACGGCGAATTCGAGCCCGGACAGGACGGCCTTACAATTGAAAACCTTCACAGCGCCGTCAATCTGCTCTGCAAGTGAGCACATTTTTTCAGAAAATCGACACGAAAAAAGGCATGTTTCGTAAAATTCCGAAAAAGATTTATTCATGCCCGGTGTGATAGAATAAACCGCGCAGGGAGGAAATCGTCAGGCCCTCCGGCAAGGATTTCGCCCAGCCGCTATCACGGCCGGCAAGCAGTATTTTTCTTCACTTCTCTCCTTATTGAAAAAACGTCCGCAGAGATTCTGCGGACGTTTTTTTCATATGGGGCGGCGGGATTTTTCTTCCTCCGTTCCCCGATCATTTGTATTTTTTGACGTCATATCGATCGAAAAGCTTCAGCAGGAGCGGCGTCTTGTGTTCCTCCTTTTTCCCGGCAAGGATGTCGCGGATGCGCCTTTGCCTGCGCAGCCAGCCGAAAAAGCTGCCCGCCGCCGCAAGCGCCGTATAGATCAGCGCCGTCTTCCATGCCGCGGCATATAAGGAGAAGAAGACCACCGTGGCGCCGTAGCTCAGCAGAAAGATTGCCGGATAAACCGGCGGGCAGATGCCATCCCGGTCGCCCATCACATAGCCGGTGACCGCCGCGAGCATCGGCAGGCCGGAGATCAGCAGAAGATAGACCAGATAGACCTCCCGGTCGACCTCGCCCATCCACCTGCCGAACAGGGGCGCCCCCCAGAGCCCGGCGGCCATGATCGCAACATATTGCAGGGATTCCTTTGCCTTCAGGGACGCCCAAAATTTCTTTCGGCCGCCCTGTTTTCCTTCCTGCTCATTCATCGGTCAGGTATACTTTCTTCATCTTTTTTGCGTAGACCGGGCGCTCGTTGCGGACCGCGCTGTTCGCGATCGTATCCACGACGTCCATGCCCTCGACCACGCGGCCGAAAGCAGCATACTGGCCGTCGAGGAAGGTGCTGTCCTCATGTACAATAAAGAACTGGGAACTCGCGGAATCCGGATCCTGAGAGCGGGCCATCGAGACGACGCCGCGCACATGGGAGATCGGATTCTCCCAGCCGTTGGCCGCAAATTCGCCTTTTACGTTGATCCCGGAGCCGCCCATGCCGGCCTTCATCGGATCCGCGCCGTAAGGATCTCCGCCCTGAATCATAAAACCTTTGATAACGCGGTGGAAAATGAGGCCGTCGAAGAAGCCGGTGCCGGCCAGAAGCTCAAAATTTTCGCAGGTGAGCGGCGCGGCTTTTTTATCAAGTTCAATCTTAATAATGCCGCCGTCCGCCATTTCAATCACAACCATGGTTCCGCCTCCGTTTTTATAATGCATTCATTTTACTATTTTGCGCGGGCGTTGTAAAGCCGGTATCCACGAAGGAGACCTGCTCCAAAAAACTTTTCCCGCATCCGGGGCCTCTTATTCCGCTCGAGCCGGAAGCGGAAGAAATCCTGCTGCGGCAGCCGAAAGAAAAAAGCGGCCAGATCCCATATCTCCACCGGGATGGGGCCGGCCTCTCCCGCTCCGTTTTTTTTTCAAGCAAAAAAGCCTTTCCGTCCGCCGGAAAGGCTTCTTTTTTATGAATTCAGGAAAGGGCCGTCTTATTCCGTAGCGAGGCCGAGATCCTTCATGACTTTGTCGTAGGCCTCTTTTGTCTTGGCATCAAAGCAGACCATATAGACGTCTTCGATACAGGTGTCGTTCTCGAGGAAAGAGAGGATGGTCTTGACGGCAATCGGTGCGGCTTTATCCAGCGGGAAGCGATACGCTCCGGTGGAAAGGGACGGGAACGCAACACTGCGGCAGTTATACTCGACGGCAAGATT
Source organism: Oscillospiraceae bacterium (assembly GCA_035447605.1). Taxonomy (GTDB): domain Bacteria; phylum Bacillota; class Clostridia; order Oscillospirales; family Ruminococcaceae; genus UMGS1668. Next base: position 48,859 of record DAOTHJ010000010.1, on the reverse strand, counting down.
CAGCGCGCTGAGATATGCCTTGCAGAGCAGCTCCTCCTCGTTGTTAAGGCCGCGGTTCCAGATCGGGCCGACCGCGTGAATGATGTATTTGGCATCCAGTTTGAAGCCCGGCGTGATGACGGCTTCTCCGGTTTTGCAGGTGCCGATCCTGCGGCAGCAGCTGACGAGCTCCGCGCCGGCGGCACGGTGAATGTACCCGTCGACGCCTTCGTCGCCCATCAGACTCGTATTGGCGGCATTGACGATCGCGTCAACTTTCATATCAACGATGTTGCCCTTGATGACGGTAAAATTAGACATGGCACTCTTTCCTTTCCTTACTACTCAATCACCTGATCGGCGTCTTCGAGATTTGCGCCGATATTAAGGGTATTGATGGTTCTGCGCTCCATACGCTCTCTCTCGGACTGCTCAACGATGAAATTCTTGATCTCTTTCGCCCGCCGAACATGGCGCAGGATCAGCTCCGGATGAGTGGCATCCCCGGTTTTGCAGACCACCGTGCCCAAGCCGAATAGCCGCTCCGTCAGGGAAGTGCGAAGAACGGTATCCTGAACTTTGTAAAGATAACAGTCGTTCTCTTCCTGACGCAGGAAGCCCGTGTTGACCGTCAGCTGCTCACCGGTGACGGTATACTTGGTAAAGGTCCACGGGAGGCCGAACAGGAGCCAACGCTTCCTTTCGACATATTTCATCGCAGAATCCACCCCTTTTTAACCAATTATAGCATGGGAAACAAAAATATCAAGGGGATTTCCGTTTCTTAGAAGCAAAATGAACGAAAGAATATCCTCATTTTTGCTCGCTGTTTTCCGATTCCTGACGCATGCGCTCCAGCTTTGCGCGGGCACGTTCCGCGCTGCGCCGGCGGAGTTCGTTGACCGAACTGAGAACCACCCAGAGCACGGCCAGCGCGCCGGGCAGAAGGAGCAGCCAGAAGAATCCGGCCAGCCCCCGGTTCTCGTACTGGAAGTGCGGAAAATAATAGAAAAGCCAGAATACGTCGCAGGCGAACGTCACCGCCAGCATCGAAAGGACCCCCCAGAGCACACCTTTTTTGTTCCGGTTGGTCCGGTTGACCAGATAGGCGGTCAGATAGATTCCCCAGCAGACGCCGATTCCGATCAGCACCGCGACCGCTCCGTTCACGCTGGGAAGAGCATACAACCATGTAAACATCTCTCGTCATTCCCCTTCTTCAGACATTGTGTCATTCCCGTTTCAGTCGCCGCTCACCTTGGCCCAGGTATCCTTGAGGCCGACGATCTCGTTCCAGGTGCCCTCGTATTTGCTGTCCCGGATGAAGTAGCCGCTGCGGACGAACTGGAAGCGCTCGTCGGCGGGGGCTTTTGCGAGGGCTTCCTCGAGTTTGCAGCCGTTATGCACGACGACGGAGTTCGGATCGAGAAAATCTCCAAAATCCCTGCCCTCCGGGAGCGTGACCATGTTGGCCTCGGAGAAGAGACGGCCGTACTCGCGGATCTCGGCGTCGACACTGTGCGCGGCCGAAACCCAGTGGATGGTACCCTTGGTTCTGTGGCCGTCGGCAGGCATGCCGTTGCCGGTCTCGAGATCGGCGGTGCAGCGGATTTCGGTGACGTTTCCTTCGGCATCCGTTTCATAGCCGGTGCAGGTAACGAGGTACGCGCCCATCAGGCGGACCTCTCCCTGCGGCTTGAGGCGGAAGAATTTCGGCGGCGGCTCGGGCAGAAAGTCGCTCCGCTCGATCCAGAGTTCCCGCGTGAAGGCGACCTTCCGGCTGCCGGCATTCTCGCCGCTTACGTTGTTCGGCAGCTCAAAATAGTTGGTTTCCCCCTCCGGGAAATTCTCGACGACGAGCTTTACCGGGTCGATCACCGCCAGACGCCGCTCGGCGGTGCGGTTTAATTCGTCGCGGATGCAGTGCTCAAGCAGCTCGATATCGACCATGCTCTCCGCCTTGGAGACGCCGGCCGTCTTGATAAATTCAATGATCGAGGAGGGCGTGTATCCGCGGCGGCGCATGCCTTTGAGCGTGGGCAGGCGCGGATCGTCCCAACCGTCCACGACGCCGTTCTCGACGAGCATGCGCAGATAGCGCTTGCTCATCACGGTATGCGTGACGTTGAGGCGGGCGAACTCGTACTGATGCGGAACCGGCTCCGGGAACCCGACGTTCTCGACCACCCAGTCGTAGAGCGGGCGGTGGTTTGCAAACTCGATCGAGCAGCAGGAATAGGTGATGCCCTCGAGCGCGTCCTGAATCGGGTGGGCAAAGTCGTAAAGCGGATAGATGCACCATTTGTCGCCTTGACGGTGGTGCGTCTCGCGCTTGATGCGGTAGATCGCCGGATCGCGCAGATTCATATTCGGGCTCGCGAGGTCGATCTTCGCGCGGAGCGTCTTGGCACCGTCCTCAAACTCGCCGGCGCGCATCCGGCGGAAGAGATCGAGGTTCTCCTCCGGCGTGCGGTCGCGGTAGGGGCTCGGTCTGCTGGGTTTGCCGGCGTCGTTGCCGCGGTATTCCTGCATCTCGTCGCGGGAGAGATCGTCAACATAGGCCTTGCCGTCGAGAATCAACTTCTCGGCGAATTCATAACATTTGTCAAAATAATCGGAGCCATAATAGATGCCGCCGGTCGGCTCGTAGCCCAGCCAGCGGATATCCTCCAGAATGGACTGCACATACTCGTCGTCCTCACGGGCGGGGTTCGTATCGTCGTAGCGGAGGTTAAAAAGGCCGCCGTATTTTTCCGCGGTGGAGGCGTTGATCCAGATCGCCTTCGCGCTTCCGATATGCAGGTAGCCGTTCGGCTCCGGCGGAAAGCGCGTGTGAACCGGTTTCGTGGAACCGGCGGCGCGGTCGGCGTCGATAATATCATGAATAAAATTGGATACTTCTTCCGGCATGATGTTCTCCTCTGTTTCCACACAAATTCTTCGGGACGGGACCCGGCCGGAAAACCGACGGTTCCGCCGTATTTATTAAGCCGCACGAAAAACGGCACCAGAAAACGCCCTCGCGGCGCGGTTCTTTTCGGTTATTTATTTCTGCGAAGCGGCGGGCCGTTCCAACGCCAAAACGAGCCTTTCCCGGACTCTTTCCGCGCCCATGACGCGCATCACTTCGTACATATCCGGGCTGTTGACCCGGCCGGTGACCGCCATGCGGAGTACCGCGGAGAGATCGCCGACGTGGCCTTTATAAAGCTCGGGATGCTGTCGGTATTCCTTCGGCAGCGCGGCATAGCCATGGGCGGTGCAGAGATCCCGAATCTTCTGGAACCATGCCTCCTGATCGTCGTGCTCATCGTAAAGCGCCAGATATTCCGTGAGCACGGCGCGGAGATCCTCCGCGGGCACGTTCTCCGGATACTCGCTGCCGGGGGTAAACAGTTCGTCGAAGAAGAAGGCCATATACTCCCGGAACTCGCTCCAGACGGCGATATCCTTCCTCGGCTTCGGAATGCCGCGGCCGATGGAAAGGATCGCTTTCGTATAAGCCGGTTCGGCCGTGAGAAGCGCGTAAAAATCCGGCGCATACTGTTCCGCCCATGCGGTCAGGTAGCCCCAGACCTCCTCCGTCGTCATCATAGCGACGACGTTGCGGGAGACGTCGCGGAGCTTGTCGAGATCAAAGAGCGAGCCGCTGACGCTCATTTTGTTGGTGGTGAATTTGAAATCGCCGAATGGGGCCGCGGGATTGGCGAGGCGCCACTCCTCAAAATTGGAATTCAAGAGCGTCATCAGGTATTCCATGACGGAAGGGACCGGATAGCCCTCGGCAAAATAGTAATCCAACGCGAGTTCCGGGTCCTTGCGCTTGGAGAGTTTGCGCTTGCTGCCGCCGTCCATCTTCATGAGCTGAGCGGTATGGACATATTTCGGCGATTTCCAGCCGAGCGCCTGAAAGAGCTGGACGTGGAACGGCCATGTCGCGATCCACTCCTCGCCGCGGACGACGTGCGTCGTGCGCATCAGGTGGTCGTCGATCACATGGGCGAAATGGTAGGTCGGGATGCCGTCGGATTTGAGCAGGACGATATCCTGATCGTTCTCCGGCATGTCGATCTGCCCCTTGACGAGATCGGTCAGGTGGAGATATTTTTCCGGATCGCCTTCGCTGCGGAAGCGCAGCACCCAAGGCCTGCCGGCGTCCAGCTCCCCTTTTATCTCTTCAAAACTGCGGCCGCGCCAGACGGCCCACTTGCCGTAATAGCCGGGATTCGCCTTCTCCGCCTCCTGCCGCTCGCGCATGCCGGCAAGCTCCTCCTCGGTGCAGAAGCAGGGATAGGCCCTGCCCTCCGACACGAGCTTTTTGGCAAAGACATGATAGATCTCCGCCCTCTGCCGCTGTCGGTAGGGGCCGTAGTTGCCGAACTCCCCGCCGTTTTCGAGGGCGCCCTCGTCGAACCGAAGGCCGAATTTATGGAAGACGTCGAGGATCTTTTCCACGCCGCCCTCGACCTGCCGCTTGAGATCCGTATCCTCGATCCGGAGATAAAATACGCCGCCGGACTGATGGGCCAGACGCTCGTCCGTCAGGGCGCCGAACAGGTTCCCCAGATGCATGAAACCGGTCGGGCTCGGCGCGATCCGTGTGACCTTGGCCCCCTCGGGCAGGTCCCTCTTCGGGTATTTTTCCTCTATCTCTTCCGGCGTCGCGGTGACGTTCGGAAAGAGCAACTCGGCAAGCGCCGCATCCTCCATAACTTCTGTGTCCTCCAGTCGGTAAAATTTACATACGCAATTAAGATACCATAAGCGGACGCTTTTCGCAAGAATGTGTTGCCGGGAATTCCGGCTTCTCCTTAGATAATTTTATTTTTTAGTTATATTTTTCTTATTATTTAGTTAATTCTTAATTTTTACGCTGGAAAAAGTGGAAAAGCGGATTCCGGCCTGTTATAATGAAACCGGGTTTTTCGAAAAAATGCGGTGCACCCGCCGCGGAAAGGATCAGGATCATGCAGAAAAGGAAAAGAAGACTCGGCGACCGCTACGACGGACGGAAGATTCGCACTTTGCCGCCGATGGACTATGTCGCTCCCTTTATTATGAAAACGCGGAACGATGCCAGCAACCTTTTCGGCGGTTCGGCTGAACTGGGCAGGATCGAAAACTATATTCGAGGAAAAAGAAAAGAGGAGGGACTCGACGGCTTCGGCTTTATGCACGTCATTGTGGCCGCCTACGTCCGCCTCATTTCCCAAAAGCCAGGACTCAACCGCTTCATCGCCGGCCAGCGCATCTACCAGCATGAGGACATCACCCTTTCGATGATGGTAAAAAAGTCGATGGAGCTCAATGCGCAGGAGACCGCCATCAAGGTCGTGTTCCAGCCCGAGGACAGCATTTATGAGGTCTATCATAAAATGGAGGATGCCATCGCCGTGGCCAGACAGGAGGGCGACACCACAATCCTTGATTTTGTCGCGCGGGGCCTGGTCTGGATGCCGAGCGTACTGCTCCGGGCATTTATTTCTTTTATCAATCTTTTGGATTATTTCGGCATGATGCCGAAAGTGCTGCATCAGGCCTCCTGCTTCCATTGCAGCCTCTTTATTACAAACCTCGGCTCGCTGGGCATTCCGCCGGTCTACCATCACCTTTATAATTTCGGCACCTGCCCGGCGTTCATCGCGTTTGGCGCGAAGCGGACCGTCTACGAGACGCAGAAGGACGGTTCCGTAGAAAAGCACCGCTACATAGATTATAAATTCACCTCGGATGAGCGGATCTGCGACGGCCATTATTTTGCCACCGCGTTCAAGGAATTCGAGCAGCTTCTCCGCCACCCGGAGGTGCTGGATAAACCGCCGGAGACCGTCGTCGAAGACATCGACTGAGCACGGCGGCATTCGGGCCTTACCGCAATAATTTCGCCGCCCAAGTCTTATTTTCCCCATTTGCAAAGAATCTCTCTCTTCGGATTTTTCCGCAGGCTGATCCGCGAAAGACATGGTGCTGATTTTTTGGAGAGAAGGCCCGCAACCCCGTTTGGGGCGATGAAGGAGGCTATTCATGGGTTTTACCACTGCCATCACCATCCTCATTATTATTTTTCTGCTGCTCGCCCTCGCTATCGTCTGGATGACGACGCCGAACCGCCGCCGCCCGTTCGACCTGCCTCTGGTCTGGGCACACCGGGGACTCCACGACGAGACAAAGCCGGAGAATTCCCTTGCCGCCTTCCGCGCCGCTGCGGAGAAGGGGCTGGGCTCCGAGCTTGACGTCCGGCTGACGAAAGACGGCATGCCGGTGGTGTTTCATGACACAAATACGGCGTGCATGTGCGGCATCGACCGGGTTGTCGGGGAGACCGACTGGGCCGTGCTCCGGGAATTCCGGCTCTCCGGTACCGAGGAACACATTCCGCTGCTCTCCGAGGCGCTGGAGGCCATGGACGGCGCACCGCTGCTCTGCGAGCTCAAATACGCGGCGGACCCGGCGGACTGCACCATCTGCGAAAAAGTCATGCCGCTGCTGGACGCCTACGACGGGCCGTTTGTCATCGAATCGTTCAGCCCGTATATTCTCAGGTGGTTCCGGGAAAACCGCCCGGATATTATCCGCGGCCAGCTCTCCTGCGACCTGCGCCACCTGACGGACGGCAAACGCACGCTCGCGTTCCTGCTGGGGAATCTTTTCACGAACTTCCTCGCAAGGCCGGATTTCCTCTCGTGGAACTTCCGGGATTCCACCTTCGGATTCCGGCTCTGCCGCTATTACGGCACACGGATCGCCGCCTGGACACTGCATTCCGCGGACGAGGTCGGGCAGGCCGTCGAGGCCGGCGCCAGCTCGTTTATTGCGGAAAATTTCGACCTGTCGGAGGTTTTTTCATAAGATGAAAGAAATTTTTGTGGAAGGCCGGACGCTGCCGGAAGCCTATCACAAAGCCATCCTTGCTCTGTATGAGCAGGGCGACCTGCTCTCCTGCTCCGACTGGGGCCAGATGCAGAAGGAGGTCAGCATGACCTTCGCGGTCGACGAAGCCCTCGCCGAACCGATGGTCAGCCGGCTCTACATCGGCGGCTTTTACGAGCTTCAGCAGTATGTGATGGAGATTCTCGACGGCATCCTCGATTTCAAGATCGGCGAGGGCAACTGCTGGGAATATACCTACCACGACCGCTACGCGAAACAGCTTCCCTTCATTCTCGCGGAGCTCCGCCGGAACCCCGACACCCGCCGCGCCATTATGAATATCCGGGATTTCGAGGTCGACAGCAAAAACGCCGACCCCGCCTGCCTTCAGAGCATTCAGTATTTCATCCGGGAGGGAAAGCTCCACTGCAAGGTGATGATGCGCTCCAACGACGCGCCGCAGGCTTCCTTTATGAACGCCTTCGCGTTTATCATGCTCCAGAAAAAAGTGGCGGACGAGCTCGGCGTGCCGGTCGGTTCCTACACCCACCGCGCCAACAGCTACCACGCCTACGAAAAGACCTTCCGCATGCTGGAACAGTACGCCGAGGCCATCAAAACGAAGCCCTTGGAGGAGCTGACCTACGAATACGAAGGGTTTTATAAAGACATGATGGAGGAGAGCATCCCCGACATCCTCGCCGCCGTCGAAAAACTGAAGGAGCGTTCCTCCGTATGAGCAATAAAGAGGATAAGACCAACGTCATGCGGATGCTGGATCAGAAAAAGATCCCCTACACGCCGCACGGCTATGAGCATGAAGGGGACGAGCCGGTCGACGCCCTCTCCGTCGCGGAAAAGACCGGCATCCCGATCGAACAGATCTATAAAACGCTGGTGACAAGGGGCGCTTCGGGCGGCTATTTTGTATTCGTCGTGCCCGGCGGCGCCTCGCTCGATCTCAAAAAAGCGGCAAAGGCGGCCGGAGAAAAATCCATCGCCATGATCAAGGTCTCGGAACTGCTGCCGCTGACCGGATACATCCGCGGAGGCTGCTCGCCAATCGGCATGAAAAAGCCTTTCCCCACCTGGTTCGACGAATCCGCGCTCGGGCAAAAGACCATCTCCGTCAGCGGCGGACGCATCGGCAGACAGGTAAAAGCAGCACCCACCGATTTGATCCGCATGGCCAATGCAAAGATCGCGGATCTCTGCTCCGAAGAAAAAACAGAAGAAGAACAATAAAAAAACGGCAAACCTTGCTTTGAGGTCTGCCGTTTTTTAATTTCCGTTCATTCGAAGGGATCGGGCCGCAGTTCTTCTCCCCCGTTCTTCGGCGAAGGTTATTTACAATAAGTATTATTTTCCCTTTTAAAAACAGGCCGCATTTCTTTTTTGGGGGACGCGGCCCGCCTTCCTAAACCCGGCGCCGCTTTGCTTGACAGAAACAGTGTTAGCGGCTATAATAATAAAAATCTTCTACTGTTGTCGAAGCCGTTCTGAGAAAAGAAGGTGTTTTTTATGGCGAATAAAATTCGGACGCTGCCCGAAACGGAGCTTGCTGTGATGATTGCGCTCTGGAATTCCGAGGCACCGCTCACCGGCACCCAGATCGAAGAAGCGCTCGGCGACAACCACGGCTGGGCGACGACGACCGTGCTCACCTTTCTTTCCCGGCTTGTAAAAAAAGGCTTCGTTCTCTGTGAAAAAAAAGGGCGCGGCAATTTTTACTCGGCAAAGGTCACCAAAACGGAATACCTCGACTGTGAAAGCGACAGGTTTTTGGATCATTTTTACGACAGCTCCGTCATGAACTTTTTTCTCTCCGCCTGCGTGCCGGAAGAGCTCCCCGACGAGGAAGTCGATCAGCTTGAAAAGGTCGTTTACGGGATCCGCAGCCGGAAGCATCCGGCCAGCTGAATAAGAATTCAAAATGCGTATCCGGAAAATCGGGATACGCATTTTTTCATCGGGCCGACGCTTTCCGGCCTTGCGGCAGGATATGAAACAGGCCGTTGGAATGACCTCCGAAAAACAGCGTTCTGCCGGAAGATCGCCCGCCCGAAAGGACCTTTTTATATTAGGTTTTAGATATTAATAGTAATAAATATAATAATTATAAGTATATCATTGTAGCATTCGGCTTATTTATGCCGTTTTTTTGGGAGGCGTAAAGATGGAAGAAACTGTCCGGGCAGAACTGCTATCCCTTGCCGAGCCGGACTACGCTGTCTTTTCCGGAAAACTGATCCCGCAGGAGGAGCATCTGCTCGGCGTGCGCCTGCCGAAACTGCGCCGTATGGCAAAGGAGCTCTGCAAAACGGACTGGAGACATGCGCTCTCTTCCGGGGACGATCTGTTTTTTGAGGAGACGATGCTCCGTGGCATGGTGATCGCCGGCGCGGTCATGCCGGTGGAGGAACGGCTGCGCAATATCGCGGAGTTTCTTCCGCGAATCCGGAACTGGTCGCTCTGCGACAGCTTCTGCGCTTCCTTCCGGGACGTCGGAAAGAACCGGCAGATCTACCTGGATTTTCTGACTCCGCTGCTCGCCGACGAGCGGGAATTTGCCGTCCGTTTTGCGGAAGTGATGCTGCTAGATCATTTTGTGGAACCGGAATTTGTCCCTGCTCTGCTGGAGCTCTACGGTTCCGTTCGGCACCCCGAGGTTTACGCGAAAATGGCCTGTGCCTGGGGCATCGCGACCTGCTACGCCGCCGCACCGGAAGAGACGGAACGATGGCTGCTTCAGGCGGATCTCGACCGTGAGACCTTTCACCTCGCGCTGAAAAAGATTTCCGAATCTTTTCGGACCGGAGAACGCGGCCGGGAGCTGTATCGGATTTACGGAAAGCTCCCTTCCGGTTCGGTCTGAAAAACTTCCGTTGCCCGCTCGGACCCGGCAGCAGCGGTATAATCCTGTTTGTATTATAAGAGCATAAAAAAGAACCCCTGTTCCTTACGGACAGGGGTTCTTTGATTGGATAAAACTTATTCGCCGATCTCGATAACGACACCGGAACCGACCGTATGGCCGCCTTCACGAATGGCGAAACGAAGACCCTTTTCAATGGCGATCGGGGTGATCAGCTCAACGTTCATTTCGACGTTATCGCCAGGCATGCACATCTCGACACCGGCCGGCAGCGTGATGACGCCGGTAACATCGGTGGTACGGAAGAAGAACTGCGGACGATAGTTGTTGAAGAACGGAGTATGACGGCCGCCTTCGTCTTTCTTCAGGACGTAAACCTGACCGACGAACTTGGTGTGCGGATGAATGGAGCCGGGCTTGCAGACGACCTGTCCGCGCTCGACATCGGTTCTCTGGATACCACGGAGCAGCAGGCCTACGTTATCGCCGGCCTCGCCGTAATCCAGAATCTTGTGGAACATTTCAACGCCGGTGATGACGGTTTTCTTCTTCTCGTCGGAAAGACCAACGATTTCGACTTCGTCGCCGATCTTGGTCTGGCCACGTTCGATTCTGCCGGTGACGACAGTGCCGCGTCCGGTGATGGTGAAGATATCTTCGATCGGCATCAGGAACGGCAGGTCAGCTTTACGTTCCGGAGTCGGAATGTAATCGTCAACTGCATCCAGAATGGCCTGAATGGGCTTGTAGCACTCGGCGTTCGGGTCGTTGGAGGTATCCTCAAGAACCGCAAGGGCGGAACCGGCAACGATCGGGGTCTCATCGCCCGGATAGCCATACTCGGTCAGCAGCTCGCGGACTTCCATCTCGACGAGCTCGAGCATCTCGGTATCGCCGTTGAGCTGGTCGACTTTGTTCAGGAAGACGACGATGTACGGAACACCGACCTGACGGGCGAGCAGGATGTGCTCACGGGTCTGGGGCATCGGGCCGTCGGCGGCGGAGACAACCAGAATGGTACCATCCATCTGGGCAGCACCGGTGATCATGTTTTTGATATAGTCGGCGTGTCCGGGGCAGTCAACGTGCGCATAGTGACGTTTTTCGGTTTCATATTCGACGTGAGCGGTATTGATGGTGATACCACGGGCTTTTTCTTCAGGGGCCTTGTCGATGGCGTCATATGCCTCGTACTGGGCCAGACCCTTCAGGCTCAGATATTTGGTGATCGCGGCAGTCAGGGTAGTTTTGCCATGGTCGATGTGGCCGATCGTGCCGACATTTACATGGGGCTTGTTTCTCTCAAAATGCTGTTTGGCCATTTGATTATCCTCCTTACAGTTTAGCGTTTTGTATCGTGATTCTTATTTTTCTCAATACAAAGGTATTTTAACAAAATTCCCCGGGAAATGCAAGATGCAAATGGAATCCATAACCGCCTCAGCGGTCCTTGACGATTTTCTCGGCGATGAACTTCGGAACCTCGACATAATGGCTCGGCTCCATGACATACTGGCCGCGGCCCTGCGTTTTGGAGCGCAGGTCGCTCGCGTATCCGAACATCTCGGAAAGCGGGACATAGGCGCGGATTTCCTCGGCCCCGAACGTCGCCTCCATGCCCTGGATCTGTGCGCGTCTGGAGTTAAGATCTCCGATGACGTCGCCCATGTATTCCTCAGGCATATTGACGGCAACCTTCATGATCGGTTCGAGGATGACCGGATCGGCTTTTCGCATAGCCTCTTTGAACGCCATGGAACCGGCGATCTCAAATGCCATTTCAGAGGAGTCGACCTCGTGGAAAGAACCGTCGTACAGCGTGCAGATGACGTCGACGACCGGATACCCGGCAAGCACGCCGGAGAGCATCGCGCCTTGAATGCCCTTGTCGACAGCGGGGATATACTCCTTCGGGATTGCGCCGCCCACCACTTCGTTGTGGAACTCGTATCCCTTGCCGCTCTCGTTGGGCTCGATGCGGATCTTGACGTGGCCGTACTGGCCCTTGCCGCCCGACTGGCGCGCATACTTGGTCTCCTGCTCGACCTTCTTGCTGACGGTCTCTTTGTAGGCGACCTGCGGCTTTCCGACGTTGGCTTCGACTCTGAACTCACGGAGCAGACGGTCGACAATGATCTCCAGATGAAGCTCGCCCATGCCGGCGATGATCGTCTGGCCGGTCTCCTGATCGGTGTAGGTGCGGAAGGTCGGGTCCTCCTCGGAGAGCTTCGCCAAAGCGAGGGCCATTTTTTCCTGGCCGGCCTTGGTCTTCGGCTCAATGGCAAGGCGGATAACCGGCTCCGGGAACACCATCTGTTCGAGCAGAATCGGGTGCTTGGGATCGCAGAGGGTATCGCCGGTGGTGGTGTATTTCACACCGACCGCGGCGGCAATATCTCCGGCGTAGCAGGTCTCCAGATCCTTGCGGTGATTCGCGTGCATCTGAAGGATTCTTCCGAGGCGCTCATGTTTTTCACGGTCCGGGTTATAGACGCCCGTACCGGCATCGACGGTGCCGGAATAGACGCGGAAGAAGCACAGCTTGCCGACAAAGGGGTCGGTCGCGATCTTGAAGGCCAAAGCGGCGAAAGGCTCGTCGTCGGAAGTTTTCCGCTCGATCTTCGCGCCGGTCTTCGGATCGGTGCCCTCAACCGGAGGAATATCCAGCGGCGAAGGCAAGTAATCCACGATCGCATCCAGCAGCTTCTGGACGCCCTTATTTCTGTAAGAAGTTCCGCAGACGACTGGAACGAGCTTGTTTTCGACGGTGCCTTTCCGGATGGCGGCCTTGAGCTCTTCCATAGTGGGCTCTTCGCCTTCCAGATACTTTTCCATCAGCGCGTCGTCCATCTCGGCGGCGGACTCGATCATCTTTTCACGGTATTCCTTGGCAAGGTCCATCATGTCTTCCGGAACGTCGCGGATATCGACCTCGGTGCCCATCTCGTCAAGATAATAATAAGCTTTCATTTCAAGCAGATCGATGAGACCGACAAAATCGGCCTCGGCGCCGATTGGGAGCTGAATCACAATCGGGTTGCACTTGAGCCGTTTTACCATCATATCAACGACGTGAAGGAAATTTGCGCCCATGATATCCATCTTGTTGACGTACACCATTCTTGGCACGTGATATTTATTTGCCTGACGCCACACGGTCTCAGACTGGGGCTCGACGCCGCCTTTTGCGCACAGAACGGTAACGGAACCATCCAGCACACGGAGAGAGCGCTCCACCTCGACGGTAAAATCGACGTGTCCGGGGGTGTCGATGATATTGATTCGGTAGCCTTTCCAGTGGGCGGTGGTGGCAGCGGAAGTGATCGTGATGCCGCGTTCCTGCTCCTGCTCCATCCAGTCCATCGTGGCATTGCCGTCGTGCGTCTCGCCGATCTTATAATTCACTCCGGTATAATAGAGAATCCGTTCGGTCGTAGTCGTCTTACCGGCGTCAATGTGAGCCATGATCCCGATGTTTCGGGTCATCTCAAGGGAAACATCTCTTGGCATAAAAACTCCTCAATTGTAAAATAAAAGTTGCGGTCGGAAAGAGATCACCATCTGAAATGGGCGAAGGCTCTGTTGGCCTCGGCCATCTTGTGGGTGTCTTCTTTCTTCTTGACGGCACCGCCCGCGTTGTTGAGCGCGTCCATGATCTCGCCGGCAAGGCGTTCTCTCATGGTACGCTCGTTGCGGCCGCGCGAATACGCGGTCAGCCAGCGTAAGCCGAGCGTCTCGCGGCGCTCGGGGCGGACTTCCATCGGGACCTGATAGTTTGCACCGCCGACACGGCGGGACTTGCATTCCAGCGCAGGCATGATGTTACCCAGAGCTTCTTCAAAGGCCTCCAGTCCGTTTTTACCGGTCTTGGCTTCCACAATATCAAAAGCCCCATAAACAATCTTCTGCGCGACGCCTTTTTTGCCGTCGAGCATGATGTTGTTGATCAGGCGGGTGACCATCTTGGAATGATACAGCGGATCAGGCAAGACGTCACGTTTTGCAATTTGTCCTCTTCTTGGCACTTTACTTCCCTCCTTCATAGAATGAATTCATAGGTACTCGAAAGCGACAAACTCCCGTTGTGCCGAACTGCGGACGATACAAAAATTTATATCGATCGCCGCCTTCCGGCAGCAGTATTTCATTCATAAACAGGAAGTTCTCTTACTTTTTCGCAGCACCGGCTTTCGGACGCTTGGCACCGTATTTGGAGCGGCCCTGCATCCTCTTCGCGACGCCCTGTGCATCCAGGGTTCCGCGGATGATGTGGTAACGGACGCCAGGGAGATCTTTGACACGGCCGCCTCTGATAAGGACGACGCTGTGCTCCTGAAGGTTGTGTCCGACACCGGGGATATAGCAGGTAGCTTCGATCCCGTTGCTGAGACGGACTCTCGCGATCTTGCGGAGGGCAGAGTTCGGCTTTTTCGGCGTCGCGGTACGGATAGCCGTGCAGACACCTCTCTTTTGCGGGCTGTGCTGATCGATCACCGTCTTCTTTTTGGAATTCCATCCGCGAAGGAGCGCCGGGGCAGTGGACTTGGTTTCAAGAACCTCTCTTCCATGACGAACGAGCTGGCTAAAAGTTGGCATGAGTTTCCTCCTTTCTTACGTTTTTTTATCTTTTGAGCGGAAAAAAGCCGCTCCTAAGACCGAAAACGACCCCTTTAAAAGGGAATCACCGAATGTTAATCATATCATTTGAGGCATTTTTTGCCAATCCCCGTGTTTATCAGTATTTCACAAAAAATGCCGGAACGGTTTGTGCGATATGATTTTAGTCGTTGACCGCTTCCACGGCCTCCATGACGCTGGCGTACTCATTGGAGTGAATATCCGGCATCGGTTTCGGCTCCGGCTGAACCGGTTCGATCTCGACGTCGTTGTAGCACTCCATGCCGGTACCGGCCGGAATCAGCTTGCCGATGATGACGTTCTCTTTGAGGCCAAGCAGGTGGTCGGTCTTGCCCTTGATCGCGGCCTCGGTCAGCACCCTCGTGGTCTCCTGGAAGGAGGCGGCGGAGAGGAAGGATTCCGTGGCAAGGGAGGCCTTCGTGATACCGAGCAGCATCGGGATATAGGTGCCTTCGCGGAGATTGGTCTCTCCGGCGGCGATGCGCTTACGGATCTCGCGGTTGGCGGCGAAGAGATCGGCGCGTTCCACGACCATGCCGCTGAGCATGCCGGTATCGCCGGATTCGTCGACGCGAACCTTCTTCATCATCTGGCGGACAATGACCTCGATGTGCTTGTCGTTGATATCAACGCCCTGGAGGCGGTAAACCTTCTGCACTTCGGCGATCAGGTAATCCTGAACGGAGAGCGCGCCGTTGACCTCCAGATACTTATGCGGGTTGACGGAGCCTTCGGTCAGCAGCGTGCCGGCCTTGATGTGGTCGCCGTCCTGAACGGTCGGGCGGCTGCCGTAGGAGAGCAGATATTTGCGCTCGTCGTTCGTCTCTTTGTTGAAGACGACGACGTGGCGGTTTTTCTTGATTTCCTCGATGCGCACGTCGCCCTCGATCTCGCTGATCAGGGCCTCGCGCTTCGGGGTGCGGGCCTCGAAAAGCTCTTCAACTCTCGGAAGACCCTGCGTGATATCCTCGGCGGTCGCGATACCTCCGGTATGGAAAGTACGCATCGTCAGCTGGGTGCCCGGCTCGCCGATGGACTGCGCCGCGATGACGCCGACCGCTTCGCCGATGCTAACAGATTTGCCGTTTGCAAGGTTGGCGCCGTAGCATTTGGCGCAGACGCCGTGCTTCGCCTCGCAGTTGAGAATGGAACGGAGCTTGACCTCGCGGATGCCGGCGGCAACAATTTTATCCGCGTCGTCTTCATCCATCATCTTATTCTTGCTGACAAGTACGTCTCCCGTCTTCGGATCGAGAACGTCGTCGCAGGGATAACGGCCGATCAAACGCTCGGACATCGGCTCAATCATCTCTCCGCCTTCGCGGATGTCGTGCACGACGATGCCTTCATGCGTGCCGCAGTCCTGCTCGCGGATGATGACGTCCTGCGAGACATCGACCAGACGCCGGGTCAGATAGCCGGAGTCCGCCGTACGAAGGGCGGTATCGGCAAGACCTTTTCTCGCGCCGCGGCTGGAGATGAAGTATTCCAGAATGTTCAGTCCTTCACGGTAATTGGCGCGGATCGGGATCTCGACGGCTCGGCCGGAGGTGTTGGCGATCAGTCCGCGCATGCCGGCGAGCTGACGAATCTGGTTCATGGAACCACGGGCTCCGGAATCGGCCATCATGAAGATCGGATTGTAGCGGTCGAGGTTATCCTTCAGGGCATCGGCAACCTTTTCGGTCGTCTCGTTCCAAGTGGCGATGACCATCTTGTAGCGTTCCTCGTTGGACATCAGGCCGCGGTGATATTTTTTGGTGATGGAGTCGATCTTGGCTTCGGCTTCGGCGAGCAGCTCCTTCTTCTTCGGCGGGATGACCGCGTCGTTGACGGAGACGGTGATGCCGCTCTTGGTGGAGTATTTGTAGCCCTGCGCCTTGATGCGGTCGAGCACGACGCCGGTTTCGGCGGTACCGTGTTTGCGGATGCAGCGCTCGATGATCTTTCCGAGCTGTTTTTTGCCGACCAGGAAATCCACTTCGAGGTCGAAAGCGTGCTCAGGGTTGCTGCGGTCGACATAGCCGAGATCCTGCGGGATCGGCATATTGAAGATCAGTTTGCCGACGGTGGTGTTGATGAGCTTCTGCTGCACAACGCCGTCGACCTCTTTTTCCACGCGCACAAAGATCGGCGCATGGAGGCCGACGACACCTTCTGAATAGGCCATGACGGCCTCGTTGATGTCGCGGAACGCCTTGCCTTCGCCGGGCTCCATGCCGGGCTTGACAAGAGTAAGGTAATAGGAGCCGAGGACCATATCCTGCGTCGGCACGGTGACAGGCTTTCCGTCGGCCGGCTTGAGCAGGTTGTTGGCTTCGAGCATCAGGAAGCGGGCTTCCGCCTGCGCTTCGGTAGAGAGCGGAACGTGGACGGCCATCTGGTCGCCGTCGAAGTCCGCGTTATAGGCCGTGCAGGCCAGCGGGTGCAGCTTGATGGCTCTGCCTTCAACAAGGATCGGCTCAAAAGCCTGAATACCCAGTCTGTGCAGCGTAGGGGCGCGGTTCAGGATGACCGGGTGATCCTTGATGACGATCTCGAGGGCATCCCAGACTTCCGGCTTCGCGCGCTCGACCATCTTTCTCGCGTTTTTAATATTGGTGGCGGCGCCGACATCCACGAGCCGTTTCATGACGAACGGCTTGAAGAGTTCGAGGGCCATCTCTTTCGGCAGACCGCACTGGGACATCTTGAGTTCCGGCCCGACCACGATGACGGAACGGCCGGAATAGTCGACACGTTTGCCGAGCAGGTTCTGACGGAAACGGCCCTGCTTGCCCTTGAGCATATCGGAAAGGGATTTGAGCGGGCGGTTGTTCGGTCCGGTGACCGGTCTGCCGCGGCGGCCGTTGTCGATCAGGGCGTCGACGGCCTCCTGAAGCATACGTTTCTCGTTGCGGACGATGATGTCCGGCGCGCCGAGCTCCAGTAGCCTTTTCAGTCTGTTGTTGCGGTTGATGACGCGGCGGTAAAGGTCGTTGAGGTCGGAGGTGGCGAAACGTCCGCCGTCGAGCTGAACCATCGGGCGGATATCCGGCGGAATGACCGGGATGACATCCATGATCATCCACTCCGGGCGGTTGCCGGAGAGACGGAATGCCTCGACCACTTCGAGCCTCTTCAGCAGGCGGACACGCTTCTGGCCGGTGGCGGTCTCCAGCTCCTCGTGAAGCTGGACGGAAAGCTGCTCCAGATTGATATCCTTGAGCAGAACCTGAATGGCCTCGGCGCCCATGCCGGCCTGGAAGTCGTTTTCATATTTTTCACGCATATCCCGGTATTCCTTCTCGGAGAGGAGCTGTTTCTGCTCCAGCGGGGTGGTACCCGGATCGGTGACAATGTAGCTTGCAAAATAGAGAACTTTTTCGAGCAGACGCGGGGAAACATCCAGAATTAAGCCCATTCTGGAAGGAATGCCCTTGAAATACCAGATGTGGGAAACCGGCGCGGCGAGCTCAATATGGCCCATGCGCTCACGGCGAACCTTTGCCCTTGTGACCTCAACGCCGCAGCGCTCGCAGATCTTACCCTTAAAACGGATCCTTTTATATTTTCCGCAGTAGCACTCCCAGTCCTTGGTCGGCCCAAAGATTCTTTCGCAAAAAAGACCGTCCCTTTCGGGCTTGAGTGTGCGGTAGTTGATGGTTTCGGGTTTCTTTACCTCACCGTAAGACCACTCGCGGATCATCTCCGGCGAAGCAAGGCCGATCTTGATGGAATCAAACGGATTCATCTCCATGTTGCAGCCCCTCCCCTCACATATCTTCATCGTCGGAACCGAGACTCAGTGAATCAAGCCCGGACAAAAGCGTATCGTCCGGCTCGGATCCCTCATCGTCGCCTTCCTCGATGGTGTAACCGTCATTAAAATCTTCCTCATTGGCAACGCTGTCGTAATTCGGCAGCTCATTGCCCGGAATCAGGCCGGCGTCTTCGTCGTCGTAATTCTGCTTGAGGTCGATCTCGTTGTTTTCTTTATCCAATACTTTCATGTCCAAACCGAGGGACTGAAGCTCTTTAATCATGACCTTGAAGGATTCCGGAATACCCGGCGTCGGGACGTTGCGGCCCTTGACGATGGCCTCGAACGTCTTGACACGGCCGACAACGTCGTCCGACTTGA
Source organism: Oscillospiraceae bacterium (assembly GCA_035447605.1). Taxonomy (GTDB): domain Bacteria; phylum Bacillota; class Clostridia; order Oscillospirales; family Ruminococcaceae; genus UMGS1668. The sequence continues at coordinate 30,374 of DAOTHJ010000010.1, read as the reverse complement.
CGGTCAGGATCTCCTGAAGCGTATAGGCGGCGCCGTAAGCCTCGAGGGCCCAGACCTCCATCTCTCCGAAACGCTGTCCGCCGAACTGCGCCTTGCCGCCCAGCGGCTGCTGCGTGACAAGGGAGTACGGGCCGGTGGAACGGGCATGGATCTTATCGTCGACCAGATGGCGCAGCTTGAGGAAGTACATGTAGCCGACGGTGACTTCGTTGCCGAAGAGTTCGCCGGTGCGTCCGTCGCGGAGCTTCGTCTTGCCGCTCTCGTCGAGACCCGCCTGCTGCAAAAGCTCGCGGATATCGCCCTCATGCGCGCCGTCGAAAACCGGCGTCATGACTTTGTAGCCCAAAGCGGCGGCGGCTCTTCCGAGGTGCACCTCAAGAACCTGTCCGATATTCATACGGGACGGAACACCCAGCGGATTCAGGACGATATCCAGCGGACGGCCGTCCGGCAGGAACGGCATATCCTCCTGCGGCAGAATGCGGGAGACAACGCCCTTGTTGCCGTGGCGTCCGGCCATTTTATCTCCGACGGAGATCTTTCTCTTCTGGGCGATATAGCAGCGGACCACCATGTTGACACCGGGGTTCAGCTCGTCGCAGTTTTCACGGGTGAAGACCTTGACATCCACGATGATGCCGTACTCGCCGTGCGGCACGCGCAGGGAGGTATCTCTGACCTCTCTCGCCTTCTCGCCGAAGATGGCCCGGAGCAGACGCTCCTCGGCGGTCAGCTCGGTCTCGCCCTTCGGGGTGACTTTGCCGACCAGAATGTCTCCGGCACGGACTTCGGCGCCGATGCGGATGATGCCGCGGTCGTCAAGCTCTTTGAGGGCGTCCTCGCCGACGTTCGGGATGTCGCGGGTGATCTCCTCGGGCCCGAGTTTGGTATCGCGGGCCTCAAGCTCGTATTCTTCAATATGGACGGAGGTGAACGTATCGTCGCGGACCAGCTTCTCGTTGATCAGGACGGCGTCCTCGTAGTTGTAGCCTTCCCACGTCATGAAGCCGATGAGCACGTTCTTGCCGAGGGAAATCTCGCCGCTGCAGGTGGCCGGGCCATCGGCAACGACCTGATTCTCGGTGACGTGCTCGCCCTTCGCGACGACCGGGCGCTGGTTGATGCAGGTGCCCTGGTTGGAACGGAGGAACTTGACCATTTTGTAGAGATCCTCGCCCTCGCCGTCGTCGCGCTGGATGACGACCTGATCGGCGCAGGACCTTGTGACGTAGCCGGCATGCTTTGCGACCACGACCACGCCGGAATCGACGGCAGCCTTATATTCCATGCCGGTGCCGACGATCGGGTTTTCGGTTTTGAGCAGCGGAACCGCCTGTCTCTGCATGTTGGATCCCATCAGGGCGCGGTTGGCGTCGTCGTTCTCGAGGAACGGGATCATGGCGGTTGCGACGGAGACGACCATCTTCGGCGAGACATCCATGTAATCGACGCGGGAGGTCTCGACCTCGATAAATTCGTCCTTATAACGGGTATTGACCTTGGTCTTTGCGAAGCGGCCGAATTCGTCGAGCGGCTCGTTGGCCTGCGCGACGACGTAATCATCCTCCACATCCGCGGTCATATATTCCACTTCGTCCATGACGATGCCGGTGGCTTTGTCCACCTTGCGGAACGGCGCCTCGACGAAGCCGTATTTGTTGATTCTGGCGTAGGTGGCCAGATAGGAGATCAGTCCGATGTTCGGGCCTTCAGGCGTCTCAATCGGGCACATGCGGCCGTAGTGGCTGTAATGAACATCTCGGACCTCAAATCCCGCGCGGTCACGCGAAAGACCGCCGGGGCCCAGTGCGGAAAGACGGCGCTTGTGCGTCAGCTCGGCCAGCGGATTCGTCTGATCCATAAACTGAGAAAGCGGAGAGGAACCGAAAAATTCCTTGATCGCGGCGACGACCGGGCGGATGTTGATCAGGCCCTGCGGCGTGATAGTTTCACTATCCTGCGCCTGAATCGTCATGCGCTCGCGGATCACGCGCTCCACCCTGCTGAAGCCGATGCGGAACTGGTTCTGCAAAAGCTCGCCGACGCAGCGGACGCGGCGGTTGCCCAGATGGTCGATATCGTCCACATTGCCGAATCCCCAGTAGAGATTGCACATATAATTAATGGAGGCATAGATGTCGTCGATGACGATATGCTTCGGCACCAGCTCGTCGACGTTCTCTTTAATCAGGGAGAGCAGCGTCTCCTTGTCGTCTCCGGCCTGCTCCATGATGTCGCAGAGCACGGTGAAACGGACCTTGTCGTCGACAAAGAGCTGCTCCAGCTCCTCTTTCGTCAGCGGAAGGAAATCCTCGGCATTAACCATGTTGTTGGAGATGATCTTGACTTCGCGGCCGTTTCCGACATCGACGAAAACTTCCTTGACGCCCTTTTTGTCGAGCAGCGCACCGTCGGCTCTCGTGAGCGCGGTGCCTGCCTCGAACAACACTTCACCGGTCATCGGATCGGCGGCCGGCCTCGTCAGCGTGGCGCCGGCGACGCGTCTGGTCAGGGAAAGCTTCTTATTATACTTATATCTGCCGACGTTGGAGATATCATATCTCCTCGGATCAAAAAACAGGTTTGCAAGGTGGGTCTGGCTGTTTTCGATGGTCGGCGGCTCGCCCGGGCGAAGCTTGCGGTAAACCTCAAGCAAGGCCTCTTCCATCGATTTGGTGCCATCCTTTTCGATGGTGGCTTCAATCATCGGCTCCTCGCCGAAATAATCACGGATCTGGGTATCGGTCCCAAGGCCGAGGGAACGGATAAAAGTCGTGACCGGGAGCTTGCGGTTTTTATCGATGCGGACGTAAAACACATCGTTCTGATCGCTCTCGTATTCGAGCCAGGCGCCGCGGTTCGGGATAACCGTGCTCGAGAACAGCTTCTTTCCGGTCTTGTCGTAGGCCAGACCATAGTATACGCCCGGAGAACGGACCAGCTGCGAGACAATGACGCGCTCCGCGCCGTTGATCACAAAGGTGCCGCTCTCGGTCATGATCGGGAAATCACCCATAAAAATATCCTGTTCCTTGATTTCGCCGGTCTCTTTGTTTTGGAGCCTTGCACGGACACGCAGCGGCGCAGCATAGGTGGCGTCGCGCTCCTTGCATTCCTCGATGGAATATTTCGGCTCTTTTTCGAGATGATAATCAATGAAATCGAGGATCAGGTTGCCGGAATAATCGGAAATTGCGGAAACGTCGCGGAAAACCTCTCTCAATCCTTCGTCAAGAAACCACTGGTATGAAGCCTTCTGTACCTCGATCAGGTTCGGCATCTCGAGGACTTCATTGATCTTTGCGAAACTCATGCGGACATTCTTGCCGAGCGTGACAGGTTTCATATTTACCAAATTTAGCCCACTCCATTCATCCGTATTTACGTCATTATTTTCGTTGGAACCACTTGCATTCCCGCACAATTTGTGGTAATATAATCTTTGTACGGCACAGGTATCCATTATGGTACATTTTATTATTATATTGCTTTTAAGAAAAGGTGTCAAGGTCTTTTTTGGGCTTTGCGCCTATTTTTTTATTAGTTTCTTAGTAATAAAAGAGAAAAGCCTCTTTTGCGGATCCTTGGCAAAAATCTCCATGACTATACAGCCGTCGCGCGATTTCCAATTCCTTCCTTATCATGCAAAAAACATCCCACGCATCCGTGAGTTTCTTTTCCGCATATATTTGCATTAATTTTGCGTTTTATGAAATTTTATGCATATTGATCTGCGTGAAATCCGAGGGCTAAGCGACGCAGGGCCTCCGCAAAAGCTGCCGCGGATGGACCCGTCCGCCTCTCTTTTTCTTTTTATCCTCAAAAAGCGACAATTTATTTATAGGTAAGATAATATATAGAGGAGGCTCCGCGGCGGAAAAGGCGGGTTGTTAACAGGCCCCGTTTTGTGCTCCAAAACGGAGGCGACGGCCCTTTCCGAGGGCAAAAAATATGGTAAAACGGCACGCCCACATCTCCGGTGAGCACGTCCCGTATCGGCCCGGCGGAAATTTTTGGTCCGGCAAAATGGCGGAATCACATAAAAAGGCCGGAGGTTTCCCTCCGGTCTTTTTTGATTTCGTTTTTCTCAAATGCCAAGAATCGGCAAATCTCCTCAGTGCTCGGCCCGGTGAAGCATGGAATCCTTGAGCGTCCAGAGCTTTTGCGAGAGGTCGACATAATATTTGTGCGGATATTCCAGGCGCCGGAGTTCCTCCCAGAGGGTGTCGAGCTGCGCGGCGCAGTAGTCCTTCGCTTCCCGGAGCGGCGGGCACTCGTAGACCTGACTGCCACGGAGAAAGATCGGAACCAGCATCTCCTTTGCTTCGGCGTTTTCCAGCTCCTTGCGTTTCCATGTCGCGTTCGGATCGAAAATCTCGAACGGCACGGAGGTATCCGGAGCGGGCTCGTCGCGGAGGCAGACATAGTCCGCGCAGGCCTTGCCGCTCTCTTTGTCATAAAAACGGTAAAACGTCTTGAAACCCGGGTTTGTGATCTTGCCGACGCTTTCACTGATCTTGATGGCGGGCTCGAGCACGCCGTTTCTCTCAACCGCGGCCAGCTTATAGACGCCGCCGAAGACCGGGTCGCTCTTGGCCGTGATCAGATTCTCTCCGACGCCGAAGCTGTTGACGCAGGCGCCCTGGTGGATCAGGTCGCTGATCAGGAACTCATCCAGCGCGTTGGAGGCGACGATGCCGCAGTCCGGATAGCCGGCCTCATCCAGCATCCTTCTCGTCTGCTTGGAGAGAAAGGCGATGTCTCCGCTGTCGATCCGGACGCCTTTCGGCCGGATGCCCAGAGGCTTCAGCACTTCGTCGAATACTTTGATGGCGTTCGGCACGCCGGATTTGAGCACGTTATAGGTATCGACCAGCAGCAGGCAGTTGGTGGGATAGGTCTCCGCATATTTTTTGAACGCCTCATATTCGGACGGGAAAAGCTGCACCCAGCTGTGAGCCATGGTGCCGACGGCGGGGACGCCGTAATCCCGGTCGGTGATCGTGCAGGCGGTCGCGCCGACACCGGCGATATAGGCGGCACGCGCGCCGAGGATGGCGGCCTGCGCGCTCTGCGCACGGCGGGAACCGAACTCCATGATTGCCCTGCCCTCCGCCGCGTGCACGATGCGGGCGGCTTTGGTTGCGATCACGGACTGATGATTGAGCGTCAGCAGCGTCATCGTCTCCACGAGCTGCGCCTGAATGACCGGGCCCTTTACGACCACGATCGGCTCGCCCGGAAAGACCGGCGTGCCCTCCGGAACCGACCAGACGTCGCACACAAATTTGAAATGCCGGAGGTAATCCAGAAACTCCTCGCTGAAGATGCCTTTTCCGCGGAGATACGCGATATCCTCCTCCTCGAAAGAGAGATTTTTGTAATACATGATCAGCTGTTCCAGCCCGGCACAGATGGCGAAGCCGCCGTGATCCGGAATCTCCCGGAAAAACATATCAAAGACGACTTCCGTGTCGCCCATCCCTTCACGGAGATAGCCGTTAGACATGGTCATCTCGTAGAAATCTGTGAGCATGCTCAAATTGTAAGTATCCCTTGCCATATACTCTCCGTTTCCGCGCAGTTGCGCCAAATTTTTCTATGAATTCAGGATACCACGATCCGCGGTGGTTTTCAAGGCGAATGCCGGCCGATCTGCCGTTTCCGATAAAAAAGCCCCCGCCCGAAACGGGCGAAGGCTTGATGCACAGTATGTAATCCCGATTATTCCTCGGCAGGAGCTTCGGCCGGGACTTCAGCAGGAGCCTCGGCAGCGGCTTCGGCGGGTGCTTCGGCTTTGACCGGCGGCTCAAGCAGAGCTTTGATGGAAAGGCTGACGCGCTTTTTGTCGAAATCGATATCGGTGATCTTGACCTCGACCTCCTGGCCGACGGAAAGAACATCCTGCGGTTTCGCAATGCGGTCATAGGAAATCTGAGAGATATGGATCAGGCCGTCGATGCCCGGTATGACCTGAGCAAACGCGCCGAAAGCAGTCATGGAGACAACCTTCACGGTGCAGACCGTGCCGACCGGATACTCTCTTCTGAGGATCTCCCACGGGTTATTTTCCGGCTTCTTGTAGCCGAGAGAAATCTTTTTGGCCTCTTTGTCGACATCTTTGACGTAGACTTCGAGGACATCGCCGACTTTGACGACATCGGACGGATGAGCAACCCGGAGCCAGCTCAGCTCGGAGACGTGAACCATACCATCGACGCCGCCGAGATCGACAAACGCGCCATAGGAAGTGAGGGATTTGACCTTGCCGGTATAGACTTTGCCGGGTTCGATATCATCCCAGAACACGGCCTCGCGGGCCTTTCTCTCCTCGGAGAGAACGGAGCGGATGGATCCGATCGCACGTTTACGGCCCGGATTGACCTCGAGGATCCTGAAGCGGACATTCTGTTTCAGCAAACCTTCAAGGGGCTCATTGCGGGATGCGGTAGCCTGGGAAGCGGGAATAAACACGCGGATTCCATCCGTGACGGCAATGACGCCGCCTTTGACGACTTCGACCACGACGCCTTCAAGAATTTCTCCGGATTCAGCGGCATCCGCCACTCTCTGGAAATTCTGCTCCGCGTCAATTTTCTTTTTGGACAGGGAAACGGTGCCCTCTCTGTCGTCCACGTGTAAAACGATCAGCTGAAGCTCATCGCCGACTTTGACGATATCCTGAGGCTTGACGGTAGGGTCTTCGCTCAGTTCTTCCGGAGCGATGTAGCCGGTGTGCTTGGTTCCGACGCTGACGATGATCTCATTCATCGGAGTAAAACCTTCCACTCTGCCGGTGACCTTTTCGCCGTTGTGAATACCGTTTTTAAAAGATTGGTCGAGCAGCTCCGCAAAGCTCATTTCCTCTTCCGGTTTGTTTTCCAGAATCTCACTCATTGTTTCAAGAACCTCCTTAATGATGCCGGATGGGGTAGACGCACCGGCAGTGACACCTATGACTTTACTGCCTGTCCAATCCATCCGCCGAAGCTCGGAGGGGTCCTCCACCAAGACGGATGGGCAATGTGCGGCACAGGTTTCGTAAAGCCTCGCGGTATTGGAGCTTTTCTTGCCTCCCGCAACGATCATTCGATCGCAGCGTTTGGAAAGGAGCTCCGCCTCCCTTTGTTTAGTATAGGCATCATGGCATATTGTATCAAATATTTTTAATTTTGTATAGACTTTTTTCGCAAATTCTTCGCATTTTTTCCATTCTGACCTTAAAAAGGTGGTTTGGGAAAGAAGTGTGTGACATTTTTCGCCAAATGGGGCCTCGTTTTTCACGTATCTTTCCAGTTCATCCAGATTCCGCAGGACCGCCGCATTTTCTCCGCAGTGGCCGAGGATGCCCTTCGTTTCCGCGTGGTCGGGGTCCCCCATGACGAGAAGGATGTCTCCGGCCGCCGTGCGCTCATCGGCGATGCGGTGGATCTTTTCGACAAACGGGCAGGTCGCGTCACAGAAAGAAAGGCCGAGCTCCCGGATTCTCCGGATCACCTCCGGCGAAACTCCATGGGAACGGATGATCAGCGTGGCTCCCGGCGGACACTCCTCCGGCGAATCGACCGGCGGCACGCCCCTCTTGGCCAGCTCTCCGACCACATCCGGATTATGGATCAGCTCGCCGAGCGTCACGGCCGGCTCTCCCCTCTCGGCGAAGCGCTCCGCCGTCTCGACCGCGCGCTTAACGCCAAAGCAAAACCCGGCGGTTTTTGCAAGAATCAGCTCCATTTTGCCGCCTCCAGCATCGCGTCGACTCTCTCGCGGATCAGGTTGGACGCCTTATGCAGGGAGTTGCCGAGCTCCCCGTTTGAAATAAAAGTTCCGAAACGAACCGTAACTTTTTTAAAGATTCGCAGTTTTCCTTTAAAATCAATCGCCACGGGAACGATGCCCGCGCCGGTGTGCTTGGCAACAAAGGCGGCGCCGGTCTTGAAGGGCTTCATCTCGGGCCCTTGGCCTCTGGTGCCCTCCGGGAAGATCATCAGGATGTTGCCCTCCCGCACAAGAGTCACCGCGGTCTCGACGGCGGCGAGATCCCCCTTGCCGCGGTCGACGCCGAAACAGCCGAGTTTCTTCAGAAACCCGCTAAAAAGAGGCCCGCGCAGGAGCTCGGCCTTTACCATAAATTTAGTCCGCTCGAGCGGAAGCTGGTCGCCTATAAAAAGGGGATCGAAATAAGAGCGATGGTTTGGGCAAACAAGATAGCCGCCGCCTTCCGGGAGATTTTCAAGCCCCTCGTATTCGATCCAAAAAAGAAAGCGGAAAAGCACCCATACCACTTTTTTCAGAAAGGTCAGCTTCACGCTTCCGCCGCCTTTCTGATCATTTCAACGACGCGCAGGGCGGTCTCCTTCTCGCTCAGGAAGGAGCTGTCCAGCAAGACGGCGCCGTCCGCAATCTGAAGAGGCGCGGCCGCACGGTGGGAATCGTTCCAGTCCCTCCGCCGGATATCCGCGAGCACATCCTCATATTCCGAATAAACGCCCTTCTCCGCCAGCTGCAGCATGCGCCGCTTTGCCCGGATCTCCGGCTCCGCGGTCAGGAAAATCTTGATTTCCGCATCCGGCAGCACCACCGTGCCGATGTCCCTGCCATCCATGACGACGTCGTTCTTTTCCGCAATATCCCGCTGAAGATGAAATAAGAATTCCCGCACCTTCGGGATCGCCGAGATCGCCGAGGCGCCGGCGGAGACCTCCTCCGTCCGGATCAGGGACGAGACATCTTCGCCGTCCAGCAAGACGCACTGTTCCCCATTCCGATAGCAAAGTTCCGGCTTCATCTCCGCCAAAAGCGGCAGCATCTGCTCCGCGTCGCCGGGATTTGCGCCCTTGCGGATCGCATAGAGCGCCGCCGCCCGGTAAAGCGCGCCGGTATCGACGTAGAGAAATCCCAGCAAATCCGCCACTGCCCGAGCGACCGAGCTTTTTCCCGCACCGGCGGGGCCGTCTATTGCAATTTTCATGGGTTATCCTTCCTTTTATCCGCCATGTTCCGCCCGACTCTCCGTCCGGCGCGAAGCCGGAACAGGGAACCGTTTTTTGGCAAAACAGACGATTCCTTTTTCTTTTAGAAGCACCGAAAACGGCGTCCGTTTTTCTTTGTCAAGCGATCCGCCATGTTCCGCCCGATTCTCCGTCCGGCGCGAAGCCGGAATAGGGAACCGTTTTTAGTTGATCTCCGTCAAATCGCGTTCCCGGCGCAGAAGCCGGTCGCAAAGGCGATCTGTAAATTATAGCCGCCGGTCTCGGCATCCACATCCAGCACCTCGCCGGCAAAATAGAGCCCTGGCAGCAGCTTGGATTCCATCGTTTTTGGATTGACTTCCTTTACCGAGACGCCGCCCGCCGTCACCACGGCGCCCTCCATCCGGTCCAGCGCTTTTGGCGTAACCCGGAAGGATTTCATCGCCGAAACCAGCGCCACGCGCTGCTCTTTTGTGATTTGGTGCACCTTTAAGCTGCCCGGGATTCCGCTCTGCCCGGCAACAAAGGGCACCGCGTTCGCCGGCAGCAGGGCATCGATGGCATTGATGAAGTCCCGGTTCTGCCGCTCCGAAAAATCCCGCAGAATCCGGCGGTCCAGCTCCTCCGCGGAGAGACCGGGCTTCCAGTCGATCTCCATCCGGTAGTCGGAGCACGGGTCGCTCATGTACGCGGAGGCCGTGAGCACGAGCGGGCCGGAGACGCCGTAACGAGTGAACAGCATCTCGCCGTTTTCCTCATAAACCGGTTTCTTTTTATCCTTTAAAAACAGCCCGAGCTTCACATTCCTGAGCGAGAGCCCTTCGAGCACGGAAAGATCCTCTTCTGTGAGCACGCCGACCAGCGAAGGGCGCAGTTCCACGACCGCATGGCCGGCCTGTCTTGCCAGATCGTAGCCGTCTCCGGTGGAGCCGGTGGCCGGATAGGTCATGCCGCCGGTTGCGATGAGCACGCTTTTGGCAGAATAGATCGTCCCATCCTCCGTACGGATTCCGGTGAGCACGCCACCCTCAATCTGCAGGGAGACGGCGCGTCCCTCGGCCTTGGTGATATTTTTTTCGTGAATCAGCCGCTGCAGCGCGTCGGCGATATCCATCGCCTTATCCGAAACCGGGAAGACGCGCCGGCCGCGCTCCGTTTTGAGCGGAACGCCGAGACTCTCAAACAGCTCCATCGCCGCGGAGGGCGGAAACCGACTGATCGCCCCGGTCAGAAAGCGCGCATTGCTGCGGACATGCCGCAGGAATTCCTCCGGCGGGCAGTCGTTTGTCAGGTTGCAGCGGCCCTTGCCCGTGACAAGGATCTTCCGCGCGGGACGGGGATTCCGTTCCAGCAGAAGAATTTTTCGGCCGCGTTTTGCCGCGAAGCCGGCCGCAACGCATCCCGCGGCGCCGGCGCCGACGATAATTGCGTCGTATTCAGACATTCGGCGTATCTCGGTCGTCCGTTTTCGCGTAGACGTTGTACTCCTCCCAGATGCTTTCGAGCTGGGCAAACGTGGCGGAGATCTCGGCCTTTCGGCGGTTGCCGATGGCGACGATCAGCGCGTTAATCAGTGAAAGCGGCGCCACCAGCGAATCGGCAAAGGAGGCCATATCGCTGCGCGCCAGCATCAGATTATCCGCATAGGCGACGATCGGCGCCGTGGGGCTGTCGGTCAGCGCGATGACGGTGGCGCCCTTATCCTTGGCAAACTTGGCAGCCTTCACGGTGCGCTGCGAATACCGCGGGAAGGTGATGCCGATGAAGACGTCTCCCGGGCCGATATTCATGATCTGCTCAAAGACTTCGCTCGTGCTGCTGGTTGCGACGTTGCGGACGTTGTCGAAGATTTTATAGAAATAAAAACTCAGAAAGCTCGCCAGCGAGGCGGAGCTGCGCACGCCAAGGATATAGATATGCCTCGCGGCGACGATGGCGTCCGCGACCTTGTTGAATTCCTCAACGGAGGTCTCCTCGAGCGTCCTTCTGATTTTTTCGATATCCATGTTGAGAACCTTGGAGAGCACATCGGAGCTGCTCATGCGGTCGCTGGTGATCTCGATGCGCTGAACGGTGGTCAGGCGGTTGCGGATCATCTCCTGCAGCGCGCGCTGAAGCTCCGGATAGCCGTCGTAGCCGAGCTCCGATGCAAACCGGACGACGGTGGATTCGCTGACACCGACCGCTTCCCCGAGCCGCGCCGCGGTCATGAAAGCCGCTTTGTCATAATGCTCCAGAATAAAGTTCCCGATGCGTTTCTGGCCTTTGGAAAATTCATGCATCCTCTCAGAAATGCGATGAAGCAGATCTTTTGCCATTTCAAATGCGCCTCCCATTCGTCTGTTCTGTGATTCATAATATCGCTTCCTCCTGCAAAAATCAAGGGGCGCGCTTGTATTTTTGGCTAAGATCCGGGATTTTTTGCATCATCGTGAAACAAATGCGTGATTTTCATTCATTCTTTCATTTTATGGAAGCCGAAGATCCCTTTCCGGTGGCATTTTCCGGGCGAAAGCCTGCATGCGGAAACCTGCATGAAAAAAGGGCGGCCGATGCCGCCCGGAAAAGCGGCTTCGGTTCAGCCCTCCTCCGCATAGGCCTCCGAAACCGCTTCTTTATACGCTTCTACACGGCCGAGCAGGATGGAATCCACCGCTTTGGAGAATCCCTCCCGGTCGCCGGGATGTTCCTTCGCCGCAGCCGCGATCTCCGCGCGCAGCCCCTCCGTCACATCCCCGGTCTCGCCGATCAGCCCCGCCGTCGCCTTGAGAAAGCTCCCCTCTCCCCGGAGATACGCCTTTGCGGAATCGCCGGTGTATTCGGCGGCATCGCGAAGCGCCTCCCGAACCTCGTCGGAAGGCTGGTATCCGTATACCGTCAGCTCCGCCTCAAAGGAATTCCATGCCGACTCCGCTTTTTGGGTCCACGCCTCCCCTTTTTCCGCAAGGCCGGACGCATCGCATCCGGAAAGCATCAGCAAAAAGACAAGCGCCATCGCCGCGGAAAGAACTCTTCTCATCAAGCAGGGCCTCCCTCCTGATTTTTTAAACGAAAGCTGTTTTCATCCGACAAAAGTATACGCGCGTTTTTATCGGAGGAAAAGCTTTTTTTGTGAACAATCCGGGAAGCTCAGCCCGCGGCGCTCTTCTTTGCGAGGCTCACCTGGCGCCCGGCGCTGTCGATCGAATACTCCTCCTGATAGATCAGATCCGAAACCTTGACGAATTGATAGCCCTGATTGGAAAGCTCCTGAAGGATCAGCGCAAGGGCATCCGGCGTATTTTTCGCGCCGGAATGGAACAGCAGGATGCTGCCCGGTCCCACCGCCGAGAGCACGCTGTCGGCCATCTCCTCCGAGGTCGGATCCTGCCAGTCCCGGCTGTCGACATCCCACTGAATCGTCTGATAGCCGAGCTTCGCCGCCACGTCGATCAGCTGGTTGTCGTAGGAACCCGACGGTGCCCGGAAGAGCACCGGTTTGATTCCGCAGGCCCGCTCAATATGCTCCGACGAGCGGCTCAGTTCCTCCCGGATCCGCCCTTCCCCGATGCCGACCATGTTCGGATGCGTGTTGCTGTGGGAACCGATCTCATGCCCGGCCTCCGCAATCGCCCGTGTGGAATCCGGATATTTTTCCGCCCATTGGCCAAGAATGAAAAACGTCGCCTCCACATTATATTCGTCGAACAGCTCGAGCAGCTCCGGGATATCGGCGTCTCCCCAGGCGCAGTTGACCGTGATGGCCACCTTCTTCTCGTCGGTCTCGACCGAATAGATCGGCAGATGCGGGCCGCCCTCCGCCACTGCTTTATAGACAAAGATCCCCAGCGCAAGGAAAATCACGAGCGCGGCGCCCGTCACCGCCAGCGCGAGTCTCCATTTTTCTTTCCGTTTGCCGGACACATCCATCATGACCCCTCCCCCTTTCAGCTTCGGTAAATCCTATTCGCAAAAGGCGGGCGAATTGACAGGAGAATGCCGCAGAAAAGAGAAAAAGGGAAAGAAATTTGAATCAGGGCGAAACGGCAGCATCCCCGGGCCTCCCGTTTTTTGAAAACGGAGCACCCGAAGAAAAGCAGAAACAGGGCGGCTCCCGGGGCAGGAAGTAGATACAGCGCCGGAACATCCGCCTGAAAAGCAGGATCATCTGAACATGTGAAAGAAAGCTCATATATGAATGGATTCGAATATTTTTGTGAGCAGGAATGTCTTTTTTACGCCGTTTCCTTTATTTCCTTAATTTCTATTGACAAAGTTTGATTCATATATCATAATAAAGTCCTGCTTTTGACTTCTATGGAAAAGAGGAACCTTTTCATGCTGGAAACCCTGCTCGACCTTTTGCTCGATACCGTTCTGGACGGTCTCAGGATGCTGCCGTTTCTCTTCGGCGCCTACCTGCTGATCGAATTTCTGGAGCACCGGGCCGGAGAAAAATTCGTGGCCTCCCTGCAGAAATTCGGGAAGGCGGGCGCCGTTGCCGGAGCTGTGCTCGGGTGCGTACCGCAGTGCGGCTTCTCCGTGGCGGCCGCAAACCTGTATGCCAACCGGCTGGTCACGGCGGGCACGCTGCTGGCCGTCTTCATCTCCACGAGCGACGAGGCCGTGCCGGTGCTGCTCTCCCACCCGGAGAGCGCCGGTAAGATTCTGCCCCTGATTCTGGCAAAGATCGTGCTGGCCGTCGTAACCGGGCTCGCCGTCGATTTCAGCGGAATTCTGAAGGCGCCTGAAAAGGATCTCGAGGCCGTCCGCGAGGAGCACTGCCACTGTCATACGGAGGGCGGAGGCGGCATTCTGGTCTCCGCGGTTCTGCATACGCTGCAGGTCTTCGGATTCCTGCTGGCGGTGATCTTCTCTCTCAACCTGCTGATCAGTCTGATTGGTGAAGACCGGCTCGGAAGCGTATTGATGAGCGGAAGCCTGCTGCAGCCGATTCTTGCCGCGGTGATCGGGCTGATCCCGAACTGCGCCGCCTCCGTCGTGATTGCCGAGCTGTATGCGGAAGGTGCGCTGAGCTTCGGCTCCGCGATGGCCGGACTCGCCTCCGGCGCGGGACTCGGCCTGCTTGTGCTGTTTCGCACGGACCGCGACCGGAAGGAATGCCTGCACATCACGGCACTGCTGTTTGCGGTCTCGGCGCTGACCGGGCTGCTGCTCCAGCTTCTGATCGGATAAAAAACGGACCTCCGGCCGAAAAGCATTTTCTTTTTTGCACCGCCGGCCCAAGGCGCGGTACTGCGTCTTTGCCGGTTCATCGGAGCGCCGGGAAGACGGGCTTAAAGAAAGAATCCGGACGTTCGCTGCATTCTCTTCCGGCCCTTTTTCCATCCGCCGGGCGCCGAACCGGAGAAACGGGTGAAAAATAATAAGGATTAATAAAAAACCGGGAGACCGGGGAAAAATCCCCGATCTCCCGGCTTTTATTTTTTTTGAATGCGGCAGAAAAGGAAGCGGCAAGGCGCATTTCCCAACCGCCTCTCTGGTTTGGTTCCGCCCGGTAAGCGGACTGTTCGGACGCATTTCCCTGTCATCTTCTCGGTTCGATATGGCCTTCAAAATGGACTTTCGGGGGAACATTCCTCGCTATCTCCCCGGTTCAATGCGATCCGAAAAGCAAACGGGTGGAGTGTATTTTTTCATGTTCTCTCCGGTTTGACGCCGTCTTGAAAACGGACTGACGGGATGAATCTGTTTTATTGCCTGCACGCCGGCAAGAGATGCTGTTTTGAAAAGTCATGCCTTTTGGCAATGGCGGGAAGCCGATTCGTTTCTCCCAGAGCCTATATTACATAGTCTCCGCCCGAACTCTTTTTGGCGAGATCCGCCACCGTGATGCCTTCAAAGAACCGATCGGTCAGGCGGTTCAGCTCCGCCCACATCGGAAGCGTCCGGCATTCCGGCGCCCGTTTGCAGGTATTGCACGTCTGCTCCAGACAGGCGACCGGCGCGAGCGTACCCTCCGTCAATTTCAGAATGCTGCCGACCGTGTATTCCTCCGGGCTGCGGCTCAGTTTATAGCCGCCGCCCTTTCCGTTGAGCGCGTCGACAAAACCGGCCTTCGAGAGCACCGCCATGATGCTCTCAAGGTACTTCTTCGAGATTTCCTGGCGCTCGGCGATATCCTTGAGCGGGATATAGGCCCCCGTGTTGTGCTCCGAGAGATCCACCATCACGCGCAGGGCATATCTCCCCTTTGTGGAAACCATCATGCAGCATGCCTCCTGTCTCTGACCGGCTTTTGAGACGGCGGTCCAAAAAGGGCCGGTCTTCCCGGGCGGACCGCAAAAGCAGGCGGCCGCCGTTCTGCTGATAGTATAGCACGGGGCGAGGGAAAGAATCAATCCGGTTCCCCTCCCGAAGACCGGTTTCTTTGAAAAAGTTCCGAAAGAAGCGCCCTGTTGCGGGATTTTCTTAGGAAAGGTTCCTCTTCAGGGCAGGCTGTTCCCGTTATGCGGTACCGCCGGTCCACCTTTTTAAAAAGCACGCATATCCGACGCCCATGACAGGTTTCTCTGAAAGGAGCGCTTCGAAGCGGGATTTTCCCTGAAAGAATTCTCAAACAAGCCGTTCCCGTCATGCGGCACCCGGTACGCCTTTTTTAAAACGGTCATGCCCGGCGCCCGTATCCCGGATGTATGGGAATCCCTGACGCCCGAAATCACTCCGCAAAGAGCGGAGTGGAAAGGTAACGTTCCCCGGTATCGGCGAGCAGCGCCACGATGATCTTCCCCTTGTTTTCGGGTCTTTTGGCAAGCTCGGCCGCGGCCCAGATCGCCGCCCCGGAGGAGATTCCCACAAGGACACCGTCGGTCTTTCCGACCTCTTTGCCGGAGGCAAAGGCGGCGTCGTTTTCGACCGGGATAATCTCATCATAGATTTTGGTATTCAGCACGCCCGGCACAAAGCCCGCGCCGATCCCCTGAATCTTGTGCGGACCGGCGGCTCCTCCGGAAAGCACGGGCGACGCAGCCGGCTCCACGGCGACGACCCTGACCGCCGGGTTTTTGGATTTCAGGTATTCGCCGACGCCTGTGACCGTGCCGCCGGTGCCGACCCCGGCCACAAAGATGTCGACCTTTCCGTCGGTATCCTCCCAGATCTCCGGGCCGGTGGTGGCGCGGTGAACCGCGGGGTTCGCGGGGTTGACAAACTGCCCCGGAATGAAGCTGTTGGGGATCTCCTTTGCGAGCTCGTCGGCTTTGGCGATCGCGCCCTTCATTCCCTTGGCGCCCTCCGTCAGCACAATCTCCGCGCCGTACGCTTTCATCAGGTTCCGGCGCTCCACGGACATAGTCTCGGGCATCGTGATGACGATCCGGTAACCCCTCGCCGCGGCCACCGCGGCAAGCCCGATGCCGGTGTTTCCGCTGGTCGGCTCGATGATGACGGAATCCTTCGTCAGCAGGCCCTTTGCTTCCGCGTCATCGATCATCGCCTTGGCAATTCTGTCCTTGACGCTGCCGGCGGGGTTAAAAGACTCCAGCTTTGCAAGAATCCTGGCGCCGAGTTCGTTTTTCTTTTCATAATTTGTAAGCTCCAGCAGCGGGGTCTTTCCGATCAGCTGGTCGACGGATGTATAGATTTTAGACATGAGGTCTCTCTCCCTTTTTATTAAAATGAAGAATCTGCATATTGCAGCCGTGCCAAAAAACATGCTTGCTGCCGTATCCCGATCAACATCGGCGCATTTGCCCGAAGCGAAAGCCTGTTTTCAGAATCCCGGATAAAGCTCTCGTATCAATTGCCTACCATTCTTGTAGATTGGTAGTATATTATCATGCCGTGCCTGTTATGTCAACAGGAAGAGCGAAAATTTCTTTTTATATTTCTTTGGAGGGATTTGGAAGGCGCGCCTTTTTTACGTCTTCCCCGTAGCCAACTTTGGCGGAAGCGGGCCGGATTTTCGGATTTTATGGCCGAAAGCCTGCGTTTTTTCTTGCAATGATTAAAAAAATATGATAGAATTTTTTGTAAAACATTTTTACCGAAGGGGCGAATGAGCAATGTCCGGACATTCCAAATGGAATAACATCAAACGTAAAAAAGAAGGAAACGATGCCGTAAGAGGCAAGATCTTCACGAAAATCGGGCGTGAAATGACCGTTGCCGTTCACGAAGGCGGCCCGGACCCTGCGAATAACAGCAAGCTGGCTACCCTGATTCTGAAGGCAAAAGCCAACAATATCCCGAACGACAACATCGATCGTACGATAAAAAAGGCCGCCGGCCTCGGCAACAAGGAGACCTTTGAAACGATTATCTACGAGGGCTACGGTCCCTGCGGCATCGCGGTCATCATCGAGACGCTGACCGACAACCGCAACCGTACCGCCGGAGATATCCGCCATTATTTCGACAAATGGGGCGGCAACCTCGGAACCAACGGCTGCGTCTCCTTTATGTTTGACCGCAAGGGCGTCATCATCATTGAGGACGAGAACCTTGATGAAGACAAGCTGATGGAGGACGTGATGGAAGCCGGCGGCGAGGATTACAAGTATGAAGACGGCATCGCGGAGATCTACACCGACCCGAACGACGTCATCAGCGTCGCTTCCGTCCTTCAGAAGATGGGCTACACCTACAGCTCCGCCGAGCCGGAATATATTCCGCAGAACCTCAACGCCATCGACGACGAGCATCAGGCCAGCAAAATGTCCCGCCTGCTCGAATACCTCGACGACGACGACGATGTTCTGAATGTCTGGCACAACTGGGATCAGCCGGACGAGGAAGAAGAGGAATAATTCCTTTATAAAAAAGAAAAGACGCCTGTGTCATAAGACATGGGCGTCTTTTTATTGGTATTGTAAAGCGGGCCGGATAAGATTCCGCCTATAAGGTTTTGGGTCATCCTATTCCGCAACGGACGGAGAAGGAACCTTAATGGTTAAAAAATGCTACCGACGGCCATAAAAATCCCATAGAGAAGTTAGGGGCCGCTCCGGGAGAAGAACAAAAAGAGCCGCGGCTTTCAGAGCATAGCGAAACCGGTCTCAATCGCGGAACGGTCCGCGGCACAGCTACCCTGCACGAGTTCCGGTTTTCCGCCGCCCCTGCCGCCGCAGGCCGCGTTGAAAGCGGCTGCCAAAGGCCGAACATCCTCCGTTTTGGAGGCGAAAGCATATTTCCAACTCTGCCCTTCGCCGGAAAAGACCGCCGCAACGGTAAAACGCTCCGTGAGCACGAGGCAGTAGCGGAGAATTTCATCCGGCGTCAGCCCGTGCTCAAACGCACAGATTTTCGTTCCGGAACCGAGCTTTTCCGCCTTGAGGTCAAAAAGTTCCTTCCGGAGACCGGATTCGAGAATTTTATGGTCGGTGATCTCCTGCTCAAGGCGCGAAACGGCCGAATCCAGCTCCTCCGGCTTGACGGAGAGACGGGCCGTGACCAAGTTGACGTCGTGCACCTTCCGCCGGCAGTCCAGCAGGGCGCGCTTTCCGCAGAGAAGCGTAAGCCGGGTTCCGCCTTTATAGTTTATGAATGAGGTGACCTTGATCAGGCCGATCTCGCCGGTGCGCCGCACATGGGTTCCGCAGCAGGCGCAGATGTCGTAGCCGGGAACCGTGACGATACGGATTTTTCCCTCCAGCGCCTTCTTGCTGCGGTACGGGATCGTCTTTAGTTCCTCCGGGGACGGATAGGCGATCTCCAGCGGGATATCCTCCCAGACCGCCTGATTGGCGAGCGTTTCGATCCGGAACAGATCCTCCTCCGTCAGCGGGACGTCGAAGTCGATCGTCGTGGATTCAAGCCCAAGGTGGAAGCCGACGTTTGCCGCGCCGTAATATTTGTGGGCGAGGCCGGAAAGAATATGCTCGCAGCTGTGCTGCTGCATGAAATCGAACCGGCGTTCCCAGTCGATTTCGCAGGGAACGTCGGCGCCGGGCTCGAAAGGCCGGTCGACGGTGTGCCAGACGACGCCCTCTCGCTCGTGCGCGTCGGAGACGAAGGCCTCCCCAATCGTGCCGTTGTCGGCATACTGGCCGCCGCCCTCCGGGAAAAAAGCTGTCCGATTCAGGGCAACCAGCCATTTCCCTTTTTCTTCGCGGCAGGCAAGCACCTTTGCCATAAAGGTCCGGATATATGCGTCATAGTTGTAAAGACGGATCGTCGGTTCCAAAGCCACGCCCCCTTTGAAAAAACAGTATACCACGGCCGGCAGAAAAGCACAACCACGGGCGACAACTACGGAAAAACGCAAAGACAGCCCTTAGGGATGTTCTTTATCGGCTCTATCGCAGACGGCAGACGGGATCAAAACCTGATTGCACAAACGGCACATTCATGGTATAATTACGATAAATCAGAGGAAGGCGGCGGATGCGTTTTGGCAAAGGTCGTGCTCGTCACCGGCGGGAGCCGCGGCATCGGAGCCGCCGTCTGCCGGAAGTTTGCGGCGGAGGGATACGCCGTCGCGGTGAATTACCAAACCAGCCGGGAAAAGGCCGAGGCCGTCGCCGCGGAATGCGGCGGTACCGCCGTGCAGGCCGACGTCTCGGACCGGGTAGCCGTGGACGCGATGTTCGATATCGTGGAAGCGACGCTCGGGCAGGTATCCGTCCTCGTCAACAACGCAGGCATTCAGCAGATCGGCCTGTTTCAGGACTGCCGGCCGGAGGACTGGGAGCGGATGTTCGCCGTCAACGTCCGGGGCGTCTATCACTGCTGCGAGCGGGCGCTGCCCGCGATGCTGCGGGAACAGAGCGGCGCCATCGTGAACGTCTCCTCCGTCTGGGGCCTCTGCGGCGGAAGCTGCGAGAGCCATTACTCCGCCGCGAAGGCCGCCGTCATCGGATACACCAAGGCGCTGGCGAAGGAGTGGGGTCCTTCCGGCATCCGGGTCAACTGCGTGGCGCCCGGCGCCGTCGAGACCGACATGAACGCGTGGCTCTCCGAAGCGGACAGGCTGGCCCTGTTTGAGGAGACGCCGCTCGGCCGGATGGGCCGTCCGGAAGAGATCGCGGAAGCGGTCTTTTTCCTCGGCAGCCCGAAATCCGCCTTTATTACGGGAGAAATCCTCAACGTAACCGGAGGATTATATATCTAAATTATCATAATTTCGAGTATATTATGGAGGAATGATCATGATTCGACTTTCCGGAGCACAGAGAGAACTGATGGAGATCCTTTGGGAGACCGGCCCGATGACCTTGCACGACCTGACCAAATGCGCGCTGGGCAATCTGGTCAGCCCGGCCCGCACCGAGACGGTCCGTTATCTGCTTTTACAGATGGTCACGAAAAAAGCCGTGACCGAAGATGCCGCCGTCTCCCCTCATATTTACACGCCGGCCGTTTCGCGCGACGAAGTCGGGTTTGAATCCGCTTTTACGGACGTCGGCAAAAACGAGGGAAGCGCAATCCTGACGGCACTCTCCAGCGGCGTGGGGGTCGCCGGCATGATGTTCAGCGAGAACAACGCTCATCAGATCGATGAAAAGAAGGGCAACAAGGGCGAAGTGACCGACGAAGCCCGCAAAGAGGCCATCAAGGAAATGATGGCCAAGATCTGCAAAGAACGCGACGAATACGAAGCGAAAAAGGCCCAGAAAAAGGCCTCCGGAGAGGACGACGCGGACGAAGAAGAATCCTGAGACCCGACTGAGGCGGACGGCCGCTCCCTTCCGGTCTTTGACGAAGGAGAATCCACATTGAAAGCAAAACCTGCGGGCGCGGATCCTGCTTCGGACCGGCCCTCTAAAAGTCCGGCCGAGAAAGCGCGGCGGATCAAGCTCATCACGGCGACCATCTGGTTTGCGGCAGGCGCAATGTTTGCTGCCGCCGGGCTCATCGGGAATTTTCCGATTTATTATTCTATCGCGGCGCTGGATACCCTTCTCGGCATTTTGTATCTGAACCAGTACCGCGCGCTGCAAAAACAAAACGATGAGAAAAAGGAGTGACCTCGATATGAAATGTCCGAATTGCGGCAAAGAGATGGAGGAGGGATTCCTTCAGGCAAACGGCAGCTCTCTCATCTGGAGCAAAAATACGCACAGCGCCGCCATGCTTGCCAATCCCCAGAAGGGCGAAGTGCAGGTGGCCCACAGCCTGCTGGAGGTCTCCATTCCGGCCTTCCGCTGCGACGACTGCCGGATTATTGCGGCAAAATACTGAGAACGTTTTACGGGGCTCGAGACTCCCGACCGGAAAAACACATTCATACAAAAACGCGGCGGATCTTTCGGCGGAATGGTCATCGCGACAAAAAGGGAACCGAATAAAAATCTCTGTGATGGGGCGGATAGTTTCGGCTGTCGGCCCCATTTTTTACATTCGCCCAAATTGGACCGCGCCGTGATAATCCGATTGAAAAACGGGGCCGCTGCGGTATAATATGGGAAAGAGTGAAACTAGCAAACAAGAAACAAATCACGGATCCCAAACTGAATGGAGGATTAAAAAATGGAAAACGAGCAGACGTCCATTCACGATTTTGACGTAAACCTAATTTGTGAATTACATGTCGGGTTGGAGCGGCAGGGGCCCGGCAGCCCCGAAATGACAATGAAGGCGTTAAGTTTTTTGGATCATCCCGATGAAATTTCGCGGGTGGCGGATTTAGGTTGCGGAACCGGCGGACAGACGATGGTTCTTGCGCAAAATATCCCCGGAACCATCACCGGGGTGGATTTCTTCCCGGATTTTATCAATATCTTCAACAACAACGCCAAAAAACTAAATCTTCAGGAAAGAGTAAAGGGCACCGTCGGCTCCATGGAAAATCTTCCTTTTCCAAAAGAAGAATTCGATCTGATCTGGTCTGAAGGGGCCATTGCCAATATCGGTTTTGAAAAGGGTCTCCGCTATTGGAGGGACTTCCTTAAAACGGACGGCTATGTCGCCGTAACCTATGAGTCATGGTTTACCGATGAGCGCCCCGATGAGATTGAAAGGTTTTGGGTTGATGCCGTTCCTGAAATAGACACCATCGCGCATAATATTTCAATTATGCAAAAGGCCGGCTATCGGTTCGTCGCCGCATTTACGTTGCCTGAAGAATGCTGGACGGAAAATTATTTTATTCCGCGGGAAGCAGCGCAAAAAGCATTCGTAAAAAAATATGCCGGAGATAAAACGGTAGAGGCCTTTCTTGCAAACATGAGGTACGAGGCGGAATTGTATGCAAAATATAAGCAGTATTACGGATATGTTTTCTATATCGGTAAAAAAGTATAGAAAATAAAGAAGGCCGGCCTTTTCCCGGCGGGCACGGCGCATTCGTAGCCCCCATGGAAGTTAAGCGGCCATACGTTAAAACACCTCATTTCCAATTGGAAATGAGGTGTTTTTTATATTCGGTTTGCTTTTGTGGTTTGCATCAAAAGCTCTTCGTTGGAAACTGTTTTCCCTTTCGGAGCATGAGCATCACGTTTTATGTACGCCGTTATGTCCCGGTTCGTCGGGAAATCAGCCTTTGACCTGCTGGGCGACGACGGACTCGCCGCAGTACCTCTGACGGAGCTTCGGCTTCTCGATCTTGCCGGTGGGGTTACGCGGCACGTCGGCAAAGATGATCCTTCTCGGGCGCTTATACCGCGGCAGGCCCGTGCAGAACTCCTCGATCTCTTCCTCGGTGCAGGCCATGCCGGGCTTGATCTGGATGATGGCCGCCGCGATCTCGCCAAGGCGCTTATCCGGCAGACCGATGACCGCCACATCGCTGATTTTGTCGTTTCGGCGAAGGAAATCCTCGATCTGCACCGGGTAGAGGTTCTCGCCGCCGGTGATGATGACGTCCTTTTTCCGGTCAACCAGATAGATGAAGCCGTCCGGGTCCTCCATGGCCATATCGCCGGAACGGAGCCAGCCTTCCTTTAAAACCTCGGCGGTGGCCTTCGGATCCCGGTAATAACAGAGCATGACGCCGGGCCCTTTGAGGCAGAGCTCACCAACCTTGCCCCGTTCGACCGGCTCGCCGTCTTCGCCGATGATCTTCGTCTGCCAGCCGAACCCGGCCTTGCCGATCGCGCCGACCTTATGGAGATTCTCGACGCCCAGATGCACGGCGCCCGGACCGATGGATTCCGACAGGCCGTAGTTCGTATCATATTCGTGATTCGGGAAGACGGTTTTCCATCTCGTAATCAAAGAGGGCGGCACCGGCTGGGCGCCGATGTGCATGAGCCGCCACTGATCGAGTTTATATTCCTTGAGATTGACGTCGCCGCGGTCGATGGCGTCGAGGATATCCTGCGCCCACGGAACCAGCAGCCAGACGATGGTGCACTGCTCCTCGGAGACCGCCTTTAAAATCCACTCCGGTTTGACGCCCCGGAGCAGCACCGCGCGGCTGCCGCTCAGCAGGCTGCCGAACCAGTGCATCTTGGCACCGGTGTGATAGAGCGGCGGGATGCAGAGGAAGCAGTCCCCACGCCGCTGGCCATGATGGGCCTGCTCCACCTCGCAGGAGAACATAAGCGCCCGGTGGGCATGGAGGATCGCCTTCGGGAATCCGGTGGTGCCGCTGGAAAAATAGATCGCGGCCTCGTCGTCATCCGAGAGCGGAATCTGCGGATTCCGGGAGCTGAAATATTTTTCGAGATGGTCGTAGCTCTCCGCAAACGTAGGGCAGTTTTCGCCGACATAGAATTTCTGCCCCACGCGGGGAATCTGCTCGTAGATCGCCTCAATGCGGCCGATGAATTCCGGCCCAAAGACCAGCGTATCCGCCTCGGAAAGATCGAGACAATACTTGATCTCGTCGGCGGAGAAACGGTAGTTCATCGGAACGGCCAGCGCCCCGGTGCGCAGGATGCCGAAATAGATCGGCAGCCACTCAAGGCAGTTCATCAGCAAAACAGCCACCTTGTTGCCCTTGCCGACACCGCGGCTCAGAAGCAGGTTGGCAAAGCGGTTGGCGCGGTTATCAAATTCTTTCCAGGTCATCTCGCGGCGGGAATGCTTGGATGGATCGGTCTGCACCAGATCGTATTCCTTCCATGTCACGGCATGGGATTCCGCCACATCCGGATTGATCTCCGTCAGGCAGATCTCGTCGCCGTAAAGCTCCGCGTTTCTGGCAAGCAGCTCGGTAATCGGCATAAAACGACACCCTCTCAAAAAAACTTATTCCTATCATACTACAAAAACTCCGGTTTGAAAAGATGCTTTAAAGCATAAAAACTTTAAACTGAGAAAATATTTTTATGCATGCCGTATATTTTCGACAAATCATTCCCCTTTGTTATCGGTTTGTCCCTGTGCATACCCCCATGCCGGAACAAAGCCGCACAAAAAAAGATGCCGCCGGCAGGGCAGCATCTTTTTATGGGTTGGCCATGATCCCTCCGCAGGCCGCAGAGGCATCCGCAGATCCGCCCCGAATCTTCATCCGAAAAGAGAGCGCGGAGATGTTCCGCTCACTTTTTGATGATCGGCAGCCAAGCCTCACAGTAGTAGGTGTCTGCCTGCTGATCGCCCTCCGGATAGACCTCGATGTCGGGCGCGGGCGCATATTCGTAGCCCGACGTCGGCAGCCATTCGGCGACCATGCGCTGCTGCAATTTCTGGATTGCGTCGGGCATCGCCCCGATGCACTCAAATACCGCATAGGTGGTCGTCGGGACGAGATACTCCTCCATCCCTTCCGGCACGGGCAGATCGGATGCCACCGCGATATAGTAGCCGGAAAATTCCCCGCCCTCGCAGGCGGATACCCCGAGGATCCCGTTCGGCTCGCCGCCCTTCATCAGCGCACACAGTTTGCCGATGCCGCCGGATGCCGCGACGCTCTGCCAGAACTTCGGAACTCTTTCAAAGCATTCCTCCATCGTCATCGGCTCCCTGAGCGCATACCCCACGATACGAAACGCATCCTTCTTCACGATTTTGTAATTCATAGCCTCTTCTCCTTTTACCGATACCGTAAAGGTGATCCGGGGGAACGCGGTCAGACGGATTCCCTCCATCTTGGCTCTTGAGGGCGAGACCCCATGAACGCTCTGAAAAGCGCGGTTGAATGCCGTGGGCGAATCATAGCCGTATTTGAGGGCTAAATCGATGATTTTGGCCCCGTTATTCGCTATTTCAAATGCGGCCGCGGTCATGCGCCGCCGGCGGATATACTCCGTCAGCGTGATGCCCGTGATATACGCAAACATCCGCTGAAAATGAAACTCGGAACATGCAGCCAGCCTCGCCGCCGTTCTCACTTCCATCTCGCCGTCCAGGTGATCTTCCACGTAATCGATCGCCCGGTTCAGTCCGTCAATCCATTCCACCTGTTTCACCTCCCGAGGCTATCATAAATCATTTTTGTCTTTGCTTCCTCGCTTTTCCGGAGCAAAAAAAGAGAGAATCCCCGCCTCAGTGGAGGGTACAAAAGCAAAACTTTTATTAAATAAGAAAAGCAGCCGCCAAAAAATCCGGCGGCTGCTTCTGCACATTCTGAAAGATCCCGAAAAACTCCGAAACCGGCGCAAGGCCGATCTTTTTCTTCCGGGCTGTGTTACAGCAGCGAATCGTAGAGCTGCTGGGCATATTTCGGGATAACGGTGCTTCCGACCAGAAGACCGCTCTTCCCTGCCTCTTCGCAGCCGGCCGCAACCGCCGCGCGCACCGCGCCGACATCGCCGGTCAGCGTCACATAGCCCTTGCCGCCGATCGCAAAACCGGTGACAATATCGATCAGGCTGATCTGCGCGTTCTTGGCGGCCACATCGGCAGCCTTGATCGCGGAGGAGATGGAATAGAACTCCATCACGCCGATCGCGTCTCCCTTGACTGGCTGAGCGGTGCCGGAGATCGCCGGGATCAGCTGCGGATGCACATTCTGAATCTGCATGACATCCACGACGCTATCCCCGCCGTTGAGCTGGCCGGCCTGGATGGAGGCCTTGACCGCGCCGGTATCTCCGAAGATGATGGAAATATATTTGCCGGGGCAGACGGTGGAGGTACGGATCAGATCCACCCTCGCCGCTTTGAGCATGACATCACAGGTCTCGATGCCCTTCGCAATGCTGTTGAATTCAAGCATTCCAAGTGTCTGAGCCATTATTGATCCCTCCTGATCACAATCTTGTCGGAAACCGATTCCACGGTGCCGCTGACGCTTGCGTGAATATTGGCGCCGAGTTTGCCCTCGTCGATCTGTGCGATCAGGGCGCCGGCCTCGACTTTATCTCCCACGGCGACACAGGCGGATGCCGGCGCGCCGATATGCATTCTGAGCGGGATGGAGACCATATTCGGGCAGAGCTCAATCGCTTCGTCGCTTGCCAGATGATGGCCATAATATTTGCCGAGCACAAGTCTCGCGGAAAGGCGGTCGGTCGGAACTTCACGGAGATCCATCGTCTCTCTCGGGATTGGATTCTGGAGCTTCGGAACATCGATGCCGCGTTCTCTGAGCAGCGTCTTGACATAGATATTCGCTTTTCTCGGAGAGAGCAGCATCGGGCAGGCGAACATCTCGCAGATGCCGCACTCGGAGCAGTTGGCCGCATCGCCGAACGCCCGAACAAACTCGTCGTCGCTCATGTTGCTGTCGATGCGCCAGAGGTTGCGCATAACCAGATTCGGGCGCATGTTGTGGCCGGTCTGGTAACGAGGGCACATGTCGGTGCACATCTTGCACTGGATGCAGGTGCTTCTCGTCTGATTCTTCATCGAAAGAGGCTGCAGCGCCGCACGGCGGAAGAGGTAATGATCCTTCGGCAGCACAATGATGTTGCCGTCGGTCTTAGTGATAACCAGCTTATCGATATCGGCATCGTTGGTATAGGTCTTGCCCATCATCGGGCCGCCCATGATGACGCCGTAGCCCTTGATCGTCGGATGGGCCGCCTCGACGCATTCCCGTACGGAAATGCCGATCGGCACATGAAGCATCACAGGCTTCTCCACCTCGCCGACCACGGAGAGATATTTGTCGGAAACGGTCTTGCCCTGCTCCACGGCATCGATAACGCTTAAAATGGTGCCCACGTTGTCGACGACCGCGCCGCAGGCAATCGGAATGCCGCGCTCCGGCACCGATTTCCCGGTGATCTGGCAAACAATGACCTGCTCGTCTCCTGCCGGATAGAAGTAGTTCATCTTGTGGAGCTGAATGTCGCTGCCGACGCGGGCGATCGCATCCTCCAGGATGGCGATCTCGCGCTTATAGGCGGCTTTCAGGGCTATGTATTTCTTTGTGGCGCCAAGTTCCTTTGCGATCAGATCCACGCCGCGGACCAGATCGTCCGCGCGGGTACGCATCAGGAATTTGTCGGTTTCGATCAGCGGCTCGCATTCGGCAGCGTTGACGATGTAATACTCGGCCTTATTGGTATTGAGTTTGACGTGCGTTGGAAAACCGGCCCCGCCTTGACCGACGATTCCGGCCGCTTTTACGGTATCAAGGAAACTCAACTTCTTCTCACCTCCGCAATTCCGCCGCACCGGACGGATGTCCTTTTCTCTATTTTACTAATATTTCTAAGCGATATCAACTGTTTTTTTCTTTTTCCATAAAAATGCCCTGAAAATCGGAATTCGCCCCTTTATCCGGCGGAAAAACGCCCGGCAGATGAGCTCAGGCATTCGGATCCTTATTGAAATAGCTCTTTGCAAGGCCGCCCTCCGAGGTTTCGCGGTAATGGCCGGGAATGTCGCGGCCGGTCTCGTACATGGTACGGACGACCATATCAAAGGAGATCTTCCGCGTATCGGTCAGGAAGTTGGCGAGCGAGAGGGCGTTCATCGCGCGCATGGCGGCGACGGCGTTGCGCTCGATGCAGGGAATCTGCACAAGGCCCCCGATCGGATCGCAGGTGAGGCCGAGCATGTGCTCCATCGCAACCTCCGCGGCGTATTCGATCTGCTCAAGGCGCATCTCGTAGAGCTCCGCCAATGCGGCGGAGGCCATCGAGCAGGCGGAACCGATCTCCGCCTGACAGCCGCATTCGGCGCCGGAGATCGAGGCGTTAGTCTTAATCAGGTTGCCGATGATGCCGGCGGTCGCAAGCGCATGCAGCACCTCCGTATCGGTGAAGCCGCGCTTCTGCTGCGTATAATAGAGCACGGCCGGCACGACGCCGGAGGCTCCGCAAGTCGGCGCAGTGACGACAATCCCGTTGCCGGCGCTGTGCTCGCTGACGGCGAACGCATAGGAACAGACGATGCGGTTTTCCTTCGTCTCGGCGCTCTCGTCCATATGGTACTGATTATATAAATAGGCGGCCTTGCGCTTGACTTCGAGCCCGCCGGGCAGCACGCCCTCCTCCAAAAGCCCCTTCCGGATCGAATCCTTCATGACCGCCCAGATCTCGTCGAGGAACGGCCAGATCTGAGGGCCCTCTTTTTCCTGCACATACTGCCAGATGCGGATGCCCCGTTCCCGGCAGTAGGCGGCGATTTCGGCGAAGCTGTTTTCCGCATAGACCTCCGGCGCCTCGTGATACTCGGAGCCGAGCACCCGGATCGCGCCGCCGCCGACGCTCATGACGCGCCAGAAGCCGATCTGGGCGCCATCCCGGTAGGCAAACAGATCCATCGTACAGGGATGGGGCAGGTCTTCCTCGGGCGTGTCCATGTCGAAGATAATTTCCGACGGCAGAGGCGCAAAGCTCTGGCGCAGCACCGCGTCCGTCATATGGCCTTTTCCGGTCTTGGCGAGCGAGCCGTAAAGCACAGCCCGAAAACCGTCCGCTTCCGGATAAGCCTCCCGAAACAGCTTGGCGGCCCTGCCCGGACCCATTGTATGGGAACTGGAAGGCCCGTTTCCGATACGGTACAGCTTTTGAAGACTTTTCATTTCATTTCACATCCTGCGCGTTTCATTTTTTAACGTCTTTTCTTTTATGCAAATACAGGATGCCCAGGCAACACGGCCCGCAGTGCCCGGAGATGGTGCTTCCGGCTTCGGTGACGAGCACTTCTTTAAAAGGCTGGTAGCTGCGGATTTTTTTCTCCAGAGAGTGAAGCAGCTTCGGATCCACGGCGGTCCAAGTGAAGAAAATACGGTGGGTATCGATGTCGTCCCGATCTTTGAGGCGGTCGGCGAGATACTCCTCACAGCATTTTTCAAAATTTCCGCGGTATTTCTTTCCGACGGTCATTTTGCCGTCCACGACCTCGATGCACGGCTTGAGCTGAAGGAGGTTTGCCCCCAGTGCCGCAACACCGCTGCAGCGCCCGCCCTTATGCAGGAATTCGAGGCTGCTGAGCACGAAGCTCGTATCCACACGATCTACGGATTTGGCGACATAGTCGGCGATCAGCGGCGCGCTGTGGCCCCGTGCGGCAAGCTCGGCGGCCATCAGAACAAGTTGGGCGATTCCGGTGGAAAGATTCCGGGAATCCACAACCCACACGTTTCCGACCTCCGCCGCGGCAAGGCAGGCGTTTTGATAGCAGGCGGAAAACTCCGAGCTGATCGTGAAGTGAATGACGTCGAAGCCCTGCGCCACGGCGACGGAAAAAGCCTCCGAATAATCCTGCACGCTTACGGCGGAGGTTTTTGGCAGCTCTTTATATTCTTCATAATGTTTGAAGATATCCGATGCGGTGATCTCCACCATATCCCGGTAAGTCCGATCACCCAGGGTAATATAAAGAGGCAACACGGTAAGACTGTATTTCTCAATAAGTTCCGGAGATAAATCGGCTGTGCTGTCCGTGAAAATTCGGATTGGTCTCGACATGGGAAGTCCTCCAATCGTTAAATATGTCCACTTATACAGGATATATTATACACCATTCCTATAAAACATGCCACTCTTTTTTTCTTTTCCGGATCCCGTGCAGAGCGGCGGAAGTTGTGGTAAAATAATAGTATTGATGCGTGCTCAAGCGGAAGAGCCTGAGCACGGAAGAACGCCGAGGCGGGAGGAATGAGCACCGTTGGAGCTTTTCTATAAAGATGAATCGGTGATTGTATGCAAGAAGCCCGCCGGGCTGGTCTCGGAGGGCGGCTCCGGCATGGGCGTGCCCGACCTGCTCGGCAAAGAGTTGGCCGCAGAGGGAGAGCATCCGCTCCTCTACCCAGTCAATCGTCTGGACCGGGAAGCCGAGGGGCTTCTGCTGCTTGCAAGGAACGAGCAGGCGGCGGCCGCGCTCTCCCGGCAGGTTGCCGAGCATCTCATGCAAAAGGAGTATCTGGCAGTCGTCTTCGGCGAGCCGGAGGAACCGTCCGGCATATACCGCGACCTGCTTTTTCACGACCGAAATAAAAACAAAACCTATGTGACCGACCGGCTGCGTAAGGGCGTAAAAGAGGCCGTCCTGCGTTACCATACGCTCGGCTCGGCCGATTTTGGAGGAAAGAAGCTCACCCTTTTGCAAATTCGGCTGGAGACCGGACGCACGCATCAGATCCGCGTCCAGTTCGCCTCACGGAAAATGCCGCTTTTCGGCGACGGAAAATACGGCGGCGGCCCCGGAAGGCTGGCTCTCCAGTCCCACCGGATCACGTTC
>DAOTHJ010000009.1:0-70951 GCA_035447605.1 Oscillospiraceae bacterium | reverse complement strand
AGTAGCAGACAAGTGGAAGAATGCATATGGGAAATATGAATGATGCGCCATCCTTTCCTGTAATATCTTGTTTGAATTATTGCATGGTCGGCTATTGATTCATTTCCCAGATAGCCTAAAAATCACATGTGGAATGCGTGGTACCGAGCAAAAGGATCAATAGGAAGCCCACTAAATAAAAGCTTTTCTTTGAGTGAAAGCAAAAATCCGACACGCTTGCAGACCGGATACGATGATCCGGCATTCGGACGTTTCTTTTTCGTTGTAAGATCAGCAATTTTATTTAAAAGGAGCGGAATTGCATGATAAAAGTTTTATTCAAACAAAAAAAAGCCTTTATACAATATGCGATTTTCATCTTTTTGCTTTTAAGCCTGATCATATTATCTATTTCTTCGTTTTTACAATATAAGCTGAATGAAGCCAAAAAAATCGAATTGTTAAACAATGAGCAGAGTTTGATCAGGACCGAGGATACCATTATCTCAAACAGAATCAACAGAATATCCGGCGATTTGTTATATGTGGCCGATTGTTTCCGGCTGAACGACAACGGCGACGGTGATTATTCGGAGGTTGAAAAACAATGGGTCGCATTTTCCAACAGAAAAATGATTTATGATCAGATACGCTTTATTGATACGGACGGGAATGAAATTATTCGAGTAAATTATTATGACAGCGGGGCTGTCCTCGTTGATAAAGCGAATTTACAGAATAAAAAAGAGCGCTATTATTTTACCGATACAATAAAATTGAGCGAAAACCAAATCTATATATCCAAACTGGATTTAAATATTGAAAACGATGAAATTGAACAGCCTATCAAACCGATGATGCGGATTTCGACACCATACTATGTAAATGGCGAGCTGAAAGGAATTTTTGTATTAAATTATTTGGCAAACGATATGCTGAATCAAGTGGCGCAAGTGGCATCGACAAGCAGCGGGAATATTTTTATGCTCAATTCGGATGGGTATTGGCTTTATAACAGCGCCAGCCCCGACAAGGAATGGGCATTTATGTATGAAGACAAAAAGGGCGTCAGCTTTTCGAATGAATTTCCCGAAGAGTGGAAAACGGTTCGGAATAAAAATGATGGTTACCAAATCAGCGAAAACGGCGTGTTCCTCTACTCAAGTTTTATGACAGGTCAGGCGTTTTCTCAGGATAACGGCGCCTATTCCTATGTTTTGGGCTCGGGAGACTGGATTTTGGTTTCATGGATGCCGGCCGATTCGGCAAAAGGCTTTTTGTTTACTCAAAACCTATGGACCACGTATTTACATACTATGCAAAATAATTATTATTCCTATATTATCATTCTGTTGATTGCCGTCATCATTGCCGCTTTGGTGGCGATCAATAAAAACGGAAGGGAACAAATAAAATATTTTTCGGAATACGATACCATGACAGGGGTCTACAACAGACGCGCCGGTTTTGAAAAGCTCTCGCAGCTTTATAAAAAATCCACGGGTAAGCCCTGCACGATCAGCATTTGTTTTATTGATATCAATGGGTTAAAAGAAGTGAACGACGCCCTCGGGCATGAAGTTGGCGACGAGCTTATCCGCAGCGTCGTTTCCGGCGTTAAACAGAATATTCGTGAAAATGATTTTTTAGCGCGGTTGGGCGGAGACGAGTTCCTGATTATTTTTGAAGGGCTTGACGAAAACAAGGCGGAAGAAGTCTGGAAACGTGTTGTAAACGAGTACGATCATGTAAACGAGGCCGAAAACAGAGCCTATCTCATTAGTGTCAGCCACGGGATAGAGTCCTTTCAGTGCGGCTCCGATTCGTATATCGATACCGTCGTAAATCATGCCGACGAGAAGATGTACGAAGAAAAAAGACAGATTAAAAAAGCCCTGAAAGTGCTTAAAAGCTGAAAGGCGATACTATAACCAATAACCTCTCTGCCCTGCATTCCATTTTGCGAAGGGAATCCGGGATCAACCGTATAAACTGAGGCGGGCGGCGCATCCATGCGGATCGCAGGGGCGGAATCGCCGGCCCGCGATCTTCGGAGCTCACGGAAGGCGGCTGCACCATAAAAGGGCGCGGCCCGTGGATATGTTAACGCAAACGGGAGCACGCGGAATGCCCGGTATCAATATCAAGGGCATAAAAGTCAACAAAAAAAGGTTCGGAGACCGGTTATGGTCGCATGCGACGAGAAAACTCCTGAACGATTGGCGCGCCAAAATGGGGCTGCCGCAAATAAAGCCCTTCCGATTCCCCTATCGCCGGCTGCATGGAAAGGAAATCCCGACATTATACGCCTATAGCCCCGTCCTCTCGCCCAAGCCACATGAATACGACCATGAGAAATACGTCACGGGGTTTTGGACCGAAGAGAGGCGGGATTCCTATGAGCCGGATCAGAAACTGGCCGACTTTTTAAGCGCCGGCAGCAAGCCGATTTATATCGGATTCGGCAGCACGGTCGGCGGCGATTTCGATCAGGCGCTGTCTATCGTGCTGGAAAGCCTGAAAAGAACGGATCAGCGGGCAGTTTTGTCTGCCGGCTGGGGAAACCTGAAAGGAATCGATCTGCCGGATACGGTTATGCAGGTGGGGTATGTTCCGCACGGCTGGTTGTTTAAGCAGGTATCGGCCGTGGCTCATCACGGCGGCGCCGGAACAACAGGGACCGGCATCAGGGCCGGAGTGCCCAGCATCATCATTCCTTTCGGAGGCGATCAGCCTTACTGGGGCGAGCGCGTATATAAACTTGGCATCGGGCCGAAACCGATCCTGCGAAGCAAGCTGAATGCCGATAACTTTGCATCCGCAATTTATCAGGCCACGCACGATCAGCGGATGATCGAACAATCAAAAGTCATCGGGAGCGTGCTCCGTGCGGAAAACGGAGTTGAGCATGCGATACAAATCATTGAGCAAAAAACGGCTGCGAATGTCAAATAACAGAATCTTTGAGTACGTTAGAAAAATGATCCGGTTATTAATCATGACATGGAAACGGCCTCATAAATGTTTATAGAAGAGAGGAAAACAATGGTTTTTGAATCGGAAAGACTAACCTTCAGGCTACTTGAGCAGGGGGATATGGACGAGCTTTTCAATATTTGGGGCAACCTTGAAACCATGCGCTTCTGCGGAGGTGTGGTCATCAAAGAAAAAATTCCTCAAATAATTGAACACAACCGCCGTCAATATAATACGTATGGCAATGCGGTTTTCGCAGTGATAAAAGACGATAGACT
Source organism: Oscillospiraceae bacterium (assembly GCA_035447605.1). Classification (GTDB taxonomy): domain Bacteria; phylum Bacillota; class Clostridia; order Oscillospirales; family Ruminococcaceae; genus UMGS1668. The sequence continues at coordinate 67,718 of DAOTHJ010000009.1, read as the reverse complement.
CTTGGGCATTTGCGGAGGAAAGCTTGACGAGGATGACCCGTTTCATGTTGAGATCATCCTTCACCTTGCGAAAGAATACTGGCATCAGGGTTATGGGACAGAAGCTTTGAAAGCATACCTTGCATGGCTCAAGGCTGGTAAAAGGGCCACCTATGTATACGCTTCCGTACACCCCGACAATCAGGCTTCAATAAATATGGTAAAAAAATGCGGCCTAGTTCCATGTGGTTTCAGGCAATATGAGGACACGGGCTTTGTGGATGAACCATATTTCGAACTCGATCTTGAGGATATTTAATGCCGCCCACCTGTCCGCAATTTTATCGCCCCGCCGGAGCAAAGCCCCGGGGGCCGAGAATGACCGCGGCCGAGTGCTTTCTCAGCGGGCGCGCCAAAATGGGGCTGCCGAAAAGAAAGAATTGCTGCTGCCGTGATAAAATCCGGAGGTGTTTTTCTATGAAATATAAATTCCTGCCAAGGGCCATGTGGTTTCTTTTTCATGGTTCCTTTCAGAAACGGCTCTCCATTCTAACAACGGAGCCTCCAAAGACCGTCATGGAGAAAGCAAATGCCGCTTATCGAACTATTTTGGCGGAGATCCCCGAATTCGATAAAAATGATCGGTTCCTTGTGAATCTTTTAAGCGCGGCGATGCTGGCCGCAGTATATCTGAGTCTGGATGAAAAGCCAAATCTCGACGATGTGACAACGTACTATCATCAGGCAATAACCAAAAACGCCGTCATGACATTTTTCTTGAAAAAGCAGGATCATTATTCCGAAAAAGCACGGATCAAATTCGCGCAGCAGGCGAAAGCCAGCCAGGCCAGAACGAATCCATATACATGGAAGTTCCGTTATGAGGCCGGAGCCGACAGGGACAGCTTTTCCGCGTATTTTGATACCTGCGGAATCTGTTATTTGTTCCAAAAGCTTGGCATTTCAAAAATAACGCCCGCCATGTGTACCTATGACTATGATATGGCCGAGCTGGGCGGCTCGGTTTTTACGCGGCAATACACATTGGCAACGGGCGGTCCCTTTTGCGATTGTCATTATCAGAAAAAGCCTTGACCTTTTCTGAATTTCAGGCAAGGATATGGAACCAAATCCGCCACTTAAAAGAAAGCGGAATGAATTTTACCGGAGTCCGGCCGATGGGAGAGGAGGAAGATGAAAAGAAAATTATTCTGTGAAATCTCTCCCTTGACCTATCGGATCTCCGTTTATAAATGCCGGCTGATCCGGTCGCTAAAAAACTTATTTATCAGAGGCAAATTTGCAAAAACGTTTTCCACGGATCCGCTTCCGTATCTCGTTTACCGGCATAACTCCCTGATCCGGCGCAGGCTTGGCAACGTGGATATGCGCCTTCAGGAAAACAAGGCCGTCAATCTCTCTGTGACGGTTCCCAAAATAAACGGCGTTTTGATTCGCCCGGGACAAATCTTTTCATTTTGGGAACTTGTCGGGAAATTGACCAAGCAAAAGGGATATAAGGAGGGCCTCACGATCGCAAACGGAAAGCCCTCGAGCGACATCGGAGGCGGGATGTGCCAGTTTACCAATCTGATTCATTGGATGGTGCTGCATACCCCGATGACCATGATCGAGCATCACCATCACGATTATATCGATCTATTCCCGGATTTTAACCGGCAGATCCCTTTCGGCACCGGTACCTCCATCATGTATAATTATCTGGATTACCGGTTTCTCAACAGCACCGACCGGACCTATCAGCTTCTTACCTATACCACCGACGAGTATCTGTGCGGAGAGATCCGCGCAAGCTCCATGCAGCCGGAAAAATATCATATCTTTGCCGAAGATGAGCATTTTGAAAAAGTGGGCGACGATGTGTTCCGCTGCGGCAAAGTTTACAGAAGCCGGATCGACCGGGAGACCGGAAATCAGATCGAAAAGACACTTTTAAAAAATAACTGCGCAAAGGTCATGTACGATACCGGCGACCTGACTATCACGGCCCGTTGACGGGTTCCGCGGATACCGAACCTAAAATACCGCCGAAACGCTGCCGGGTTCTTTGCTCGGCGGTACGGATGGGGCTTCTCATTGCCGACCGTCCGGGATATAATAAGAGCGTAAACAAGGTTCACCTGTTCCCATATTGAAGGAACTGTCCGATACGGAAAACCGAAAGGAGCGTGTCTTACATGGAGGAAAAGCGGCATAGACGGCTCGACCGGTCTCTGGCAATCGTCTTCGGGGGCCTGTCTGTTCTCTTGATCGGATTTATGGTCATGAACCCGGCCTTTTTCGGCTGGGCTTTTGCAAGGCACCAAAACCTGTTGAGTTGGTATATTCGCCCCCTCTTTTTGATCCCGTTCTGTTTCTTTTCCTATAAAAGGAGCCTCGCAGGGGTTTTCGGCACCGTGTTCTTTCTGCTGACCAGCATGTTCTGGTTCCCGGCGCCGACTGCCGTCGGCGAACAGGTCCGCGCCTTTTTGGAGATGGAGCAGTCCTATCTGACCGGCAACTGGGGACCTGAGAAAATAGCCGTTTCTCTTTTGGTGCCGGTCTCTCTGGTCGCGCTGAGTCTCGCCTTCTGGAAGCGCAGCCTGTGGTTCGGAATCGCCGTGCTGGCGTTCATCGCCGTCGCCAAGATTCTGTGGAGCGCGGCGTTCGGCGGCGCCTCCGGCAGGGCCATTCTCGCCCCGGCCATCATCGGGCTTGTGCTCTGCATCGCACTGGTGTATATCGGCTTTATCCGGCTTGAAAAAAGAAAACGGCGCTGACGGAATTCCCCCCCGAAGCCGCCTGGCCGAACGCGGAAATTTCGGTGAATCGCGCCCCAAAAGAAAATCCATAAAGTTCCGCTTCCCGTGAAAAAGGAGAGACTGCAGTGAACGTGCAAATCAAAGAAGAAAACGGCGTGAAGCTCGCGCTTGTGGCCGATGCGGAGCGGGTCATTTTCGACGTCCCCTCCGCGCTCGATTTTATGGCGACGATCCAATATGATACCGGCTGCAGCCGGGTTGCGGTTCGTAAGGAGGCCTTTGCGAAGGAGTTCTTTATCCTTAGCTCCGGCCTCGCGGGAGAGATCTTGCAGAAATTCGTCACCTATCAGTTCAAGCTTGCCGTCGTTGGCGATTACTCAAAATACACAAGCAAGCCGCTTCGGGATTTCATCTGGGAGAGCAATCGCGGCAAGGATATCTTTTTTGTCTCCTCGGAGGAAGAGGCCGTTCAAAAACTTAGCGGCGCATGATTCTCTTAGGAAGTTCCGCCCCCAAAAATCTCCGTAAATAAAAAACGCCTCCGAAGAGGCGTTTTTTTTGTTCCCGAAAACGGGCAGGCAGCTCAGGTCAGAATTCTCGTCACGTCGGAACCGTCGTCCTCATAGACGTGGCAGGCGCCGAATTCCAGCCCGACCTCCTCGCCGGTCTCGTATTCGTCGTAGGTCTCCGGCGGAGCGATCACGCGGATCGTGTCTCCGCCCGGCAGCTCGACTGTGCAGTCGTTGACGTCGCCCATGAAGACCTTCGTTTTGAGCACGCCGTGCAGGATGCCGCCCTTTTTGAGAAGATGGATGCTCTCCGGCCGGATCGCGACGATCACCTTTCCGGTCAGCTCGCCGTCATAATCCAGCGTCTGGCCGGTACCCGTGACCGTGATCTTTCCCCTCCCGGTATCGCCGTGCAAAAAGACGATCTTGCCGACGAAGGCCGCGACGAATTGGTTGGCCGGGTGGCGGTAGATATCCATCGGGCCGCCTACCTGCTGGATGATGCCGTCGTTGATCACGATGATGCGGTCAGACATCGTCATGGCCTCGATCTGATCGTGCGTCACATAGACGACGGTAATGCCGAGCTTGCGTTGGATCTCTTTGATCTCAAAGCGCATGCTCTCGCGTAGTTTGGCGTCGAGGTTGGAGAGCGGCTCATCCAGAAGCAGAAGCCTCGGTTCGGCGACGAGGGCGCGGCCCAATGCGACGCGCTGCTGCTGGCCGCCGGAGAGCTGCGAGGGAATCCGGTCGGCGTACTGGCTCAGATGGACAACCTCCATGATCGCCTCGACCTTTTGGCGGATCTCCTCCTTCGGCAGCTTTTTGATTTTCAGCGGATAGGCAATATTGTCAAAGACCGTCATATGCGGCCAGACGGCGTAGCTCTGAAAGACCATGCCGATGTCCCGCTTCTCCGGCGGAACGAAGGTTTTGTCGGAGCTGACGACCTTGTTGTCGATGGAGATGGTTCCGGAGGTCGGCTTCTCAAATCCGGCCAGCATGCGGAGCATCGTCGTCTTGCCGCAGCCGGAGGGCCCCAGCAGCGTGATGAACTCCTTATCCTCGACATTTTGATTGAATCCCTTTAAAACTTCGATATTTCCGAAGCATTTTCTCACATTTTCAATTTGAATGGTTGCCATCCATCATCCCTCCTCAGATTGAGAATTTGCCCTTGGTCAGCTTGTTGAGCAGCCAGTTGACCAGAACGATGAAGATCAGAATCGCGCCGGCCATGGCGGAGGCCATCTGCTGGCTGTCGTAATCCTGGAACCGGAACAGGATGACGCCGATGGTCGTGGTATTCGTGGAATAGAGGATCGTGGACATCGTCAGCTCATAGAAGCAGGGCATGAAGATCAAAAACCAGCCCGCCACAACGGAGGGCGCAATCAGAGGAATCGTGATGTCCTTAAAACTTCGGAACCAGCTCGCTCCGGAGATCAGCGCGGCCTCCTCGAGCGAAGCGTGAATCTGCGTCATCGCCGAGACGATGGTGCGCATCCCCATCAACAGATATTTAATCATGTAGGCAATAATCATGATCAGCAAGGTGTTGTAAATGTTGATGACAAATTTGCCGTTCATCGTCATGATGAGGCCCAGCGCGATGACGATGCTCGGCGTGCCGGAGCCGAGGGTGATCAGGAAATCCGGGATGCGGCGGCCCCTTGCGCGCGTACGGGTCAGCAGGTAGGCCATCACGCAGGAGATCCCGATGCCCGCGGTTGCCGCCGACGCCGCGGCGATCAGCGAGTGCTGCATGGCGTTGAGAATCTGTTTTCTCGAAAAGAGCGAGGCCCAGTATTTAATCGTAAAATTGCCCTCGTCCCAGGCCGTCTTGCCCATCCGGATCGAGAACGAGGTGTCGAAGACGGAGATGAACGGAATCGCGACGACGACGACCGCGAAGACGATCACAAGGATCGTGAGCGGGACGCGCCACTTTCCGAGATCCACGATATTCGGGCGGACGGATTTGCCCGAGACGGTGATATATTGCTTGCGGCCCACGACGAAGGTGGAGAGGTAGAGCACGACGTTCGCGATCACCATCAGAAAAACCGCGAGCGTGACGGCATCCACAAGCCCCTGCGTGCCGCCCACATAGACGAGGTCGATGATGCGGGTGGTGACGGTATTCACCTTACCGGCGCCGACGATGGACGGGATGCCGTAGCAGGAGGCCGCGGAGATAAAGACCAGCAGCCCCGCCGCAACAACGGAAGGCGCCATCATCGGCAGCGTGATCGTCATAAGGGTTCTAAGCGGAGAAGCGCCGGAGATTTTGGAGGCCTCCTCAAGGGAGGGGTCCATCTTCTCCATGGCGCGGGAAATCGTGATAAAGGCATAGGGATAATAAAACGTGGTCAGCACCCAGATCATGCCGCCGATCGTCTCGATGTTGAACGGCAGATCGGACAGGCCGAAGATGGCGGCAAGAATTTTGTTGAGGGTTCCGACCGTCGGATTAAGCAGTTTGAGCCATGCCATGGCGCCGACGTAGGGCGGAACCATATAAGTCATGACAAACAGGGTGCGGAAAAATTTTTTGAAATACAGGTTGGTTCTTCCAACCAACCATGCGAGCGGAAAGGCGATGAGCACGCCTAAAAGCATGGAGGAGCCTGCGGTGATGACCGTGTTGCGCACCGCGATCCAGTTGAGCGGATAGCTGTATACATCCTGGAACTCACTCAGCGTGAAGGCGCCCTCCGGAAAGAATGCCCGGTATACCAAATAAAACAGAGGAAAGACTTCAAAGACGGTCAGGAACATAATAATGGCAAAGATGGCCACCCATTTGATATCAAAATAGAATTTCTTCGCCGTCTTCGGCGCCGCAGAAGCGCCCGTCTCCATAACACATTGCCCCCTTCTCGAAGGATGAGGCCCCGGCGCCCTAAGGAGAAGCCGCACGCCGGAGCTTTTTAAAAATTCGGCGGAAAGCGGTGGTTCTGCCGCCTTCCGCCGAATTTAATGGGATAGGCTAAAATCAGCTTTCAGGGATCTTGACGGCATCTTCAAATGCGGTGCGGACGTCGGAACGATGCTGGTAGCAGTAGACCCAATCCACCGGCATCAGGTTGGCGGTGATCTCCGCGGTCGGAATCGCGTCATACGGAGGTTCCGGATAATCCGAGCGGACGGAGTGCATCCAGCCGGCAACGATCGCGGACTGGCCGTCCAGAGAGAGGAACCAGTCGGTGATGACTTCGCAGGCGGCGGAGTTGGCGTTGGCGCTCTTGTCGTCCTCGATCGTCATGATCGGAGACGGGCAGCAGATCGTGCCGTCCTCCGGATAGATGCAGGTGATCGGGGAATCCTCTTCCTGACGTTTCTTCAGCACGGATTCCTCAAGGATCATGACTTCCTTGCATTCGCCGGTCTCAAGCTTCGTCAGGGCGACGGAGCCGGACTCGACCGCGACGTTGCGTGCGCCCAGAGCGACAAAGTAGTCGTTGCCGTACGCCTGATAGAGCGCGACGGAAGAGGCGAGCGCGGTGCCGGAAGTCAGCGGGTTCGACATGGAGATCAGATCCGTGTTGCCCTCATCGAAGGCAAAGTCATACAGGCTGTGAGAGACCTGATCCTCGCTGTACATATCGGGGTTGTAGGCGAGAACCATGTTGGAGATGCGCACCGGGTACCAATAGCCATCCGGATCATAATCGAAGGCCAGGTTGTCTTTCTCGGTGGAGATGTACGGATGGAGCAGCCCCAGTTCCTTGAGTTCAAGGGCGTAGGCCGGCTCGGCAACCATCAGCATGTCGCAGCCGAGCTTACCGGATTCCAGCTCCGCGGTCACCTTGGACTGAATCGTCCCGGTACCGCCCTGGAAGAATTCGATTTCACAGTTCGGGAAGACATCGGCGAGGGTCCCCTCAAGGGCGTCAATGATATCCTGATACATGGATGTATAGATGACGACCTTTCCGGTCACTTCATCATGTACGGTCATGTCGGAAGTATCCACACCGGCGTCCGATCCGTTGCAGGCGCTAAGACCGATTACCATCATAGCGGCAAGCAACAGGGCAAGCAGCTTTTTCATTGTGTTTCCTCCTTACATATTTTGTTCCTCATGAACCGGAGGGGTTGTTCGCTCCCCTCCATGAATATTATAAATTTATTGGCGGGTAAAAACAATCTCTAAAATGCTTTTCCCGTCAAAATTTCGTTGAAAGATTTTGTACATAACTCACAATTATTTTGTTCCCCATATGTGAAATTCTCCGTTTCTTCGCGTGTTTGTGCAGATTTTGTCGGTATAAGAATTCAGAATATTTTCTTTTCTATGCAATATTTTCTGATTTTTGGCGAAAAAAGTCGGCCGCGGAGTTTTTGCCGAAGAAAATTTGCCGCCCGGGATCCTTCGCCTCCGTCTTCTCCGATCCGGAGAATTCCGGTTTCCGCCTTCTCCGATCCGGAGAGGCCCGATCCCCGGATTTTTCAGAAATGAAGAGAGAAAACGGGGTTTGACTCGCCGCGAAAGATGAGATATAATCAATACCGTTGTCATATCCCGGCCGGGCGTGCCGCTTTTTTTCAAAAGGAAAGAAAGGCGGGATCTGCCGGACGGGGAACCGCCCGTTTTGGGAACTTCCTTTTCTGCCGGATTTTCGATTCCCCGATTTTTGCTGTTGAAAATATGGGAAAAATAGGAGATAATAGGTAACCGGAGGGAAACGTCCGGATCCGGTGCAAAAGCGCGAAGCATCCCCGGGCGAAAAACCTAAAAACATTGGCAGCGGTGACAGCGGCAGCCGCTGCAGTTCTAATTTACAAGAAAGAGGTACATGTATGCCAGACATCAGTTATTTCACTTCGGAAAGCGTCACGGAAGGCCACCCCGACAAAGTGTGCGATCAGATCGCCGACCGGATCTTGGATGAGCTCCTGAAAGAGGATCCCTACTCCCGGGTTGCCTGCGAAGTCACGGCCATCCCGGACAAGCTCCATATCTTCGGCGAGATCACTTCCAAGGCAAGAGTGGATTATGCGCAGATCGCCCGCGGCGTCATCACGGAGATCGGCTACACGGAAGCCGGCCACGGCTTTGATGCCGGAAGCTGCGACGTCACGGTGGATCTCCACGAGCAGTCCCCGGACATTGCGATGGGCGTGGACCGCAGCGATCCGCTCGACAGCGGCGCCGGCGACCAGGGCATCATGTTCGGCTATGCGTGCCGGGAGACCGAATGCCTGATGCCGCTGCCGATCGAGCTTGCCCATGCGCTCTCTCGCAGGCTCGCCTATGTCCGGCATAACAACATCCTGCCCTACCTGCTGCCGGACGGCAAATCGCAGGTGACGGTCGAGTACCGCGACGGTGTTCCCTGCCGGATCAAGACGGTCGTCGTCTCCTCCCAGCACGAGGCCTACACCGACGAGGATACGCTGCGCCATGATGTTGTTAAACATGTCATTCTTCCGACGCTTCCGGCATCCATGCTGGATGAGCAGACGGAATATCTGATTAACCCCACCGGCCGCTTCATCATCGGCGGCCCGGCCGGAGACTCCGGCCTTACGGGACGTAAGCTGATCGCCGATACCTACGGCGGCTACTCCCGTCACGGCGGCGGCGCCTTCTCCGGCAAGGATCCCACGAAGGTGGACCGCAGCGGCGCCTACATGGCCCGCTATCTTGCGAAAAACATCGTTGCCGCCGGATATGCCGACCGCTGTGAAGTGCAGGTTGGCTACGCCATCGGCGTCGCGCAGCCGGTCTCTCTGCGGGTAGATACCTTCTGCACCGAGCATGTTGCGGTTGAGAAGATTCTGGAAAAAATCAAAAGCACCGTGGATCTGCGCCCCTCCGCCATTATCCGGCGGCTCGGCCTGCGCAGCCCGCTTTATTCCCGCGTCTCCTGCTACGGGCATTTCGGCAGCAACGCCGCGGGCCTGCCCTGGGAGAAAACCGATCTCGCAGAGGAATGGACCGCCTCCTCCGGCGGGCATCCGGCCGTCGTCTCCCATGAGGAAGAGGGAGATTTTGAAAAAGAGGCCGCCCCGGCTGCGGATTTTGAGCCCCGCACGGAGCAGAAATTCTGCGTACTCGGCGACTCCATCGCCAAGGGAGTCGTCTGGAGCGAAGAGCGGAACCGCTATACGAATTCCGGCTACGGCTGCGTGGATCTTTTCAAGGAGACCACGGGCCTCGATATCGTCAATCTCTCCCGCTTCGGCTGCACGCTGCCCAAGGGCCTTCAGATCGCGCAGAAGAACGCCGAGACGCTGAAGGACAGCGAGGTCTTCGTCGCCTACGGCGGAAACGACTCCGATTTTCGCTGGCCCGAGATCGCCGAAAACCCGGATGTCGCCCATGACCCCAACACGCCCTTGTCGGCATTCGCCTCCACCTTTGATTCCCTGATCTCTTTCCTTAAAAAACAGGTCTCGCAGGTCTTTCTGCTCAACCTGCCGCCGATCGATCCTGAACGGTATTTCGCCTTCATCGGGAAAGGACTCAATAAGGAGAATATCCTCAAATGGCTCGGCGGCTCCGTCAAGGGCATCTATTTCGGGCAGGAGATGTTCAGCCAGCAGGTCTCCGATATCGCGCTCAAATGGAATCTGCCGCTCATCGACATCCGCACGCCGTTCCTGATGCGGCGCAACCCGTCGGATCTGCTCTGCTCGGACGGCATTCATCCCAACCGGGAGGGCCAGCAGCTGATCTACAAGACGGTCGGCGACTACTTCGGCCGCCGCGCATACGTCTGACCTTTATAATTTCTTAAAATGATGTGCCGGACAGCTGCTTTGAAGAGCGGCTGCCCGGCACCTTTTTTCTCTATTTTCCATGATAAAAAGAACCGCTGGGAAGCCCGATGGGCCCTCCGGCGGTCTTTATTGATAAAGCCCTTGTGCCGAAATCGTGACGCGGCGGATACCGGCGGTTCCCTTTTGGCTGCCGGGCGCCAGGTCCATTTTGAGCATGCTCAAAGCGGTTGCATTATTCCGTTTCTGCCGGATTTCTTTCTGAATTTGCCGGATGCGGCCGTTTTCCTTGCAAAGATTCCGGGAGGCGATACAATAAAGTCGCGGGAGGAAAAGCACAGGGAAAGGAGAATTGCCGTGTCAGATTCTGTCCGTGAAGAAGCGATCCGGGAGGCGGTCAAGGAACTGCTGGAAGCCGAGGGCGGGAGCCCAAAGCCTCAGGAAGGCAAGCCCGGCTGCGGGAAATTTCAGAAAAACCCGGTCTGCATCCGCTGGAACTACGAAGAAAAAGACGGCCCCGTTCCGGCCAAAATCATCTGAACCATTTTTTAAAAAAACAAGGACTGCGCCCGCATCCCGGAGTGAGGATGCGGGCGTCATTTTTGATTTCTTTTCCGGCGAACAGGTGAAATCCGCAACCTCCAAAAAGGAGTCGGAGAACCCGCAAACATAACCGGCACGCTTTTTCGGCGGATTGTTTTACCGGAAATCCGGAAGCGGCCGGCCTCTCCGGCACCATATAAAAATGCCCGGGATGTTCTCCATCCCGGGCGAATTTTTTCTTCTTGTTTATTCCCGCTCGTCCATCTCCACATAGGGGATCCGCTTCACATAGGCGCGGTAGGCCGGGCGCATGATCCTGCCGCCCGTCATGACCTCCTCGATCCGGTTGGCGCACCAGCCGGAGATGCGGGAGACCGCAAACAGCGGCGTATAGAGCTCCTGCGGAATGCCAAGGATGCCGTAGACAAGGCCGGAATAGAGATCCACATTGGCGCACATCGGGATCTCCTGATTCTTGCGCTCCATGATGAGCGGCACCGCGACGCGCTCCACGGTCTCCATGATGTCGAGGTCGTGGGTGTCGATGCCCTTTTTCTCCGCCACCTCGCGCGCAAATTTCTTGATGAGCTTCGCTCTTGGGTCGGAGACCGTATAGACCGCATGGCCGATGCCGAAGATCTTACCGGAACGGTCGCCCGCCTCGCCGTCGAGAATTTTGCCGAGATAATCCCGCATCATGCCGTCATCAGTGGGATCGGATACGTTCTCCTTGATGTAATGGAACATCTCGATGACCTTTGCGTTGGCGCCGCCGTGCAGAGGCCCTTTGAGCGAGCCGAGGGCGCCCGCGATCGCGCTGTATGTATCCGTTCCGGAGCTCGAGAGCGCCCGGCAGACGAAGGCGGAGTTGTTGCCGCCGCCGTGCTCGGCGTGGAGCACCAGCATCGTATCGAGGAGCTTTGCTTCCTCGTCGGTATACTGTTTATCCGGGCGAACCATGCGCAGGAAGTTCTCCGCAAGCGAGAGATTCTCCTTGGGCTGGTGGATGTAAAGGGATTTTTCCTGATAATGATGACGCATCACCGCATAGGAGTTGGCGACGAGCACCGGCAGGCGCCCGATCAGCTCGATGGAGGTGCGGAGCATATTTTCCAGCGAATTGTCCTCCGGGTTGGGGTCGTAGCTGTAAAGGGCCAGCACGCAGCTCGCAAGTTTATTCATGATGTTGGCGCTGGGCGCCCGCATGATGATATCCTCGGTGAAATTTTCCGGAAGGACGCGCGCCTTGGAGAGCACCTCGTCGAAATCCTGAATTTCCTGAGCGGTCGGCAGCTTGCCCATCAGCAGCAGGTAGGCCACCTCTTCATATCCAAAGATGTTGTTTTTCCGGTTGGAGGCCACAATATCTTCCACGTCGATGCCGCGGTAATAGAGTTTGCCCTCCATCGGCACGCGCATCTCGTCTTCCACATAGTAGCCCATCACGCTGCCGATCCGGGTGATGCCCGCCAGCACGCCTGTGCCGTCGGCATTCCGAAGGCCGCGCTTGACACCCTCCTCGGTGACCAGTTTCTTGTCTATTGTGTACTCCTCGCGCACACTGTCGGCAACTTTTGCAGCATAGGCCACCGGCAAGTCCGTGTCGTATATCATGGTAACGCGCCCTCCAGTCATTTTATTTTTGTGCTCCCATTTCTGGAATTGATTGCTATTGTACCTGATATCCATGAATTTTGCAAGTCCCATTTTTATTTTTGCAAATTTACACAAATATCCCCACCTTTTCTTTCTTTTCCCCAACAATGTGAAAATTCCGCGCCCGATAGGTGCATTTCTCTTGCCAGTTAAGATTCATATGGTATAATACTTATAAGGCGGCCGTTCTGCCGTCGTTTTATTTATTGGAAAACGCCGGGCGAAAGTTCGGCTGTTCATCCGGCGGAACCTATGGTAAAATAGCCGCAGGAACCGAAAGTCAGCCATATGACGATGATTTGAATGGCCCGCCCGCGGCGCTTGCCTGTGGCGGCGGCCAATCATAAAACAAGGACGAAAGCAAACGCAATTTTTACAGATCTTCGGAGGGCGATATGATCACATTACACGATAAAGGCGTATATTGGCGAAACGGGGCGCCGGCCGAAGCCGCTACGGCCACAGCCGCTACGGCCGAGGCTCCCGCAGCGGATCTTCCCGCACGGGAAAAGACCATCGCCTATTCCATTCTGCGCGGGCACGACCGCTCCGGTGGTGGGGATACCCTGCGGATCCGCTTCGACAGCCTGATCTCCCACGACATCACCTATGTGGGCATCATCCAGACCGCCAAGGCGAGCGGACTCACGCATTTTCCCCTCCCTTATGTGCTGACGAACTGCCACAACAGCCTCTGTGCGGTGGGCGGCACGATCAATGAGGACGACCATGTCTTCGGCCTCTCGGCGGCGCAGAAATTCGGCGGCATCTATGTGCCGGCGAACCTTGCGGTCATCCACCAGTACGCCCGCGAAATGCTCGCCGGCTGTGGAAAGATGATCCTCGGCTCCGACAGCCACACCCGCTTCGGCGCGCTGGGCACGCTCGGCGTCGGCGAGGGCGGCCCTGAGCTCGTTAAACAGCTTTTGGAAAATACCTATGACGTATCCGCACCGCAGGTGGTGCTCGTCTATCTGACGGGCGCACCGGGCCACGGGGTCGGGCCGCAGGATGTGGCCGTCGCCCTATGCGGCGCCGTCTATAAAAACGGCTTTGCGAAAAACCGCATCCTCGAATTCGCAGGCCCGGGCGTTGCGAAGCTGCCGATGGATTTTCGCATCGGCATCGACGTGATGACGACGGAGACCGCCTGTTTAAGCTCGATCTGGGCGACCGACGGCGCCGTGGAGGAGTATCTCTCCGTCCACGGACGCGCCGGGGAGTATCGCCCTCTTTCTCCCGTGGAGGGCGCCTACTACGACGCCATGATTGAAATCGACCTCTCTACGATCGAGCCGATGGCGGCCCTGCCGTTCCATCCCTCCGAGGCCGTGACGCTCCGGGAGCTGATTGAGAATCCCGGCGACATTCTGCGCGCCGTAGAGAAGCGCGCGGAGGAGCAGCTCGGCAAAAAGGCCGCTCTTCATCTGACGGAAAAAATCCGGGACGGCCGTCTCTGGGTCGACCAGGGTGAGATCGCGGGCTGCTCCGGCGGCATGTACGACAACATCGTCGAGGCCGCCGCCATTCTCGAAGGCCAAAGCACTGGCGACGGCGGTTTTTCGCTCTCCGTCTATCCCTCCAGCATGCCGGTCAATCTGGAGCTGCTCAAGGACGGCATCCAGCAGCGGCTCCTTGAAAGCGGCGCGCTCTTTAAATCCTGCTTCTGCGGGCCGTGTTTCGGCGCCGGAGACGTACCGGCCAACAATGGCCTTTCCATCCGCCACACCACCCGGAACTTTCCGAACCGCGAGGGCTCCAAGCCCGGCGAGGGCCAGCTTGCCGCCGTCATGCTGATGGACGCCCGCAGCATCGCCGCCACCGCCCGGAACCACGGCATGCTCACCTCCGCCGCGGAGGTGGACTATACGCCGCCCGCCCCGCACGCGCTCTCCTTCGATTCCGGCGTATATCAGAAACGGGTCTACTTCGGCTGGGGAAATCCTCATCCGGAGACGGAGCTTAAATACGGCCCCAACATCGCGGAATGGCCGAAATTCCCGTCGCTCGGCGAAAACCTGCTGATCGAGCTTGCGAGCGTCATCCACGACGAGGTTACGACGACCGACGAGCTGATCCCCTCCGGCGAGACCTCCAGCTACCGCTCCAACCCGCTCCGGCTCGCCGAATTCACGCTCTCCCGCCGCGACCCCGCCTATGTGGGCCGGGCCAAGGCAATCCGGGAGAAGGAGGCCGCCCGCGCCTCCGGCCATGCGCCGGAGGATCTGCGGAACGTGCTCAAGCGCGCCGGCGCGGACCCCGATCTGCTCGAAAAGACGCAGTTCGGCTCCGCCATCTTCTGCACAAAGCCGGGCGACGGCTCCGCAAGGGAACAGGCCGCCTCCTGTCAGAAAGTGCTCGGAGGCTGCGCCAATCTCTGCTACGAATACGCCACCAAGCGTTACCGCTCCAACTGCATCAACTGGGGCATGCTGCCCTTCATCATCGAAAAGGACGTGTCCTTTGACTATCAGCCGGGCGATTTTCTGTTTGTTCCCGGCGTGCGGAGTCTGCTCGCCGCGGGCGCCGCGGAATTCCCGGCCGTGATCGTCACGTCGGAAAAGACCGTACCCATTACGCTGCACATCGCCGCGCTGACGGACGACGAGCGTCAGATCTTGCTCGACGGCTGCCTGATGAATTTTTACGCTTCGCAGAAAAAAGAATCAAAATAACGAACCGTATTGTTCGTCCGTTCTGCCGTATCGGGAAACCGCATACCCATTACGCTGCACATCGCCGCGCTGACGGACGACGAGCGTCAGATCCTGCTCGACGGCTGCCTGATGAATTTTTACGCTTTGCAGAAAAAAGAATCGAAATAACGAATCGTATTGTTCCGCTCTGACGGAAAAACGCCCGCATCCCTCAGAATAACAGACAAGGAAGGAACCGCAAACATGGAGAAGATCCGGATGAACCCGATTGTGGAGATCGACGGGGACGAGATGACCCGTGTGATCTGGAAAATGATCAAGGAAGAACTGCTTGAGCCTTATGTGGCGCTCAATACCGAATATTACGACCTCGGCATCCAGAAACGGGATGAGACCGATGATCAAATAACCGTGGCTGCGGCCGAGGCCATCAAGGAATACCACGTCGGCGTCAAGTGCGCGACCATCACGCCCAACGCCCAGCGCGTGGAGGAATTCGGCCTCAAGAAGATGTGGCCGAGCCCCAACGGCACGATCCGCGCCGCACTCGATGGAACCGTTTTCCGCGCCGCCATCCTCACGAGCCGGATCAAGCCCTATATCCGCACTTGGACGAAGCCCATCACCGTGGCCCGCCACGCCTATGCCGACGTCTATAAGGCGACCGAATACCGCGTTCCCGGCCCCGGAAAGGCGGAGCTGCTCTTCACGCCCGCGGACGGGGGCCCCGAAGTGCGGCAGACGATCTATGACTACGAATGCCCCGGCGTTCTTCAGGGCACCTACAACAAGGACAGCTCGATCTGCTCCTTCGCGCGTGCCTGCTGCGAATACGCCCTCTCGGTTTGTCAGGATCTCTGGTTCTCGACCAAGGATACCATTTCCAAGCAGTACGACCAGACCTTCAAACTCCTCTTCCAGAAAATCTATGAGGAAGAATATAAAGAGAAATTTGAGAAGGCCGGCATCACCTATTTCTATACCCTGATCGACGATGCCGTGGCGCGCGTGGTCCGCAGCGAGGGAGGCTTCGTCTGGGCGCTCAAGAACTACGACGGCGACGTGATGAGCGACATGGTCTCCACCGCTTTCGGGTCGCTGGCGATGATGACGAGCTGCCTTGTAAGCCCCGACGGCAATTTTGAGTACGAGGCCGCGCACGGCACCGTTACGCGCCACTACCACCGCTACCTTCAGGGCGAGAGCACCTCGACGAACCCCATCGCCACGATCTTTGCGTGGACGGGCGCGCTCAATAAGCGGGGCGAGCTCGACGGCAACGAGGCGCTTTGCGCATTTGCCAAAAAGCTCGAAGCGGCCGCGCTTGCCACGATTGAGAGCGGCATCATGACGAAGGACCTCGCGGAGATCAGCGAGGGGGACGACGTCCGCTGTGTGGATACCGCCGAGTTCCTGCGGGCCATCCGCACGCAGTACGAGGCCCTGTAAGAGCCCGCATTCCCAAGCGGCAGATACCCTTTTCCCTCAAGGCGGGAAAGCGCGCTTCGGGCCTGCCTTGAATACATGAAAAAGAAAAAGCCGAGACGGCGGATTCTTCCGCTGTCTTGGCTTTTTTTATCCGGCGAAGTCCTCCCGTTATCCGATGCGGGCTTCCCTCTCCATGGATTTTTCAAAGCAAGCGGGGCATGCTTCCCCGAAAGCGGCGGCGCGCCGGAATCATGGGAAAGAAAATCTCTCCCGGAAAAGAATTCCGATGCTCATGCCGTTTTAATTTAGCCGATAAACTGCTGGGTCCAGTAGTTGCCGTCGGCGACATATCCGACGCCGATCTGCGTATAGGAGGCGTTGAGGATATTCGCGCGGTGGCCTGCGGAGTTCATCCAGGCGTCGACGACCGCCTGCGGCGTCGCATAGCCCATGGCGATATTCTCGCCGGCACTCCGGTAAGTGAGGCCGAACGCCTTCATCATCTCAAACGGCGAGCCGTAGGTCGGGCTCGTATGAGAGAAATATCCAAGATCATGCATATCCTGAGACTTATAACGGGCCACGCGGGAAAGCTCCCAGTTCTCGGTCAGCGCACTCAGCCCGTTTTCAACGCGGATCTCGTTGACGAGGCGGATGACCTCTTTTTCGTAGGCGCGCACCGCCGTATCGGTGCCCGGAATCGTCAGCACATTGCCGGGGTAGATCAGGTTGGCATTTTTAATCTGTGTATTTGCGGCGATCAGCTCGCTGCAGCCCACCTGATATTTCACCGCGATCTTCCACATGGTGTCGCCCGACACGACGGTATAGGTGGTGCCTGTCGCCGCCATCGCCGGGATCACACTGGCCAGAAGCAAAAACAGCGCGATAAACGCAGCCAGAATTTTCTTCATCGTAAGTATCCTTCCTTTCCGATGGAACTGCGCCGTCTCCGGTTAAAGGGAGCCGGGCCTTTCGGTCCGGGAAGCACAGGCCCGTGGTTCAAATTTCGGATGATGAACAGCAACCGGCTGACCTGATTCAGACCAGCCGGTTGTTTTTTATTCCGTCATTGGACGGATGGGATGTTTGTTCTTTTAGCAGCCGCCGCAGCAACGACCAAGGTAGGAGCAAAGAAGCTGCCAAAGATCGGCACAATTTCCGTTAGAGCAATAATTTCCAAAGCAGAACATGTTATACCTCCCGTAAAAAAGATTGCATCGCGAATGCTGCTGTCAGCATAGCATCTTTTTCCCGGCGCTTCAAATGCAATATCTGCCATGGTAAAAAATCGGGGGATTTTGGATAGAGCAGCTTCCACAGCCTTCCTTTGGCTCCGTTTTTCGGCAGAAAGCGCAGGAAATTTCTTTCTTTCGGGTTTTTCAAACTGAAATTCCACAATCAAAAAGCTGCAAATTTTTTATTTTGGGATTTCCGATCTTTTCCTCCGTTCCTCACAAAACCGACAAAAAGCGCCCGAATCGTCTCCGGGCGCCTGTCTCTTCAGGTGAGGCCATAACTTTCCGTAAACGTGGAACCGTACTCAAACATCTCGCCGTTTGTATCCGTCATCGTACTGCCGTCGTAGCTGAAGACGGCCGTGCGCGGATCGCTCACCGCCTGAAAACGGATGGCGCCGTCCTGAATCTCGTAGGTCGCGGCCTGACCTTCCGATAGGATGGTCTCGTCGCTCTCAAACGTCGTGCCGAGATAGACCTGCCCATGATAAAAGATCAGCGTGTAGCCGTCGTCGGAATCCCAGCGGCTGTTGGGGATGGTCTCCCCGGAGCCGGCCGCCGAAGCGTTTGCGGATTCCAAAGCCGGCTCCGCAGCGGATTCCACGGCGGATACGGGCTCCAATTCCGGCATGGGCAGCACTCCCTCCGGCATGATCTCGTCGAGATAGCCGGCGAGCCGCTCCATCTGGGCGTAGAGACGCGCACAGAAATCGACATATTCCTCCTGCTTGGTATCGGCGGGAAAGTCGTGAATCTCCTCATACGTTGCGGCCAGCTCGCCGCAGAGGGAGGGCAGCTCCCCGTCCCCGGATTCCTGCGCCTGTTCCTCCAGAAACTCTACCGTATCGGCCTCGTCATCCCGCGTAACAAGTAAGAGCCCGGGGCCTCCGTAAAATTCCTCGTCGGAGGAAGCCGCGGCCTTTTCGTAAAAGCCGCCGTAATAGACGCGGAAATCGTCGAGCACCTGCGTCAGTTCCGCCGTGGTCTCCGCATCCGGGACGGTGCTTTCTTCGGAGAGGCCCACCCCCGAATCCGTTTCCGGAGAGCCGCTGCAGCCGGAGAGGGCCGCGAGAACCGCCGCCGCCATCAATAACAAGAAAAACCGTTTCATGTTTCTTCCCCCTTCTCAAACGACCAACCGATTGCCGTATCCGGCCTCGGACCTGTCTATTCGTCAAGCGCTTCCACGCGGAAGACGACTGGGCGGATGCCGTCGGTGCAGCAGAGGATCTGCTCCCCGTCCCGGTTGTTCCACGGCGCAAATGAGGCCCCCGCAGACAGCGCGCTCACCCCATGATAGATATCGATCCACGCCCACGGGCAGAATCCCGCCGGCATCTCCGCACCGCCCTCATAGAGAAATTCGTCGCCCACATTCAGAAGCGGGCAGGCGCCGGCCGCCTCGCCGTCCGTCAGGTATTCCTCCGCGAGCGCGGAGTCGAATTCTTTTTTGAGCACGGTAATTTTTACTTTTTTCATCATAAACCTCAGCTCCGGCCCTCGGCGGACCGTAATCATGGATTGGCGCGGACTCGTCTCCCTGTTTGCGCCCGCCACGAAAGACGGCTGCATGTGCCGCTTTCGGGAGAAACCGGCAGGATGTTTCGGGCCGCCTTTTCTTTCCCTGAGATACGTCCGCATGGCAGCGGAGATACGGAAAAATCATCCGTCAGTCGTGTTCCTTACAGGAGATCTCCTCCACGGTGAGCTTCCAGACGGCGGTATGGCGAAGGACGTTTTCGTCGAAGCTCCAGTCCGTTCTGCCGCTGTAATGCTCCATAAGAATCCGCAGCGCCGCGAGCTTTTCGTCCGGATCCTCCACGACCGCGGCCTTTCCCCTGCCGATCACGCTCTGAAACCGGAAGGAACACCCGCAGCCTTTTTCGGAGAGGGAGAGCCCATGCCCGGTATCCAGCTCAAACCCGACTCCCGGGTTTTTTCGGATCAGATCCATCTTTTTGCCCTCCGCCGCGCCGTGAAAGTAGAAAATCCGCTCGCCGCCGGCCGCGGAAAAGCCGAAATTGAGGGGTACGATATAGGCCGCTCCCTCGTCCGCAAATCCCACCCGGCAGCAGTCGCACGAGCGGACGACCTCGTCGACTCTGTCCGCCTCGGTGATCTCTCTGTCTTTTCGTCTCATCTGTAACCGCCTTTCCGGGATGTTCTTCCCCATGAAAAAGAATCCCTTGCGCAGGGGATGTGCGCCGCCGAGGCCGCCTCCGGATTCCGAAGGATGAAAAATCCCCTTTGTCCGGAGAGGACGACCCGTTGCGGCTGAAGCTTACGAAATGCCGGCTTCCGCAAAAAAATCATCCCACGGGACCGCGATTTCCAAAAGCGCCGGGTGAAGGTTGTAGGCCAGCTCGGAGTTGTAACCGTAGGAATAGCCCGCATACCCGTTCTCCTCCGTGGTCTGAAAGTCCCGGATGCCTACCTCCATGGCCCTGTAACGGAAGACTTTAAACATATCATAGGTTTCGGCGAACGCCCGGAATTCCTCCGCCGTGCGCCCCCTTATCGTCAAATAGGTCGAGGATTCCTCGGCCAGCCCGTTTTCCACGTAAGTCGGGCCGATTGCGCTGGCGGAATAGAAGGTGTCTCCCTCCGAATCGCATAAAAACGCTTCGAGAAACTCCATGTCCTGAAGGGTAAAACCCTCATACTCAAAAAAATTGCCTTCGCCGCTCAGCAGGAAATCCTCCGGCAGGATCGAGTTCGGTATCGTCAGCGTCAGGGCAACGTCGTATTTTCCGCCGTCCGTCGTGATCTCGGCAAGAAGGCTGCCGCCGCCGTCCAGCGGATAGGTCTTGGAAAACGCGATGTCTCCGGCAGTCCCCGCAGCGGCATCCAGCGTATCTTCCGCATTGATGCCGCCCGTCTGCTCCGGATGATCGTCGGAAGGGCCGGCCGCGAAAGCCAGCCCGAGAAACAGCACCACCGCCGAGACGGCCAGCAGCGCAATTCCGGCCACGGTTTTTCCACCCTTTAGGCGGAAAAGGAAGAATCCGTTGAGGGCAATCACGATCAGGAAAAGCAGCCAGCCGAAAAAGCTCACCCCGGCCAGCGCATAAACTGCTGCGAAGAGTACCGCGAGCACGCCGAGCGTGACCAGCTGCCAGATCCCGCGCCGTTTTTTCCGTACGGGCGCACCCGGAGCCGCCTGTCCGTAAGCCGGAGCAGGAGCTTGCCAGGAAGCGGCAGGTGCGCCATATCCGCTTGCCGGAACAGGAGAGTCTGTCGAAACGGCATGAGCATCCTCCGAAACGGCAGGAACGCCGGTTTCAAACGCGGATTTTACCGGCGAACCGGCCCCGGAGGCGGGTTTGACCGGCGTACCGCAGACGGTGCAGAAAGCGGCTCCCGGAGCGAGCGGCGCGCCGCAGTTGGTGCAGAAGGTCCGCTTTTCACCGGCATCAGACGTTGCGGCCGCAGATACCACAGCCGGAGCCGCGGCCGGAACCGAAGCCCATGTCGGCACGGCAGGCGTCTCGGGTATGGCCCGGGCAGCCGCCGGAGCAGCTGGAGCCGGCGTGGCCGGAGCAGACGCGAAGGGAACGGCCGGCACATATCCGGCGGGGTACATTGCCTTTTCTTTTTTCAGAACCGTCTTGAAGCTCCAGCCGAACCGCTTCGCGGTCTCTTTGACGGCCGAGGGAATCGCGCCGAGATCAAGATCGTATTCCACGCTTTGCCCATCCGGCCCGTACCGCACGCCCTTGACCTTGCGGAACAGCGTCTTCCCGGACTGAAAGGAGGTCTCCTCGTCGCTGCCGAAGCTGAGGCCCCGGCCCGTCTCCGTCGTCTTTTCATACATGAAGGCCGTCTGCTTCTGCTCGTCGAGAAAAACCGACGCCTCATAGTCGATCTTTTTTGATCCCGTTCCCCAGCCGGCATCAAAAAAATTCGTACGGATCGAGATATCGGCGCCTGCACCATACTGGGCGGAAATTCCCAGAGCGGAAAGTTTGTCTGCGATTTGAGCAAGGATCTGCTGTTTCATTTCGTCACCCTTCTCTCTTTTTCTTCGGTTTTCCGGAGCCGCGGTCGGGCAGCCCCTTTTACGGACGCCGAACCCCCCGCCATATCCGTGACCCGGCGGAGGGCCTTCTGTTTTCAGCCGTATGTTTTTTACTTTTGGAATGCCGGATTTTTCTTTCCTTTCTCATTTTATAATGACATTGAAAAAATAACAAGCCCGGAACAAAAAAATGGAAAATCCCGCCGTTCCGATTTATCGGGCTGCTTTATCTTCCCCCCCCCCGCATAAAATCTTTTTGAAGAAAAAAGCCTGCTTCCCGACAATCCGGGAGCAGGCAAATTCATCCGAAAAATAGAAAATCACGGGATCATGAGGTCTGTTTGGCGTATTTCAGCAGGCGGAGATCCAGCACCGCGGCGATCGCGCCGAGGACGACAAACGAGGCAACCAGACCGATCATCTGGCCGACGGAGAGAACCACGCCCAGCGACCTTTGAAAAATCGTCTGAAAAATCACGCAAACGCCGACGCCGGTCAGCAGCGTGAGCAGAACGGGAGCCATCTTATAGCCGATTTTCTCTTTTTTTAACAGCATAATGCCGCTATACAGCGCGGAAGGCAGGACTATGGCCAAATCGAGCGCAAAGGCGGGCTCCGTCGTATAGATTTCGATGGTTTCCATCGGCTGCCCCGTGATCACAACGGGCAGAAGAAAGGTCAGCCATATAAAGGTGGAACAGCCCCCGGCGATCAGAAATACCCCCGTTCCGACCAGATGCTTTGCATACAGGCTTTCCTGATAGACCTCCTCCGCCGCAACGGCTTGTAAAGACAAAAGAAAAGCGAACAGGGAGCTCCCGAACTGCAGCACATACAGAAGAAATAATCGGTTCATCGTCACGCCCATAATCAGGCAGACGGACGCATACAGAATGATGGACAGCAGCCCGGTTTGAAGAAGCATCCCCGCTTTTTTATCGCGGAAGAACAGGATTACGGCGAGAAGCATCAGCCCGGCAAGAAGAACGACGAGGTCCATTCCCTTTGTCGCTCCGGCCTTCATCAGGGAATTGTCGGCGTAAATGCCGTTGCCATATAGTACAACCTGCTGTCCGTATATATTTTCAACGGTTCTTTCCGTTCCGGCGTCCGTAAAAAATACCCCAACGCAGGCGGAAAACGCCGAAGACAATACGGCAATAACCGTCAGCCCCGTAAGAAATTTTTTCATAAATCCATCGCTCCATCCATAAATGGAAATATTCCGAACAAAGTATACCAGAAAAAGCATAGAAACGAAAGGGCAAAGCCCAAAGGTCACGGCAAAGATCGATTCGGCGGAATCAAGCTCTCTGCCGGAACCTGGCTTTCCTGCCGGGCCGCTGGAATCGGGCCTGACTGCCGGGCCTCCGGGCTTTGGTTTATAGGCGGCAGCCTCTCCGGAAATTTGCCCGATCGGATTCTCCGTCCGCCGTTGCGGCGCTTTTTTACGGCACAATCGCCGATACGCTTCCCGGCGGTCTTTCGGGGCCTCCCGTTTTGTATTCCTGAAGGCCCTCCGGCGCGGAGGCGCTCAATTCCATTTTCTCCGCATCCGCAAAAGAACGACGCGGCACCGAAGCAGGTCTCCTTCACACCGCCGCCATAAGTATCAAGGGAGGCCATAATCATATAAACCATGCCGCCGGGCAGCGGGCGCCGGGAGTTCCAATAGATACCATAAGATTCTTTCGGCGGCATCTTGCATTTTGGGACGGATTCCTGTATCTTGAGGGTAGATTCCACAACTGATTTTTGGGAGGGTCATGATGATGGAAAGACGCACGGCCGGCAACGACGGCCTCAGAAGTTCCACAGGTTTGAAAGCACTTTTCCTCGCACTGGCCGCAGTTCTGACCGCCGCCTTGCTTTCTGCGTGCGGCACCGCGGCTCCTTCTTCCTCAAGCGAGACGGCTTCGGCCTCAAGCGAGACCGCTCAAAGCTCAGAGGTTCCGTCCTCCGCCGCCGAAAGCGCGCCGTCCGAAAACGTTTCGGATGCCGCGATCTCGCTCGACGCCCAGGACTGCTACGACACCTACCTCGCCGCGTGGACTTTTTACAGCCCTCAGCGTTACGACTTTGCGGACGGCTGCCCGGAGATCACCGACGAGTCGGCGCTGGAACTCATGTTTAACAGCTGCTGGAGCCTCGATTATCAGCGCGCGCATGACGGCGACCGCACCGGGTGGCTGGATGCGCTTCATGCCGCTTCGGAAAATTTCTATTTCCCGGCCGATCTTGTGGAGGGGACCATCGGGCGGTACTTTAACCTCGGCGCCGACGACATCCGCGCCGCGGCGGGAGAAAAGTACGACGCGGACAACGGCACCTACTTTTTCCCCGGCGGATTTGGCGGGTTCGACAAGGTCGGCGAAGTGACCGGCGTGCGGCTGGAGGGCGATCTCCTCGAGCTGGACAGCAGCTGGTATATCGGAACCACCAATGAATTTCAGTGGAGCTGCACGACGACCATCCAGCTTCAGCCCGACGGCTCCTGGAAGTATCTCGCCAATACCGTCACGGGAACTGCCGAAGGCTGACGGGGCCTTACGCCGTCCTTTTCCATAAAAAAGAGACCCACAGATAAAAACGGACCGATATTTAATCGGCCCGTTTTTTGTTGCTGTAAATACGCGGGGTTCATGCGCGGCGGTGCGGGTGGCAAAATCGCGGCGGCGCAGCCTGCGCTTCGAATCCCGCCGGTTTCTCATTTTTCGTGGCTTTCATCCCCGTGATGAAGAGAAAAGAGGTAGGAATATCCGACCGGCATGACGATCAGGCAGGCGGCGACGGCGATCGTCAGGTACGGGATCTCCAGAAACGCGCCGATGATGATCAAAATACCGCCGGCGGCCCAGACAAATCCCGAGAATCTGTGTGTGTGGTTCCAATTTTCTTCGTTGTCGAGCGTCCATGGCAGCTTGATGCCGATCGTGTAGTTCCTTTTGCATTTCGGCAGATAGTTTCCGCTTATCGCAACCGCAAGGCCCGCCATGGCGGTGACAATCATGACCACCGGCACTTGTTTTCCAATCGCCGTAAACAACGTGATCGGCATGATTATCAGCGAAGCGACGGGGACGAGCCATTTGGCAAGCATTCGCAGCGAAGCGGCGGAATTTTTTACTTTCGGGTCTGCCGTCACGCGAAAATGCGAATACAAATTTATGACGGCCAACAACAGCGGCAGTCCGAATGCCGCGAGAGCCTTCGGCAAATAGTTGTCGGGGGTTCCGGCATTGTCGAAATGAACGGCAATCTGATCCGGCAGATCGTTATAGAGCAACACCGATAGGGCGATCGGCAAAAGACATAATCCTGTGGAAATGACGGCCGCTTTATTTTTCATTTTCTTTTCCTCCGAACTGTGAGAACCACAGCATGATTTCTTCAAAGACAGAAGCGTTCAGTTCGTAATAAATAAAGTTTTTATATTTGCTCTCCGTGATAAGCCCCGCTTTTTTCAGCTGGGATAAATGGTAGGAAATCGTTGCGCCGGATATCTCGAAGGCCCCCGCGATTTCGCCGGCGGACAGCTTGCCCGCGCGCAGCATAACCAGAATCTCCCGCCGTACCGGGTCGGAGAGAGCTTTGAATGTTTCAGGAAATCCCAAACCGCACCCCTCGCATTCTATTTTTATTTTTTTCTAAATAGATAGTAGCAGACCGGCATAAATAAGTCAATAGCTATTTCGATATTTTTGAAAATAGTCGGCCATACTCTGGCCATCGGGCAAAAAGAAAAAACCGGAGATCGCCGAGGTTGTGAACGCGCAATATCAAAATATGGTGTCGCTCTTGGTGCCGGTGATAAAAAAAGCAGGGAATCGCATTGTTGTGCGGTTCTCTGCTTTTTTTGTGGTGGAGGCGGGGGGAGTCGAACCCCCGTCCGAAAATCCATCCATAAGAACTTCTCCGGGCGCATCCTGTCGTTTGCATTCCCTCCCCGGCACGCCGACAGGCAGGCTTACCGGTTCAGTATCCCCCTAATACATCACAGGGCCGGAGGAACCTCCCTGCAACGTTCACCGCTAAGTCACGCCCGTTCCCAGGCCGCGGTACTCATGGGACGGACGGCGGCCTATTTAGGCCGCGTAAGCTAAATTATCGTTAGCGTTTGTTGTTTTTGCCCATTTTATAGAGGGTAGGCGCCTCTGCCCGCTATCCAAACTTCAGAATCCCCGTCGAAACCTTTACGCCCCCATATCTGGCAAAAGGTACGGGAGTATGGATTATACTCTCTGTTCCTTCATGCTCCTTTCGATGTCTCTTTTGGCCGCCCGCTCCGCGAGATCCTCGCGTTTGTCGTAGAGCTTCTTGCCGCGGCAGACCGAAACCGCCATCTTGACCCTTGAGCCTTTAAAATACAGCTCCGTCGGAATCAGCGCCATGCCCTGCTGCTGGATGAGCCCGAACAGCTTGATGATTTCGCGCCGGTGCATCAGGAGCCTGCGCGCGCGCATCGGATCCCGGTTGAAGATATTGCCCTTCTCATAGGGGCTGATGTGCATGCCGTTGACGAAGATCTCGCCGTTTTTGACTTCGCACCAGCTGTCCTTGAGGTTGACGCCGCCGGCGCGGATACTCTTGACCTCCGTACCGCAGAGTTCGACGCCCGCCTCGAAGGTCTCATCCACAAAGTAGTCGTGGAAGGCCTTTTTATTGCGGGCGATCGTCTTGATTTCGTTTTTCTGCAACGCCGGGCCCTCCTTCCCCGCTGCCGCCAAAGACCCAGATCCGGTTCAGCACGTAGTTGATGACAAGCGTCACGCCGACCAGCAGGATCTTGGCGAAATATTTATTGAGCCCCCACACGTCCGCAAGCAGCCACAGCGCCCCGAGCGAGGCCGCGTAGGAGACCAGGTTGACCACGATGAACTTCACGAATTCCGGGGAGAAGAATTTCTTCTGCGTATCAAACGTCCATTTCCGGTTGAGGGTGTAGCTGTTGAGCACGCCCGCCGCATAGCCGCAGGTCTGGGCGAGATAGATGTTCTCCGAGAAGAGGCTCACGGCCGAGAATATGGCGTAGTCGACCACCGTGTTGAGCACGCCGATCAAACAAAAGCGAAAAAACTGTTTTCTATTTTTGCCGTCCGTCAGACCGCGAAGATTCATTCTTTGCCTCCGGGAATTCACATTGTATTTCTGCCCTCGAGCGCGCGGTAAAGCGTCACCTCGTCGGCATATTCAAGGCTTCCGCCGACCGGAATGCCGTAGGCGAGCCTTGTTACGAGCACGCCGAGCGGCTTGAGCAGCCGGGAAAGATACATGGCAGTCGCCTCACCCTCGACGGTAGGGTTCGTGGCCATGATGACTTCCTTGACCTTGCCGTCCCCGAGGCGCGCCATCAGTTCCTTGATGCTGAGCGCCTCCGGGCCGATGCCGTCCATCGGGGAGATGAGCCCTCCGAGAACGTGGTACAGCCCATGATACTCCTTTGTACGCTCAAAAGCAATGACATCTTTTGGATCCTCGACGACGCAGATTGTTGTCTCGTCACGCGTCGGATCGGAGCAGATCGGGCAGCAGTCGCCGTCGGTCAGATTCCGGCAGATCCTGCAGTAACCGATCTTTTCCCTCGCCTCAAGGATCGCGTCGGCGAAGTCGCGCGCCTCCTCCTCCGGCATGCGGAGGATGTGGAACGCCAGCCTCTGCGCGCTCTTTTTTCCTATGCCGGGAAGCCGCTCGAAATGCTCGGTCAGCTTCGCCAGCGGCAGCAGACTGTATCCCATCGCTTAGAGACCGAGGCCGGGCACTTTCATGTTGCCGGTCAGCTTCGCCATCTCTTCCTCGTTCGTCTTTTCGACGCCGGAAACCGCCTCGTTGACGCCGGCGACCAGAATATCCTGAAGCATCTCGATGTCCTCCGGATCCACAATCTCCGGTTTGAGCTCGATGGAAAGGATCTCTTTCTTTCCGTTGATTTTAATGGCCGCCATCCCGCCGCCGACCGTGAAGTCGTATTCGCGGGCGTTCAGGTCCTCCTGAAGCTCCGCCATCATCTCCTGCATTTTCTGCGCCTGCTTGAGCATCCCCTGCATATTGGAGGGAGCGCCGCCGCCGAACCCTTCGGGCATTCTTGCTTTCATACTCTCTGTCCGTCCTTTTTTTGATACTTATCTGACTGTCACCGGGATATCCGCGTCGCCTGCGCGTTTGAGCACTTCGTCGAGCGGGGTGCTGCGCCGCTTTGCGGATTCCGGTCTTTTATACGGCCCAATCCCATAGCGGCGGCCGCTGACCTCCGTGATCGCATCCTTGATGATGCTGCGGGCGTCCTCGTTGCGCTGCATGTACGGGATAAAGGTGTCGTTCTTTGCATCAATGAGCACCGTGTTGCCGGAGATGTAGGCCTCCGATTCGGCGAGGAATGAGAAGATCATCGGGTTCCGGGCCTGAATCTTGGCAAGCACCTCCTCCCACAGGGAGAAGAGACACGGCGTATCCGCCGCCGGTGCTTTCGCCATCGCGGGCAGGCCGTCCGCCTTTTCCGCTTCCGGCTTTTCTTCCGTCTCCGGCGGATCCGAGGCCGGTTCCGCCTGTTTGGAGGGCTTCTTCCGGCTTTTTTCCTCCGGCGGATCCGGAGACGCCGCAGCGCCCGCCTTCAGCAGGGCAACCTCCCGCTCCAGCCGATCGATCCGCGCAAGCATGGCCTCCGGCGAATCGGAGAGGGCCGGGCTGCACAGTTTCACCAGCGCAAGCTCCAGCTCCAGCCGCTTCGAGGCGGTCTTGCCCATCCGCGCGGCCGTATCCTGCAAAACGGAGATCGCATAAAAAATCGTCTGCGGCGTCAGGCGTTTTGCCTGCGCGCTCAGGCGCTGCTGTTCGCCGGCCGAGACCTTGAGCACCGCGGAATCCTCCGGCACGGCCGAAGCGACCATCAGGTTGCGGAAGTGGCCGATCAGCTCGTCGCAGAGCCGCGAGGCATCCGCGGAGCCGGCGTAGATCTCCTCAAGCAACCGAAGCAGACCGGGAACATCTTTTTCGGCCACCTTCTCCGCCAGATCGAACAGGTGATCGTGGCCGGAGAGCCCGGCGCATTTTGTGACCGTATCGACGGTGATGCGCCCGCCCGCCGCGCGGCAGACATCCAGCAGCGAGAGCGCGTCGCGCATGCCGCCGTCGGCGAGCTTGCC
This sequence comes from Oscillospiraceae bacterium, assembly GCA_035447605.1. GTDB lineage: Bacteria > Bacillota > Clostridia > Oscillospirales > Ruminococcaceae > UMGS1668. The sequence continues at coordinate 39,060 of DAOTHJ010000009.1, read as the reverse complement.
GATCAGGAGCGCCGCCTCGCCGTCGATCTCCATGCCCTCCTCGCCGCAGACGTAGCCGACGCGCTCGGCGATGGCCTGCGGGGTGAGGCGCTTGAAATCGAAGCGCAGGCACCGGGAGACGATGGTCGCCGGGAGCTTGTGTGGCTCGGTGGTGGCCAGAATGAAGATCACATGTTCCGGAGGTTCCTCCAGAATTTTTAAGAGCGCGTTTGCGGCCTCGCGGGTCAGCATATGGGCCTCGTCGAGGATGTAGACGCGGTACTTTGCCAAAACGGGCGTGAATCCCGCCTCGTCGCGCAGGCTGCGGATGTCGTCGATGTTGCGGTTCGTGGCGGCGTCGATCTCCTCGACGTCGAGCACCGAGCCTTCGTCGATGCCGCGGCAAATCGGGCAGACGCCGCAGGGCTCGCCGTCCCGCATTTCCGGGCAGTTGACCGCTTTTGCGAGAATCTTCGCGCAGGTGGTCTTGCCGATGCCGCGGCTGCCGGTGAACAGGTAGGCGTGGGCGAACGTGCCCTCCGCGACCTCGCGCGTCAAAATGGAAGTGATATGTTCCTGCCCGGCCACATCGTCAAATCTGCGCGGGCGGTATTTTCGGTACAGCGCCTGATACATGCCGGGCCTCCTTTCGGCGATAAAAATGACGCAGACCTGCGCTTTGTCATACGGCACACAGATGAATCTGCGGCACCCAAATCCACCGCTTAATGCTGCTCGGTTCCCCGCCTGACATGGTTCACGGTAATTTGTCGCACAGGACCCGTATGCCGCATGACAAAACGCATATCCGCGCCAACTTGTTGAGTTTGGCCTGGTTTATTCGGCGGTTTCCTCCGCTGCGGGCGTCTCCTCGGCGGGAGTCCCCTCTTCTTTAGGAGCGGCAGGCTCCTCCGTATCGGTTGCGATCTCCTCTTCCGGGAAATCGTCGTAGAGATCCTCGTCCCCACAGCAGCGGCCGCACTTCTTAGAAAGAAAATACGCTGCGGCGGCACCTGCGATAATCAGGGAGACGATTCCGACAATAACACCGATTGTTTTCATAGAATTGCCACCTTTCAGTTTCCTGCTTGTGTTCCTCAGCTTTTCACTGAGCAGATTTTTTTCATCCTGATAATGGTCGTAGGCGCCGACGCACGCCCTCATGATTCCGATCATTGCTGCAAGTTTCATTCATCGGCCCCCCTTATCAAATTCTGCTCAAGGATAGTATTATCATACCATATTTCCCGCCGCAGAACAAGTATTTCACTCCGAATTTCCGTTCCGTCAAAAAATCCCGCAAAAAGCGGTTATTTTTCGCCGAGCGCGCCGATCCGGTCGGCGATCTCTTTAAAGAGCGGCGCGGCGTCCTCCGTCCCCGATTCCGCGCCCTCCGCGAGAACCACGACGGCGTATTTCGGCTCCTCCGCCGGGAAATAGCCGATGAACCACGCCTCGATGATCTCCGCGCCGGTTTCATCGTACTGCCCGGTCTGGGCCGAGGCGGTTTTTCCGCCCGCGCCGCCCGTCTCCGGCATTGCGGCGGAGATGGCCTCCTCCTCGAGCACGCCCATCGCCATCTCGCGCAGCAGCGCGGCGGTACCGGCGCTCATCACCGGATTCGGCTCGTAGGAGGCCGTCTCGGTGTAACTCCCGTCGGCGGCGTAAATTCCCTTGATGAACCGAGGCGTGACGGCCTTTCCGCCGTTCGCGACCGCGGAGATCAGCACGGCCAACTGCACCGGCGTCGCGGAGAGCTTCCCCTGCCCGAAGGCGAAGCTCGCGAGCTCCGTTGAATTTTGAAGCTCCTCTTCCGTCGGCAGGGTTCCGGCGGACGCGCCGAGCCCATCCCAGAAGTCGCACGGCGAGCCGAAGCCGAGATTCCGCGCCATCTCAAGGATCTTTTCCCCGCCGACCTCCTGTGCCAGCGTGATGAAGTAGGGGTTGCAGGAGTATTTCATCGCGGTCGCCATGTCGAGCTCGCCGTGGCCGGTGGTCCAGTGGCAGTGAAAAACTTGCCCGTCCACATTGACCGAGCCGGAGCAGTAGACTTTATAATCCGGTGAAATTCCGCTCTCGAGCGCCGCGGCCGCGACCGCCAGCTTGAAGGTCGAGCCGACCGCATAGGCGGAAAACGCCCGGTTGAGAAACGGGGCGTCTTCATTGGAGAACGAGGCAGCCGGGTCGTCCGGGTCAAATTCCGGCACCGAGGCCGCGGCCAGCAGATCTCCGGTCTGCACATCCATAACCACCGCGGCGCCCTTTTTAAGATGTTCCTTCAGCACCGCCTCCGCGATCCGCTGGATCTCCGTATCGATGGTGAGCACGACGGCCGCCTCTTTTCCGCCGTCCGCGTACTCGGCCTCGATGGTGGGCGTGCCGATCAGGTTTCCGTAGGCGTCGGCGCTGTAAGTGACGGAGACGGACGGCCCCGCATCGGAGAGCAGAGCGTCAAAAGCCTTTTCAACGCCGTAGATGCCGCTGCCGTCTCCGTCCAGATAGCCGATCAGGTGGACGGCCGTCTGATCCTCCGAATAGCGGACCGGCCGCTCAAAGAAATAGACGCCCTCCGCCTCCGGCAGCCTTTCCATCGTAAGAAAGGGAAGCCTGCTCTGCATCGCCGCAAGCAGGCTGTCGCCGGAGAGCAGCGTCTCCAGAAGGGTCGGTGCCGTCTCGCCGGGAAAGACCACGGCCGCGGTTGTGCTCTCCCGGCCGGCCAGCGGCTCGAGATTCCGGTCGTAAATGAGCCCCCGCGAGGAGGAAAGCAGCACGGTTTTTGTGCTCTGATAGGCGGCCGCATCGGAGAGCGCGGTGTCGGAGGCAAGGGCCGCGGTTCTGATGAACAGCAGCGCAAACGCGGCAAGAAGGCCGAGATAGGCGCCGAGCATTCTCCCGGCCATGACATCGCCTCCCAAATTTACCGGTAAGGATTCTCCTTTTTTATCTTTCCCCGGAAAAAGGTTTCTAAACGATTTTTTGCTCTTGTCGGAAAACGGTCTTGACTTTGAAGGTTTGAATTGTTATAATTACATACGCTTGATCTATGCGGCAGTGCTGGAATTGGCAGACAGGCACGTTTGAGGGGCGTGTGTCAACCGACGTACGGGTTCAAGTCCCGTTTGCCGCACCAAAAGACCTAATTTCCGTCAAGGGGAAGTTAGGTCTTTTTTATGCCTTCTTTTGTACTATAATACAACTAAAGAGTATTTATATACCCTTTAGCAGAAAAATAGTCATTGTTAATTTGCGTTGCTTGTGGCAACAGGCAAATATCTATTATAATTAAGTGGCAATCAAAGGAGGTATTTGCTATGTTAAACGAAAACATTAAAGCTATTAGAAAATCAAAAGGACTTTCACAAGAAGAACTTGCTATCAAGCTGAATGTGGTGCGACAAACCATCTCTAAATGGGAGCAAGGATTGTCAGTTCCTGATTCTGAAATGTTAATCTCCATATCGGAAGTGTTTGAAACACCCGTAAGCACTTTGCTTGGAGATACTGTTATAGAGTCGAAGGTTGATAACTTGAAAGTGATTTCCGAAAAACTGGAGATTATAAACTTACAGCTTGCACAAAGAAGGACCGCGAGAAGAAAAACTCTTCACTGCCTACTTATCTTATTGTGTGCGATCTTAGTAACGATTTTGGCGGTTTTAATAGTATTGAATAGTCCTTACTTAGGTTGGGGTTATAATGACCCTGAAACTGCCGTTGTCGGAGTAGCTTTTCACGCGTTTGAATGGCTGTTTGTCAGATTAGCACCAATTGTCCTTATAGGGGCAATCGTCGGAATTTTTTTGACACGAAAGAAAGTATAAAACGGCTCTGATTTTTGGGTGCTTTAAAATTCCAATTTGTCGTGGAGGTTATGAGCATAATCTCGCGTATTCGTTCAAGTCCTCCTATTACAACAGGCTCACATCTACAACTACCAGACCACTCAAGTAAAAAACCGGAAACCGTTTCAAAAAGACGGTTTCCGGTTTTTTTATGTTTTATCCGACACCATAGCCGACGCCCCGGCTGCGGCAGGGATTCTTTTCGGAGCCGGACGATTCCCCGCTTTGGATCGTCTTTACGACGGTGCACTCCTCCGGCCGTGGAAACGAGATCACGCCGAAATACATCTTCGGCTGCCAGAGATGTACGTTCCAGACATCCCTGCCCGTCTCATCCGGGCCGCCGATGCTGTGAACCATCAGGCCGAAATCCATCTCGTCCACATTGTCGTAGGCTCCCTCTCCTTCGCCGAAGACGCATGGCCGGACATATCCGCGACACTCCTGGTCACCCAAGAAAACCTCCATACGGCCGCCGGGCCCGGGCTCCCCATTCTTCAAAAAAAGCGCTTTTTCTTCATCCCGCTCCCCGGCCGTCTCCGCCCGGCTCAGGCTGTACTCAAAATGCGCCCTGATCTGGTAGGCCACGTCGGCAAGATAGGTGCAGATCGAAAGCGGACCGCCTCCGGGGCCGGCGGCGTGCATCCCTTCCGACTGCATCCGGATCGGTTTCAAGATCCGGACTTTATCGATTACCCACCGGAAAGCCGGTCTTCCGCAGCAGGCCTCGAGGATTTCCCTCAGCGCCTCATAGGTTGGAAGAGAATACGAAAACTTTTTGCTTCCAGGCCTCGTCAGCGGATCTATGAAAAGCGCTTTCCTGCCCCATACGAGCAGGGAGACGCCGTCCGTTTCATCCATGTATTCGCTCCCTTTCAAAAAAACGGCTCTTCACCAAACTTTTTATGCCTTTAAAGCCGCTGTATCGTACTCCGGATTTCGGTTTTTCCTGTCCGAAAAAGCAAGCCGACATCGCTCCGTTTCATGCGCGGCGGCCCATTTTTTCCAAGATAAATAAAATCCGGAAAAAATTGGCCGCATTTGCGATCATTATAACACGGTTTTTGACAATGAAAAGAAAAATTTTTCCTTATTTTACCTGTTGCGACTGTTTTGTCCCATCCTCTCTTCACAATAAAGCCCGTTTTTCGTTTTTGGCGAAAAACGGGCTTCGTTATCTGAGGCGCTCAGGTTTTCTGTTTTGCGCGCTCGGCGCAGATCTCCGCCCAGTGCGGGAATTTTTGCAGCAAGCCGTCGAGCTTTTTCATGATTTCCGGCACGGGGATCCCTTGGGGACAGACGTGTTCGCAGGCTCCGCAGCCGATGCAGGCGGAGGGCCTGCGCTCTGGCGGAAGAGCATCCACCGCCATCGCCGGCGTATAGGAGACGCCGAAGCTGCAGTCGTTGTAGATCGAGAGCAAAAGCGGAATGTCGAGCCCCGCCGGGCAGCCGCCGCAGCAGTAGCGGCATCCGGTGCAGGGAAGAAGATTCATCATACCCTCGGCGGCCCGCTCGAGCAGCGCCCGTTCCTCCGGCGAAAGCGGCTCTCCTTCGGAAAAGGTGCGGACATTGTCTTTCACCTGTTCCATCGTGCTCATGCCGCTCAGGATCGTGAGCACGCCCGGTAGCGGCTGCAAATAGCGGAATGCCCATGCGGCGGCAGATTCCTCCGGACGGGCGGCCCGGAGCAGGGATTCGGCCTCCTCCCCCGGCTTTGCGAGCCTGCCTCCGCGGCACGGCTCCATCACGATGATCGGCAGATCCTGTTCCCGGAGCAGCTCATACTTGCTCTTGGCGTCCTGAAGCGTCCAGTCGAGGTAGTTGAGCTGAATCTGGGCGAATTCAAAACAGCCGGGATAGCGGCCGAGAAAGTCCCGCAGCGTATCCGGCCGGGCATGCGAAGAAAATCCAAAGTGCCGGATGCGGCCTTTCTCTTTTTGCTCCAGCAGGTAGTCGATGATCCGGAGATCCTTGTCGAGATAAGTCTGCATCGAATTTTCACAGACGTTGTGGAGCAGGTAAAAGTCGAAATAGTCCACGCCGCATTTCTGAAGCTGCCGCTCAAAGGTCGGGGCCGGATGAAAATCGGGGTTTGTCTCATGGCCCGGCATCTTGGAAGCGAGGTTCCAGCTCTCCCGCGGATACCTTGCGAGCGCGCGGCCGGTCACGAGTTCCGATTCCCCGCCGTGATAGGACCACGCCGTGTCGAAATAGTTGACGCCGTGTGCGTAGGCGTAATCGATGATCGCAAAGGCCTCCGCCTCGTTGATCTGCCCGTTCTTCATCGGCAGACGCATTGTGCCCATGCCGAGGGCGGAGATTGTTTCTCCGTGAAAGTCGTGATATCTCATCCTGTCGCTTCCTTTCGTATCCATGGAATTCCCGGCCGCCCCGTTTGAAGCAGAAAGACGCCGGAAGCCGTATTTTTATAAAATCAAGATAAAATCCGAAGCCGGTTTTGGGAAAGCGCTCAATTCCCGCGTCCCACCGCCTGAAACTTATAAAATTTTCGGAATGCCGTGAGATAAACAAGCGGTTTCCCTATGGGGCAACTTTATCCGGGTAAATCCGTATCGACCCTTTCTTTCCGGAAGCGCTCAATCTCCGTTTTCTTCCGGCCGAAAGTCACAGAATTTCCGAAACGCCGTAGGCAGCGAGTATTTTGCCCTCAGTTCCGCCTCGTCCGCCCAGACAAAGCAGTTCGGCCTTGCTTCGCAGGCGATGGCGTAGCCGGTCATTTCCCATGTGATGTGGGTGAAGATATGGATCCGTTCCACGCTCTTTTGCACCATCCGCGGCCGGCAGCCCCATGCCTCCGTTTGGACAAGCGCCTCCTCCAGCGTCCGTTTTCCCTCCACATTTGGGAATTCCCAGAGGCCGGAGAGCAGGCCCTCCGCAGGCCGCTTCAGAATCGCGTACTTTCCGCCGCATTCGAGCAGAAATACCGTCCGCTCCTCCTCCCGGCGCGGGCGCTTCTTTGCCCGGACCGGCAGTTCCGCCCAGAGCCCCTCGGCGGCGGCCCGGCAGATGCCCCGAAGCGGGCAGGCGGCGCAGTCCGGTTCGCCGTTTGGCCGGCAGACCGAGGCACCGAGTTCCATCAGCGCCTGCGTGAAGTCGCCGCACCGCCCCTCGGGATAGACCGCCGCGAGAGCCTCCGCGGCGGCGCGCTTTGTCTCAGGCTTCAAAATATCTTCATAGGAGGCGCAGAGCCGCGACCAGACGCGCAGCACGTTTCCGTCGACGGCGGGCGTTTTCTGCTCAAAGCAGATGGAACAGACGGCCCCGGCGGTATAGTCCCCGATCCCGGGCAGCGCGCGGACTGAAGCATAGTCCTTCGGAAAATGCCCGCCGTACTGCCTGACGACGATCTGCGCCGCCTTTTTGAGGTTCCGCGCGCGGGAGTAGTAGCCGAGCCCTTCCCAGAGTTTATTCAGCTCGTCGTCGGGGCAGACCGCGAGATCGGCGGCGGCCGGCAGCCTCTCGAGAAAGCGGAGATAGTAGGCCTTCACCGTCTCGGCGCGCGTCTGCTGAAGCATGATCTCCGAGAGCCAGACGTGATAGGGCTCCCGGTCCCGGCGCCACGGCAGATCCCGCTTGTTCTTTTCGTACCATGGGAGCAGCAGCTCCGGCAGCAGGCTGAACTCCGTTCTCGCCGCCCCCTTTCTTCTCAGATATTTTTTATTTTATCACAGAATCAGCCGGATGTCTGCCCCGCGCTTTAGATGAACGGCTGGCTGACTCCTTTTCTTCTGCAGATTCCGGTAAAGCGCGTTCGTTTCGGAAAAAGTCCCTGCCGGGAAAATTCGCTCCTTTTTTCGGAGCCCGGGCACTCCCGCCGATCCGTCCGATGGAACAGGGCGAAAAAAGTAACATAACCTGTCCCTCCGCGGCATACTCTTTTACGAAAAAACGGACGGAGGAACGCCTCCGATATAAATAATAAATGGAGGCGGCGGCTTTGAAAACAGGTACCCTGCCGGAAAAGAAAGGGCTCTCCTCGGCGGAGGCATCCGCCCGGCTCTTGAAATACGGGGAAAACGTGCTCGAGGGAAAGCGGAATACGAGCGCCGCAAAGATGCTGGCCTCGCAGTTTAAGGATGCGCTGACGCTGATTCTGATCGCCTCCACGGCCATCTCCATATTAATGGGCGAGTACGTCGAGGCCGCCACGATCCTTGCTATTGTGTTGCTCAACGCCCTGTTGGGCTTTTTGCAGGAGTTCCGCACGGAGCGGACCCTTGAGGCGCTTCAGGCGCTCTCCGCCCCGACCGCGAAGGTTCTTCGGGACGGGAAGCTCTGCGAGATCCCGGCGTCGCAGGTCGTTCCGGGCGACGTCATCCTGCTCTCCGCCGGGTGCCGAGTGCCCGCGGACGTCCGGCTGCTGGAGGCCTTTGCGCTCTCCGCCGACGAATCCCTGCTGACCGGGGAATCCGTTCCGATCGGAAAAGAGGTCATGGCCGGCGAGCCCGGCTTTCTTTATATGGGTACAACCGTCGCCTCCGGCCACGGCAGGGCGCTCGTCATTGAGACGGGCATGCATACCAGAATGGGCGGTATTGCGGGCCTGCTCAAAGAGGCCGGGCAGGAGCAGACGCCTCTTCAGCGGCGGCTCGCGCGGCTCTCGGTCTGGATCGGCGCCGGATGCCTCGCGGTCTGCGGAATCGTCACCCTGACCGGCGTGCTGCGCGGCGAGGCTCCCTTCAATATGTTTCTAACCGGGCTTTCGCTCGCGGTCGCGGCGGTGCCGGAGGGGCTGACCGCCGTCATCACGATCTCGCTGGGGCTCGCCGTCTCCCGGATGCTCAAAAAGAACGCGCTGATCCGCAGGCTGCACGCGGTCGAGGCCCTCGGCTGCGCGGACATCATCTGTTCCGATAAGACCGGTACGCTGACGCAAAATAAAATGACCGTGCGGAGGGTGGTCTCGCTCTCCGGCCCGGCCGACGGCTGCCCCGCGGTTTGGGAGAAGATGAAGCTCGCCGCGGTGCTCTGCAACAACGCGGCGGACGACTCCTCCGCAAGCCCGACGGAGCTTGCCGTTCTGGAGATGGCGAGAGCTTCCGGCGCGGACGTCGGGGCGATTCTTTCCTGCTACGCGCGCGAGGCGGAGATCCCGTTCGACTCCTCCCGAAAGCGGATGTCCGTTTCCGTGCTCAGACGAAGCGGGGAACGGTTTGTCTTCACCAAGGGCGCGCCGGACGTGCTCATGCGCTGCTGTTCCTCCTGTATGATGGGCGACCGCATCGTGCCCTTCGGCCCTTCGGAACGGGAGCGGACGGAAAAGCTGCTCTCCGGGATGGCCTCCGAGGCGCTCCGGGTGATCGCGTTTGCCTTTAAGCCCTGTTCCGGCGGGCCGATTTCCGAGAACAGCCTTACTTTTATCGGGATGGCGGGGCTTGCCGATCCGCCGCGGCCGGAGGCGAGGCCGGCCGTGCTCAAATGCCGGAGCGCCGGCATCCGCACCGTGATGATCACCGGCGACCACCGGGATACGGCCGTCGCGGTGGCAAGGGAGATCGGCATTCCGGCGGATGGCGCTTCCGTGATGACTGGCGCGGAGATCGACGCCCTCTCCGACCGGCGCTTTGCCGAGAAGGCGGACGGCATCCGCGTCTTCGCGAGGGTGACGCCGGCCCATAAAATGCGGATTGTGCGGGCGCTCAAGGCTTCCGGCCACACGGTCGCCATGACCGGGGACGGCGTCAACGATGCGCCGGCGGTGCGGGCCGCGGATATCGGCGTCTCGATGGGCAAGGGCGGCACCGACGTGACGCGAGAGGCCTCCGGCATCGTGCTGCTCGACGATAACTTCGCCACCCTCGTCAGCGCGGTCGAGGAGGGGCGCATCATCTATGAAAATATCCGCAAATTTATCCGGTACCTGCTCTCCTGCAACATCGGAGAGGTGGTCACGATGTTTGCCGGGATGCTGATTGGTCTTCCGGTTGTGCTGCTGCCGATCCAGATTTTAATGATCAACCTCGTCACCGACGGCCTGCCCGCGATCGCTCTCGGTTTTGATCCGCCGCAGAGCGATCCGATGGCCCTGCCGCCCCGGCCGCGGAACGAATCCGTCTTTTCGCGCGGGCTCGGCTTCACCATCGTCACGCGCGGGCTCCTGATCGGCCTCTCCGTGCTGCTGGCGTTCACCTCGGTCCTGCGCAGCGGCGAAAGTCTGGCCGCCGCCCGGACCTGTGCTTTCGCGGCGCTCGTATTGACGCAGCTCGTCCACTCCTTTGAGTGCAAGAGCGAAAATCGCTCCCTCTTCACCATCCGGCTGCTCAATAACTGGAAGCTTATCGGCGCGTCGGCGGTCTCGCTCTCGATCGTCCTCGCCTGCATCTACGTTCCGTCGCTCGCGGAAATCTTCGATACCGTGCCGCTGGGCTGGGGAGATATCGGAAAAGTGCTGCTCTATTCCGGAGCGGTGCCGCTCGTCTCCGCGGTGCTCATGCTGATGCGGCAGGGAAAATAAGGCCCACCTTTTATAAAAAAGAGGCCCGAAGCAGCCCCGCCCTGTGTTCCCGGCGGCGCGCGGCTCCTTTCGGCCTCCTTATTTTTGCAGTTTCCGCGCCTATGCAGATTTCTCTTCGCCCTTTTCCCCGGTGGAGCGGTCACTTCCGCCCTATGACATACCGCGTACCCGGAGATACAAAAGACGATCTTCGTGTGCTCGAGACAGCAGTCGTTTCCCGTATGGCCGACCCGCGAGCTACGGAAAATCAGCCCCTGAGCGTTTGGGACAGCAGTCATCTTTCTATACGCGCCCAGTCCGGCGCATGGAAAAAATCTTCCCGGCGTTTCTTAACCGAACTTCTTTCTCTGAGAAAAAAAGACCCCTCCGGTTTCCCGGAAGGGCCTTTTGTTTAATCTTTTTTATTTCAGCAGGACGATGGCGATGAAGACGCAGCCGCCGTGATCTCCGGCAAAATTCTGGCCGGTCAGCTTGCCGAGCTCGGTGCAGTTGACGCAGTAGGCGCTCAACGACGGGCAGGCGATATCGGGATGGCGGCAAGGCTCGCCGGTGATGCAGGCGCACTCCGGGCACAGATGGCAGCCGCCGACGGTCAGGAGGCGGGCGTTTTTCTTGGAATATCCGAGTTTCTGCATCGACATCCAGAGCAACTGGCTGCGGCGCTCATGGGCGACATGCATTTTTTCGACCTGCTCGGCATCCTTATAATCCGTGCAGGGGTACTCGTTGGTGAAAACAAGGGCATCTTTATAGTTATGTAACTGGGCGATCAGTGTCTCCGCGGCGCCCACGGCCGGCGGACACTGCCAGCACCGTTTATACTGTCCGCATGCGTTCTGAACGCAAAATCTCCTCAGAGTTGCATCGCAGGGAACCAACCTTGCAGGGAGCTCTCCGACCTTGGGATCAAAGCCGAGATCCTCGGCAAGTTTTTTGATTTCATCATTCATGGCTGCCGCTTCCTTTCCGCGTCCAGTATACTTCCAATTTTGTGTTCTGTCAATCATTGGTACAGGCATTTTTTACGAATCTTATCTATATTTTCAGCGATTTTCCGTCCAATACGGCGGAAACCAACCGTTCTCCCCGATATTCGAGCTTCAGCGAAAAAAACGGATGCTCTTCGGCCAGCAGCTGCAAAAAAATCCGGTCGCCCTCCCAGATCGGGAGCTGCAAAATTTGCTGTTTCGGCACCCATTCAAGGTCTCCCTCGTCGCAGGAAGGGGCGTTCCCATCGCCCTGAGGCAGGCCCTCTTCCGGCGCCGGCGCGGTGAAGAGGTGCATATACTCGGTCTCCCACTCGTCGGAGACGAAGGTGACGATTCCCCGGTAGCGGTATTCTTTGAGCACGAGGCCGGTCTCCTCGCGCACCTCGCGGAGCATGCAGTCCTCCGGGCTTTCCTTATCCTCAAACTTGCCGCCGACGCCGATCCATTTGTCTTTATTGGCGTCGTGCTCCTTCTTAACCCGGTGGAGCATCAGATAGTCCCCGCCGTACTCGATATAGCAGAGCGTCGATTGGATCATTCCGCAAGGCCTCCTTCCGGCTCGTAGTCGATGCAGGCCTTTCCCGCCTGCGGGATCTGATCTTTTCTTGGAATCGCGTAGCGTTTCCCATCCTTGACGAAGTTGGCGCCGGTCTGCTTGAAATGAAAGCGGACGCCGTTTTCCACGCACTGCCGCCGCAGATCCAGCACCCATCTGTACTCGCAGGTGCGCGCGCCCGGCCCGCTCTCTCCGCCGGCGATCACGCTCGCCAGAGTTCCCTTTGGGATTACCCCGAGATTGATCCTCTCGAGAAGCGGTTCGCAGACGAGAAAGCGGTTTTGAATCGGCAGCGAGAGAAACAGCGAAAGCCTCTCGTCGCAGCGCCGCTGATTCTCGACCGTGCAGCCGACGGAGACATTCTCCCAGCCGCCGCCCCAATCCTCCGGCACGCAGTCCATAAAACGGGCGATCCGCTTGGTGATAATGCGAAAAAAGAGGTCCGGCCGCTGCCGCACCATATCCCAGACTTCATCCCGCCACGGATCGGCCTCTTCAAGGAAGAAATCTGAGGAGAGACAGAGCCAGATCTCGCTGCCGGAGGGCCATTTCCAGTTTCCGCCGCGGTCCTTTTTTACCGCGTCAGAAAACGAGGCCGTCTTCGCCACAACGGAGGCGTCCTTCCCGACGGATTCGTCCCGGCGGTAGACGTAGCAGTGCAGGCAGCCCTCGGAATATTTCCGGCAGCCGTGCCAGGGATTCCAGACGAACGATTCCATACGTGTTACCCCTGTTTTGCGGAGAGGAGCTTCAGAATCTCCCGGTCCGCCGGGCAGAATTCCAGCCCGTCAAAATCCTCCGGGCCGGCCCAGCGTAATGTTTCGTGCACGAGCAGCTTCGGCTCGCCGGAGACGATCTCTGCGGAAAAGAATTTGATATCGACGTCATATTCCGGGTAGCGGTGGAAGGTCTCGAGCAGCAGCCCGCCGACGGTAATTTCGACGTCCAGTTCCTCGCGGCACTCGCGGATCAGGCATTCCTCATCGGTTTCGCCTTCCTCGCGCTTGCCGCCGGCGAATTCCCAGAGATGGGCGCAGCTCCCGCCCTCGCGCCGCCTGCAAATCAGAATCCGGCCCTGTCCGTCTTCGATGACGGCGGCGGAGACATCCTTTTTCATACCATACCCCCCGGGCTTTTCATACGGATTATTGTACCCCCATCCCGGCGTCAAGTCAAACGGGGGCATGAAAACGGAATTTCCCAAGGAGTTCAAAGCCGGGCACGCCGCCGCAAAAGCGAAAGCGGCCTTCGGTACGGGCAGAGATGCCCCCGCAAAAATAAAAATCCGCTCGATCCCGGCGCGAACAGGCGGCCTTTAGGGATACAGCGGCCCCGGCAAAATCCGGCGGGTGTTTTCATCCTACTCCGGGCGCAAAAAAAGCCCCCCGCCCGGTTGCGGAGCAAAAGGCCCGGATTTTTCCGGCAGGTTCCTTGTAGCTGTTCGGCAAGGGTTCATCCCCCACGCCGTTCAAGATGTTCCGGCATCTTCCGATGCCATGAAAGGAAGCCCGCGCCGAAGAGGACAGCCGATTGACAAACCCGTTTGCGGAGATTAAAATAGACAAGGCGCTTTTGGATAGCCGTCTTGTCTCCGTAGCTCAGCAGGATAGAGCGTCCGCCTCCTAAGCGGAAGGCCGAGGGTTCGAATCCCTCCGGGGACGCCAACAGGCCGCGCCTGTAAGCAATGCGTGCTCCTCACAATGTGGGGAGCCGTTTTGTTTTTATTCCCCTCCAAAATCCGAAGCGGACCGGACGGAAGGCGCCTTTCTCCGTCCGAAGCCCTGCCTTTTTGTGTCCGCCCAAACCGGTTCTTTAAAAGGATCACAAGGTCAAACAGGCATAATACCCGTCGGCCGCAGAGGAAGCCCGTCCGTTTTTTACGGATGCCTTTTAGGGCCGGGCATCGTTTTCCTTTTCATATTTCATATAGATAAAAGCGTTGATTCCGCTCTGCTTGCTGTACTTATTCGGCACGCGCAGGAATTCCCGGAAGCCGAGCTTTTCGTAGAGCCGAACCGCGGGCGCGTTGGTATCCGCAACCTCCAATACATAGGCGCGGTACGGGGTATCCGAAAAGATATGCCGGAGGATCGCCGAGGCGACGCCCTGTCCGAGGTGTTTCGGATCGGTCGCGACGAATTCGATGGAGCCGGCGCCGGGCTCGAGCGGGAAGGGATAGGGGCGGTTTTCAAGTTCCCTTTTTAACTGAAGCCCCGCGAAGCTCCCCATAACAAATCCCAGATGGTGCCGCAGTTCTTTCGTTTGAATCTGTACGGAGGAAGTCTTTCCGTCCGTACAGGCGGCGATTCCCAAAATCTTTCCGTCCTCCGCCGCGGCATAAAAGGCCTCCGGGCGAAACATATGGGCCAGCGCGCGGGACAGTTTTTCGGGGTCTTTGGAAAAATACCGTAGCCACTGGAAAAAACCGGCCACGAAAATATCGCTGATCTCTTTCCGGATATCTTTTCCGAGCTCGCTTGCCCGTCTGATTTCCATGCGGATCCGCTCCTCTTTGTCTTTTTATTTCATAAAACCATTTCTATTGTAATATAAAAAGCCCGGATTGCATAGCCCGCTCTGGCAGGAGCGATTTTGCCAAGCTCTTGTCTTCCTGTGGATTTTATGATATGATTTTTACATTATATGGAAAGCTCCGAATATTGGAGGTGCATCTTTTGAGCAAAATCATCGAGGTCTCCGGGCTGCGGAAGTCCTACGGGGACGTCCAAGCGGTAAAAGGGCTGGATTTTTACATCGAAAGCGGAAAGATCTTCGCTTTCCTCGGGCCGAACGGCGCCGGAAAATCCACGACGATCGACATCATCTGCACGTTTCTCCGGCCGGATGCCGGTAAAGTCGTTGTGGACGGGCATGTGCTCGGCGAGGAGGACGACGCGATCCGCTCCGTCATCGGGGCGGTGTTTCAGGACAGTTTGCTCGACAACCTGCTGACCGTGCAGGAGAATCTGGAGATCCGCGGCGGCTTTTATGGGCTCAAGGGGCAGGAACTCCGCGAGACCGCCGAGAAGGTTGCGCGGGTCACAGGCATCTCCGAGATCCTGAAGCGGCCCTACGGGAAACTCTCGGGCGGGCAGAGGAGGCGCTGCGATATCGCGCGGGCGCTCGTCAACACGCCGAAGATTCTTTTCCTCGACGAGCCGACGACCGGCCTCGACCCGCAGACGCGCAAGAGCGTGTGGGAGACCGTCACCGCGCTGCAAAGGGATACCGGGATGACCGTTTTTCTCACCACGCATTACATGGAGGAGGCCGCCGGGGCCGACTATGTGATCGTCATCGACGACGGTCAGATCGTCGCGAAGGGCACGCCTTCCTATCTCAAAGAAATCTATACGACCGACAAGCTCTCCCTCGTCTGCACGGATCCGCAGAAAACCGCCGCGCTGCTGGAGGCGGAGGCTTTCCCCTATACGCAGAAGGCCGACCGGATTTTCGTCTCCATCCCCTCCACCATGTCGGCCCTGCCGATTCTGCAAAAGGTCTCGGATTCCATCTCCGGTTTTGAGGTGACAACCGGTACCATGGACGACGCGTTTATCGCCATTACGGGAAAGGAGATTCGGGAATGATCGGATTTGCAAAAAGAAACCTCCTGATTTTCTTCCGCGACAAAGCGGCGGTCTTCTTCTCGCTGCTGGCCGTCTTTCTCATCATCGGGCTGTATGCCCTGTTTCTTGGGGACGTCTGGGTCAACAGTTTTACGGGTATGAGCGGCGTGCGCTACCTGATGGACAGTTGGATCATGGCCGGGCTTTTGGCCGTGACCTCCGTCACCACCACGATGGGTGCCTTCGGCATCATGGTGGAAGACAAGACCAAAAAAATTATCAAGGATTTTACCTCCTCACCGCTCAAGCGCAGCCGGATCGCGGGCGGATACATCCTCAGCTCATACCTGATCGGCTGCATCATGAGCTTCATCACGCTCGTGCTGGCCGAAATCTACGTCGTCATGAACGGCGGCGAATTGCTGGAGCCTGCCACACTGGTTAAAGTGGCGGGGCTGATCCTGCTCTCCACCCTCTCCAATACATCCCTCGTTCTTTTCATGGTCTCCTTCTTTAACAGCGCCAACGCCTTCAGCACGGCGAGCACGATCCTCGGTACCCTCATTGGCTTCCTGACGGGCATCTACCTCCCGATCGGGCAACTCCCGGAGGCGGTTCAGTGGATGATCAAGGCGTTCCCCGTCTCGCATTCCGCGGTGCTCCTCCGGCAGGTGATGATGGCGGAGCCGCTCTCGGCCACCTTCGCGGGCGCGCCTGATTCGGCCGTGCAGGAGTTTGAGGAGCTGATGGGCGTCACCTACAAATTCGGTGATACCACCGTCACGCCGCTTATGAGCATCGCGGTGCTGATTGTAACAACGGCGGTCTTCTACGGCTTATCGATCTGGAATCTCTCCCGAAAAAAGAGCTGAGGCTGCGAGCCTTTCCGACCGTTTTGAGCACGCCTGCGGGAACCGGATTTTCTCTTTTGGAAGACGGACTCCGGTATTGGGTGACCTTCCTTTGTTTCTTCTCTTGGGATATCCGGTTGGACCGGGCGGCTCTTTTGATCCGCTTTTTTGCGGCAGGCTTATGCAAAGAAGACGGCCCATGGAGGTTGGGCAGCCCCTTTTCTCCATCCTCTTCGATTGCTTCGGGAAACGGATGCCTGCTAATCCTTTTTCCCCTGATTTACAAAAAAACTCCGGAACATTTCTGTTCCGGAGTTTTTTTCAGTTCAGATACCGCGGCGCTCGAGATATTCCATCGCGCGGGAGATCAGGTTTTTGTCATTGCGGAACGTGACCATCTCATAAGCGGTATGGATTTCCATCCACGCGATTTCGCTGACCTCCTCCTCCTGTGGGCGGAGGACGCTTTCATTCAGCGTAAATCCTATAAAATAAATCACCTGCTTTTTGACGTTGGGTTTGGGGGAATACTCAACCGCCTCCCGGAACCCTTCGCGCAAAAAGACCTGGAGCCCGGTCTCCTCCCGGATCTCACGGAGGGCGGTCATCATTTCCGTTTCGCCCGCCTCCATGTGCCCTTTGGGAAAGGACCAGTGGCCTCCGCTGCGGTGCTTGATCAGAAGAAGCTGTGTCTCCCCTTCCTGCTCACGATAGATCAGTCCGCCGCAGGACTTCTCATGTTTCATTTTTTCTTCTCCAATCGGAACAAAGCATACTCTGTTATTATCATAACACGAATAAAAACCCAGTTCAAGAGAAAATTCCGACCGTGGCTGCGGCGTTTTTCGTGTTTTCTCTCTCTTTTTGAAAATTTCCCGCCGGCCTCGCTTGCATCCCGCGTTTCGGCTGATATAATGGAAAAAAACGGGCCCCTTCCGCACCTGCGGAACCGGGCCCCTATGAATATGCGAGGTGCGGATGAAAATGAGCGTTTGGAAAAAGCTCGGAAAGCGGTATTTCATCGACGCAATGGGCGCCATGGCACAGGGGCTTTTTGCCTCCCTGCTGATCGGCACGATCTTTAAGGCGATCGGCATGATCCCGGGGCTTGCCCTGTTCGCCCAGATCGGCGGCTATGCGCAGGCGATGGCCGGCCCGGCGATGGCGGCCGCGATCGCCTACTCGCTCGGCGCGGCGCCGCTCGTCATCTTCTCCGCTGCCGCGGTCGGGTATGCGGCCAACACGCTCGGCGGGGCCGGCGGTCCTTTGGCGGTCTTCTTTATCGCCATCGCCGCCGCGGAGGCCGGGCGCGCCGTCTCCAAAAAGACGCGCGTCGATATTCTGGTCACTCCGTTTGTCACGCTGTTCACGGGCGGCCTGCTCTCCGTCTTCCTCGCGCCTCCGATCGGCGTGCTCACCGGCTACATCAGTGCGTTCATCAGCTGGGCGGCGCTTCAGGCTCCCTTCGTCACCGGGCTGGTGGTCGCCGTCGTCATCGGCATGGTGCTCACCCTGCCGATCTCCAGCGCCGCGATCTGCGCCGGGCTTGTATTGACCGGCAGCGCCGCGGCGGAGGGCAGCTCGGAAGGTCTTGCCATTGCCGGAGCGGCCGCCGTCGCCGGGTGCTGCGCGCAGATGATCGGCTTCGCGGTCATCAGCTTCCGGGAGAACGGCTGGAACGGCCTGTTTTCTCAGGGCATCGGCACCTCGATGCTCCAAATGCCGAATATTCTGCTCCATCCGCAGATCTGGATTGCGCCGACGCTCGCTTCCGCCGTCACCGGGCCGCTCGCGGTCTGCGTCTTCCAGCTTGAGATGTACGGTGCGGCCATCAACTCCGGTATGGGTACCTGCGGCCTGCTTGGGCCGATCGGCTTGATTCTGGGCTGGTTCGACCCCGAAAACGGCTATCCGCGGGCCGTCACCGCAACGGACTGGGTGGGCCTCGCGCTGATCTGCTTCGTCCTGCCGGCCGTCCTTTCTTACCTATTTAATGAGATCCTCCGCAAAATCGGCTGGGTACATGACGGCGACATGAAGCTGCCGGAATAAATCTCCCGGGCCGGAAGACGGCCTCCCGCGCCGCATCTTTCAAGGTACACCATTCTTTTGCCGACCGATATGGACATCGGCGAGGCAAAAATCGGCGTCCTATGAGAAAGCGCCGACCGGCAGAGCTCTGCTTTTGCTCGGCACGATACCTGTCTCCGGAGAATTCTCCCGAACCGGAAGACGGCCTCCCGAGCCGCATCTTTCAAGGTACACCATTCTTTTGCCGACCGATATGGACATTGGCGAGGCAAAATTGATTCTCAAAAATATTTTCTTAATGCCCGTTGGAAAAGCGCTGATCGCCGGAGCTTTGCCTTTGCTCGGCGCAGTCCTGTCTCCGGAGAGTTTCCCCTGACCGGGAAACGTCCGAAGAGATTTAGAGGGTCACTTCTCAAAGTTATGGCCCGCCGAGGTATGAGTTTTCATCCGCGGCGCGGCGGAATTTTCTGCCCTGCAAAAATCGTTTAAAAAAATCCCCTGTCTCCGGGAGCGCTTTGCATCCGGCGGCAGGGGATTTTTATTTCTATCAATCAGCGGACGACCGCGCCGTATTCCGCGGCAAGCGCCGCGAGCCGCTCTCCGTCGATCCGGCTGCGGGAATCGAGAATCGCCCTGCCCGGATACAAGAATAAAGCTTCGGCGAGCGCCTCTTCATTTTCCGCGAGAAAGGCGGCGGGCTTATGCAGCAAATGGGCGCTTTGGGCAAACAGGCGGGCCTCCTCCGGAGAGGCAATGCGGATCAGGGCGGCGTCTCCGGGCTCCTCCGCGGCATCAATGAGCGCATCGTCCAGATCCGCCCCGCAGGCGATCTCCGCAGAGAAGCGGAATGTTTTTTCAAGAAAATACGCGCGCTGCCCATCCGAAACGGGGATTTTTTCGTCCGGCGCTGCAAGCGTCTCCGTCTCCGGCGGCTTCCGGGCCGGAAAATTGAAGCGGTCCATGAGCCGGCGAAGCAGGGCGATGTGCCGGTTGTCCGTGCCGCAGCAGCCCCCTGCCACGGTTGCGCCGGCCGCGAGCAGTTTTTCCATCCCGGCGGCAAATTCCTCCGGCGAGAGATCATAGTGCGGCGGCCTTCCAACCGGAACGCCCGCATTCGGTTTTGCAATGAGCGGAATATTCGCACAGGCGAAAAGAGGGCTCAGGGCGGGAAGCATCCTTTCCGGGCCTTCTCCGCAGTTGAGGCCGAAGGCGGCGGCGCCGAGACTTTGCAAAACAATCAGGCCGGCAAGCGCCTCCGAACCCATCATGGTGCGGCCGGTCTCGTCGGCGGAGATGCTGACCATCACCGGGAGTCCGGTCTTTCTTGCGCCGAGCAGCGCGGCCCTCGCATCCGAAAGAGACGTGAATGTCTCGCAGCCCAACAGATCGACCCCGGCGTCCCGGAGCACGGCGGCCTGTGTTTCATAATAGGCGACCAGATCCCCATAGGGCAGCTCGCCGAAGGGCTCCGGCAGCACGCCGGCCGTGGAAAGATCCCCGGCAACCAAGGCTTTCCCGGCGGAAGCCTCCTTCGCAAGCGAAACAAGCTCCCGGTTCATCCGCTCCATCTGATCCTCAAGGCCGAAAGCGGCGAGCCGAAGCGGATTTGCGCCAAAGGTCGGGGCATAGAGAATCTCCGAGCCGGCCTCCACGTAGCCTCTCTGAATCTCCCGGATGACCTCCGGGTGCTCAAGAATCCACGCCTCCGGGCAGACGCCCTGCGGCATGCCCGCGGCCATAAGCCTTGTGCCGGTCGCGCCGTCGAGCAGTAGCGGACGATTCGGGAGTTTTTCCATTCCGACATCCCTTCCTTTTTTTGAATGTGAAAAAGCGCCCGCGCGGATGCTGAAACGAGCATCCCGGCGGACGCCATATTCCGGTGAACGCATGGGTGGTCGGCTGAACGGCCGAAAAGTTGATAAGATACCCGGTCCGGTATTCCTAAAGGGAGGTTCCGGCAGGCTCTCCGAAAAGTTTTCCGGACACTGCCCGGCGGCATTTTGGAAAAAGCGGGAATCCCGTGCTCACATGTATTCCGGCACGGTGATCTTGAACATCGTAAGCACGTTGCGGATCATGACATTTGCGGCAGTTCGGAAAAAAAGTCGGTGGCCCCCGTTTTTCGGGCGCCGCACGGTTTTCTCGGGCTCCGAAAAGCTCTCACAGGTCTCCGAAAAGTTTTTGGGGGACTGCCCGGCGGCTTTCCGCGAAAAGCCGGGGTTTTGTCATTACATATACTCCGGCACGGTGATCTTGAGCATCGTAAGCACGTTGCGGATCACCGTCTTGACGGAGACGCAGAGCGCAAGCCTCGACTGGAGCACCGTCTCCTCTTCGCCCTTGACGCGGCAGCTGTTATAGAATTTGTGGAACAGCGTGGCGACGTCGATCGCGTATTTGGTGAGGCGGGCCGGATCGTAGGCGTTGGCCGCGTCGATGATCTCTCCCGGGAACCGCGCGAGCCCGCCGATCAGCGAAAGCTCCTCCGGCGCGGAATAGGCGCGGCCGGCGTATTCGGGCTTAAACTCGACGCCCTCGGCCGCGAGATTTTTGAGGATCGAGCAGATGCGCGCGTGCGCATACTGCACATAATAGACCGGGTTCTGGCTGTCCTGCTGTACGGCGAGGCCGAGATCGAAGATCAGGTGGGTGCTCGGCTCGCGCAGATTGAAGAAGAAGCGCGCCGCGTCGAGCGGCACCTCTTCGAGCAGATCGGTCAGCGTGATGGCTTTTCCGGTGCGCTTGCTCATGCGGACGGGCTCGCCGTCCCGCATGAGCTCGACGAGCTGCATCAGCACGATGTCGAGCCTGTCCCCATCGCAGCCGACGGCGTCCATCGCGCCCTTGAGCCGCGCGACATGGCCGTGGTGGTCGGCGCCCCAGACGTTGATCACACGGTCGAAACCGCGGAGGGCGAATTTGTTGTAATGGTAGGCGATGTCGCCGGCAAAGTAGGTCGGGTTGCCGTTTTGGCGGATCAGAACGTCGTCCTTGAGCTCCAGCGCCTCGATCTGCTCCTCGGTTTTGCCTTCCCGGCGAAGCCTCTCGGCCAGCACCTGCGTATTTTTATACCAAAGGGCGCCGTCCTTCTCGTAGGTGAGGCCCTTATCGGTCAGAATTTTCACGATTTTATCGACGGTGCCGTCTTTATAGAGCGAGCTCTCGCGGAACCAGACGTCGTAATCGATGCGGTATTTCGCAAGGTCGCGCTGAAGGCCCTCGACGTTTTTCGGCAGCGCATAGGCGATCAGGGCCTCCCGGCGTTCCTCCGGGTCGGCATCGAGATATTTATCTCCATAGAGATCCGCGAATTCCTTCGCGCGCTCCTTAATATCCTCGCCGTGGTAGCCGTCCTCCGGAAACTCGACAGCTTCCTCGCCTTTATAAATTTGAAGATATCTTGCCTCAAGCGAGCAGCCGAATTTGGCGATCTGGTTGCCCGCGTCGTTGATATAGAATTCGCGGGTCACGTCGTAGCCGCATGCATCAAGCGCCGCGGCGATGCCGTCGCCGATCGCTCCGCCACGGGCGTTGCCCATATGCATCGGGCCGGTCGGGTTGGCGGAGACGAACTCCACCATGATCTTTTTGCCGGCGCCGATGTCGCTGCGGCCGTAGTCCGCATCCTCCTCCAAAACGGCGGATACAGTATCCGCGTACCATTCCGGCGCATAGAAGACGTTGAGGAATCCGGGCCCGGCGACCTCCGCCTTCGTAAAGATTCCGCCCTCCCCCAGATGGGAGACAAGGGCCTCCGCGATTTTTTTCGGCGCCGTATGCAGCGCGCGGGCGGATACCAGAGCGGCGTTGGTGGCGAGGTCTCCGTTTTTGGAATCGGCCGGGATCTCGACGATAAAATCGGGGAGCTCCGCCTCTGGCAGCTCGCCGGCGGCAAATGCGGCCCGGAACGCCGACTCAATCCGGCCCCTGAATTCCTGTTTCGCTTCCGCGACGGGATTATGCATCGTGATGTTCGCACTCCTTCACTACGATATTGACTTCGTTCTCGCTCGAGAGAACCGTGTTGATATCCAAGGAATAGCGAAAATTCAGCATCCCGCCGTTTTCCTTCAGATCGTTCTTGATCTCGCCTCCCTGGACGCCCATGATCCAGTCCGTGAAGCCGTTATCATAGAGGCACTGGTGGCGCGTGCCGTTCTCGATGATGAGCTGGCTGCGGCGCTTGCCGCGGCGGGTCATCGTCACCTTCTCGGTGCCGTCCACCTGAAGCTTGGTTTTGATCGTCGGCACGGCGTCCTCTTCCTCGGCCTCGTCGTAATCAATGAACCAGCTGCCTTTTCTTTTATAGTATTTTCCCTTGGTCAGCATCTCGATGGTGTCTTTTTCGCCGTCGATATCCTGAATGCCTTTTATAAATATAACCACATCTTTTTTCATTGCAGTTTCCTCTATATCAAATCGTCGGGGGAGATTTTCTCGACCTCGGTCAGCTCCTCCCCCAGAAATTCTCTGCCGAGATCCGCAAAGCTGCCGGCGGCGTCGGTGAGGAAGAATTTCATCTTTCCCGCCTCTCCGCTTTCGTTCAGCAGACCGTTTTCTTTTAAATACCGCGCCGCGGCGAGGGCGGTCTCCCTGCCGGAATCGATCAGGAAGAGTCTTCTCCCGGTCATCTCGTCAATCATCGTGTAAAGCAGCGGATAGTGGGTGCAGCCGAGGATCAGGGTATCCATGTCGGTCAGGTCGAATTTTTCAAAATAGCCGGAGAGCACCTTCCGCGTGACCTCGTTGTGAAAATCGGTGTAGCCGTTCTCGACGAGCGGCACCAGCAGCGGGCACGCCACGCCCTCAAACTCCGCAGCCGGGGAAATCGCTTTCACGGCTTTTTCGTAGGAGCGGCTGGCGACGGTGGCGGCGGTGGCGATGAGGCCGATCTTTCCGTTTTTGGTCGCAGCAATCGCGGCTTCCGCGGTCGGGCCGACGACGCCGATGCAGGGCACCGGGCGGCTTCCCATCTCGTCGGCGAGCACGGAGCTCACCGTGCCGCAGGCGACGACGATCAGCTTGACGTCCTGCCGCTCAAGAAAATCAAGGCATTCCGAGGCAAACCGGCGGATCGTCTCTCCGCCGCGGCTGCCGTAAGGCACCCTCGCGGTATCCCCAAAATAACAGATATTCTCGCCGGGAAGAATGCGTCTGAGCTCCCGGACGGCGGTGAGGCCGCCCAGCCCGGAATCAAAGACGCCGATGGCTCGTGTATCCGTAAGCAGTTCCTCCAAATTACATAATTCCGAAGCGAACGCCCGCCCTGCCGGTATGGATCGGCCGCCCGAAGCTTCATAAAAGACTCATGGGCAAACCCGTTCCGGGCGGAATCTCAAAATGCCGCCGGCCGGCTCCGTTCCGGACAAAAATACGTTCCCGTCATCCGTTTTTGCAGGCTCACGGCTCCAGCGCAAGCTCCAGCAGCCGGTCGATAATCTCCGAATACTTCATGCCGGATGCGACGAGCAGCTTCGGATACATGGAGATATCCGTGAAGCCCGGCAGCGTATTCGGCTCGTTGAGATAGATCTTTTTCGTATCTCCGTCGATCAGGAAATCCACCCGCGCCATACCGCGGCAGCCGAGGACATGATAGGCCTTTTTGGCGATCTCGCGCACCTCCGCGGCGGTCTCCTCCGGGATCCTCGCCGGAATATAGAGCAGGCTCTCGGCGTTGTTGTATTTTGCATCGTAGGTATAGAATTCCTCCGCCGGAACGATCTCCCCCGGGCCGGCGACGACCACTTCGTCGTTGCCGAGCACGGAGCACTCGATCTCGATGGGATTTTTGACCGCCTCTTCGACGAGGATCTTGCGGTCGTTTTTAAAGGCGAGGTCGAAGGCGGCTCTGAGGTCCGCCTGTTTTTTCACTTTGGTGATGCCGACCGAGGAGCCGGCGTTCGCGGGCTTGACAAAGACCGGCCAGCCGAGCTCCCGGCCCACCTCTTCGGCGGCCTGCCCGTAATCGCAGCCGGAGAAATAGGTCAGCCACCGCACCTGCGGTACGCCGGCGTTTGCGAGCACGGTGTGGCAGATATCCTTATCCATGCAGACCGCGGAGGCGAGCACGTCGCAGCCGACATACGGGATGCCGGCGATCTCCAGAAGGCCCTGCATCGTGCCGTCTTCGCCGTTTTTGCCGTGCAGCACGGGAAAAACCACGTCGATCTTTCGGGAAGTCAGTTTGCCGTCGTGGTTAAAAAGAATGCCGTGGACGGACCGGTCCGGGGAAAGAAACGCCGGGCAGGTGTAGGCCGTATCCTCCCAGCGGTTCTCCTTCACGAGGCCGATCGGCCCGTTGTAATACTGCCATTGGCCCTCCTGGGTAATGCCGATCATATGGATGTTGTATTTTTCCCTGTTGATATTCTCCGCAACGGATGCGACGGATTTGCAGGAAACTTCGTGTTCGCTGGAAACTCCGCCGAACAGCAGAGCGACGTTGATTTTCATAATAAGCACCTCCTTGTAGTCGGGTACTGTGTTTTTATCAAGGATATGCGCCGGTCAGATCTCTCCTGCCAGCGCCTCCAAAACTTTTTTATAAGAGGCGGTCGGGTCCTCGAGGAACCGCTCCTTCGCCTCGATCGCCTGCTCCATGGTGGGCAGGAAGAGCGAAAGCTCCATCAGATCGGTGCCGATATCCTTCATCTCGATGTGCAGCATAAAGCCGTCTTCGGTCCGGGTGACGGAGACGAGGTTTTCCTCCTCTCTCCTGCGGCGCAGAATCATGGATTTTGCGTTTGCCGCGGCTTTCTCGCGGATGGAGGCCGGCAGATCGCCCGAGAGCTTCTCGGCGACGTCCTTTCCCTTCGCGGTCAGTCGGTATTCGCAGACGCCGTGCTCGCTGCGGAACATGTCGACGCAGTCGAGGTTTTTGAGCTCGGATGCCGCGTCCGCAAATTCAAAATAATTGGCCGTGCCGTCGGCAAGAACGGCCTCGGTGAGCTCGTCAAAGCTCAGAGGCTCCCCTGCCGCAGCCAGAATGTGACAGATCAGGATCCGGATCCCGCGGTTGTCGGTGAGGCCGCCCGGGCGGATTCCCTCGGTGAATGCATCCTCCAAAGTCAGCTCTCCTTTTCTCCGAGATAAACGGAGTGGGTTTCGGTGTAGGTCAGTTTTCCGGCGATGCGCTCGGATTTCATCAGGCTGATTTTTCCGGCGTGAAGCGGTTTCTCCGGCAGGAGCTTCTCCATCTCCCTCGGGTCGAACGTCTCGTCCGTAACGATTTCGCGTCCAAGCGTCAGGTGCGGTTTAAAGGGCCGCTCCTCCAGCCGGAAACCGTGTGCGGCGAGCGCTCCGGAGAGGCGGCTGTAAAGCCGGTACAGCTCCTCGGGCGCCGCGATGCCCGCCCAGAAAATAGAGCCGTCCCCGCGAGAGAAGCGTCCGCTGCCCCCAATCTGATAATCAAAGGCCGGACCCGCGGCCTCCTCCATCGCCCGGCGAACCTCCGAAGCCCGCTTTGTCTCGCCCAAAAAGGCGAGCGTCAGGTGCAGGTTCTCCCGGCCGGTGGTGTGTCCGCCGCGCATATGGGCGGCGAGGTATTTCATTGCGCCGCAGAGACGGTCCTTTGTCTCCTCGTCAAACAGCAGGGCGATAAACAGCCGGTCGCCGTGCTCATTACCGGCATCCTGCTGCATCATTCTTCCGGAAGCTTGACGCGCTTGTGCGGAAGCTCATGCTTCTGGAAGAGCTGCCCGCAGCGGGTGCATTTCCATGCCCACGGATGCTCGCCGGTAAATTCCAGCGGGCCCTTGCAGTCGACGTATTCCGGCTCGGCGCCCTTTTCTTCTTCTTTATGCCGTTCTTCTCCCGCGGCCGCGGCGATGCGGTGTTTCCGTTCCTCGGAGCGTTTGCGGTAGAATTCCGGGTCGTAGGCGGTTGTGCCGACCTCTTCTTTATCGGGCTGTTCCTCGTTTTCATGTTTGCCGAAGTTGGCCGGATTGTAATCGGTCGGCTGGTACTCGTCCTCTCCGGAAGAACCTCCGGCGGCGGGTTCCTCCCCGGCGGTCTCTTCGGAACGTTCTTCCTCGGCTTCCGCCTCAGGAGCGGGTTCCGGCTCCGTCACGGCGGGCTCCTCCGCGGGAAGTTCCTGCACGACAGGCTCTTCCGCGGCAGGCTTCTTTGCCCGGGCCGACTTCTTTTCGGGAACAGGCGGAATCTCAGGCTCCTGCATCGCGGATTCTTCCGAGGCAGGCTCCAGCGCGGTTTCTTCCTTGTTTTTACCGAAATTCTTCGGATTATATTCGGTCGGCCGATAGTCGCCGTCCAGCTCGGCCTCTTTTTCCCTCTCTTCAACCATCTGGCCCTGCGGCTTGAAGTTTGCGATGGCCGAAGGGGTCGGGGCGTGCGGCACTTCGGAATAGACGACGGGCTGCGGCTCCGGTTCGGGCTCCGGCGGCGCATAGGAAGGCGCGCGGCTGAGCGCCGGAGAAGGCGTGTAGGCCGGCCGATAAGAAGCCGGCTGCGGGATCTCCGATTCGGAAAGCTCCTGCGCGGGTTCCGGCGAGGCCGGCTCAAAGGCGGAGAGCATCTCCTCGATCTCGGCGCGGAACTCGCTGCGGAACGTCTCAAAATCCTTTGCGATGCCCGTACCGATCTCCTCGGCGATGTCGTTGCGGATGCGCAGCACGGCGGCGGGATCGAAGCCCTTTCCGTTTCCGGCGCCGTCGATCTCGGCGATGGCGGAGAGCAGGTATCCGATCTGCGCGGCGGCGCGCGCGTTATTTAACAGCAATGCGGCGTTGGTGTCGAGCCCCATGCCGCCGGTCATTTCTTTGATAAGCGCAAGCAGGAAGGGCATTCTGTCTTTGCCGCGAAGCCCCAGCTCGTCCGCTTTCGGCCCGGCGATGCCCATGGCGCGGTCGATGACGCTCTTGCCCATGGCGTCCCCGGCCGGAACCGGATTCAGCACCAGCACGCTGCTCTCGATGCCGAGGGTCTCCTTTGCGCGGAAGGCCTTTGCGACTTCCGGCGCGCTGTCGAGCCGGTACTCCAGAGGGGTGTCGCTCTCGGCCGTATAAAACGCCGGGAAGCTCCCCGTGCCGAAGCCGACGACGGTGACGCCTCTGCCCTCGAGGTATTCGAGCGTGCGACCCTGATCCTGGATGCAGCCGGAGCAGACAACCAGCATATCGGTGCGGCCCAGTTCCTCGATCTCGGCCGGGACGTCGGTCACCTCGCCCGGGAACACATGCACGCCGCCGATGCCGCCGGCCGCCAGCAATTTGATGCCGGCCATCTTCGCGATCTTCATTGTGGCGGCCAGATCGGTGGCGCCGTCCATGCTCTTTGCGGCAAAGACCGGCAGATCTTTCACCGAGACCTTTGCCACGGAGGTTCCGCAGCGGCCGAGGTAGTCGATCTCCTTGTCGGAGAGGCCGATCCGCATTTTGCCTTCGAGGATGGCGATTGCGGCCGGCGTGACACCCTCGCCGCGGATCAGTTCCTGCGCCTTTTTAACGGTTTCGGCACCGCGCGGATACGGCATGGTATGGCAGATCGTGGAGGACTCCAGCGCAACGACGGGTTTTCCGCTTCGCAGTGCGCTCTCTACCTCGGGCGACAGTTCAAGAAAGGGATTGGTATTCATGACGTTTCCTCCTTTTCAGGGCAAACTGATACTTATATAATATAATTTAAAACGCACCGATTGTCAATGCGTTCCCGCATGTGATATAATGGCGTCACAGAAAAGAGGCCGAACTATGGAGATCAAAAAGAACTTTACCGAGCTCATCGGCAACACGCCGATGCTCGAGCTGCGCAATATCGAATCTTTTTACGGGCTGGAGGCGACCGTTGCCGCCAAACTTGAAAAAGGGAACCCCGGCGGGAGCATCAAGGATCGCGTCGCCGCGAACATGATTGCGGACGCTGAGGAAAGAGGCATGCTCAAGCCGAATTCCACAATTATTGAGCCGACGAGCGGCAATACCGGCATCGGGCTTGCGGCCGTTGCGGCATCAAAGGGCTACCACGTCATCATCGTGATGCCGGACAACATGAGCCCGGAGCGCATGGCCGTGATGAAGGCCTTCGGCGCCGAATGCGTCCTCACCGACGGCGCGCTCGGCATGACGGGCTGCGTCAAAAAGGCCAAGGAGCTTCTCTCCTCGGTGCCGGAAAGCTTCATGCCCTCCCAGTTCACGAATCCCGCCAATCCGGACGCGCACTACCGCACCACCGGGCCGGAAATTTTCCGCCAGACCGACGGAAAAATCGATATCCTCGTCGCCGGCATCGGCACCGGCGGCACGATCACCGGCACGGCAAGATACCTCAAGGAACAAAACCCGGCGATCCGGATCGTCGGGTTCCAGCCGGCCTCTTCGCCGCTGCTGACGAAGGGCACGCCCGGCAAACATAAGATTCAGGGCATCGGCCCGAATTTTATCCCGGAGATCCTTGATCGCTCGCTGATCGACGAGATTCTCGACATCACCGATGAGGACGCCTACCGGTTTACGGCGCTGCTTGCCAGAAAAGAGGGCATCCTCGCGGGCATCTCCTCCGGCGGCGCGACGGCGGCCGCGGTCGAGCTTGCCAAACGGCCGGAGAACCGCGGCAAGCTGATCGTTCCTCTGCTCCCCGATACCGGCGACCGCTATTTCTCCTGCGGCGTGTTCGGGGAGTGATCGTCGGCCGCATGTTCGGCCTGTCCGACCGGATTTCTTCGGAGATGCCGGATCGGTTTCCCGAAAGGCTGCAGAAAACTGATCGTCCCTCTGCTCCCCGATACCGGCGACCTCTATTTCTCCTGCGGCGTGTTCGGGGAATAAATTTCAGCTCCTGAGGCGAAATCTCCGGACTCCAAAGCAGAATTTTTGGACTCTGGGGTAAGATCTCCGTCTTTCTCCGCCGATTCGTCTGCGGAAAGCCTTTTCCCGGATACGCTTCTTAAAAAATTTTTATGGAAACGCACAACTTTTTTCTCCGTGCGGCGGCCAAAAAGCAGATACAAATCGATAAAAATACCGGCTTGGGTTCTGAAAAACCCGGCCGGTATTTTTTACGCCGTCAAGGCGATATTTTTCCCTTTTGCCCGGCCAAACTAACGGTATCGGGAGGGAGGCGGTATCGATGAGGGTACGGACGTTTCTGCTGGCGTTTACGGCCAGCTTTCTGCTGCTGTTCTGCGGTGCCGTCTACGCCGTTTTTTCTCTGTCGGCGCCCGGTGTGCAGGAGCCGGTGCCGCAGGAATCCTCCTCCCAAGGCGGTTATATTCCGCGTCAGGAAGATAATTTCAGCGTGCTGCTGATCGGCATGGATTACGGCGGAAAAAGCGCGGAATATTTTACGCTCGTCCGCTTCGATATGCCGGCCGGGCGCATCCCGGTCTTCACGTTTCCCGCTTCCTGTACAATTTCTTATGAAAACGAGGAGACCGACATCCGCTCCCTCTGCAGCTCCTCCGGAACGGAAGCGCTGATCGCCGCGCTGGAGACGGAGTACGGCATCCAAATCGACGGCTGGCTCCGCTACGGCCGCGCCGGCTGCGAAAAAATTGTGGACTCGCTCGGCAGCTACGACCTCTCGTTTCCGCGCGCGCTCGTCTATTCCGGCGGCGGGCGCAGCATCAACCTGCTGGCCGGTGCGCAGCGCATGAACGGCAAAAAGACCTACGACGTGATCTCCTTCCCGGATTTTACCGAGACGGAGCGCTGCGACCGGATCTCGAAGCTGGTTGCGGCCTTCCTCAACCGCAGGCTCATCCGCCTGACGGAGAAGGGCGGCAACAACTTCAGCGTGGTGGCGGAGAACACGGAGGCCTCCTTCGGCGCGAAGGAACACACGCTCCGGGAACCCGGGCTTGCCTTCCTCGCCTCGCTCGACGTGACCGTCTCGAGCCACATCACAATGGAGGCGGAACTCCGGGACGGAAAGCTCTTCCTGACCGAGACCTCCCGGGAGCGGCTGATTAAATATTTCACCTGAAGCGTTCCGTGAGCCGGCGGTCGCGCCCCGCCATGCCCGCCCCGCAAATTCTCCATAATTTCTTTTGCGAATCCGGGGCCGCCTCGTTTTTGCCACATAAACCGTAAAAAATTCTTTTATGCCGTAGGCCGTTCCTGTGAAGCCCGGTTTATGCTCCATTTTTTTACGCCGGGGCGCTCAACCCGCTTTTATTCCGCGATCCCCATGAGCTTCGCCTTCATCAGCAGGATCTGGGATTTGGAATCCTCGATCTCGCCGGAGAGCACCATGCCGACCGCCTCGTCAAACGGAATTTTTACGATATCGAGAAATTCGTCGTCATCCGGGTGCGCGCCGAGAACGGAGAGGCCTTTCGCCGCGAAGAGCCAGAGCCTTTCGTCGCAGAAGCCCGGCGAGGACCATACGCCGCCCATCGGAATCCACGTCTCCGCGGATAGGCCGCATTCCTCAAGCAGCTCGCGCTTCGCGCAGGCAAGCGGCTCCTCGCCCGCCTCGAGCTTGCCGGCCGGGAGCTCCAGCAGCGCCTTCCCCACAGGGTAGCGGAACTGGCGCACAAGATATACGCCGCCGTCCCGGTCGAGCGCGAGCATGGCCGCCGCCCCTTTATGGCGTACAACCTCCCGCACGGCCTCGCCGCCGTTCGGGAGCCGAACCTGGTCCACACAGAGGTTGAGGACATGCCCGGAAAAGATTTTTTCGGACGCAATTTTTTCTTCCTGAAGTCTCATGGCATTGCTCCTCTCCGGTTTCTATATTTTCCTTCCGCAGCATATCTTAGTCGTAGTATGCCCGGAGGTGATTGGCAGTGGAATCCATCTATCTTCCGCCGACGGCGGAAAACGTGACCTACTCGATCGGCGGCATTCTGGGCCGCCATCCGTGCTCAAAATCCTTCTTTGTCGGAAAAAGCGTGCTCGGGCGGAAAATCACCGCCCTCTCGCTGGGAAATCCCTGCGGAGGCATCCTCTACGCCGGCGCCGTTCACGGCTCGGAGTGGCTGACCGCCTCGCTGCTGCTGGAATTTTTCGACGAACTCTGCTTCGCCTACGAGCACGACAGCCGCCCTTACGGGATCGACGTGCGCCGGGCGATTCTTGCGCGGGGCGTGCTCGTCGTACCGGTGCTCAACCCGGACGGTGTGGAAATCGCCCTCCGCGGGCCGGAAGCCGCGCTCTCCCTGCGCGATAAGGTCGAACGTCTCTCGGAAGGGAACTATATCCACTGGAACGCCAACGCGCGCGGCGTCGATATCAACCATAATTTCGGCGCGGGCTGGGAGGAACTTCGTGTTTTGGAACAGAAGCGCGGCATCTTCGGCCCCGCGCCTGGAAAATACGGCGGACCGGCGCCCTTCTCCGAGCCCGAGACGCGCACCGCCTGCGGAATCTGCACCACCTTCGGCGTCAAGCGGCTCTATACCTTCCACTCTCAAGGGGAAGAGATCTACTGGCGCTACGGAAGCGGTACGCCCTCCGCCTCGCGCGAGATCGCGAAGCTGCTGGCGGAGACCTCCGGCTATCAGCTCAGCGATCCGACGGGCACCGCCTGTTACGGCGGCTTCAAGGATTGGTTCATTCAGCGTTTCTGCCTGCCGGGCTTTACCATAGAAATCGGCAGGGGGACAAACCCCCTGCCGACGGAAGATCTGGTCAACATCCAAAAAACGCTTTCCGAGATGCTGTTTCTTTCTTTGATGTTATGAGAAGGGCGGGCGGTTACTGCTGCTTCTCAAAAAGCGGGCTGACCGGGCGCTCGCCGTAAATCCGCTCGATCGCCTCGGCGAAGATCGGCGCAACCGGCAGGATCGTGATCTTGTCGATGCGTTTTTCCGGCGGAAGCGGAATCGTGTCAAGAAAGACAAGCTCGTCGATGCAGCTATCCTGAAGGCGCTCGATGGCCGGATCGGAGAGTACGGCATGGGTAGCGCAGGCGACGATCTTGGTGGCCCCGCCGATCTTGACGAGCGCCTCGGCCGCGTGGCAGAGGGTGCCGGCGGTATCGACCATGTCGTCGACGATGATGCACTTCTTGCCCCGGACGTCGCCGATGATATTCATGACCTCGGAGACGTTGGCCTTCGGGCGGCGTTTGTCGATGATGGCGATCGGAATATCAAGCTTCTCAACGAATTTGCGGGCTCTGGTGACGGAGCCGAAATCCGGGGAGACGGCCACATATTCGTCCTCGTGGCCGTGAACCAGCGGCTGAAAATAGGGGCTGAGAATCGGCACGCCGAGCAGGTGATCGACCGGAATGTCGAAAAAGCCCTGAATCTGGGCGGCATGCAGGTCCATCGTCAGAACCCGGTCCGCGCCGGCGGCGGTGATCATATTCGCGACCAGCTTTGCGGAGATCGGCTCGCGGGGGCGGGCTTTTCTGTCCTGGCGGGCATAGCCGAAATACGGGATTACCGCGTTGATGCGGCCGGCGGAGGCACGCTTCAGCGCGTCGATCATAATCAGCAGTTCCATCAGATTGTCATTGACCGGATTGCAGGTGGACTGCACGACGAAAACGTCGGAGCCGCGGACGGATTCCTCAAGCGAAACCGAAATCTCTCCATCCGCAAAATGCCTGACCGTGCACTGGCCGAGCGGGATGCCGATATTTTTCGCGATGTCTGCGGCCTCTCTGGGGCAGGCATTTCCGGCGAAAATCTTAATGTCTTTGCCGTGAAGGTTCATTTTTCTCTCTCCCTGTCGTTTGCTTTTAGTTTTTCCTGACTTTATTGTGAAGACGGACCCATTCCTCTTTATTTTCCTGACGTGGGCGGCCGATGCACAGGGCTTCGTCCGGAACGTCTTCGGTCACCGTGGTCCCCGCCGCCGTGTAAGCGAAGGAGCCGACCTTTACCGGCGCAATCAGGTTCGTGTTGCAGCCGATGAAGGCGTTGTCGCCGATCACCGTGCGGTATTTTTTCTGTCCGTCAAAATTTGCAATGCAGACGCCGCAGCCGAAATTGACGCCCTCGCCGACATCCGCGTCCCCGATATAGGTCAGGTGCGCGACGCTGGTTCTCGCGCCGACTTCGGAATTCTTGATTTCCACATAGTCGCCGATCTTCACGTCCTCGCCGATCACGGTTCCCGGCCGGATCTGGGAGAACGGGCCGATCTTTGCGCCGTTCTTAAAGATGGCGTCGGCCATCTTGGTGGCGAAAATTTTGCATCCGTCCCCGACGGCGCAGTTCTCGATATAGCTGTTCGGGCCGATTTCGCAGTTCTCGCCGATCACGGTATTGCCCTTCAGAATCGTCCCCGGCAGGATTGTGGTGTTCTTTCCGATCTGAACCGACGGGGCGATCAGGATGCCGTCGGTGCAGAGGAATTCCACGCCCGCCTTGCACAGCTTCGTCAGCACGATCGTGCGGGCCGCCGCGTTGAGCGTCAGCAGTCCCACCGGATCGGAGGCCGTCATATACAGTTCTTTTCTTGCGGCCACGAAGGTCGCCGCGGTCTCCTCCCGATCGGAAAGAACCGTGAGCGCCGCAGCCAAAAATTTTTCTTCCTTCGGATCGCCATGGTCAAAAAGCTCAAAAAGAAAATCCGCCTTCACCCAATACGCGCTGGAATTGAGTTCGCGGATCATGGCTTCCCTTCCGCCGGAAGCAAGGATGGTCAGTTTCTGGCCGTTATTGATATGGTAGGCCCACGAGGCGGAAACTGTCTCCGCGCCAAGAAATGGATTCTCTGCCCGGATAATCAGCACGTCTCTGTCGCCATGCTGGGCGACCCAGTCCTTTGCGGCATAGGGAAGATAACTCCCCTCCTCGCCGGAGAAAACAGGCGCGTCACCGGTATAGGCCGAAAACGCCTCCGCATTTTTGGCGAAGACGTAACAGCGGTCCGTGATCCCCGCTTCGTCCAGCGCAGCGCTGACCCAGCCGATCATCGGCTGGAACAATACGTCGCATAGGGCGTCCGGCCGGTCGTCCCGGATGCGGGTTTCGCCGGCGGTATAGATGAGCGCACAGGCCTCAGACATCGGAATGATCCCTCCCGGAAAGCAAATTACTTCATATACATTATGCCAACCTCCCCGCATTTTTGCAAGTATTAACTCAAATATTTCGTAGAAGCACGAATTTTCGTCCAAATCGTAGATTTTACCATTCAAATGTAGAAAACTAATATGTCTTCTGTTATAATTTCTTTCAAATTGAGATATTTCTTTCATATTGGAAAGCAAAAAGAGGGGGGTTCTTTCATGAGCAAAAAGTTTGTCTATCTTTTTTCTCAGGGCGACGGCACGATGCGCGCGCTGCTCGGCGGAAAAGGAGCCAATCTGGCGGAGATGACCAACCTGGGGATGCCCGTCCCTCCCGGGTTTACGATCACGACTCAGGCCTGCACGCAGTATTACGAAGACGGACGCCAGATCAACGACGAGATCAAGGCGCAGATCTTTGAATATCTCGGCAAGCTCGAATCCCGGACCGGAAAGGAACTTGGCGACTCGGAAAATCCGCTTCTTGTCTCCGTGCGCTCCGGCGCAAGGGCCTCGATGCCCGGCATGATGGACACCATCCTCAACCTTGGCCTCAACGACGAGGTGGTCGAAGGCCTCGCGAAGCTCACAAACAACGAGCGCTTTGCCTACGACTCCTACCGCCGTCTCATCCAGATGTATGCCGACGTCGTCGAGGAGATCCCGAAGGGCCGTTTTGAGGAGATCATCGACGAGATGAAGACCGCCCGCGGCATCGAGCACGATACGGAGCTCAGCGCCGACGATCTTCGGGAGATGGTCGAAAAATTCAAGCAGTACTACGTTGAAATCAAGGGCCAGAGCTTTCCTTCCGACCCGAGGGAGCAGCTGATCGGCGCGGTCAAGGCTGTTTTCCGTTCGTGGGACAACCCCCGCGCCAACTACTACCGCCGCATGAACGACATTCCTTACACATGGGGCACCGCCGTCAACGTGCAGTCGATGGTCTTCGGCAATACCGGCGACCTCTCCGGCACCGGCGTCGCCTTCACGCGCAACCCCGCCACCGGCGAGAACAAGCTCTACGGCGAATTCCTGATCAACGCGCAGGGCGAGGACGTCGTGGCCGGCATCCGCACGCCGCAGCCGATCGAGCATCTCGACGACATCCGCCCCGGCCTCTACGACGAATTCTTCGCCATTGCGAAAAAACTCGAAAATCACTATCACGATATGCAGGATATGGAGTTCACCGTCGAAAACGGCAAGCTCTATATGCTTCAGACCAGAAACGGCAAGCGCACCGCTGCCGCCGCTCTTAAAGTTGCCTGCGACCTTGTGGACGAGGGCCTGATCTCCAAAGACGACGCCATTATGAGCGTCGAGCCGAAATCGCTCGATGCGCTGCTCCATCCGCAGTTTGACCCCAAAGCCCTCAATAAGGCCGAGGCCGTCGGAGAGGCGCTTCCGGCAAGCCCGGGCGCCGCTTCCGGCAGAATCGTCTTCAACGCCGCCGACGCCGTCGCATGGACCAAAAAAGGCGAAAAAGTCATTCTCTGCCGCCTCGAGACCTCCCCGGAGGACATCGAGGGCATGCATCACGCCGAGGGCATCCTCACGGTGCGCGGCGGTATGACGAGCCACGCCGCCGTCGTCGCGCGCGGCATGGGCACCTGCTGTGTCGCCGGATGCGGCGCCATCACGATGCACGAGGAAGAAAAATTTTTTGAGCTGGGCGGCCGCACCTTCCATGAGGGCGACTACCTCTCTCTCGACGGCACCAGCGGCAAGATCTACGCCGGCCCGATCCCGACCGTTCCGGCCACGATCTCCGGCTATTTCGGCACCTTTATGGATTGGGCCGACCGCAGGCGCACGCTGGGCGTCCGCACCAACGCCGATACGCCGACCGACGCGAAGCAGGCCGTTCTCTTCGGCGCGGAGGGCATCGGCCTCTGCCGCACCGAGCACATGTTCTTTAACCCCGACCGCATCCAGGCCATGCGCGAGATGATCGTCTCCAAGGATGAGGATCACCGCCGCACCGCCCTTGCGAAGCTCCTGCCGATGCAGCAGGGCGACTTTGAGGGCATCTACGAGGCCATGGAGGGCCGCCCGGTCACGATTCGCTTCCTCGATCCGCCGCTCCATGAGTTCGTTCCGACCAACGAGGACGACATCGCCGCGCTGGCCAAAGATATGAAGCTCGATATCGCCGATCTCAAGGCCACGATCGCAGGCCTGCATGAATTCAACCCGATGATGGGCCACCGCGGCTGCCGTCTCGCTGTCACCTACCCGGAGATCTACGAGATGCAGACCACGGCCGTCATTCAGGCGGCGATCAACGTGGGCGCCATGCATCCGGAATGGGCCATCACGCCGGAGATCATGATCCCGCTGGTCGGCGAGCGCAGAGAGCTGCACTATGTGAAGGAGATCGTCACCGCGACCGCCGACGCGATCATCGCCAAAAACGGCTCCACGATGAAATACAAGGTTGGCACGATGATCGAGATCCCGCGCGCGGCGCTTCTGGCCGACGAGATCGCCGAGGAGGCCGAGTTCTTCAGCTTCGGCACCAACGACCTGACTCAGATGACCTTTGGGTTCAGCCGCGACGATGCCGGCGCATTCCTCGGCGCCTATTACAGCAAAAAGATCTATGAATCCGATCCGTTCGCCCGCCTCGATCAGGAGGGCGTCGGCAAACTCGTGCAGATGGCCTGCGATCTCGGCAGAAAGACCCGCCCGGATATCAAGCTCGGCATCTGCGGCGAGCACGGCGGAGACCCTTCCAGCGTCGATTTCTGCCACCGGGTCGGTCTCTCCTATGTCTCCTGCTCGCCGTACCGCGTCCCGATCGCCCGCCTCGCCGCCGCGCAGGCCGCGATCCGCAACCGCAAAGAGGAGTAACGGTTCGGCCGTGCTCGTATCCTTTTACAAAGGCCATTTCCTATGCTCAATAAAAGAAACCGGCTGCTTCCTGAAGCGGCCGGTTTCTTTATGCTTGCAAAAACCGGGCACGGTTCCGAAAAAACTCCCGCAGGCGGCGGACCGTCCCGGAAAAAGCGGCCGGCGGCAAAGGAGCGGAATCTTTTCCCGCGCAGGCCTCGCTCAGGCTTGTCCTTCGCTCTGCGGCGAAAAATCCCGTTTCGTGCTCAAAAAAAGAGGCATCCGCGTCAAAAGCGGGTGCCTCTTTTTGATTTCTACGATAAAAACGGAACGGAAGCTGGGCCGCTCCGGCAGAATTACTCCTTTTTCTCCTCGCGGGCTTCCTTTTCCTCCTCCGAGAGAATATGCGCGTGAACCCTTGCGATGTGGTGTTCCTCCGTCTTCAGAACCGTGAACTCCACGCCGCCGTAGACGATGACGGGGTGTTCGTCCTCTTCCGGAATGCGTCCGAGCATATCGGTCAGCAGGCCGCCGAGCGTATCGTATTCCGCATCCATCGGCACCTCGATGCCGATCAGGTCGTCGATATCTTTGAGAAAGACGGTCCCGTCGAGATCGAAGTTTTCCTCGTCGATCTGCGAGATCTCCTCCTCTTCGTCGTCGTCATACTCGTCCTGAATATTTCCGACGATGGCCTCGAGCAGATCCTCCATGGAGATGATGCCCGCGGTGCCGCCATACTCATCCACAACGATGGCAAGCTGGATCTTTTTCTGTTGGAATTCCGCAAAGACCTCGCGGCAGCTGTTGGATTCCGGCACGAAGTTGACTGGCCGGATGAAATCCTCCACCTTCCTGCTCCGGAAATCCGGGTCTCCGATCAGGGAGAGCAGATCCTTGACGTAGATGACGCCCCGGATGTTGTCGATCGTCTCCTCGTAGACCGGGAGCCGGGAGTAGCCATCCGCAATGGCAGTCTCCACAACTTCGCCGATGCCGTCGCTCTGTTCCACGGCGGTCATGTCGATGCGGTGCGTCATCACCTCGCCCACCGTGCGGTCGTCGAACTCGAAGATGTTGTTGATCATATCGCGTTCGCTCTCCTGGATGGTGCCGTTTTCGTTTCCGGCGTCGAGCATCATCCGGATGTTCTCTTCGGTGGCCCCTTCCGGCTCGCCGACCGAATCGATGCCGGCAAGCTTCATGATGGCCGCGGCGGAACCGTCAACGAGCTTCACCAGCGGGCGGAAAAACAGATAAAAGAGATACAGGATCCCCGAAACGCCGTAGGCGATTTTTTCCGGCTTGTGCATGCCGATCCATTTCGGCACCACACCGCCGAACACCAGCATAAAAAACGTGAGCACGAGCGTCAGCAGGATCAGCGTGAGCACCTGTACCGTCTCCGCGGCAAGCGGAACATAACGCCCGAAAAATTCCGCGGCCGGCGCGGTGTACTCGTTTGCCGCGAACGCGGCGGCGAGAAAACCAAACAGCGTGACCGCGGCCCGGATCATGGCCAGGAAATCATTCGGCTCGTCCGCCATCCTGCAAAGGGTTATAGCGCTTTTACTCCCATCGTCCGCGTCCTTATGGAGCTTTGCGTCGTTGAGGGAAATCAGCGCCGCCTTGCTCATCGCAAAAAATCCTCCGACGCCGACGAGGCAGATCAGAAGAAGCAGATACCGTGTACTACCGGGGTCATCCATTTGGATTGATCTCTTCTTTCAAGCATATAAAATTCATACCAATATAGGTATTATTAAATAATATACATTTTTTTACTGTCCCTGTCAACAGGATCTGGTCGGAAACCGCATGGGCAAGCGTCTTTTTCTTTCATTCTACAAGAAACAATTGACCGGCGAATGGTTTCGTGCTATGATAATTGGGCCGGTTTTTCCGGTGCCGAATCATACGGAGACGTATCGAAGTGGTCATAACGGCCTCGACTCGAAATCGAGTGATGGGTAACACCGTCCGTGGGTTCGAATCCCACCGTCTCC
>DAOTHJ010000008.1:0-73566 GCA_035447605.1 Oscillospiraceae bacterium | reverse complement strand
ACGAGGATCTCGCCTACCGGTACAGCAAGAAGGTGATGCAGCCCCTCCTGGTTACGCTCTTCCCTTCGGACGAACCGGCGGCTCTCGTATGCCACAGCGGGCAGGAATTCAACATGGTGCTGGAGGGACAGGTCGCGGTCGTCTTTGACGACAAGGAATTCGTCCTTTCCCCCGGCGACACGATTTATTTCAATCCGACACACCTGCACGGTCAGCGCTGCGT
Source organism: Oscillospiraceae bacterium (assembly GCA_035447605.1). Lineage (GTDB taxonomy): Bacteria > Bacillota > Clostridia > Oscillospirales > Ruminococcaceae > UMGS1668. The sequence continues at coordinate 73,343 of DAOTHJ010000008.1, read as the reverse complement.
GGGCGACAAAAAAGCCCGTTTCCTGACCGTCATCGCCGAGTGAGGCTCCCGGAGGGCACTCTTCCGGGGCCGGGACCCGCTTTTCCGCATCCGACGGCACAGATTTTTTAAAGAAGGCCGTCGGCACCGGAAAGCGCAGACTATAAGAAGAGGAATCGAAATATGCTTCTTGACAAATTTCTTCCCCGTATCGAGTTTGACTCCTACGAGGATTTTAAAGAAAATTACCGGGTCAATATCCCGGAGAACTTTAACTTCGGCTTCGACATCGTGGATGCCTGGGCCGAGCAGGAGCCGGAAAAACGCGCCCTGCTCTGGATCGACGACCACGGTGGAGAAAGGACCTTCACCTTCACCGAGATCAGCCGCCTGTCAAATCGGTTTGCGAATTTTCTGCATGGCCTCGGCATCCGGAAGGGCGACGTCGTTCTGCTGATTCTGCGGCAGAGGTGGGAATACTGGGTTTGCGCCACCGCGCTCCATAAGCTCGGCGCCATCCTCGTTCCCGGCTCGCTCCAACTGACCAAAAAGGATATTGCTTACCGCGCGGAAGCCGCGGAAATCAAAACGATCATCTGCCTCGACGACGCGTTTGTCGTTGAGCAGGCGGAGGCGGCCTTTAAGGAGGCGCCGTCGCTTGAGCACCGCGTGCTCGTCAATGGCAGTCGCGAGGGGTGGCTCTCTTTTGATCAGGCGATCGCCGATTCCCCGGATACCTTCGAGCGCCCCTCCGGCGATCAGGCGACCCGCTGGGACGACACGATGCTGATCTATTTTACGAGCGGCACCACGGGCATGCCGAAAATGGTGGAGCAAAACTTTTCCTACCCGCTGGGACACATCGTCACGGCGAAATACTGGCAGCAGGTGCAGGAAAACAAGCTTCACATGAGCGTCAGCGACTCCGGCTGGGCGAAGTTCGGCTGGGGCAAGATCTACGGGCAGTGGATCTGCGGCGCTTCCATCTTCGCCTACGACTGGGACAAGTTCGTTCCGAAAAAGCTGCTGGAGGTCATCTCCAAGTATCAAATTACGACGTTTTGCGCGCCGCCGACCATGTTCCGCTTCATGCTTCAGGAGGACGTGGCCTCCTATGATCTCTCCGCGACCGAGCAGTACTGCATCGCCGGGGAGCCGCTGAACCCCGAGGTTTTCCGCAAATGGGAGAAGCTGACCGGCCACAAGATGTACGAAGGCTTCGGCCAGAGCGAATCCTCCGTGATGATTGCCAACTTCCAGTGGTTCGAGCCGATCCCCGGCTCCACCGGGAAGCCTTCCCCGCTCTACCGCATTCAGCTGATGGACGCCGACGGCAACCTCTGTGAGGACGGCGACGAGGGCCATATCGTTGTCACCGACGTGAACAAGGAATCTCCGGCCGGCCTCTTCGTCGGCTACTACCGCGACCCTGAGCGCACCGCTCAGGCGTTCGCCGGCGGCAACTACGACACCGGAGACGTCGCCTGGCGCGACAGCAACGGCTATTACTGGTTCATCGGCCGGAGCGACGACGTCATCAAATGCTCCGGCTACCGCATCGGGCCGTTCGAGGTGGAGAGCGCCTTGCTCGAGCATCCGGCGGTTGTGGAATGCGCCGTCACCGCCTCGCCGGATCCGATCCGCGGCCAGGTCGTCAAGGCGACCATCGTGCTTGCGGAGGGGTATGCGGGCACGCCGGAACTCACAAAAGAGCTTCAGAACCACGTCAAGAAGGTCACGGCACCTTATAAATATCCGCGCATCGTCGAATATGTGAAGGAACTGCCCAAGACCCTCGGCGGCAAGATCAAGCGGGCGGAGATCCGTCAGGAAGACCTTAAGGCAAAGACGGAATCCTGAAACCGGTTTCTCTTTCTCCCGCCGCCAAACTGATCCCGCAAATCGCGGCTGACGGAGACATCCCCTTTTGTTTTTTAACGCAGGACGTTTTTTCCGGAGAATCCTGTTTTTTGCCGCAGTCCTTTGCTCCGCGAACCGACATTTAGCCAGAAGGATCCTCTCTCCGTTTTCAGACGGCCTTTGGTGCCGCAGAGAAAGTTTCCCGACGCCGCGACCGTTCCGAACATAAACCATTAAAAAAGCTCCGGCGTTCACCCGAAAAGGTAAACGCCGGAGCTTCTGTTTTTTTGTTTTCAGTGGGCCGTATGGCTGAGCAGATAAGTCTGAAGGGCCTCGTACTGCTGGGATTTCAGCGTGATGCCGTCGCTTGTGGCGTCTTCGGAAAGGCCGCCTTCCTCATCTTTGAATGCCTCGGCGGCATTCACATACCAGAAGCCTCTCTCCTCGGCCAAGGCGAGGAATTTCTCGTTGATCGCGTCAATATCCGCATTCAGGATGTCGTCCCCGTGCTCGGCGCAGAGGCTCTCGTTGACCGGGAGAATTGAAACCAGATACAGATCGCACCCCGGCTTGGCGGCGGTTACTGCATCCAAAAACGCGGAGAATTTTTTGATATAGGTGGGGTTGTCCATCCAACTGATACTATCCGCGCCCATCAGGATATAAATTTTGCCGACATCCTCTTTTGCGGCCAGCGCCTCGGGAATCGTATACCCTTCCCCGCCGGAATTGATCACATCCTTGTTGAGGATGGAGTCCGCATTGACGGCGATGCTCGCAAGGAACGAGGCTCCGCTGAAGAAGCGGCTCTCCTGCGCACCGGAGGCCATGGAATCTCCGAGAATCACGGCATCCTCAAAATAGGAAACCTCTTTCGGCTCGCTCTCCTCCAAAAGGCCCCACGCGGGAAGCTCGGAGACCTCCTCCTGGGATCCGGAAGAGGGCTCTTCACCGCTCTCCGATACGGATTCTTCCGGCTGGGAGGATGCCGTCTCCGGAACGGAGGTGCTCTCCTTTTCTCCATCCATCAGATCGTCCAGAAGATTCACAAAGTTGAAAACCGCCTCTGCAAATTTGGAACTGCTCTCTTTTCCTTCAAGAATGCGCTCGTTTTCAGCCTTCTGCCACGCCGCCGTAATGCCGGCAGCAATAAGAATCACCACCGCAATCACCGCGGCGATGCGAAGGAATCTATATTTTTTTTTATCTCTAAGGACCGCGTTGCCGTTGCCGCTCATCCGGATGACGCACCTTCCGACATTTTTCAAGTAAGCCTAAGTATATCATAGAACCTGCCAAAATTCATTAGAATTTTATGAATTTCCGGTTTTTTCTTTTCCCCGGAAAAATGCTTGACGGGAGGAACGGTTTTCGCTATAATAGGTACGTTCGCGAAAAGATACGCCACATTCGTAAAACAATAGGTTATTTCCGCGAAGCGCAGCGCCCCGTTTGCAGCTTTTTAAACCAAAAATGCTGGTATAGCTCAGTCGGTAGAGCAGCTGATTCGTAATCAGCAGGTCGTGTGTTCGAGTCACATTACCAGCTCCAAAAAGATCCGCACAGGTAAGCCGTTTCAGGCCCGCCCGTGCGGATCTTTTTTGCCTTATTTTCGGAGTTGTTGGCTACCAGATAGCTATGCGTTGGTAACCGTGATAGTTGATTTATTAAGTCGTTCCCCTCTCGCCTCCACCAGTTCTTCCATGCTGACGCCGAGGGCCCGGGCTTTTCTGGGCATAAAAAATAAGCTCCCGCCGATAAGGACGAGAGTTTAAATATTAAACCGGTGCGGAGTGGGCGATACCGTGTTGTCATTCTCTATTCGAGGATCTCCCACCCCCACCAGTTCCTCCATGCCTCCGTCTCGCCGAATTTTCCGGTCATGTACAAAAGGCAAAGGAGACGCCGCGTAAACTTATGGCGCCGTCGTAACTCGCGTTTCCGCTTGCGTTTACGGTACAAAAATACAGCGAACTGGATTCATGCGGAGACCGTTCCCACCACAGGTCGGCCGAACCGTTCCTGTTTTTCACGGTGCTGTTTCCCGCTACATAATAGGCGTACTGTGTACCCTCTCCGGCCGGCGTATAAGGCGTGCCTCCCCTCACTTCCTTCTCGGAAAGAAGAAACAGGCTGTCGCTGGTCGTGTTGATGGTGCTGCTCCCGCTTCCGGCGCTGGTTAATTTATCGACCGGAACAATCGTACCCGACAGACCGCTTTCAAGGCCGCTCAAAAGAGACTCCATCGTGCTCGTCCTCATCATGCAGCTCGTCCATCCTCCGGAATTTGTGGTCGTGCTGTTCATTTTATACGTTGTCGCATAGATGTCGTGCATCTGCCAGGTGATGCCGGCATAGTCTCCGCCGTAAGCGGAGGCGTCCGTCACTTCATCGTGATGGAATCCCAGAATATCAATCCGATAAGGCACTCCGCTGACGGCAATGCTGAGATAGTCCCCGGCGCCGAGCACCCGTCCGTCGGAAAACGTGACGGCCTGTATGGCGTTGGAGTAAGTATGTGTCGCATCCTGCGAAATTGCCTTGCTGTATGCCGAAAGTTTCTTCCATGTGAGTGAGGAAATACTTACGCCTGTGCGCGCCTCCGTGCTCACGGATGTGACACGGATCGCTCCGATGCCGCAGACCGCGGCTCTCTTACACATCCTCATCGTTTTTCCTCCGCGTTCCGGGCGCTCTCTCCCGGCAGCCTTTTTTCGACCGTCTCCGGATCTGTCTTCATGCTGATCCTCCCTTTCTCCGAGTAACGGGATCCTCCCGTCTGAAGAAAGAATAGCGCCGGGAAACGCCGGAATCTGATGATCTTCTCCGCCGCGCAAACCCGGCCGATGCGGAACCGGCGGGTATTGGCGGAGCTTCCAGCAAAGCCCGAGGATGAGACATTTTCGGAACGGCATCCCCGAAAAAAGAGGGCTTCTTTGACAATAAAAAAGGCCGGACTGATTTGGTCCGGCCTTTTTTTGCTCCGCTCTTACTGCAAAGCAGTATAGCTTTACATGCATGGCTGCTGAAAATCCGGCCGGACTGGCGGCCGTGATTTTCTTGCTGAAGCGGTTCTTTAAAAAATGCTTTTTTCTCTTTGTTATGCTTTTTTTGCAAGATCCGTCAGGGCTTCCGCGATGCGCAGAAAGACCTGTCGGGCGTGTTCGTCGTCGGTATAGCAGCCATGGACGATACGCAGATAGTCCCTGCCCTGCTCACCGTAGTTCTGCCCGGCGTTTACAAGCACATGGGCCGTATCCATCAGCCGATCCGCGACCTCCTGCCCCGTGCCGATTGCCCCAACATAAACCCACGAAAGAATTCCGCTCTGCGGCATCTGCATCCGCACGCCGGGAACCGAGGTAAAAATCTCATAGGCCGTCCGGCGGCGTCTTTCAAGAATTTTTGTGTAGGCCGGAAGAATCGTCGGATCCCGGAGCGCGGCCTCTGCTCCGATCTGGGCAAGCGTATTGGGCGCGCCGAGCACGTTGACCGCCGCGCCGTAATAAATATCCATCAGGTGGTCATCCGCGACCAGATACCCGATCCGCAGCCCGGAGAGCCCAAAGCCCTTGCTGAGGGAAAACACCGTGACGGTTCTCTCCCACATGCCCGGGAGCGCCGCCGGGGTGATCATCTCCCGGCCGTCGAAGATGTGATCTTCGAAGGCCTGATCGCAGATGAGCACGAGGTCGTGCTCAATGATGAATCGGCTGAGCATCTCCCACGATTCCCGCGTAAAAACCGTACCGGTCGGATTATTGGGGTTCGTGACGAGAACCATTTTTGTGCGCGGAGTCAGCGCTTTTTCGAAGGCCTCACGCTCAAACTGGAATCCGCCTTCCTCCCGCAGAGGAACAGGAACCGCCTTTGCCCCGCAGAGGCGGCAGTTGAGAAAATTCGACGGATAGCTCGGATCGGGCACGAGCACCTCGTCCCCTTCGGCGAGAAAAGGCTCCATCGCAAAGAGCAGCCCGGAATCGGAGCCGGGTGTGATCAGCACGTTGCGGGAGGGGTCGATTTTCAGCCCGTTGACGCGGGCGCATTTCTCCGCAACGGCGCGGCGCAGGCTTGTGCTGCCGATCGGCATGGTATAATGCCCCGGCAGTCCGGAGGAGACCGCCTCCAGCATCGCCCTTTTGACGCTTTGAGGCAGCGAGGGGTCCGGCAGAAACGGATCCGCCCACGCGAGCACGTCGTACCCGTTTTCGATCAGGGTTCCGGCCGCGTCGCCGACATCCGCCTTCACGACTTCGGAAAACAGGCCGCCCTCGATGCCCCGGAAGCGATTGTTGATTTTATCGGTGATCATGTCTCAGCCCTCCCAGTAATGACAGGCACAGAGATGACCCGCGCCGATATCCAAAACGGGCGGAACTTCGGTTTTGCAGCGTTCCGTCGCGCGCGGGCAGCGTGTATGAAACCGGCATCCGGTTGGCAGATGGATCGGGCTCGGAATATCTCCCTGAAGAAGAATCCGGCCTCCGGCGTCTCCGCCAACCTCCGGCACGGCCGAGAGCAGCGCCTTGGTATAGGGATGCGCCGGATGGGAATAGATCTCCTCCCGGCTCCCGCATTCCACAATGCTGCCGAGATACATGACGATGATGCGGTCGCTCAGATGCTTAACCACCCGCAGATCGTGGGAAATAAACAGATAAGTGAGATCCCTCTCCCTCTGTAATTTTTGAATCAAATTCAGAACCTGCGCCTGAACGGAGACGTCGAGCGCGGAGACCGGCTCGTCGCAGACGATAAACTCCGGATCCGCCGCAATCGCACGCGCGATGCCGACTCTCTGCCGCTGGCCGCCGGAAAATTCATGCGGAAAGCGGTCGGCATAATCGGAACGCAGACCCACTTCCTCCATCAACTCGAGCGCATGCTCCTTCAGTTCCTTCTGACTCGTGATTCCCTGCAGGCGCAGCGGCTCCGTGATGATCTCCCCAACCCGTTTGCGCGGATTGAGGCAGCCGTACGGATCCTGAAAGATGATCTGCATATTTCGGCGCAGCGGACGAAGCTCCTTTTCGGAGGCATGGGTGATATCCTGCCCTTTAAAGAGAATCTCGCCGTCCGTCACATCGATCAGGCGGAGGATGGCGCGGCCCGCGGTGGTTTTGCCGCAGCCGGATTCCCCCACAAGGCCGACCGTCTCGCCGCGGGAAATTTCAAAGGAGATGTCGTCAAGCGCCTTGACGGTTTCCTCTTTCCCCCGGAAGCCGCTTCCGTTGACTTTATAATACTTTTTCAGGTGGTTGACTTCCACGATAGTATTCGGCTCCATGGGTCACTCCTCCTTCCATTCCGGTGCGTACCGCAGACAGCGGCCAAAATGCCCGGGCTCCGCCTCGATCAGCGCAGGATCGACCTTGGAGCAGATCGGTTTTGCATACGGGCAGCGCGGATGGAACCGGCAGCCCTTCGGCAGATCATAAAGACTCGGCACCATGCCCCGGATCGTCTCAAGCTCCACCCCGGGCCGGTCGGCAAGCGTCGGAATCGAGTGCATCAGCCCCTCCGTATAAGGGTGCAGCATGCGGCGGAACACATCCTCCCGTTTCCCCTGCTCGACGATCTGGCCGCAGTACATGACCACCACGTCGTCGGCCATCTCGCTGACGACGCCGAGGTCATGGGTGATCAGAATGATGGAAGTATTGAGTTTCTTTTGCAGGCCGCGCATCAGGTCGAGAATCTGGGCCTGAATCGTGACGTCGAGGGCCGTGGTCGGCTCGTCCGCGATCAGCAGCTCCGGGTTGCAGGCGAGCGCAATCGCGATGACGACGCGCTGCCGCATGCCGCCGGAGAGCTGGTGCGGATAATCCATGACCCGAGTTTCCGGGCTCGGGATTCCCACAAGCCGGAGCATCTCGACGGCCTTCTGCATCGCTTCTTTTTTCTTCATGCCCTGATGGACGATGAACACTTCCGCAATCTGCGTTCCGATCGTATAGACCGGGTTCAGCGCCGTCATCGGCTCCTGAAAGATCATGGCGATATGGCTGCCGCGGATGCCCTGCATCTCTTTTTCGCTCTTTTTGACGAGGTCCTCCCCTTTGAAGAGAATTTCCCCGTTCATGATGCGGCCGGCGGGCTTTTGCACAAGCCCCATGACGGACAGCGACGTCACGCTCTTTCCGCAGCCGGATTCCCCGACGATCCCGAGCGTCTTTCCCTCTTCCAGAGAGAAGCTGATGCAGTCCACCGCCGGAGCGACGCCGCGTTCCGTGAAGAAATACGTCTTCAGATTTCGGACTTCCAAAAGTTTTTCGCTCATGAAACCGACTCCTTTTAGTCTACGACAACAAGCTCTTTCGTCGTGGTATTGAGGTCCTCGCAGCCGTTCTCGGTGACGAGCACAACATCCTCGAGCCGCACGCAGCAGCGGCGCACAATGATGATGCTCGGCTCATCGGTAAACGTCATGCCCGGCATGGTAACCGTCTTTTCGCCCATTGCGAGGAACGGGCGCTCGTGAACGTCCTTGCCGATCCCGTGGCCGAGGCGGTGGATAAAGTTCGCGCCGTAGCCCGCCTCCTCGATGACTCTCCGTGCCGCGAGGTTGACCTCCTCGCAGGTGGAGACGCCCGGGCGGAACGCTTCCAACCCGGCTTTCTGGGAAGCCCGAACCAGTTCATAATAGCGTACGATCTCCGGATCCGGCTCGCCGACAAAGACCGTCCGGCCGAAATCGGAGCAGTATCCCTGATAAACGCCGCCGAAATCGAAGGCGAAGGAATAGCCCTTTTCAACGCGGTCGTAATTCATGCCGAGAACCGGCCCGCTCGCCGGCCCGAGGACGATCGCCTCCGCCGGGAACGAGGGCATGGAACAGCCGTATTTTTCAAATAATTTTTCAATTTCATGTTCGATCTCCCGGACCATCGTGCCGGGGCGAACCATCGGCATAATGTCTTGGTAGACCTGATCCGCGATTGCGCTGTTTTTGCGCATCAGCGCGATCTCCTCCGTGTCCTTGACGGCGCGCATGCCGTCGATGAGGTCCGAAGCCTCCGTGACGCGGCAGCCGAGGCGGTTTTGCAGGCAGAGCGTCTCCGTGGCGGTGATGTCGCGGTTGACGCCGATCGCTTTATCGGAGAGCCCAAGCTCCCGGACGGTCGTGACAAACGTCTCGCCGGTCAGGTCCTCGTCCGGATAGACCACCTGCTTCGTGACGGCGTTGTTTTCCGGTAAAAACGGCAGGATGCCGAGGCTGGTCAGCCGCGGGACAAACAGAACGACGTCCTTTTCGGTGACGAGCAGGCAGGCGTATTCAAGGCTGTTCTGCCGCTGGCAGGTTTTATCGCGGCCGATGCGCTTCGCGCCGGAGAGATACTCCCACGAGGCGTCCGCGCCCACAAACATGCCGCTTAAACCGCGCTCCTCCATTTTGCCGCGCAAAGTCCCGATCCTTTTCTTATAATCCATTCCGTTTCACCTCAAAGCTCATATTTCATGCGGGGATCCATGATGTCACGGACCGCGTCGCCGATAAAGTTCGCACCGATGGAGACCAAAAAGATCGCCAGACCGGGGAAAAAGCTGATCCACCAGTATTTGAGGATCGCCACGCCGTCGGAGACCATATAGCCCCACTCCGCGACCGGCGGAGAGACGCCGAGGCCCAGAAAGCTCAGGCCCGCGAAGGTCAGGATCGCGGTTCCGACATCCGTCGAGGCGAGCACCAACTGGGAGGAGATGCTGTTCGGAATGATCGTGGAGAGCAGAATCGGAAATCGTTTCTGCCCGATCGCCCGCTCGCTGGTGACATATTCCGCCTCGCGGATGCTCAGCACCATGCCGCGCATCAGCCGCGCATATTTCGGCCAAGAGACCACGGCGATGGCGATCACCGCGTTGACGACGCCGGTACCCATCGCGGCCGCGAGCGCCATTGCCAGCAGGATCGCCGGGAAGGACATCACCATGTCGGCAAACCGCATGAGCACCTCGTCGACCACCTTGCCGAAATACCCCGCGATCGCCCCGTACAGGGTACCGAAGGTGCAGGAGAGCAAGACGACCAGAAGGCCGCACGGGATCGAGATGCGTGCGCCGTAGATGACGCGGCTCAGAATGTCGCGCCCGTAGGAATCGGTGCCGAAAAGATGGGCGGCACCCGGTGCGGCGAATCGCTGCGTCAGATCCTGTAAATAAGGATTATAAGGCGCGACGGCGGGCGCAAAGAGCGCGCAGACGATAAAGAGTACCCAGATCAGGATTCCGATATAGGCAAGAGGGTTTTTGCGGATGAATTTTTTGATGGCTTTTTTCATTTCCGTCTTCCCCTCCTTTAGTACCGGATTCTCGGGTCAATAAAGGCATACAGGATATCCACAAAGAAATTCATCAGCACGTTGACCGCGGCAATAAACAGCGTGGTGCCCATGATCGCCGGAAAATCCAGCGTGGTGGCCGCCTTGTATGCGTAAAGCCCGACTCCGGGATAGTTGAAAATCGTTTCCACCAGAACGGTGCCGCCGAGCAGCGATCCATAGCAGAGGCCGAACATCGTCACCGACGGAATCAGCCCGTTCTTGAGGACGTGATGGAACATGATGCGGTTTTCCGAGAGGCCCTTGGCCTTCGCGGTACGCAGGTAGTCCTGCTGCAGCACTTCCAGCATGCTGGAGCGAACCGTCCTTGTCAGGATGCCGACCGTCGAGGCGGAGAGCACAAAGCTCGGCAGAACCAGATGGCTCAGGGCATCCTTCAAAAGCCCCATTTCCCCGCAGACGATCGCGTCGCGGATCAGGAACCCGGTCGGAAACACGGCGCCGAGCCATTCCGTTCCCACTCTGCCGGAACCCGGCAGCACGCCCAGTTTCAGATAAAACACATACAGCGTCAGAATGGATAGCCAGAAGGCCGGGATCGAGATTCCCATCAGGGAGACCACGCGCAGAACATGGTCGGAGAGTTTATTATGCCTTGCGGCGGAGATCATTCCGAACAATAATCCGAACAGGATACTGAAGATGGTCGCGAGCGTCGCCATTTCAAACGTCGCGGGCACATACTTCTCAAGATCCGAAAGCACGGGCTGCTTCGTACGGATCGAGGTGCCGAGATCCCCGTGCAGCAGGTTTTTCATGTAACTGAGATATTGGATGTAGACCGGCTGATCGAGCCCCCACTTTGCCTCATAGGCGGCCACGATCTCCGGGTCGCTCATCGCGGTCTGGCCGAGGTTTGCAACCAGAGGGTCGCCCGGCACAAAGTGCGAGACACAGAAGGTGATCACGGAGATGCCCGCCATGACCACGGCCATGAGCAGGATCCTGCGTCCGATGTACTTAAGCATATTCATTGGCAATGATCCTCCACCTATCCAAAAACGGCCGTTATCTCCTGTTGTGGAATAACGGCCGCTTTCAGGTTCACTCTGCTGGATTTCTATCGGCGGTTAAACCGGAGAAAATCATTTGACTTCCAGATCGGCAAACTCGAGATAGTACGCGGTGCTCGGAACGATGTTCTGCACGCGCGCATTGACCGCCCAGGTACGGCCGGGCTGCAGCACGACGATAAACGGAGAGTTGCAGGCGACCATCTCATTCTGGATCGCCTCAAAGAGCTCGACACGGGCCGCATCGTCGGTTTCGACGGCCGCCTGCTGGCCAAGGGCGACCAGATCCGGGTTGGCATCGGCCACCCAGCCGGCACGCAGGCCGACGGTGTTGCCGGGCAGGAAAGCAAGCTGGTTGTTGGAATCATAATAATCCGGGCCCCACTGGCTGACGACGGCCTGCTGAGTGCCGTTGCGGTAGCCTTCGAGGTAGACGGAAACTTCCTGAGAATCGATAATCATGTCGATGCCGACTTCGGCAAGGTCCGCCTGGACCTTCTCGGCAATCATCATGAAGGAGACGCCGTCCGGAGCCATATCCGGAATAACGCCACAGTGGAAGCTGAAGCCGTCCGGATAACCGGCCTCGGTCAGCAGGGCTTTGGCTTTTTCGACATCACGGGTGATCTGGCTGTCGCCGAGATAACCGGTGAAGCCCTTCGGGATGATGCTCGCGGGGGTGAAGGCGCCGTTTCCGGCGAGCTGGCAGAGACCGGTGTAATCGATCGCATAGGTGATCGCTTCACGGACCTTCTCATCCGCCAGTTCCTTGCCGTACTCCGCGTTGTCGTTGAGCATCAGGAAGAAGATGTCGTCGGTCTTGCTGCTGATCAGCTGAATGTTTTCGCTGTCGGTCAGCAGAGAGGTCTGGTCCGCAGTCAGGTCAAGCGCGAAGTCGATATCGCCGGCTTCAATCGCCATCTGCTGCGCGGAGACATCCGCCATATTAACAATAACATACTTGTCAACCTTGCCGGTTCTCAGAACGGAGCCCGCATTTTTCTCCAGAATCACTTCGGAGCCGGAGTTGTAAGCCGTGATCTGATAAGGGCCGCTGCCGATCGAAGGGTTCGCATCGACATAGGCGGAGAAGGTATCGTTTTCATCGCAGGTGCCGCCGTTTGCCTTTGCCACTTCGGAATCATAGATGCCGAAGGTGGCGCGGGTGAGGATGGACAGCAGCGAAGGATTCGGCGTATTCAGGGTCAGGGTCAGCTCATAGTCGCCGGTCGCCTCAATGGTGTCGACCGTATCGAGAAGGAAGCTCGGGTTGCCTTTGACGCCTTTGACGCGGTTGAGGCAGTAGGCGGCGTCCTCGGCTTTGAGCTCTTTGCCGGTGGTGAAGAGAATGCCCTGTTTGAGGGTAAAGACATAGGTCAGAGCATCTTCCGAGATGGTCCAGCTCTCCGCGACGGCGGGCTGAATATCGGATTCGTCTTCCGGAGGAGTCAGAACCAGGCAATCATAAGCGGCATGCAGGGCCATTTCGGCATCGCCCTCATACTCATGAGCCGGGTCAAGGCTGGTGTACTGCATGCTCTCACCAATGGTAATCTGGGTGGGGCCTGCAACAATGGTCGTCTCCCCTTCGGGCGCGGACGAGGTTTCCGTCTGCTCGGCCGGTTTCTCGATGGTCCCGCCGCAGGCGGTCAGGCCGATCATCAGAATGGCTGCAAGGAAAAGCGCAAGAACCTTTTTCATGAAAATCCTTCTTTCTTTTTATTTCTCATTTTCAGGCAGGCCTGAAACGGTTCAGCAGCGTTCGGCAATCGCTTCGATCTCGCAGAGAACGCCCTTCGGGAGCGTTTTGACGGCGACGCAGCTGCGCGCCGGCTTGGAGATGAAGTAGGAGGCATAAATTTCGTTAAACGTGGCGAAATCCGCCATATCCGCCAGAAAACAGGTCGTCTTGACAACCTTGTCGGCTCCGGCGCCCGCGGCTTCCAGCACCGCGAGAACATTTTTACAGCTCTGCTCCGCCTGGGTGGTGATCGTATCGCCCGCAACGGCACCGGTGGACGGATCAACCGGGATCTGACCGGATGTAAAAACCAGTCCTCCGGCGATCACGCCCTGAGAATATGGGCCGATTGCGGCGGGAGCCGCTGTGGTAGCAATCATATTCATTGTGTTTCTCTCCTTTTTGAACGGGCAGATGTTTTGGCTTCGCCCGTCAAATTTCGTCGGGCCTTTACCGATTTACTATCTTGAATCGAATAAAGATTAAAACGAGTATACTCCCGGCTCATCCCCGATGTCAATAAAAATTCCTCGTTTTACTGAATTTTTTTTTATTTAATCCTAAAATTTCAAAAAATGATGTATAATTAATTTTATTGAAAAGATTCCTGCATTTTTTCATTGACATTTGCTTTTCGTGCTGGTTAAATATAGCATGTTGGTATTTTATTTTTGATATAAACTTTATTTTATGATCCCGGAAGGAGCGATGAAATGCAAAGCGTAAAAATCGCGCTGACGCAAAACGATCAGGATCTCCTGCAGACGTATGCCGCAACTATGGACGGTCTGGCCGATTATCTGGGGCTCTCCTACGAAATCGTCCTGCACAGCCTGAACGATCTTGAGCACTCGGCAATCAAAGTGATCAACGGCTACCACACCGGCCGGACGCAGGGCGCCCCGATCACCGACCTCGCGCTGGAGATGCTGGAGAAAATCTCCCGGAACGACCAGAAGGATTCGATCTGCTACCGCACCGTCAACAAGTACGGAGATCCGCTCTGGTCCACCACAATTGCGATCCGCGGCAGCGAAAACCGCGTGATCGGCCTCCTTTGCATCAACCAGAACCTGAATACGCCGGTGTCGCGCCTCTTTCCGGGCATCAGCTTCCCGAGCGAGGAGGCCTATGTCTCCGCCCAGAAGAAAGAAACCTACGTGGAAGACGTGGACGACATGGTTTCTCAGGCCGTGGACGAGGCCGTCAGGGATGTGGCGGATATGGCGAATACCCTCCCTTCCGCAAGAAACCGTGAAATTGTCCGCAAGCTGTATCACTGCGGCGTCTTCAGTATGAAGGATGCGGTTGTGCTCGTTGCGGAAAAGTTGGATGTCTCCAAGAACACCGTTTACCTGCATCTGCGCCGCATCAAATCGGAAGAGACGTTGAAACATTAATCTTTTTTATTTTTGAGCGGTCTGTTTCTTGAAATTTCTCTGTTCGGATGGTAAAATAGAATAAAATATTTTTCACTTGAAATGAGGAAGGGAAATGACCGATTTTTCCAACGGCAGCATCCGGTTCGATATTCTGAGGCAGCGGGCCTTCAACCTGCGCTGGGCGGAGGTGCCCGAAGACGTGATTCCGCTCACGGCTGCCGACCCGGATTTTCCGGCTGCGCCCGAAATTTCCGAAGCGATCGGCGACTACTGCGCCGGCGGATACTTCAGCTATACGCCGAAGCGCGGTTTTCCCTCTTTCCGGCAGGCGCTCTCCGATTATTTTAAGGAATATAAAGAAGAGGACGTCCCCGCCGACCGGATTCTTCCGATCGACAGCGCGGCAAGGGGCATGGAGACGATCGCAAGGGCGGTTCTGCACCCGGGCGACGAGGCCCTCGTCTGCGATCCGGTCGACTTCCTTTTTAAAACCAGCATGGAGGCCGCCGGAGCCAAAATCCGGCTTTTTCCGACAACTATCGTCGACGGGCGGATCGATTTCAGCCGTCTCGAAGAATACATCACGCCGGAGACCAAAATGTTCGGCCTGTGCAATCCTCACAACCCGCTCGGCATGTGCTATCCGGCGGAGGATATGGAGCGCCTGCTCGCCCTCTCCGAAAAATACGGCTTCTACATTATGAACGACGAGATCTGGAGCGACATCGTCTATCCGGACGCGAAGTTTACGAGCATCCTGTCGCTCGGCGCAGAACGCAACCGCCGTACGCTCTCCGTCTTCGGCTTCTCAAAGAGCTTCGGCATTGCGGGCCTGCGCGCCGGCTGCGTCTACTGCACCGACCCGGAGCTGTTTGAAAAGGTTGCGGCCGCTTCCCTCGTCGACACGACGATCGGCGGGATCAGTTCCCTCTCTCAGGTGGCCGGTGAGGCCTGCGTGGAAAAATGCCACTACTGGGTCGAGGCTTTCGTCGAGCACCTCACGAAAAACCGCGACTATGCGCTCGCACGGATCGCGGCGATGCCGGGCATCTGCTGCCACAAATCGCAGGCGACGTTCGTGCTCTTCCCGGATATCCATGCGCTCGGTATGCCGGCGGAGGAATTCGCCGCTTTTCTGCTCAAAAAATACCGACTCGCCGTCGTGCCGGGCGGCGCGAAGTTTTTTGGCCCGGGCAGCGAGGGGCATATCCGGCTTTGTCTCGCAACCAGCCATGAAGTGCTCGAGGAGGGCCTTAACCGCCTTGAGGCCGGACTGAGAGAAATCGCCGGGAACCCCCAGGCTCTTTGAGACCATTTGATCGAATAAAAATCCGTGCAGGAGAAATCTCCCGCACGGATTTTTTATCGGAAAAGAAAATACTTCCGGAAAGCCGCGAATATATAAGAAAGAAAGCGGCAATCCGGAGCGGCTTCTTCGTTTTCACGGCGAATCCTTTTCCGGCATAAGATAAGGTAGAATGGATAAGGGGGGTTGCTATGTCTCAGGATTCATTCATGAATAGCCGGAGCAGGCTGCACCGTTCGGAGCAGCGTCCTGCCCGGAACGAGTACAATCCGGAACCTCTTATGGTGAATATTCCACAGGCGGCGTGGCAGAATCAGAATTTTCGCGCCGTCTTATGGACGGGAAACCGTCTTCAGATGGTATTGATGAGCATTCCGGTCCACGAGGATATCGGCACGGAGGTGCATACCTCCGTCGATCAGATGATCCGGGTGGAGGAAGGTCAGGCTGCCGTGCAGGTGGGAAGCGACAAGGATCATCTCAGCGCTCCGAAACGCCTTAACCGGGGTGACGCGGTCTTTGTTCCGGCAGGCACGTGGCATAATATCATCAACTTGGGGTCCCGCCCCTTGAAACTTTCCGCCATCTATGCTCCGCCCAACCATCCGGTTGGAACCGTCCAGCACACAAAGGCGGACGCAGAGGCAGCCGGGTACTGAATTTTGGCAAAAAAGAAGCGCCGTACAGCGGCTTTTTCGCTGGCGGCGCTTCTTTTTTGTTTTATGGGGATCTCCCATGCTTTTCCCCCGGCCCCATTCCGAAAAAGCACGCGAAAGACAGGCGGCAAAGACGGATTATGAAGAACCCGAGAGGAAATTTCCAACTTTTTTCCTGTATTTTCGCCCTGCATCCATGCGTTTTGTTGAGCCGGGCCGGCGATTGTAGTATAATGAACAAAAATAAAAGGAGGGAGGCGGAGACATGGCACACGAAAAACAGGGCGGAATATTCCTGACCGAAACGAACGCGCGGCTGTTTTCCGTCGCCGTCTTCTCTCTTTTTTTCTCCTGGATGCTGGCTTTTCCCTTTGAAGGCCGGATCCTGTACGCCCTTGCGGATCTTTATAATATAGATGTCGGTTCTTTTGTCTTTGGCGCGATTGCCGCCGTCTTTTTGGGGCTGCTGCTGTGCGGTTTTTTTGTAAAAACCATGCGATCGGCAAAAAGGCTGATCCTTTTTTCCATCGCCTTCTGCGGCGCGGCCTCCGGAGTCTTCTTCTTTCCTCCCTCCGTTTTATGGGCGGCGGCGCTGTTTTCTTCCTCCCTTCTGGCCGGAAGCTGCGTCGCGGCCTGGGCTTTTTATTTTAAGGGCTGCTCGCCGAAAGACGACCGGATCCGGATGATGGCGGATGGGCTGATCGGCTCCAACCTGCTGATGACCGTGCTCAACATGGCCGCCGTCTATCTTTCCCCTCGGATCGGGCTCGGCCTGTCCATGCTGGCGCTTGCGGCGGCTTTTTTGCTCGCGCTCCGGCTCCCCGGCCGCTGCGCCGATGCCGCCCCCGCCCCGGCCTCCCAAGAGGAGCCCGTCGTCGGTCTGGTCAAACCTCTCGCTTTTCTGTGCCTTTTTATCGTCGTGATCACCGTCAATTCGGGGCTGATGTATCAGGTGGTCAACCCCGCCTTCGCGCACCTCGAGTGGCTGACCGGCTGGTATTGGGCGGTTCCCTATGTCGCCGCCCTTTTCATCATGAGAAACCTGTCCTCCAAGGTCAACCGAACCTATATCCTCTATACGGCGATTGCGATGATCGGATTCTCCTTTCTCGGCTTTGTCAGTCTCGATCGCTCGGCCGCCGCTTATCTTGTGATTGATACGCTGATGCTCGGCGCCTGCGGCATCTATGACCTCTTTTGGTGGAGCATCCTCGGCGATATGCTGGAATTCCGGAAGAACCCCGCCATGATCCTAGGGCTCGGCCTCTCCGCCAACGTGCTGGGCGTCCTGCTCGGCGGGCTGACCGGCAGGCTGATCTTCTCTCCCGACCTCTCCGGCCATGACTCCACGCTGCTTGCCCTCGGCGTGGTCTGCGTGACGCTCGCGCTCTTGCCGCCACTGTATGCGAATCTTTCTTCTCTCCTGAAAGATCATGTGTATCTGACCGCGCCTTCCGAAAAGAGGATGCCGGAACCGTACGGCGAGATCGACCGCACCGCAAAATTCGAGAACCTTTCGGAACGGGAAAATCAGGTTGCCTCCCTGTTACTTCAGGGCAAAACATACCGGATGATCGCCGACGAACTCCATATCAGCGAGAACACCGTGAAATACTACATAAAAAACATCTATTCCAAACTCCATATCCGGAGCCGCTCGGAGCTGATCGCTCTGATTCTTGAGAAGAAACAGCCGGCGCCGCCTTCGCTCTCTCATTGATCGAAATTCTTTGTTTTCGTACCCCCTACCCGAAAAGGTAGGGGGATTTTTTTGAAAAACCATCCGTTTGAATGACGCTTTTTTCTTTCTTTCCATGATATTTTATATTTTAAGGAGTCCGGCATTGCATATCGAAAGGGATGCGGGCGAGCCCCGGTTTTCGGCGGCGAGCCGGTTCTTTTCTTCACGGGCCCGACGGCAGGGGCTTCGTGGAGAAGAGCGCGACGGTTTCTTCATAAAATCGAGTCGCGGCCGCACCCGCAAACGAAAATTCGGCGCCCGACGGCCGAGACCTTCGGGAGAGCCGTACGACGCTTCCGTTCCGGATTTGCGGCGTGGCTGCATTCCTAAACGAGAAGTCCGGTGCCTTCTTCCGGTCGCTCCGAATCCCTGTACTTCCGCAAGCGCGAAATCTCCGGGAATTGCCAACCCCGACAGCAGATTTTTTCCGTTTCATCCGCCGCATCGTGCCGCGGAGAGAACGGAAACGGTTTTTTATCATCCCTAAAAGGAGGGTCTATTCATGAGGAAATCCTGCAAATCCTGCGGACACCAGATCGCGCCCGACGCGGAATTTTGCACGTTCTGCGGCGCGCGGGTCATGCCAGACGAAAGAGAACCTGCGGATGCCCATGCGCAGGGCCCGGATCCCTCCGGCGGTCCCCTTGCCTTTCTCAAGGCGAGCATCCGGGCGGAGGCGGCCTCTCTGAAGCAGTTTTTGAAAAATCCGAAGCAGTGGATCCCCGTGCTCGTGCTCAGCCTGTTCTGGCTGATTCTGTCCATTCTGCCGGCGCTGGGCGTGGATTTTTGGTTCCTGCGCGTTCTTTCTTTTTTGACCTTTGCGCAGGGAGGAATGTACGGCGGCGTATGGGGCGCGGTCGGCGGCGTGATCGGCAAAGCCGTCTTCGCCTATTTTGTGAGCGCGCTGATCCTGCCGCTCTTTTCTGGCAAAAACCCCTTCAAAAATATGGGGAAACAATATAAAAATTTCTTTTCCGGGCTTGCCGTACAGAGCCTCCGCGCGGCGGCTCCCTTGGTTTGCGGGATCGGGCTTGCGCTGATCGTATTCAATTTTCTCACCGGCGACGCGAGCATGGTCAACAGCATGGCCGGCATCGTCGGATTTGTTTTGGCCGCCCGGTCGCTTCTGAGCAAGGGCGGATTTTTCTGGGGGCTCCTGCTGTCGGTGGCAAGCCGGATCTCCAAGGGCAGAATTCCCGCGCCGCTGACCGTGAGCCGCGCGATGACCGGCTATGCGGCCGGAAGCGCCGCGGGGGTTGCGCTCTCCGCCATTCCGGTGCCCTATCTCCCCTACCTGATCGGCGCCTTTCTGCTGATTGCCGGAATCGTCGTCGGAATTGTTGCCAAATCCGGAAAGGAGGCGGCAGCCGTATGAAAAAGAGAGCTCTTTCCGTGATCGCCGCCATTCTTGCGGTATGGATCTGTTTTTCGGTCTCCGCGTCGGCGGAACTCCTCGACAAGGATGCGAGCCCGGCGGAGGTGGTCACCAGCGGCAGTTTTGAATCCACCTCCCAGACCAGAATGGACTTCAGCGTCTCCGGCGGAACCCTGACGGGCGCCGGGTGGTCGTACGGACGCCATTACGCCATTTATTCTCTGAGCGGAACCTGCAAGGAGGGAGAGGCCATTTCGCTTTCCGTTACGGGAACGCAGGCTCCGGGCGTGGACGACGCTCTTGTGTTTAACATTTTAACCGTGAAACTCACGTTCCGGGACGGCAATTACGACATCATCGGCGAGGAACAAAGCTACACCTCGGACGCCGTAAAAAGCTCCCCGCTTTCTTATCAGTTGGAGGCGACCGTCCCGTCCGGCGCAAAAACGGTGGCCATCACGGGCACCTTTAATTGCCGCTGGGCCACGAGCGTCGTTGTGGAGGAATCGGTCGCCGTCATGGTCAATCTGGAAGTGGAATCCGAGGAAGAGACTGCTCCCATCGTACCGGCACCGGAAGAACCTTCGGAAATCATTCCTGCCCCGGAGGATCCGGAATATTATCCCCCTGTGGATGACAGCGAGCCGTCCGATTCCGAGTGGGAATACGGCTGGCCGGAATGCGAAAACTGCGAAGAAGATGAGGCATCCGAACACGCCGGGCCGCTTGCCACCGCGCTGATCTCGCTGATCGCGGCCATCGCGGCCGCTCTGGGCGGTGCGGCGGGAGGTGCTGCTGGCGGAGCCATCGGCGGCCTGGCCGGAACGACATCCACCGCCGAGCCGGAATCCATGGTGGTCACCGTCTCCCCGAACGGAGCCCAAATCCTCATTGTGAGGGATCCCGTCACCGGCGGCTGGGTCAACGCCGAAACGGGCAATCCTTTCGATCTGGAGGCCCACCAGAAGAGCTTCCCGGAACAGCAAAAGCAGCATGAAGAATTCATCAAGCATAATGAAGGATTGGAAAAGACGGGCAAAACCGCCATTCAGCAGGCCCTCGACCAGATCTCCCGGAACGAAAAAGAGGGCTTCGACGCCATTCAAAAGGAGATCGACCAGCGCCGGATGGAGCAGCTCCGCCGCAATCAGGAGTCTCTCGAATGGGAGCAGAAGCATGCTCAAAAGACCTCAGGCTGGGGCAGGATCATCGGCGATACGTTCAGAAGGAGCGTCGGCGAATCGGTGGATACCGCAAAAACGATCGGAAAAGGTGCGGTGGATGCCGTCGTCTGGACCGGAGAGACATTGGGTACGGCGGCGGGCACCCTGATCTACGACCCGGAGCGGGCTTTGGAAAAAGCCAACGACGCCTATGAATCCACCAAAAAGACGCTCGGCGCCGTGAAAGACGCGGTGGTCGGGGCCGCCAACGAGGTCTGGAACAAGCCGTGGATTTTGGTAAAAGCGGTAATGGTGACCGGAAAAGCCGTGGTGGATACCGTCACCGATCCCAAAAAGGCTTGGGAAGTGATCAAGGGAGCCGTCGGAGTCGATGACTTTGAAAAATCGCTCGATCCGAATCGCCCGCTGATCAGCCGCATCGGGTACAGCCTTACGGGCACCTTCAAACTGGCCACCTCCGTGATGACGGCGTTAAAGGGCGCCGCGGCGCTGAAAAACGGCGTCGGCAAGCTCGTCGGCATCGCCGACGATGTGGCTGGGGCGGGCGGCAAGGCGCTTTCCAGCAAAACGGTGGCCTCCGGCATAGAGAACGCCGCGGAAAATGCCGCCGTCAAAAAGGCAATCCCCAACGTACCCAAATACATCAGCAGCGGAAAAGCTCCCGAGCTGTCGGGCATGACCAAAACCGCGCAGAGGCAGCTTCAGAAGATCAGCGAAAAAGAGCTTGTGAAAATCAAGGTGCGCCCCACCACCAAAAACGCGGCGAAACTTATTAACTCCGGAAAAGCCGTGCCCAAGGAGATGGACCTGAAGCCAAAGACCGTCGACTGGCGAGACAGCCTGATCGGCGGGCCGAAGGATGCGGAGGGCGCCGTGGGCTTCTTCCGTCCGACAAAGCCTTCCGCGGAAGCCATGAAATCCCTCACCTCTTCCCAGAAGGTGCAGGTGCTCGAGCGGTTCGGCGACCGGATGAAGGAATACCAGAAATACGGCAGAGACTTGGATTCCATGTCGGATAAATATCAGGTCATCGACAAAAAGGTGTATCAGAAGGTCACGGTCGGCGTGGAGCAAAACGGCAAAACCACTCAAAAGTCGGTGCTCAAAATGGTGACGGGCGACAACGATGTCGCCGATATCACCAACATGGACGGCAGCCCGCTTCCACCGGACAGAAAGCGGGATATTCTCGATATGATCCTCGATATTCCGGAATCCGACGTGCGGCACGACGACCTGCTCTCCTGGAAACCCGGCGATTTTGCTTATAATGAAGATGCCAAAACGAAGATGGTCAACGATATGATGGAAAACGGCAAGGGCGTCGTATCCTTCAGCCCCCACGAATTCCCAAGCCATGAATATCTGGCCGCCGAGTAAGAAAAGGAGGAATCGACCATGAGCAATACCATGACCGCCGCGGATCAGAAAAACATCACCGCGGCACTGCTGGATCTTGCGGATCGCCGGATGCGGCTCGCGGCGGAGCTTTCCGCTTCGGAGGATGAGACGGGCGCCGGAGATGTTCGGGAGCAGCTTGAAAAGACCGCGGCCGAATTTTCCGACCTGCTCGGACGATATTTGAACGGACTGCCGGTGCGCCCGCTCTCCCGCTGCCCTTTTACGGGGGAGGTGCTCTCCATGGCCGTCGACGACTTCGGCCTGAACGGCTTCTTTTGGAACAATGACGCGCCCAAACGTCCCCGGAACCGCCTTCCGGAAACCTACTTTGCCATGGACGGCGCGCTGAAGCTCGCGGGAAAACCGGAACCATCCCCGCTTCTGTGCTGCCCCGGGCCAGACGTCCCCTATGTATTGTCAAGGCTGCTCCGGCGCAAGGAAATCAAGGCGGTGATCTCCTGCCTCAAGGTCGGAACGCACACCGGCTACCCCATCTTTTATTACGCAGACCCCATGCCGGACGGCGTCCTCCGCGTCAACGACTGGGGAACCGAACGCTATTGGGAACCCGGAAGCCCCGTGCCCGGTTCCGTCCCGCCGGGGCTCTATGTCGACGTCCCCGCAAGACCGGAGGAGATGGATTTTGACCTCGCCTCCTGGATCCGGACCGGAAAACTCCTTTGGATCGCCCCGGAAGATGCCGCTCTGACACTGCACGGCGGCATTTCCCGC
The DNA here is from genome assembly GCA_035447605.1 of Oscillospiraceae bacterium. GTDB lineage: Bacteria > Bacillota > Clostridia > Oscillospirales > Ruminococcaceae > UMGS1668. The sequence continues at coordinate 50,634 of DAOTHJ010000008.1, read as the reverse complement.
TGTCCCTATCTTGACCTACCCGGCAGTCGGAGAGTAAAATATATCCAGAACGGCGAGGTATGGGAGGACGACGAGGAGGAAGCCTCCCCGGATGCGGAAAACGCGGAACCCGGGGAAGAACATTTCGAAGAACAAACCGAATCCATCGGGAAGGGAGCGAAATAAATGGGAACTCATCAGGAACCGTCTGTTTTTATCATCAAACAAGCCGATGCTCCGGCCTTGCTTCAGAAGGAACTTGGACTTGAAATCACCGGAGGCTCCCTGTTTTATACGATCCGGCAGGGCGGTGCGGTCTCCTCCAATTTAAAAAAGACCTATGCATCCCTCCTTGCGGACCCGGAATTTTTGCGCGCGGCCCGTATTCTGGCCCAGCCGGACCTCTATGTGACGGTGCGAGCGGCGGGCGTCAAGGGTCTTTCGGAACTGCGCCTTCACCGGAAAAAAGGCGAGGGAACCTATGTCGTCGCCGCGGAAGCCATGGAGGACGGCAGAATCGCCATTTCGGTATTCGACGACTACCGCGCCTATCTCGATCGCTGGGTAAAAGAATCGGCCAGCCCTGCCGACGAGACCGCCGTAAACTATCTTCCGCCGAAGATCCGCTTCGGGGAATTTCTGCTCGCCCTCCATGCCATCGATTCCTTCCGTCGGGTCTCCTACCGGAACATGCTGGATCACGCCTTTATGGAGCGGACTTACATCAAAACGGCGGAATTCACCCAAAGCATGGCGGATTCCATCCGGAGCCTCGATATCCGGTGGCTGCTTCCGGCCTTTCTCGCGGTGACGCCGGGCGCGGAGGAGTGCCTCGCAAAGATCGATCCGAAGGATCTCGCGGTCCTGATGGAGCAGGATTTTCTCGTCCCGTCGAAGCTCTCACCGAGTGGAGAGGATATTTTATACTTTGGAGAGGCCGGGCAGCTCATGGGCGTGGAATTTCTGCGCTCCTGGTTTAGCTCCTTCGGTTTTGAAATCCAAGTGGCGGAAGGGACCGGCTTTGCGGCGGCCGAGCGGTTGTTTATCGCCCCGACGTTCCTCTCCAACCATCTGGTCCGGCTGGAAACCGCGGAGGACGGCGGCATTATGGTCAACCATCAGGCCTACACCACGGATCAGCTGATGCAAAAGCTCGGCGAGCTCTTTGGAGCCGCCTTTGCGGCCGAAAGGCCCGTTGCCGCACCGACCGCCGCATCCGGCGCCGCGGCCCCGTCCGAATCGCCTTCCCCGGCCGCCGAAGCTTCTCCGGAAAAGCCCGCGGAAGAAGCGGCGCCCGCACAGGCAAAAATTCCCCCGGTAACTCCCGCGCCGGCCGGCCGCTTCTGCTGGAACTGCGGCCACAAGCTCTCCGACAATGCCGCATTCTGCGCAAACTGCGGCGCCAAAATCAAATAAGGTTTTATGCCCGGCCAAATCCGGACCGGGAATCCCGATTTTTGTGCCCGAAAGAAAAATTGGCGGGCCCGAAATCAGGAATGAAAGGCGAATCCGCCGAATATGGCGTGTTTGTAAATGAAAAATTTCTTGTGATGGGAGAGAGTGTCATGTTTTGTGAAAATTGCGGAAACAAGATCCCTGATGAAGCCAAGTTTTGCCCCGTCTGCGGCGCGACGACCGGCTCCGCCCAACCCTCCTACGCCGCCCCGGAACAGCCTCCGGTGAGGCCTGCCGCCCCGGCATACGTCCCTCAGCAGCCTGTTTCCTATGCCGCGCAGCAGGCGAATCCCCCTCTTTCGGTCGGACAGTACCTCGGCATGTACCTGCTGATGTGCGTCCCTATTCTGAACATCGTTCTGCTTTTTATGTGGGCCTTCGGGAGCGCGGTCAATCTGAATAAGAAAAACTATGCGCGGGCCGTGCTGATCCTGTTTGCCGTCTCCGTGGTCATCTGGATCATCTTCGGCGGAATCTTTATCGGCGCCATGAGCAATCTGATGAACGACAGCTATTATTCTTCCAGCTCGTGGTATTATTAAAAATATGGCGGAAATTGAAATGCAGCCTCTCCTTCGGTGGCGGATCCAAGTGCCGATCTTTCGGAATTCGGTCATTCTGAAGCAGCTCGGAATCGCCATCGGCATTCCGTTCGGCCTTCTCGTGCTCGTGATTGCGATGGTATCGGGCAAAAGCGTCTATGCGCTCTATGCACTCGGGTTGATTGCCGCGCTCCTGTTTTTTACATGGCTCCTGGTTATGGCGCTCTATCACGGAAAATACGAGGCCGAATTCGTTCTTGACGGGTGTGGCGCGCTCTGCCGTACCCAAGAGAATCAGGCAAAAAAGAACCGGGTCGTCAACACGCTGACGATCCTCTTCGGATTTTTATCCGGAAAACCCGCCGCCGCGGGCGCGGGAATGCTGGCGCAGGCAAGGCAGTCGGATTTTCTGCCGTGGAGCCATGTGAGAAAGGTGTCGTTTCATCCGAAGGGGTATACAATTTTGCTGCGCGGCGGCTTTGCGGAGAACATTGCCCTGTTTTGCACGGAAGAAAACTATCCGGCCATTGAGACTTTCGTAAGGAAAAAAACGAACCGGTGACCATCGCCGCTCTTTAAAGACGGAAACCGCCCTCCCGGATCTCATTTTTATCCGCGGATGCCGGTTCCCGGAAAGGTTTTGACATGAGACAAACGCACAAAATCGTTCCCCGTATCCTGATCTCGCTGCTGGGGGTCGCCTTGATTCTGGTGGGGCTTTCCGAAGTCCTTCTCGGCTTTCTCGGGGAGACCGCGCCCGGCGTGATCACCGATATCCGCCGCGAAGGCGGAGAGCGCACGGATATCATCCCCAACAGATATACCTACAATATCAGCTATACCTTCACGCTGCCCGATGGAAAGGAGATCAGCGGATTCTCCAAAGAGATCGGCGACGCCGTTTATGTAAAAGCGGACGGCACCTCCGTGGTTCAGGTGCGGTACTTTTCCTTCTTCCCCTATTACAGCGTGATGGAGCAGGATGCCGGGCTTGGGCTTGGGCAGCTGATTCTGATTGCAGCCGGAGGGTTTTTGATCTTCGCCATGAACCGCCGGACCGGGAGATAGAAACTTGCTTTCTCCATAAAAAATCCCGAAACGGCAGAATTTTGCCGCTCCGGGATTTTTTATGAAAGATGTATCGGCGTTTTCCGGCAGAACCCTTCTTTATCATTACCGGCGCCGTTCCCGCCCAAAAAGAAGCCCCATTATTTTCTTTAAGGCGGCATATAAAAAACGGAGAGGCGGATCCCGTCCCTCCATTTTTTTATTGCTTACTGAACTTCGTACATGCCGTGGCTGTTCATATAATTAAAAAGCTGTTCGCCGTGGCGCTGTTCGTCCTGCTGAATATGCTGGAGCGTCTGCCGGACCGTCGGGTTGGCCGCCTCAAAAATCCCCGTATCGTAGGTTCCGGAGACGAATTTTTCGGTTGCCAGCAGATCGCTGCAAAGGAGTTTATCCCCGGTATTGCCCATCGCGCCCTGATAGCTCGACTGCGGTGCCTGAGATGCCTCCTGCTGTTTGGAGGGCGGCGCCTGATAGCCCTGCTCGGCCTGATTCGGGGCGGCCATATCGGGCTGCTTGCCCTGAAGCATCTGGTCAATCATGTCGTAATGATGCTGCTCCTCGGAGGAAAGCGTGGTGAAGAGCTTTTTCAGCAGGGGATCTTCTGCCTGCCCCGCGTAATTTTTATATTTGGCGACGCAGAGATCCTCCTGTTTTTTATCGTCTCCGAGCAGCATCCGCTCCTTTTGACTTAACTGTAACTGTGCCTGCATGGCGCTCCTTTCCGCGCGTCTTCCCCTCCTCCCTTCCGGCCTCCGGGATCCCGCGCCTTCCGCTCTTTTCCGGCAAAGCGGCGGCCGAATTTGAAGAGAATGGTTTCTTTTCCTTCCTATTCTGGCCAGCAGAGGCGGAATTATGTATGCGCAGCAGAGATTTCCGGCAGAAAAAAGAACGACTCCGCGGAAAAAGAGTCCCCTCGCCCTCCGATTTTCGGACGTATACGGAGGCAGGCGCCGGAGAACGATTGGGCCGCCCTGTGCCTTGCTTTCCGGGCAGGCACTGGCTTTTCCTGTGGGCACGCTCCGGGGCTCTGCAGAAAAACACGGTCAAAAAATCCGCCGGCACAAAACCGACGGATTTTACTATAAAACTTCTCAGTAAGACGCATGCTCAAGAGGAATCCGGCATAAAAGGGAGCTTCCATCGTATTTTCTCCCGCCTTGGCAGGGCGCCGGTTCCCGGTTTCGCGCGGGCTAAAAACTTACGCTCATGCGGAAATGGAAACGGCATTCTCAAAATCCGTTTTCAGCGTCTCACCCTCATCGAGCGTGGTCGTTCCGGAATCATAGGGCTGCCTCTCCACCGTCAAGATCACCTGATCCGTTCCGAAATAATACCCAAATGTATCCGCGATGCTTTGAAGGATGATCTCTTCGTTCCCCGGCGCAGCCTCGATCTCCGTCAGAAACGCCTGACTGAGATCGACCGTCGCCTTCCCGTCATCGCCGAGCGAGACGCTGTTGATTATCGTATTCCCGAGAAGAACCGCCGTCGTTCCGGCCGGGGCATCCTTGTAAGCCGCTGCGAGAACGATTCCAGTTTCGTCGTTCGTATGGAATTCCACTCCCCGGTCCTCGTAGACGATCTTCTGTCCATCCGCGTCGGGATAAAAGAGCCGGACGGTCTGCATCAGCGGCACATTTTTATCGACCGCGCTCAAGGTGGAAGAGACCTCGGTATCCCCGAGAGGATAGACGACCTTGACGAGCCCCATGCCCTTGGCATAATACTGCCGGGAGGCGTTGTTTGTTCCTTCCGTGGTGACCTCGACGACCGCCTCATAATCCCCGGAGGGCGTGGAGACCGCCGCCGAAACGCTTGTGATCGAGCGGGTGCTCCCATCCTCCAGCGTCCAGGAGGTGCCCACGACGATCGGCTCCATCAGCAGAATTTCTCCCTCCTCCGTCTGATTCAGATAATTCTGCCGGTGATAGGTCTCCCCGCGCGAAAAGGTCTGAAGGAGCTTTCCGCCGGAGACGGAGAGCACCTTGGCGACGACCGTGCCGCCGTTGTCGATCCTCTGCTGAACCTGAGTCGCAGAGGTATAGTCGTTATAGACGGTATATGAGGCATATTCGTTGCCCGCTCCCTGATAGGTATAGCGGGTATCGTTCTCGATCGGGAAGTAATCGCCGACCGTCGCGCTCCCTTCCGTCCCCGAAGAACTCTCCGGGAGCGACGAAGACGTATCCGGGGTCGGATTTCCTTTTCCCCAGCAGCCCGTAAAGGCCGTCAGAAACACGCAGACCACCAACAGGGCCGATAGTTTCTTCATCCTTTTTTCCTCCATTCATACGGTTCTTGATTCCCGAAAGGAACAAAGTACCTGTTCCTTTTCCAGATCGTCCCGCACGCTTATTTTGCGCCGCAGACCGGAGATTTATGTATGACGGAAATGCGCCGCTTTAAGCAGAAAGGATTTCCCTTCTCGCGGATTTTTGGGGCGGATTTTTTTGGCCGTTTTTTGAGTCGGCGGATGTTGTGCCGGCACAGCAGTTACTGAACCGGCTTCATCACATAATGGTATTTGAGCTTCGCCTTCTGCTGTGCGTCCCTGCGGGCCTCGTCCACCATCTCAATATTTTCGAGAAGCAGCGAGACCACATAAGAGCAAAGCGAACCGTCCTTCACCATGGCACTCAGTATGGCGGAGGCCTTTTCAAGCGACAGCGCTTTCCGGTAGGGGCGGTCCTCGGTGACGGCCGTAAAGATATCCGCCACCGCCATGATCCGGGAACCCAGCGGGATGCTCTCGCTGTGCAGATGGAAGGGATACCCCTTCCCGTTCAGCTTTTCATGATGGAAGGAGGCCCATTTGTTGATCGTCTCAAAGCCCCGGATCGTCTGAAGCAAGCGGTAGGTATAAAAGCTGTGGCTTCGCATGACGTTTCGTTCTTCCGTATTCAAGCTGCCCGGTTTATGCAGAATCCTCTGGTCGACCGCCAGTTTTCCGAGATCGTGCAGGTTGCCGGAGATGAACATCATCTTGCACTCGTTCTCCGAAAAGCCAGCCAGCTCCGCCAGCTTTTTTGCCGTCTCCGCGACGCCGGCGGAATGGTTCTGCGTAAACGGATCCCGGAAATCGATGATGCTCGCGAAGATCTTCGTCAGATCGAGGATCCCGTCGATGTCAAGCTCAAGCACATCGAACGATACAACGGTCGGAAGGACATAGAGCAGCGGCTCATAGACGGCGTCGAGCCAGACATATTCGTTTCCGCTGATCTCCAGAAAAGCGTCGACCGCCTCCGGCATAAAGATGGAGCCCTTTTTCAGCAAGGCCCTTTCCCGGATCCCGTCGATTTGGTCGATGACATTCTGATCCGGTTCTATGGAGACCGCGATCCGATCCGCCAGATGGAGGATATGGCTCAGGGGGCTCACGTCCCCGCCGCAGAATATTTTCCCCTTTCCATCCTCCCATGGCACATGGTGGTAGCGGATGATCTCGGCGGCGCCGGCAAGCGGAGGAAATTCTTCCAGAAGACGCGCTCCCCGAAAGGCGTGGTCATGCGGCGACGGCGGCTCATTCTCGATCATGGAGAGCCTTTCCTCCAGAGAAAATGCGCCGATGTCGTGCAAAAGTCCCGCGAGCATCAGATTTTTCTTGTCTTCCTGAGAAAGATCCATCTGTTCCCCGAGCCGAAAAGCCAGATAGGCCACCTGTTTGTGGTGATCCGCCACCTCGTGGCTGATCAGGTCCCCGGCGTTCGTCAGGCAGATCAGCAAATCGTACAGACTGATTTTTTTCTTGTCTATCTTCATGATGATGGAAAAGCTCCTTGATCAATAAATCTTTTATCATTATATATAAATTTTCACCTGTTTTACAAGAAGCACGGACGGCTTTTTTCTGTTAAATTAAAAAATATGTTATATTTTGTACGTTTTCTTCCGTGAGAGTGTCGATTCCACCTTCTCCGCGGCGGAGCGGGAAATCAGGCCGGCAATCCCGCCCCAAGCCCCCAAAACGGCCTTTTCCTACTTTTGTAGGAGGTGTTTTTCTCGATATCCTCCTTTTGGACGATGCCTTTTTCTTCTTTTTTCTTTAAACTAAGAAAAAAAGGAGGTGAACCCATCCATGGAGGCGATCGGAAAACGGCGGAATCTGCTGGCCGCACTGTTGGCCGCCGGCCTGCTGCTTTCGGGCTGGTTTCTCTTTCAGCGTGCCGCGGAGGCAGCGGTTGTCTTCGGGACTATGAGCACGGTTCTGCTCGTCCTGCTGATTCTGCAGATGCGCCGGCTGCACGACGCGGACCTGATCCGCAATAACTGCATCCTTGCCGTGCCCTCTGCGGTGATCTCCCTCCCGGGCGGCTGCGAACAGACAACGCCGGAGGAGACCGTGGTATCCACCTTCGGCGTCCTGATCGGGAGCCGAATCTACAAATGGGGCTGCGACGGCGTGCAGGGCGTGCGGCTCCGCTCGATCAGGATCGATCGGGAACGGATGTACCTCTGCTTCGGCGACGGGGATAAAGCCGCTCGGATCGAGCTGCTGCACGGCATCCCGGACCTAAAGACCGTCATGGAAGTGAAACAGAAGCTGAAGCACGAAACCGGCATCGAGGCATCCATCTCCGGCTGGCATATGGAGCCCGAGTGATTTTGTAAGATTGCTTTGCGCTGCCGGATCCGATACCGGCGGCAAGCGGTTTTTCATATTTTATTCTTGAGTAGGAGGGATCCCTTATGTTCTGCAGAAATTGCGGGGCGATTCTGCCCGACAACGCCAGATTCTGCACATCCTGCGGCGCAGAAATTTCCGCCGCGCCTGCCGCAGCCCAGACCGCGGCGCCGGCGGCACCGTCTGTTCCTCAGGGAGCATCCGGCAGCCTCGTCGGTTATTCGAACCGCATCCGTGACCCTGCCTTTGCCAAGTACATCAAGAACACCAACCGCTGGTCGGTCATTTTCGCGGTGATTCTTGCGGTAGTTGCCGTCGTCGGCTTCTTCATTGCCGGAGAGTCGGGCGTCGACGGGATGGAAAACCCCGAAGCGCTGTTCATCGGCCTCGGCGTCGGCGGAATGTTCCTCATCATTGCGCTGTTCACCATCCTCGGCAGAAAACGCAGCCGCACCTGGGACGGCGTCGTTGCGGATAAAACCGTCAAGAAAAAGACCCGTCACCGGAACACCGGCAGCGACGACGACGATTATTACGTCGAATATTATACGGAATACGCGGTCATCATCCGCGACGAGCGCGGAAAAACGCATCGGATCGTAAACGAAGACAACGCCACCATTTATAATTATTATCAGGTCGGCGACCGTGTGCGGCATCACGCCGGACTCAATTCCTACGAAAAATACGACAAATCACGGGACAGCATCATTTTTTGCAGCGCCTGCGGAACCCTCTGCGACATCCATCAGGATGTCTGTTCCCGCTGCAAATGTCCTCTGCTGAAATAAGAATTTTGCCGTCGGATGCAGGCGGAAAATGATTCATAGGCCGATCTTCGGAACCTCCAGCGCAAAAAAAGCAGGAAACCAAGTTCGTGTTTCCTGCGGCGCGGCCGCAAAGATTCCGATACCGGCATCATAATATGCCCCCGAACCGATCTTCCCCAATAAGGGAGGCCGGCACGGGGGCATTCCTCCTATCCGCAGCACCGCCTGCGGAACCTGTTTCAAACCTTACTGCGCGTTTTCCGGCGCCTGTGCGATCACGCCCAGATTTTGGAGTGTTCGGGCGGAAAGATCGTATTGATACCGGTCGACTTCGCCGTCCGCGATGCGCGACAGGTAAAACAGCACGGCGCCGTCCTCCATGACAAAACCCGGATGATCGTAGTTCCACTGCTTGCCGGCCCACTCGTTTCCGAGCACCTGCCCGCCGACGGTGTTATATTCCTCGTCCAGTTCATAGTACACGTCTGTGAAGATGTCGACGACCTCATCGGTCTTTAAATCATAAAAACAAAGACCGTCGGCGGAGGGAGTCTGATCGTCCTTCCCCGGAATTGTGCGGAGAAACACCACCGCATTTTCGGCCGTGCCGACCACGCTCATAGCGTCGTCCGTCAGAAGCCGTTCCCCGGAAAGGCCGAGCTCAAAGAGGCTTCCGTTCATATTGAGCAGTTCCGGGCTGCGGAAGCCGGTGTAATAGGCCTTGCCGTTCGCGGTATAAACCTCGTTGACCGGCTGTAAATAGGAGCGGTCCAGCCCCGTCGCCTGAGAGTAAATCTCCCACGCGTCGCGGCTCGCCGAGACCAATTCTCCGGTATCGCTGTCAAAAATTCCAATGTTCGCCGATGATGAAATATAGAAATATTGCTGATCGAGCCATTCGATCTGCCACACCTCCGGTACCGTGAGGAGGCCTTCTTCATTCCGGATATAATCCAGCCCGTCCGTCCGCACCTCCAGATAAGGTAGGTAGACATATCCCTCCGGGCTGCTGTTCGCTATGGTGACGCTGAGGGAACGATCCCAGTTTTCATCCGTGGTGAGGATCCCGGTCAGGTTTCGGGTGTCGCCGCTATCAAGGGCGATATCCCGGAAAAAGACCTTCTGATTGGAAGTGTACCAGAGGACGCCCTCCGTCTCCATCTCCGGCTCAAGCCCCGGCAGGTACGACTCCACCTCGGATTCGCGCATCTCCGCAACGGTCATGTCGCTCGGCTCCCGGGCGCTCTCCGCTTCCTCCGGCGCGGAGGACTGCGGCGCCGACGAAACCGGCTCCGATGCCTCCGGTTGCACGTCGCCCTCCGGATTTTGCCCGGAGAGGCACCCCGTAAACATGATCATGGCGGCCAGCAGCGCCGCAAAACGTCCCGCTTTTTTCAATGGGTCTTTCCTCCCGTCTGTTTTTCGCTCTTCCGGCCGGTATGGCCAAAGCTCCCGGCGCCGCATTGTGTGAACCAAGACGCCCTGTCTTTCGGCCCGGCACGGCTCCGTTTCGCCGTCTGTTTTTTATTGTACCATAAGAGAGCCCGGGTTGGAAGGAATCCGGCGGTTTCTTTCCTGCGCCCGGGCGGAACCGCCTGCGGCAGAGGGCTGAACGGGCCGTTCTTCAGCAGATAGGGCATATATAACTAAAAAGAGCTTGCGGCGTTTTCATGAATCCTATATAATGGAATTGTCCCAATCAGATGAGCAAAAACATCCCGGCGATACAGGAGGTTCAACATAAAACGGCATAGCGGAAAACGGACCATCCGTTTTCTGCAAAAAAGAGTTCTTGTCACGATCGGCAGCTATTAAATAAAATGACGGTTCCATCCGCGCAGCCCCTGGAAAAGACTTCATGGTCAGAAGAAAGGACGGGATCCCATGAAAAAGGGAATTTCTTTGTTCCTCGCGCTTGTTGTCCTTTTCACGTTCTCCGCATCGGCTGCCTCCGCAGCGGTGGCGGACTCCCCCTTCGTGCCCGGCACCTCAGATGAACCCGCTCCGGCGCAGGAAAGTACCTCCTCTTTGGAATACACGGCCGACAACGTTCAGAATCTCGGCGAAGCGCCCCTGATGGAATACGAATTCCTGCCCGCGGATATGAAGTGGCAGACGCTCGCCGACGGGGATACTCCGGCCTCCTTTCAGGCGACCTATTCGCTCGCGGATGATGTGCTGCTCGTGACGGAGGATGTCTCCGAAAGTGTCCGGTCGGCGGGAGAGCTCGTTTCCGGCGGCGCCGCGCAAAGGCTGCTGCCCAACCGGATCATCGCCGAGGGCGGCTATATTAAAAAAGATATTCTGGACGCGGCGGCGGAACAGCAGGGCCGCGCCGTTTTGCCCGGCACCGTGGTCGTGGATCCGTCGACGGGCACCGCCTTTAAAGTGGTGTCACCCACCGAATTCGGCAATGCCGCCGATACGGACGCGGAACTCTCGGCCATGCTCACGCCGCTGGAGGGCACCTACGCCGTCGCGCAGCCTGAGCCCGCCGAAGTGCTCAAGGATTTCAGCTTTGGCGGAACGGACGGCGAGACCGTCACCCTGACGCGCGGCAACGTCACGGGCTTTGCTCCGCATGTCGAGGAAAACCTCGTGGATACGGACGGTTTCAGCCCGATTGCCTTCGGCGATTCCTTAAAAGATTTCAAATATCTCTCCGAGGATTCCCTCGTCCGGCTCCAGTTTGAGGATGAGCAGCTCGACGCATGGCTCGGAGACGGCTCCCCGATCAGCGTCAAAGTGAGCGGTGGAATCGGTGTCGACCAGATCGACGTGACCGCCCGCTATACGGGATTCGACGGCTACCGGATCGCCATGACGCTCAAACAGGAGAGTTATCTGATCGTGGAGATGGATGCGGACGTCTCGCAGGAGATCGTGATCCCCGTCTTCGGCATCGATGTCAACCTGCAGGTCGGCGATACCTCGATCGGCCGGATCGCCGGCGGCGTGTTCGTCGTGGTGGGTATGGACGGCACGCTCAGTCTGGAGATTGAAACAAGGGAATTCACCTCGACGACGGTCGGCGTGCGCGGGAGCACCAAATTTTATATTCCGACCAGCATCCACCCCGTTTACGATCAGGAATTTAAGGGCGACGGCGAAGTGGATCTGGCCGGCGACATTGACGGCTATCTCAAATTCGGCCCGATGCTCCGGCTGGAGGTATTCGGCTTCAAGCTCGTGGGCGCGGGCGCCTTCCTCGGCGCGGGGGTCCATGTGCAGGCGGACGGGCATTACCTCAACATGGAGCTGTACGGCCTGCTCCAGATCTATATTGATTTTATCGGCAAACATCTGAGCCTCGCCAACTTTCAGCCGACGATTCTGACAAAGCGTCAGGCGGATACGGCGGGCTTTCAGGTTGAGTTTGTCGAAGTATTCGTTTACCCGGGGCGCGTGGGCGGGATCCTCAAAACGGAGCCTCCCGAAAAGGGTGGCCCGCTGATTCCGGCCGCGGAGATCCCCTACCGGATTCTCGTGGTACCGGAGGGCGAAACCTTCAACCCCGACACGGCCGGCGATATCGACAAACCCGCCATCCGCAAATACCCCGCCTCGGGATATGCCACGACCAACGCGGAGGGGAAATTCTTTCAGGAGGACGACTACATTCTCTATGCCGGGGATCAGGTCTATCTGGAATTCCAACAGAATGGAAAATCCTATTTCTCCGACCCCGTGCTGCCGACGCTGCCCTTTCAGAAGATTGACATCTCCACGGCGGACTACTTTAACGACTTTGTGACGGGCCAGGTGCAGCCCATCCGCGTCATCAACTGGGCGGCCGGGCTCGACGATCCGCCTGAGCAGCAGTACGAATGGAAGGAATACGCAAACGGGATCGTCACGCTGAACCCGTATCTGAGCACGACCTGGAACGTGCACATCCCCTTCGGCGGGCAGGCGCGGACCATGACCGACGAGCACGGCTATTTCGATACGAGGGCGCCGCTCATCTCCATCATTACGGGAAAACCCGTGCCGAGCACCTACTTTGACGTCTATGAGAACAGAGATAACTGGGGCTCGGCGGGAGGCTTCGACTTCCGCATGGATTACCATGAGGCGGTCAGCGGCGGTCGTATGCAGTGCCACACCACCTCCTCCCTCGTCTTCACCCGCACGGTTTTGGAAGTAGAAGATTCCTATTCCCGCAGCTACGAAGAGGACGGCACGATCGTCAACCAGATGGCTTACGACGAGTACATCTGGATTATCAATTCAAACGGTACCCGCACGGTTACCGAGGAGGAATTCCAGTATACCGGAGAGATGTTTTCGACGCAGGATTTTCCATGGGATTGGAACGAGAAGGAAGTCTCGGATTACGATACCGTCTTTACGCCGGATTCGCAGAAGCTGACTCCCGTGCTGGATGAAAACGGCGACCCCACCGGAACGGCGCTGTTCTCCCAGCGGGTGACGGTGCAGTGGGTGTGGCAGGCGCATCCGAATCCACTCCGGATCACCAGCGCCGACCATACCGCCGTGACAACCGCCGGCGGGAGCTTTCAGGTGACCGCAGAGGGATACGAGCCGTTTGCCTATGTGCTGACCGGCGCGCCGCAGGGCGTCTCGATCGGTAAAAATACCGGGCTCATCACCATCCCCGCGGGTATGGCGGAGGGAGAATACTCCTTCACCATCCGGGTCTCCGAAGACCGCATGCTGATTCCGCAGCTGGTCGGCTCGCCGGACCCTTATGACGGCAACGACGCGTCCCCGCCCGCCGAACAGACCTTTACGCTCACTGTGACCAAGGCTGCCGTGTCGGAACCCGAAGTTTCCTCCGAGGCCGCGCCGACCGCTCCGGAGATCGCCGCCGAAACTCATAACTATGAGTTCTCCATGATCTCGGGCGGGGAGGATCTGACGGTACCGGTCTTTGCCTCAGGCAGCGAGCCCATCGTCTGGTCCGTTTCGGATGACTCCGGCGATCTGCCGGAAGAGATCCATATCGACGCGGAGACCGGCATCTTAACGATGGAAAAGGAGCTTGAGGCGGACACTTACCGCTTCACCATCCGGGTAGAAAACGAGGCCGGTTTCGATACGCAGGACTGCGTGCTCACCGTCTCCGAGGCGCGCACCGCACCCGTGCTCACCGAAGCCTCCCACAATTATCAGTTTACGAAGCTGATAAACGGCGGCGATCTGGAAATTGCCATCACGGCCGCCGGCAGTGAGCCCATCACCTACTCCCTCGTGCAGAAAAGCGAGCGCTACCTCATTCCGGACGAAGTCTCCATCGACCCGGAGACCGGTGTGCTGACTGTCCGGGAGGGCGTCGAGGCCGGGAAATACTACTTCTCCGTCAAAGCCGAAAACGACGTGGGCTCCGACACGCGGGAATGCATGCTCACCGTGATCTCCGTGTCGCCCGGGCAGTTCTCGCAGCCCGCTTTGCCCGGCCTGTCCGGGTTATCTGTCTCCGCGGGCCTCTTTGGGGATATCTCGCTTCTGGCGGCTTCCTCCGGCCAGAGCATCAGCCCGCCGACCGTGACGCCCGCAGTGCCTTCCGAAATACCCGACGTGGTGTCGCCTTCCGCCCTGCCGCTGAACGCCGCCACCCTGCGCAACGACGACCCGAACGACGTCTATACGGACGACCGCTGGACCACAAACGGTGCCCTTTTTGTCCGCTGGCACTCGAAGGTGACCGTGACCGTCCCGGGAGCCGTGGATTACCTGACGGGCGAAACCGGATCCACCTTTTATGACGAATCCCCGCGCTGCTTCAACTATCACTACTCGGATGATCTCCCGGATTCCGTCAAGAGCCGGCTCAGAGCGTTTCTTGAAGAGCAGCTTGTGGAATCCGCCCAGACTGGCGTCTTTCTCGGCGAGCGGATGAGCACAGAAGATCTCCTCAGCGGAATCGACGGCTTTACCGTCAATCCGATCACAGAGGGCTCCGTCTACCTCGAATACGGTTCGCTGCTTGAGGAGATGGCCTCTCAGGAGGACGGCTCCTTCCTCGTGGATCTCAATGAAAACACCGGCACGATCATCACCGGGAAATACTTCTCCGCCCTAAAGGGCAATCCGGGCGCCGAACTGACCTTCCATCAAAATGGAGCGGACGTGACCTTCCTCGGAAAGAATATTGAAACCGCTTTCGATTACGACATGCCGGATTTCGGCTACTATGCGGGTGCTTTTAACGAAGAGCAGATTCTCGCGGCGGCCGGCACGGGCGGCGAGACTTTCACCTATGCCTTTGCCTACCACGGCGAGCTCCCCGGCACGGCGGCCTTCGCAATCACCACCGACATCGCCGAGGGCAGCAAGGTCAACGTCTACAAGTATGACGCGGCCGAAAATACGTTTACCCTGATCGCGTCCGGCCTCACCGTCGCGGAAGGCGGCCTTGTAACCTACCAGAATAACACCATGTCCGAGTACCTGATCACAACCGGGACGATCGCCGGCGCGGAGGCGCAGGATGCGGGCGGCGGCTCCTTGAACGGGGGCTGGTGGCTGATCGGCGTCGGCGCCGCGGCAGCCGCGTCTCTGGCCGTCTGGGCCGTCCGGCGCGGCAAAAAGCAGAAAAACCACACCGTGTGACGCCGGGAATTTGGGTAGCCCGATAAATTGGATTAAGTAAAAAGCAAAAAGACAAACCGCACATCCATGCGGTTTGTCTTTTTATATGGATGATTTGGGCCTTTGGAGCCTCTCCATAAAGAATTCTTTTTAGGATTTCTGATTTCAAGCTCGTTTTTCGAGTCCGCTGAGGTCTCTTAATAAAAGATTCATCCTCCGTAACGCCGAAGATAATTCCCGGGAGCCGCCGGGGCCTCCCGGGAAAGAGCCCCTTTCGCGGTTCCCGATTCCGGAGACCGCCTGTCAAAAAGCCTCTTCCCGTAAAACGATCTCATTCGGCGGGCCGCTCTCCGAGATTATTAAGAATTTCGCGGTACCGTATGGTCGCAAGATCGCTCGGTTCCCCGATTTTGCAGAAGGAGAGTTTCGCCAGCTTCGGAACCACGCGCTCCACGACGATCCGGCCGTCCTTCAGCTTGGATTCCAGCGTATGAAAGGCCTCCAGAAAGCGGGGGTCCTCCTTTGCCCGGTCATAAAAAGACAGGACGTAGACGTACAGAAACAGATTATAATTCCGGAACGGGTACTCCACCTGCATAAAAAGCGTGCCGATGCCGTAATGGCAGGGGCCGATCGGTTTCCGGATCGTCCAGTGCTCCAGCAGGAACTCCACGGCGCGGTCGAGGGCCGGCTCTTGATTCAGGGATTCGCTGAAGCGGAACGCATCCAGCGCCACGAGGGTCGGATGCGGATTGGAGAACTCCGTCTCCGGGCCGTGGCCGAAGAAGAATTTGTTGCAGCGCCAGCCGCCGTCCGCGTACTGCGTCTCCAGCAGATGGCGGAAGGTCCTTTGCAGCCTCTCGTCCTGCGCGTACCCCATGTGACAGAGGACGTTTGCGGCGTTTGCGGTCTGGCAGGGATAAATGGCGCCCTGCGGATACAGCCGGAATCGCCCGTCCTCCTTCCACGCGCTGAAAATCAGGGCCGCGGCCTCCTTCATCAGCGGATCGTCGGGCTCCATGCCCAGCTCCAGCAGGTAAGATACGCACTCCAGCGCGGAAAACGGCGCCCCTTTGATCAGACGCTTATCCGGCGTCGTCCAGAGATCGCCTCCCTGATCGTGGAGATGCGACAGAATCGCGTCCACATCCGGCTCATACCGTTTTTCAACCGCCATACCCGTTCCTCCCTCCGTACAGAATCCCCGCCGACGCCCACCGAAAAGCGGACGAAAGGGCGGCTCTTTTATTTTCTATTCGGCCTTCTCTTGATCGCCAGAAGCCGCAGGAAATCCTCAAACAGGGAGGAATCCTCCGGCTCGAACATCACCCATTTGCCGTCGCGGTATGTCGTTGCGGCGTCGTAGATTCGCTGCGTCTCCGGGGAATAGGCTTCCCTCTCCGCCTCGAACTTTTTTCTCTCCTCTTCCCCAAAAATGATCATGAATCCGAAATCATGCTCCCTTGCATAGAGCGCGCAGAGCGTCTTTCCCCCGCGGCGGTACTTATACTCATATTTCCATGCCTTTCCGCCGCTGTTCCACAGACGCTCCATCTCATACAGGCCGTCTATCTTCGCGCACAGGCCGTTCCAGACGGCAAGTCTGCGCTCTCCGATCAGCGACCGGAGTTCCTCCTCCGACGGTGCCTTTTCCAACATGACAGATTCCCCCTCTTCCGGTTTTTCCTAAAAGCAGCTTTCTTTTACCGGCCCGCGCCCGCAGATCCTGCAGGGGTGAACCGATATGCTTCGTCCGCGGTTTTTTCCGCTTTTATTTTAGCACATCATCCAAAAAAATTCGACTGCCGCCGCAGGCTGTTTTTTTACTTATTAAGTTCTGCCCCCGCGCTGGGGCTCTTCAGCCTTGCCATGCCGTACAAAAAAGCATAAACGGAACAGCCGGTTTTGACTGCTCCGTTTATGCTTGGATGATTTTCAATAAGAGGCTGACCTCTTTGGTGGGTGTCGGGCAAACGGAGGCTGTGACACCGTTTAAAAGTTAATTCCCGTAAGTCGCCTTTACCTACGTATAACCCCGTAAAATGCAGGATATTTCGTCTTCGTGCCGGGAGAGTGGCGCTGCGAATATACTGCTGATGAAAGCGAGGCCATCATCCGCCTATGCTTATCTCATTCAGTAAATGGAGAAATTTGACTATGCCTATTATGCCGCCTGGACCGATCACCCGTTGTCAGGCGATTACCGATATTATCGAGTCCGTAGCTCAGGAGCAAGCCGCGCTGGGTCATATTTTAAGCGCCGAAAGCGATAAACTGGAAAAGATCATTTCTTATCCTTTCATTAATCCCCATGATCTCCTGAAAATCAATCGGAGCGTAGACCAAGCCATCAACTCTGTGGCACGTCTGGAAATGATTCTCCAGTCCAAATTGGAGTTGTTTGAAGATTGCCTCTGCACCTGCCCGCCCTATACGACGGACGCCTGTACGGAATAAATTTCGACCGCAGGGAGGCGCGACGGGTCAGGCACGCGCCTCCCTGTACGGAAAATGCCGGCGTGAGGGGCCGGCTCAGTGAGGAGTGATTCCTATCATTAAAATACAATCTGAAATCCCACTTGCCGGTACCTGTCCTGTCCGGTACCGGGGTATTGCCTTTGACGGCTGTCATTTTTTTTTAACCGAACAGTGTCTGCCGGAAATCACCCAGCTGGATCCCTGTTTTCATGCAGTGGAACATTTTCCGACCTGCCGGTGTTACACATGTCTGTGTTATGATCCCTGCGCGTGTTGTTTTTGGGCCTCCGATAACCGATGCCCTTCCATATTGTTCAAATTGGATGTGTGTTTTCACGAAGTGGATTTTATCCGGCTGAGGGATCAGAAAACCGCTTCCGGGATCGGCGTCATCACCAGCATCAGCTATGACGAGGAAGAGAAATGCCTGCTTGTCTCCTCAGCGGTCGGGCTGGCTTGGGTTCCACTCAGGGAACGGGAAAGCCCGGTGACCTGCTGCATCCAAAAACGTCATTCATTGATCTGCTGGGTGCTTGCCGCGGGGCATTATTATCTTTACTGTTCTCTCGAAGACGGCAAACAGACGGTTCAGTGCTGTTTCAAAAACGGAGCGATTTTGTGGGAATGCTGCATTCCAAAAGGTTTCTTTGTGGATGCGGCGGTCTTTGCCTGCTCTCCAAAGAAGGATGACGAATATAACCTTTTCCTCTTGGCCACCAAACATGGCTGCTGCTCCTATCTGCTGGAGTGTGTTCCGGCGGACGGCATTTGGGGACCCGAGTATTGCTACCCGTGTAAGCCGAAGCCGCCTCATCCGGAGCCGATGCCCTGCGAGGACCTGCTGGAATCCGTTGCCCTGGCACAGACGGCGCTCTCTCGTGTTCTGAACGCGGAGGGAGAAAAGCTGCAGCGGGTCATCGCGTCCACCGATGATCCAGACACGCTTCTTGCGGTCAACCGGGCGGTCAACCAGGCGGTTGTCAATACCACGTTTCTGGAACAGGTTCTTTATCAGAAGCTGGCCTTGATTCAGGAAATCTGCGATCTATGCAAGCCGGAGGATCAAGGCCCCTGTGATCCGTTTGACACGAAAACAAATGAGCCCTGCCACGAGTAACGTTCCGGCAGATTCTCCGCGCTGCAAAACGTCTGTTGGCACACACTATCAGAAAAACAAAAAAGCCCGTGATCTCGCGGGCAGACAATCAAAAAAGTGGTGTCACCTCCGGTGTCGGTGAATAAATAACAAAGAAAAGGAACCGCACAACAATACGGTTCCTTTTCTTTATTCGTGTTTAATAAAAGCGATTTTGATACAAAGAAACGATTGATCACGAAACGCCGCCTTTTCATTTCACGGTAATAAAAAAGCGGTGCCCTAAAGCAAGGCGGCGCTTTTGTGAGACTTCTAAAAACTTTTAATAAGCAGTCCAGCCGCCGTCGGCGACTAAAACCGCGCCGTTGATGAAGCTGGAATCGTCGCTCGCGAGGAAGAGGGCGACCGCGGCGATCTCTTCGGGCTGGCCGGTGCGCAAATTGAGCGCCATACCAGGCATCCCTCTCTCCATACCGGCTTTGTTAATGGCGCCCATCGAGGCGGCAATGTTCGTCTCGACCGCTCCCGGGGCAATCGCATTGCAGCGAATACCTTCCTTGCCGTACTGGAAAGCGGTATTTTTGGTAAATCCGATGACCGCATGCTTGGAGGCGGTATATGCTGCTCCTGCCCGCGCACCCTGCAGGCCGCCGATCGAGGCCACGTTGATAATAACCCCGCTTTTCTTAGGCAAAAAGACACTGAGCGCCTTTCGAGTGGCGCGCATCACGCCGGTGGAATTGACCGCGAAGACCCGCTCCCATCGTGTATCGGTGACGTCGGCGGCGGGGGAAAAATCATCCATAATGCCGGCATTATTGATCAGGATATCGAGTGTGCCGTAATTGGCTACGGCGGCGTCAATCATGGCGGATACGTCATCCTCCTTGGATACATCGACCGCGATGGCCAAAGCCTTTCCACCCGCGGCAACGATCTCTTCGGCCGTGGCTTTTGCTCCCTCAAAATTGAGGTCGGCCGCGACCACTTTCGCGCCCTCCTTGGCGAAGAGTTCGGCAATTGCCTTCCCCATGCCCGAGGCCGCCCCTGTTATGACGGCAACTTGATTCTGTAATTTCATGTCGTTCCCTTCTTTCTTATTGGTAATGGTTATGTATTAGGAATCGATATCATTTCTACAACATGATTGTAACACCGCGCTTTTGGAATTGCAAGCCAAAAACCGGATGATTTTCGTTTTTGCCGTAAATTTTTCTTTCTAAACTCAAACGATGCCGCCTGCGCCAAGTCAGATCGATTTTGTTTTTTCGTCCAGATAGGCCTTGAGCACGGCCGCTTGGTTGATTATTGGGTCTTTTGCCCCATACAGCAGGGTGACCGTCATTTGCCCGCTTTGAAGAAGGATCCGTCGGATCGCCGCCTGCGCCTCGGCGCTCGCTTCCATCTCGGCGCGATACCGTACGGAGAACTCCGCAAAAAGCTCCGCTCTATGCCCAAACCACATCCGGAGCTGGCGGCTGGGAGCCAATTCTTTAAGCCACCCGTCAAGGCGCGCGTTTTCTTTGGAAATCCCCCGCGGCCATAGTCGGTCCACCAGCAAACGGACCCCGTCGCTTTCCTCAAAAGGATCATAGATTCGTTTGATTTGAAGTGCCATACTGAGCCATTCCCCTCAATCTATTCTAAGCAATGCCCACTGAGCCACCGAGCGGCTATTCTATTTCATCAATCGCCTCGGGGCGTAAAATGCGGATCCGTTTGCCGCTTCGCTCCAAAAGGCCCTCTTCCTCAAGTTTCGCCATCCTGCGGGACAGCGTCTCGGGGGTCGTCCCCAAAAACGCGGCCAGTTCTTTCATGGAGAGCGGAAGCGTCACTTCGTTCGACTCGGCCACCTTCCTCAAATCCAGCAGATACCCGGCCAGGCGGGACGCGACGGGTTCGGTCGCCGTGCTGGTGACAAGGCGCTCCGCCGCGACCAGACGCCGGTTGTATTCCTCCAGCAGTTTGATGCTGATCGACGGATACTGCGCCAAAAGATTCATGAAATCTTCCCGCCCGATGGCACAGACTTCCAGATTCGCCAGCGCCTCTCCGAAATCGGCCGGATTTTCAGCGCCGAACAGGGTCTCTTCCCCAAAGAAGTCGCCCGGCTCCAAAACGCGCAGGAGCTGCTCTTTTCCCGAGCCGGAAAGCTGATAGACCTTGACCCTGCCGCGGGAAAGAATGATCAGCCCGCTTTGCCGGCCCGGTGAAAACACCGTCTCTCCCCGGCGGAAATGCCGGTGCTGCGTGATCCCGCTGATTTTCACCAAGCTCTCATGGTCGAGATGATTAAAAATGGGCACCAATTCCGCGCAGACGTGACCTGTGCAGACGTGATCTGGCATGACGTTTTCCCCCCCCTGATGATATGGCGTCGAGCGGCCGGCAAACCGGCGTTCGCCGGCCGTTTATCTTCTCATTCCGTTACCGAGCGGATGCCGGCGTCGATCTGCGAGAGCAGACGGCATTCCTTTTGGTAGCCGCCGCAGGCGTCGGCAGGGATGGCGTATCCGCCGGTAACCTTGCGAAGCTCGTCGAGAATTCCGCGCAGCTCGCCGCGGCCGGCTCCTTCGGATAGCCCCGTTTTAAGCTCTCCGACCAGCCGGCCGACCTCTTCGAGCTCGGGATGCGCGTCCCCGTGCACGCGCCGTACCACCGGCAGAACGACCTCCAGCTCATAAAAAGCGGCGCGAACGGATGGCGGGTAAGTTTCAAAAGTATCTTTTTTGTCAGACATGATTCTTTCTCCTCTTTTCTTTATATCAGTTTCAGCACGTCGTAACCGAGATTGCGCACCACCGCGGCAAGCGCCTCCGGCTCCGTCGTCTCTTCATCATATTGCACTTTCGCCTTACTGGAATTAAACAGAACGGCGACCGATTCCACGCCGGGCGCGTTTTTCAAGGCGGTCTCAATCTTCTGGGCGCAAGTGGGGCAAACGAGCTGCTCCAACTGCATCGTCACTTTTTTCATGATGGTTCCTCCCTCTCTTTCAGACTACAATGTCATTCTATCATCATTTTAAGCAATTTCCTTGACCCGCGTCAAGTTTTTGGATCTATATTATCTTTTTGCGCGGAACGCAGCAGACGCATGGCGTTGAGAATCACGACAAGGACGCTCGCCTCGTGGACAAACATGCCACTCGCCATATGAATGTAGCCCGCAAAGAGGCCCGCGAGCAGCAAAAGTACCGTGCCGACCGCGATGACGATATTCTGGCGCGTGAGCCCTACGGTGCGCTTGGCAAGCCGCAGCGCGGCCGGGATGCTCTCGAGATTCGACCGGATCAGCACCACATCGGAGGTCTCCACGGCCACGTCCGTGCCTCCGCCCATGGCGATTCCGATATCCGCGGCGGCCAGCGCGGGGCTGTCGTTGATGCCGTCGCCCACAAAAGCCACGATATGCCCTTCCCGCTGCATTGCCCTCACCGCGGCCAATTTATCCTGCGGCAACAGCTCCGCCCGCACCTCGCCTAGCCCGATCTGTGCCGCCACCGCCTCGGCGGTTTTACGGTTGTCGCCGGTGAGCATCACCGTGCGTTTGACGCCGAGCTTGTGCAGATCGGAGATCATCTGCGCCGCGCCCGGCTTGATCGCGTCGGATATCGCGAACAGCAGGAGGATTTCCCCGTTTACGGCCAGCAAAACGGTGCTGGCGCCGCGGGTCTGCGCCTCCTCAAGGTCTCGGCGCTGCCCTTCCGTAAGCGGAATCCCGTTCTCCCCCATCATGCGGGCGCTGCCCGCCAGCACCGGCTTGCCGTCTACCTTGGCACGAAGCCCAAGCCCTTTAACCGCTTCGCTGTGCATGGTTTCCGAGGGCGCCGCGCCCCGAGCCTTTGCGTAGCTTACGATTGCGGCGCCGAGCGGGTGGCCGCTCGTGCTTTCCACTGCCGCCGCAAGCTCCAGCGCTTCTTGGACATGATCCGTATAGGAATAGAGCGTTGTCACGCCGGGGTGACCCGCCGTCAGCGTCCCGGTCTTATCAAAGACCATCGTGTCCACTTTAGCAAACGTGTGAACGCTGTCGCCTCCCTTGAGCAGTGTGCCGTTCCGGGCACCGCGCCCGATCCCCGCCACATTGGCTACGGGAGCGCCGATCACCAGAG
This sequence comes from Oscillospiraceae bacterium, assembly GCA_035447605.1. Classification (GTDB taxonomy): domain Bacteria; phylum Bacillota; class Clostridia; order Oscillospirales; family Ruminococcaceae; genus UMGS1668. Next base: position 27,950 of record DAOTHJ010000008.1, on the reverse strand, counting down.
CGCCGGGGCAGGCCAGCACCAGAACCGTAATCGCCGTGTCAAGGTTCCGGGTGATCAGCCACGTGATGGCCGCGAGAACCACCACCGCAGGCGTATACCATCTCGCGAAGCGGTCGATGAACCGTTCCGCGGGAGATTTCGCGTCCTGCGCTTCCTCCACCAGCGCGATGATTTTTGCAAAGGTGGTGTCCTCTCCGACCTTGGTCGCGCGCATCTCCAGCGTGCCGCCATCCAAAATCGTGCCCGCAAAGACCGGGTCACCGAGGCTTTTGTGCGCGGGGGTGGATTCTCCGTTGATGCTGGATTCATCGAGATACCCTCCTCCCGACTCGATCACGCCGTCTACCGCTACTTTTCCTCCCGTTTTCACCAGCAGCCGGTCGCCCTCCTCCACGTCGTCCGCGGGAATTTCCACGGTGCCGGAAGAATCGAGCCGCCAAGCGGTGGCCGGAGCCATCTCGGTAAGTGCCTTAATGGCGCTTTTCGTCTTGCCGAGGGTTCGCTGCTCAAGATAGGAGCCGAATTGGAACAGGAACGTCACGATGGCCGCCTCGCTGTATTCTCCGATATACAATGCGCCGATGACCGCTACGCTCAATAGAAGTTCGATGCCCACCGCTTTCACCCGCAGACCGGTAAGAGCCCGAAAAAGAATCGGCAGCCCCGCAAAAACCGTAGCCACAAGATACGCCGTAAGGATGAACGCTCTCCAATCGGTGAGCCTTTCGGCGGCATATCCGATGATCGTCAACGCCCCGGCGGCAAAGGTGAGCGGCGCGGCGTAGCGTTTCGTCAGGGTGAGAAGCTTTCTTTCAAATTGTTTCATTTTTATCGCCTCCATTCTTTCTTTCAACCTAATTATGCCTTCAAAAGGCCGAAAGAAAATTGACGCAGGTCAAGAATCCAAAGTTTTTATCGGCGAGTGGGATCGTGCCCGCAATCCCATAGGGCAGAAAATCGTTGGGGGCTCCGAACGCCCGGTTTGGTGACCTCGAAATCGTGGAAGACGAAGCTGCTGTCAAGCGAAGGAAATCCACGAAGTACTCGGCGAAAAAATCTGATTAGCCCTACTAACACTATCAAATCAAGTGTTTGGGCAGAGCGGATCATACACTTTTATTTTCCCTCGAACCATTTTATTTTTCGTAGTACTATTTTATTTTTCCTCAAGGGGTATTCAAATTGCCCCTTGAGCCAAGAATGCCGGAGAAGCCCCATAACGCAGAAAAAGCCTGCCATACAACGGATTTTGAATACCCCTGTGGGGCAAATCCCTTGTATTGCAAGCTTTCTTGATATGAATAATAAAAGAATTGACCGTAGCATCGTATCAATGCTACGGTCAATTCGTGCCTAATCACGGCGATTTTGATACAAAGAAACGATTTGTCAAGGAACGACGACCTTTCGTTTCATTGTTCGACAAATCGTTTCAAAATATCACAGCTGCTATATTTCATATCCAAGTATGATAGTGGAGTTTCGGGAATTTGTTCTCTTAGCGGTAAAACAGAACGATAAAGAAAGCCTATTCCGGCAGGAAATAGCATGAATTGCTCATCTATACCGTGTTGATTCGCGGCAAAACGCTAATACTCCATATTGTAAGCACTACCGCTTTCTGAAATCCAAATTTAAAATTCAACAAGCGAATTGATACTATTATCAGCATTAAGAATTCCCATATCAGCTTTTAAACTATTATTATGCGGATACGGATGTTCCCATGATACTGTATTTGGAAAGCTAGGTGTACCTTTGTTCCCGTGAAATGAGGTACAGCGCCAGTATATCTTTCCATAATTATCGCGTTGTTTTGATGTCAGCATTTGATAGGTGTTTCCGCAAACGCCGCAGACGATGCGTGAGGAAAACGGGGACTGCTCGGAACTGTTAGCGTAGTGGGTTAGACCGTGTTCCCGGCAGTACTCCGTTCGCCTCTGTTCCTCTACGTGAACCAGGTTCCAGACGGTTCGATCAACGATTGGCGGAAATGAATCAGTGGCGAAGTACTGCGTTAGTTCGCCTTTATTCTTTTTCCTTTGGTGCGAAAGCGGATTGACTATAAAAGATTTTTGAAACAACGAATCACCCATATATTTTTCATTCCGCAGGATTTTTCTTATGACTGTTTCATGCCATACAGAATTTCCTCGTTCTGTCGGTATTCCTTCCGCAGTCAGTTTTCCGGCTATTTCTGCGCTGTTCAGACCCATTAGGTACTCATCGTAGATTCTCCGTATGACCTTGGCTTCTTCTTCAATAATTGAAATGGTGCGGTTTTCCTGTTTGTAGCCGTAGAATTTGCCCAGAGGCAGACTTTCCGCCTGTCCTTTTTTATATGCTTCCCGCAACCCCCATTTGATGTTCTCCGACATGGATTCGGATTCAGACTCCGCAAACGCCGCCATAAGGGTGAGCATGAGTTCGCCGTCCGGACTGGTGGAATGTAGGTTCTCCTTCTCGAAATATATGTCAATGCCGAGTATTTTCAGCTCACGGGTATAAACAAGCGTGTCCACGGTGTTCCTACCGAATCTGGACACGCTCTTTGTTATGACGGCGTCTATTTTCCCGGCACGGCAATCCTCAATCATCTTCATAAATTGGAACCGTTTTTTGACCGAGGTACCGCTGATACCCTCATCGGCATATACACCGACGAACTCACAGGTCTCATCAGCGGTGAGCATCTCAGTGTGAAATTTCACCTGCGCGGCACAACTGTGAAGCTGCTCCTCGCTGGATGAGGATACCCGGCAATATGCCGCTACTCGTTTCTTCTCCGCTTTTTCTGATTTGGGAAGAATCATTCTGGTAGAGGTCGTCATGATTCCGTTGTCTTTCTTTTCTTATAAGCCTTAACGCCGGAGTCGATCATCCAGGGCAGTTCCGTTCCGTCTCTGAAGACGAACTTCACCGTGCAGTTCTCGTTGATCACCATGTATTGGACGGCCGCCTGCCATACGAGCGGGTCGAACTCCACCAGAGGCTTCTTCTGCTTTTTCAATAGCTCGAGGAAACCTCGAATCTGCACCTTTTTGGCCGAGCAAAGAGCAATCTTGGTTGTAAGTTCCTGGTGTTCCTTCTGCAAAGCTTCATATTCAGCGGTTATCTCATTGCGCTCTTTTTTGAGCGGACTGTTCTCTCCAGCGTCGTCTATCATACGGCTCTCTCTGGTGAGATTATCATGTATGCTCGCGGCAAGTCCCGAGCAAAGCTTGTCTACCTCGGCAAGTCTATGTATATATTCGGCATCGTCAGTAATCTCAGCAAGGCATTTCTCGTAGTTCCGTGCAATCTCGTCTTTTCTCGCAAGAACGCTGTTGAAGGCATCTACAAAACACTTCATGATGGCATCTTCCTTTACCGATGGCGTGGAGCAGTATTTCCGCTTGGCAAATTTGTTATTGCAGTGCCACACGGAAGACTGGTAGGAGCTACCGCTGTGCCACACTTTTCTGCCGTAGAATCCGCCACAGTCTCCGCAGACGATTCTGCCTGAGAAAGGAGAAATGCAGGTGTAGGGACCGCCTTCCTTACGTCTACGAAACTCTTCCTGAACCATCTCAAATTTCTCCGGCGGTATAATTGGCGGATGGTTTTGACTGATGTAATACTGGGGAAGCTCCCCGTTATTTTTCTTCACTTTTTTTGTCAAAAAATCCTCTACGAACGTTGACTGCAAAATTGAATCCCCGCGATATTTTACATTTTTGAGGATGCTCCGGACCGTGGTATCCTGCCATTTTGCCTTTCCCATCGGGCTGGGGATGCCTTCTTCGGTAAGCCTTGCGGCAATGAGATAGGTGGTCTTTCCGGTAAGGAACTCATCGTAGATTCTGCGTACGATTTTCGCCTGTTCCTCTACGATATATAAATGACCGTCCTCTCCCATATCGTAGCCGAGGAAGGAACTGTAGGCGAAGGAAACCTTTCCGTCCGCCATACTCTTCCGTTTGGTCAGCACCTCGTTTTTGGAGGTAAGCGACTCGACACTGGTTTCGTTTTTGCTGAATTCGGATTCAGCCAGCTTCATTTCCGAACCGAGCACCTTGAAGAACTGGTTAATGTCCGTGAGCGCTTTCTTGAACTCTTTTTCGCCCTCGACTCCGATTTTTAAGCCGAAATTGTCCGCCATGTAACCACCTCCTTCCTCAAAAATGGCATGAAAAAGGAGCAGCCTTTCGGTTGCTCCTGAGCGGGTTGCATCGTTATTTACTTCGAATCACAGCGACAAATTGAAATTTGTCTGGCAATTTCATAAATATAGTATTAGAAACGGAATTGCTAACAATATTGCATAAAAGTGATACCATTTCTTTTTAAGTTTGAATAATATAAACAATCCTGTCAAAACCACAAATGCCGCCAGTGATATAAAAATCCAAGGGGCAAAATATAATTGTACTGAAATTGCAATCAAAAATGCTGACATTCCAACTGTTAGGAAACAAGCTTTAATCCAGTCTAACATCTTAGTAAAATATAAACAGATACACAGAGCCATCAAAAAAACACCATATCCAACTCGAAGGATTGACACAAAACCATATTGTCCATCTGAATTTCCAAACCGCTCGAAAAATGTAAATAGCATAAAATAAACCAAATAGGATGCGCCCAATAGCAAAACAGAAACAAAGGTAACGCTTAACCATTGCTTTAAAATAAGTGATTTCATTTTCATACGGCACCTCCATCAGAAAAATGTAAAAAGTGTTATCATTAAGTTCAAATTCTGATTTATCCGTCTGTTTACCTTACGCGCATCTGGTATCAGTCTGCAAGCAGATTATCAAGAGTGATGAGATTACAGCCCTTGCTTTCGTAATACTGAAGCATTTCATCAATTTTTCTCTTATCGTAGCTGGTGATGCAATCAGACAGAACGTGAACGACATAGCCTTCTTTAGCCATATTGTAGCAAGTGGCTTTTACACAGGCTATGGCGTCTGCTCCGGCAATATAGAAATCTGTGATCTCGTTCTTGGCGACAAAGTCCGCGAAGGCCTCACAGGTCAGAGCGTTTCCCTTAGATTTTGTGAAGATATTCTCGGATATGATCTTCATTTCCGGCACAAGTTCAGCACCATGCGTATCCGGCTTGAAGGTTCGTGTGCCTTCCGACAGATTGTTATGCTTGATATAAGCTACATGAATTTCGTGCTCAACCGCCCAGTCGATGGTTCTGTTGATGTTAGCGATGATCTCCTTGTAGTTTTTTGTGATATCGTTCTGAATGTCGATGATGACTAACGCTTTCTTCTGCATGGTGTTTCCTCCCCGTATTCAGATTAATACGCAATTCTGAAATAGTCCAGATACTTCTCGAACTCATCCTGTGCCGCAAGGCAGGTATCAGTTAGATAGCCCTTTTCGCTGTTCCACTCATGCAGTCCGCGATAGTAAAACATCTTCGTATCGTCGTCGATGATGAACGGCACGATGCCGTTTCGCAGGCATTCCTTGAACATGATAAGCCGTCCGACACGACCGTTGCCGTCTTGAAAGGGGTGGATGGACTCAAAGCGCACATGAAAACCGATGATGTCCTCCAGCGTCTTTTCCTTGACCGCATTATACTCGGCAAGCAGCGCACTCATCGCGATGGACACTTTCTCCGGCGGCGTGGTATCTCTGCCGCCCACCTCATTGGGCATCCGCTTGTAATCGCCCACGGCAAACCAGTCTCGCCGTGCGTCGCTGGTGCCGCTTTTCAGCGTCAGATGCAGTTCCTTGATGAACTTCTCCGACAGCGCATACTTTGCTTGCGTGATAATCATGTCGATGCACTTGAAGTGGTTTGCGGTTTCCACAATGTCATCCACATTCATGGACTCTCCGGCGACATCGATGGTATTCGTTTCGAAGATATAGCGCGTCTGATCGTGTGTAAGACGGCTGCCCTCGATGTGGTTGGAATTGTAGGTCAGTTCGATCTGCACCTTATGATAGATGCCACCAGAGGTTTTCGCGGCCTGCTCCGCTTTCAAAATATCCAGCAGTGTTTTCGGCGCGGCAGTACGGGCATTTATCCTGTCAGGCTTCGTGGCGCTCTCCGGGATGTTCCATGTCTTGCCCGTGAGGAATGCACCGGGTATCTTATTCTGTGCGCAGTAGTTACGCACCGTGCGCTCGGACATATTCCACTTTTTCGCTGTATCCGCTACCGACAAATAGTTCATCGCCATTCCTCCTTTGACTACTTGCTTATTATATTATATTATCGGCAAGAAATCAACAGATCATTCGTGAACGTAACGGGATTATTGCCGATAGCGGCATAGAATCAAATCCCGCCGGGGATAATATCGTCAATGTAATACTCGCGTTTTGGCTTTGCCAGAACGTGGTATTGCTTGTAGCATTCCCACTGGTCGAGCAGATGTCCGATTGGCATCACCCAAACTTCGGACTCCGCCCGGCCGAGCAGGGTCGTTCCATAAAAAATCAGCCGGGCAAATAACTCTTCGTCACTTACCCGACCGGTGAGTTTTTTGAGGGTTCCTCCTCGCTTTCCACATGGCGCTTCGTTCCTTTATACATTGCGTCCATGATGGCGTTTTTGTAATCCGCAAGCTCAAACGGCGAGGTAAGTAGTTCGACAGCCTCCTCGGTGAGCAGCTCGCGCTTGTCTGCGGGATTCTGCAGATTGTTTACGAGCACTGACTGATTGGCGAGCAGCGTGATGAGCCATACGATTTCATCGAGAGCCATCTCGAAATTTTCAGTTTTCATCAGCTTTTCGCCGAGGTTGGAAAGCCCGCCATAGCGCCCCGCGATTTCCTTTGTTGCTTTCGTGGTGAGGAGCATCTCATACTCAACGCCACCAATGGTGATTTTCGAACTTCTTTCATCAGCCATTAGCCTTCACCTCCGGTCTGCGCTGTGAACACAGGCTCGTAGACCTGCGTGTACCAGCCGGTGATAACAGATGCCGGTACGCTCGTATCGTCCTCGTTGGCCTCGGCTTTCCAAGGATGCTTACCGTTTTCATCCAGCTTGTTGCGGCGGAACACCGTGCCCTCGATGGTCGGAGTGGAGAAGGTTATGCTGTCGCCCTTGGTGGCGAGGTTGGTCGCCGGAATGCCGAATTTCACTTTGTAGAGCCAAAAATAGCGGTACTTCCCGTTCGCCTTTTTTGCACGGAAGCCTACCGCGACGGGAGTGCCGCCATCCTCGCTGCCGGATACCACGACGTGATTGTCGTCAAGCTTTGCGCCCGTAAGGTCCTCGGCGGCGGTAACGCCGATATCGTCGATGCCAAGCGAGAGCGTACCGCTTTTGAATTCCTTTACAACCTCGGCGGGTCCGTCGTCCGCATAGAGCGTCGCTTCCACAAGCTCGACAGACAGATCCGCTTTCATCGCCTTGGCAAGTGAAATGGGAGTGCCGTAAGTTTCGGTACCGTCCGCGGCTTCTGTGACTTTTGAGTAATAGAGCTTATCCAGCCCGATAGTAGCCATTTGCTATTCCTCCAGTTCGTAGTTTTTTGCCACATCAATGGCGTAGTGGTGGTAGCCGGTATCATCCTCATACCCCACATACCGGCGGTCAGTAATGATGAATTCCGCGTTCAGCAGGGTGCGGATAATTTGGTTTTTTACAGAGGTGTAGTTGCCTTTATCAAAAAGGGACAACAGGGCTTCCTGTGTTTCGTTTCGGGGCTTGTTATCGGAATAAAGTTCAAAGGTATCCGCCAGCGGCGTAATCACAACATATTGATCCGGGGCGGGTGCTGAAAAAGCGCCTGTCTCAACGGGTAGAATCGGTGAGATGAGGTCGCTCAGTTCTTGAAGCAAGCTCATATGTTTTCGACTTCCTTTTCAAATGCCGTGATCATCGCGTCAACACAGGCATTTTTACAGGATGATTTTGCTGGTTTCAGAAAAGGCTTAGGAGGCTGTCCGCTTTTGCCGTATTCGAGAACGCCCGCGATAATGGCGTTGCTTTTTCCGTCGGAACGAGGCTCAGAAAATCCAACCTTAACATTGAAATTTCCGTCCTTATCCTGTCTTGCGGAAGAAACTCCGAGTGCCAAGAGCAGTTCCCCCGTGGATCGGCTTTTTTCTTTTGTGCCGCTGCCGATAACGGCCTGCAGGTTTGATTTGACCTTGGCCTCAACCACCTTGCCACCCGCTTCCAGCACCTTTGGAATGATTTCATCGGTTTTTTCACCGAGCCGCGAGAGTTTCAGAAGGAAGTCCTCCGGCATTTGAAATGTTGCTTTAGCCACTTGGCTTCACCTCCTTTGCCAGCACCTCGATATACATCCCGCGCCCTTTCACGTTCTCCACGGAAGTGATATCGAACCGCTCCTCTCCGCAGATAAGCGTCATAGCGGTGGTGACCGTCACGCCGGGAATGGCGCGGAAGTGAAATAAGTCAGTCGCTTCGGAGTACGCCGCCATGTTTGCCCAGCGCTCCGAGCCGTGTCTCCCCTCCCGGTACGCCCGGACGGACGCGAGCATGGTATTGGCTGTCGTGGCGAAGCCCTCCGCGTCCTTCGTGCTCACAGTACTCACAATGTCGACGAAGGTATTCAGTTTTCCAAAGCTCATGCTCAAACCTTCCCAAAAAAATTTTTTCATATGGCTATTGACATTTGATTTCAGTTATGATATTTTGGTTATACAAAAATAAATAACTGAAAAGGAGCGTACACTATGAAAGCCACATTTAACGACTTTATCACGCAAAACCCCAACTGTAGCAAATTTTTAGGTAATGCGAATGCAATGCTCATATTCGAGTCTCTTTCCAGTGACAATGGTATAATCCAGATGATCGAAGCAAGCGATGCGGGAAAACCTGCACTTTCTCCGTTGGCAAAGCACCTTGAGGATATTTTGCTTGACATCAAGAACCCATCTATATCATTTGATGACAATTTCACCAAACAAGCAGTCGGCTTGATGATAAAGTGCATCCTTGAGCCATTCGGATATGTCGTTTGCAAACAGAAAAATTTGCCCAAAAGTGCGGAGTCCAAAAAATTCCAGTCGGCTTCTGTCTACCGCCATGACCCGAGCAAAAATGCCACTATGAGAGTAGTAAAGCACATTGAGGAGATTGACTCCTCTACGCCAGAAAGCAAGGTACATCATGACTAAAGAACAAGAACTTATGAATTTTCTATATGAACATGTCTTTCAACCCATTCTGAATTCTCCCAATGCATCAAAAGAATTAAAAAGCGGGGTTAACCTTACCATCGGCAGAATGAATCAACGTGATGCCACAGGAATGGTACAATATTTTTGGTCAGCAATTATTGGTACAGAGCGTAGCATTGGCTTCGCCCAACGAATGAGGCAAGAAGGGTTTACTCGCTTCGAAGAGGTTCTCGAGGAATTTAGAGAACGCTTCAACGATGCGTGGCTTCGCTCATAAGACCATTTTTTATCTGTATTGCTCACACCTTCCAGTCCCGGTCGAGCCGCAGAAGCAGGTTTACTGTATTCCAAACTTGCTGCCCCGCTTGAACATTGTCGGCAAAAAAGCCGCCGGTACTGCCGTCCCGGCTCTCGTAGAAGTGGGACGACAGCATGATGACGGCTTGTTACGTGGTTGGTGGCATCTGGCTGTCGAGATAAGAGCCTTCTGACAGATGCTGGAAGCTCTCGGCATATTTGACGGCGGCGGTGATGTACATCTGCAGGAGTTCGTCGTCCGCCGTGTGCTCAAGAATGAGGTTTGCTTTGACTTTTTCAAGCAGCGTCATATTGTCGCCGTCCTTTCGTTATCCTTAAGCATCCGCCGTCATGAGTCCGGCGGCCTTTAGCTTTGTGATCAGAGCATTAAAATCGGCCAGCAGCCCCGGAATATCATCAGCCGTGCTCACTGACTGATTTTCCGCCGCAGGTATTTCCGGTACCACAGGGTAAGCCGGTACATAGAGGTTGCCGTCAGTGCCGATTTTGACTGGGACGGTATCCGTTACGGTTCTCAGGGCCGCTTTCACGCCTCCAAGAGCGGTTTCGTTGGCTGCCGAGATCTGGGGAAAAGGAAGCCCCGTTACCGAGGCTCCCTCCTTGATTTCCAGCGTACCGCCGATGACGGTCTTTTCGCCGCCCTGCTCGGTGTAGTTTTTTGTGTTGTAGCTCATACCGCACCTCCGTTACGCGTGCTGCTGGAGCACCTTGATGGCCTCCGGCAGAATCAGCTTGCCGTCCACGCGCTGGGTGGCCATGAAGCCCACCTGACCCGTGGTGGCGAACAGTTCGTTGAGGCGCTTGAAGCTGTGGCCCTGACGGTCGGCAATCCAGTAATATTTGAAGTCACCGAACGCAATCGTCTTAGCGCCGGCGCCCAGAGCGGGAACGTAAGCGGAGGTGTAGACCGGGCGGTTGAGGATCGTGTCGGGTGTGCCGGCGGTCAGCGAAGGTTGCCACAGATACTGGCCCTGACCGTCTTTCAGCTTACGGATGGTCTTGACGGTGGAGTCGTTCATGATGAACACAAGCTCGTCGTGTCCGTTGAATCTTTGGAGGATGAATTCGGATACACCGCTGTCACGGTACCCTCTATTGAGGATGATTACATCGATAGGGAAGCCTTATCTGAAGCGCAGAGGGTGTTTCTCCGTAAGGTAGAACAGCTAATCGAAGTCTCCCCGAAGCACGGGCTGGCACTACTCCTGATGGCACTTGACATAAGCGGTGCAGAGTTTGCGGACAAGCTCCAGCTCGGCCACGATGCCGCGAACAAGGTTCGTCAGCAGGTGGTGAACCTTGCCCCGGGCAGGATCGATGGACTCAGCCAGATCGACGTTGAGAGCCTGAAAGCAAACCAGTCCAAGCGTTCCGAATACTACCGCGAAGAGGCGAACCGGATCTTAGACATGGTGCTTGCAATGTATTTCGACCGCTAAGACGAATTTGGCGGTGTCAGAGGAATATCTCTGGCACTGCCTTCTTTGTGACAAGTTCAGGTGAAGTGCTCCTGCCGGAGCAAATCAAAAACTTATATTTTTCCTTGAACCCTGTTATTTTTTGTGGAACTGTTTTATTTTTCCTCTTAGGGTATTCAAATCACGCCTTGAGCCGAGAATGCTGGAGAAACCCTATAACGCAGAAAAAGCCTGCAATACAAAGGATTTTGAATACCCCTATGGGGCAAACGCCTTGTATTGCAGGCTTTTTCTATACGAATAATAAAAGGATTGACCGTAGCATTGTATCAATGCTACGGTCAATATTTGGTCTGAGTGACGGGACTTGAACCCGTAATGCTCACTAATATGCAAATCTCAGCATTAAGCGGTTTTCCCCTATTTCTTCATTAGCATCGTATTTTTTCAAACCACATTTGAGATAAATAGCCTTCATTTGAACGATAAAATTCTTATCCAAAAAATAAGTATGCCATGAAATATGACATGTTTTTTGAAAATGTCGCTAATAGACTTAAACTCGGGTACTTAGCTACAAATCTCCTAAACTTATAAACTTAAGCTCAGGAGTAGCTCTCTCCTCATAAAAAATTGATACATAAACTAAATAAGTATTAATTCGCACATTTTTTCCATTTTAGATTCAAGGCGGTATTCATCGCCAATTCTCCGAACAATAAAAGATATTTTTTGATTCATTATCTGAAGGTGGTTAGCATAGTCATAATATGTTCTTCCAGTTCTCCAAACATTTTTTCTATATTATAATTTTCGGTATCATTTAAAGTTTTACCGTTAGGCTCCGAGTTTCGAGTTTGGATATAGCTCCAATCCAGTACACAGTACTTCGATGAAGGTTTTCGGATCTTTCAGTTCGGTATATGGAAACGTTTCAATTAACGCGTAGGGACGTCCATTATCCAATAAACGTCTATACATATAAACAAATAAGACATTACTAAGGATGATGTCACGCATCCATAATGCAAAGCTTCGCAGAGATAATATCGTTTTCAAGAGCTTCACCGTTGAGCCTAATCCCAATGAGGCGGGCAGCAATATCATCTTAACAAAAAGCCTCCGCTCGTGGTTCAATGAAGCTATTTTGGCCTGAAGGAGCTGATGATGCGATTCGACAAGCTCCACATTCCCGCTGAGAGGACAAACTCAGAAGACTCCTAATTGCTTCTGTAAGCAGATAGTATTATTCCTCCCCAATTGCGTTTTTGAATCGGACATTCGTGTTAATATCTCCTGTATCTCAGCAAGATGATTAGCCGTAAAAGTAATTGTTTCCTCTCCAATAGGAATATCTATCTTGCCTTGATTCTGGATTTCGGCAGTTTTTATGGCTTCGATGTATTCATTTCTGATTTCCTCATTGCTTCTGAGAGATTCAAATCGCTTACTGCATTCAAGACAAAGGGAAATTCTCAGCTGTGGAAAATAGTATCTGGGCTGCGCCTCGATATTATTAACCTCAATCAACCTATGGGGTTTAACTTGATGGCACATTTGGCAAAAGCATAGTCCATGAGCACCTTCTGGCGTGTAGATCGTCAAGGCGCCTTCTCGGGCATCATTGATTCTAAGGTCAAAGGTTTCTCCATTATTTTTCTGTCCTTTTAAAACAGTTTGTTCAACGTTTACTGATACCACTTTAATCAGATTTTGCCACAGTTTATTGACATGCGCCTTTAGTAAAGCACGATCACCGGCAGGGTTTTCAGGAAAAGTGTGTGTTTCATCATACTCGTTAGTCCGACCATAAGCCAAGTAGTCAAGTTGATATTTGCTCAAAAGCTTATCCGACAAATACCCCTCCCAAGAAAAACCTTGTAATATTTCTTTTGAGTTAACAAAGTACTCGTCTATCAAGGTCTCAACATCGTCAGCCGTTAATTCTTCATGATACTCTATATTTTCGTAATGAATGCCGCTAAGCTCGCTGCATTTCATGAATTCCGCAAAACCGCGGCATTCCTCATGAACCGTGATTCGCTGAATCATCCTGACAGGGAAATACCCAGATGGCAGAGCACACAGGAACAGTTTCGTATCAACAATCTCGCCAAGTTGATTTTTTAAGGGAATTGCCTCTCCCAAGGCATAAAGAACACCAAACGAGGCATTTTTCTCAAGGGCACCGGATTTGTACTCACTCATCAAATACCTGTATTTTGCTTCAATGTCGCTGCCGCGTATGATTTTCTGAAGCCTTTCATTATATCTACTGCGTTCCCATTCAACATTCATCTCATTAATGTTGACATCAAATATTCTTTCACAAGTGGCCTTGGGAAGCAGTTTTTCATTCAACACGTAGTAATCGGCGCCAGAAACATAAGTTCCGCGTTTAACAAAAATGCTATCATTTTTCCATGGTATGTACTGCGTCTCGCCTGAAGTTTTTCCGAAAACGGGAATAATTGAATACTGTTTCAATCGGTCACGATATTCATCAGGGGTGTTCTGAAGATATTCATACAGCTTCGTGCGGAACTCTTCTTCGTGAATGAATTCTTCCGCATATTCTGCTATTACTGAAAATACCGTCTGAAAATCTGCAAACTCACACCCAAAGGCATTCAGAGCCGCTTCGTAGTCTGTACTTGGCACATCGATTACAGATGCAGGGCGTATACCGCCAAAGTCCGAAGTGGAGAATAAACGAAATAGTATATTTGCAGCATCGGGATACCGAAGTGCTGTTTTCCTGCTCGGCATAGCGAATACTTCCGGATCAAATGTTGGTAGGATATTGCTCGACTTGAGTTCTTCCAAAAATGGATAAGAAGTCAAATAGCTGCAATCCGAAATATCATTTACGTAGACATGAATATTACCCTGAATACGATGCACAAATCTTGCATAGCGCAACACGGATGAACGTTCTTCGGTCTTAAGTGAGTCCATAACCAGCCGGATTGCGGTATACATTTCTTTACGGACGATAGGATTCCATGAAATACTACCCGTGTCGATTTCCTCTCTCGAAGTTGTAAGTTCAAATGGCGCGTCTATTACAAGCGGTATCTTTATCTTATACTTGGTAGGCATACCGGTATATAAACTGTATTCCGAGAGTTCGTTCTTTTCCGGAACAAAACATATTATGTTCTGCTTCGGGGATACTTTGCGCGTCCCGTTCTCATGCTCGCGCAGCGCTTCTTTATCATCCACAACAAAGCTATGAGCATATTTTTTAAAGGCGTGCTGTTTTTTGTCAATGGTGATGATTCTTCGGTTGTCAATATCCTCGATTGTAACAGTATGTGCGCCGATTTCGAGTTTTTTCAGTTTTCTGAGGCAAAGGCAAAGCTCAAGAATTGCTTTCTCATTATAGGATGGGAACGAAGATTTGTCTTTGAGAAGGATCTCCATTCTTGTTCCTTCGGCACGATTGGGCGGTGCCTTGGTAGATTTGGGTATGGTAGGCTCGCGGTCTGTTAATGCAAAATTATAGTCACCGCTAAATATTCTTACTTCAGATGCGATCGCAAAAATTGTTTTGAAGCCCACTCCCTTTTCACCAATCGTTTCACCATTTAGCAGCTTATTCTTTGTTGATTCTCCAATTGCAGTAATCGAACGGATATTTGCCCGGGTAAATCCTACTTCGTTATACTCAGTCACAACAGATGAATGTTGCTGTTTTAATAGAAACGTAGGAGTCGCGCCTTCCGGATAATCACAATCGTCCGCATTCTGAAGGATCTCCTGGATAAAGCGGCCTCTGTCCGTACCGGATTTTAAGATGAGGCCAATATAACTTTTGTACCCATCATTACCAAGAGTCTCCTTTACCGACAGACGGATGTTCTTTAAGTCCCTCAGAAAATCTGCTGCTGTTCTGGTATCATCCTCTACATATTGATTTAACCTGATTGATGCTTCGCGCAGTTTTATGCGAGCGGCAAAAGTATCCCGCTGATCCATTGCGTAGCAAAATGCGGCGAATGATGACAAGATGTTCCGGTTGGAAAGCAGAACAGCATTATAGCAAGGCAGATATCTACTTTCATCAATATCCATGCAGACGCACTTTCCCCCGCAAAAAGTCATGTAGTTTTCAACTTGCCTTGGTGTCTCCTTAAGCTCGAATCCAGGATATAATTTTTCTGATAGCTGCTGGAGTGCAGCACCGGCGATTGAAAACTTCGGGCGCATATTATTCCGCACACAATTACATGCGATTTTCTGAAACAAATCAGCAAATCGGTTATGGCGCATGATTGTCTCGATTTGGCCTGCTGTCAATTCAAACAATTCCTGATCTGGGATGTTCTTTTCACTGTATTCAAATCCTACGGAATCCAAATAATCCAGTGCTTCAGAGGTAATCGATTCTTTTTTTATAGCGTTTCTGAACAGCTGAGCATTCACGTTTCGCTCTGTATCTATTCCAAACTTTATAATACGTACAGACGCAGGGGGAATGAATAGAGCCTTTCGATATCCCATCCATCGGTATACTTTTTCCGGTTCGGCTATGTCCTCTTCCTGAACAAAGCAAAAAATATCGCTGCTTGTCCTAAAGGTTTCATCAACCGTCCTAAACAAAGGTAATTGCAGGTAATGACTTCCAAGAAAGCATTTTTGCTCACTCAGGCATTCCTCTTTACCGTTATTTTTGGCAAATAAGCTCTCCCTGACACCGGGAAGATAACCAACAATATTCTCTCTGGTGACCTTGCACCAGTCAGAATATGCATAATCCATCAGTTCAGATAGATATTTACTGGATTCCTGAAACCACAGGGGGTTTTTATCTTGCGGGTCAACGAATTCTCTGGATGCATCCAGTTTAAAAGGAACATGACACACAATAGGAACAGTCAGCTTCAATTGCGTAGGTAAAAATGAATACAACGAGCCGGCGCCCACATCCTCAATGTAATCCGTATTGGGCATAACGGCCTGAAGAAACATTTTTTTACCGCCATTGCTTCCTACTTCTGTATCTTCGCCGTAACGCGCCTGACATGCTTTTCTGCTATATGTAACAGGATAGGTGTACCTCGTGCAGAGAATAGACTCCTTAACATTAGTCTCATAGCAATTTTCATAGTCGTGAAGGTCAACAGAAATGGTGACATCTCTTTCCGATTGAATTCCCGCGTCATCTTTCGATATTGATCGGGTCACGCGGAATTCCATACTTCTCCATTTATCAAAATACATCTTTAATGATGTCAACTTGTTAAGAAAAAGAAGAGGATTCCGGCTGAATATTGCGTCTTTCCGGCAATATTGTTTCTTTACCTGGTAATAAATCTCTTCCGCCCTGCCGGGGACATAGAGTGTCATTTGTGTCCCGTTACAATAATCATCTCTACTATACGAGGGAACAGGAATGGTAAAATTGTCTTTATAAAGCTCAAATGAGAACCATCCGCTACGAATTAGCACTCGCTTGGCAACACCAAATACAGACTTAAAGCCGATACCCTTTTCCCCTATTTCATTCTTGGAAGCCGACACATTCTTTGCAGCTTCGGCAATACCGGTAATTGCAAACACATTAAACGGAATGAAACCTACCTCGTTATAGGAAAGGATAATTTCCCCATTGCTGAAATCGAATCTCATGTCCAGCCTGCAGTCATCTGTGCTATGAAAATCGCAGTCGTCTACATTCTGTATGAGTTCAAATAAAAAGCGCAGATTATTTGAATAGAGTCCGTCTTCTCCAACCGAGAGCAGGGAGTTTAACAGCTGTGGATAGTTTTCTCCATGGAGTTTATCATTTTCCGCAACAGCCTCTCGGAATTTCCGTAAAAGTTCAATATACTCTTTCCCATCGTCTGCCGAAGTAATCTCTTCAGGCGCAACCGTTTTTAAACCATCGCGCAGCTGTTCAAGCTTTCTCGAACCTAAGTCGCGACAATCGGCATGTCCATAGGTTTCACGAAGTATATGAAGCATTGCCATTTTTACTCCTCCATGATGGTTATTATTCCATTTACCAATAGTGTCGTATATATATCTGCCCTGGATGCAGCTTCCTTAATTGAATTGACCTTTCGGCTATAGTTTTCCTGTACGGTTTCAAGTTCGCTCATTCGCATACGGCGAATGGAGTCGTCATATGCATCATTTATTTGCTGTTCCAGAGAACGTACAAGATTCCGCTGGTTATTTGCCAGACTTTCAAGTTTGAATGTTGTTGTAGTGTTAACATCCCTCTTATGCGCGTCTCTGGCGTTCATCCACATCTGAACATGCATATTTTCCAATCCCGACCAGTCGTAGCATTCATCCCGTCCATACGGCATATTCGCAGCAAATTCGAGAATGTCCGGCAGTTCCGTGGCAATGACCTCATTTTTGCATACTGTGACCAGCCTCGTGTATGTATTAAAGCCAACATACTTCCATGCAAATACAGTAAACAGATATGTTCCTGCTGGAATACTGGTCGAATAATACTGCAATCTTAAATAAGCAGTATCATTGCCCGAGAAATACTCCGCTGCCTGCTTTGCCAGCGGATGCATCGAAGTAATAAAGAAACTGTCTCTATTTTTTGAAGCAGCATCCGGGTCAAAGGTCAATGGGTGATTCGGCCTGTTGCCGCTTAGATAGTTCTCCCATGAACGTCTGAGAGCGTTTCTCCCCCCAGGCAACTTTCTTAAATCATCGCGGAGGATACCTCTGGCAGAAGCCGACAATCTCAAATTTTTAAGTGCCATTTCGCCAATGATATAAAAACCGGCTCCAATCCTTTCTTTGAGGTATTGCTCAACCAATCTTTGCAAGCATTGCTGGGTTAACCACGGGTTCTCCGCGCGCCTGATCTCCTGTGCAGTTATAAATTCTGTCAAATCGAACCCAAATAGTTCTTTTTCTTCTTCCTCAAGACGGGTAATTTCTTGAACTTTCCGGACTTCATTATCTGCAATCTGTTCCAGCTTGATTTTTCTTTCGGCCTCAGTAAGTGTTGTATCGAGTACAATACTCTCAATGCCGGTGGCAATTTCACCGAGAATTTCTTCACATTCACCAATGCTGCTTTCAAAAACACCGATTCTTAAAAGGCATCGATAATAAATGTCTGCGTCTACTGTATTCTCTGTGATAATGTTGTAAATGTTTACCGCTTCGCTTTGCTGACCGCGCCTGTCGATTCTGCCGATTCTCTGCTCGATTCGCATTGGATTCCATGGGAGGTCATAGTTTATCATCATGTCACAGAACTGATAATCCAGACCTTCGGAGCCAACTTCCGTAAACAGCAGGATATCAATAGCATCTCCGTCTTCCTTTGGATGCTCAAATCGGGACTTCAGTTCATAACGCTGTTCGTCCTTCACGCTTCCGTCAACCTGCTCGACACGATATCCCAAAGTAGATAGTTTTCTTTTCAGATATGCTAATGTATGACGAAATGTGCTGAACAGCATAATCTTGTTGTTCGGCATTTCCTGCTTCAATCGAATTATCTTGAGCGTTTCTTCAAATTTGGGGTCTTCTTCCGGTAGATTATCTGCAAATTCAAGGACCCTTCTTGCAAGTGAAGAAATGGCATCAGCCAACATGCCATCCATATCGTATCCTGAAAAATCCGAATCCGGGCTATCATTCATCTGCTGAATTCTTCTGCTAATAATGTCCCGGATATGTGGCGCAAGGCCGAATATACAGCTCGCCGCTTGCCTTTTTATTGTGCTCATCATAAAAGGTACAGAACGGTCGTTATGAAGAACAGAAAGAGCCCTTTTCTCAAAAGAAAGCAATTCATCATGCAATTCGCGCTGATATTCTGTAAATTCCGTAGAGATAGTATGCGATCTGCGAACACAAAAATCTTGAATATCACGTCTTCTTGTTCGATTTAGCATCGTGCTGAAACTATGGAGAGATTCAATATCTGAAATCAGTTTTACTCTTTCCTCACGCGTAATGTTTCCTTTTTCGAGACGGATCAGAATGTCATCGTACAGCGGATTTTCCGCAATGACATTATCTCCCCACTGAGTCTTCTGAACGTCGAGTAATTCATGTGCTGCAGCTTCAGCCCATCCGTCTTCGGCTGCACGAATAATGTGTACCGCCCTTGAAATATACTCATTTGGTCGAGACATCATCGCAAAGGTCTTTTGGTCAATAACGACATCAGGACGTAGAACATTTAATATTGTAAAAAGGTCATTGTCTCCCGTCTGAAGCGGAGTTGCCGTTAGCATAACAACAGCGTCTGCATGGTCACAGAAATATTTTGTACATTTGTATGCAAAGGCTTTTTCCCTATCCATACTACCGTTTCTGATGTGGTGAGCTTCATCAACGATGACCAAATCAAAATGCGGCTCTGGGTCGAGTTCGGACAGACCAAATGACTTAACCCCTTTCTGATTTTCACCGTTATAGGTTCTGGAGTCCAGAATCGAATATGGAATGATAACCTTGTTATATCGAATCGGCCATTCTCCGTCCCTGTCGGTGTCAGATATGATTTGTCTGAGGGTAGTACCATCAATGGGTATAAACACCTCATCAAAGCGCTTCATTTCAAGTTCCCATTTGCGCTCGGCTACAAGCGGTCTGGGACAGATAACGGCAATACGCTCTAACTCATTACGAGCTTCCAATTCCTTTATTATTAGCCCGGCTTCTATTGTCTTACCCACGCCAACACTGTCAGCAATAAGAATACGCGGTTCATCTGCATGAATCAGCTTTAATGCCGGTCGGAATTGATATGGTATGAAATCAATACGTGCAGAATTAAGAGAATATAAGTTTTGCGAAGACGGGTTGTTTATCTGATAAGCCGTTAAATAACTGCGGATTGTATCAATGTGAACCCAGTCATAACCGGTAATTGCTTCTACTAAGGCAATTTGTCCGGTATAGAAGCTGCGAAGCGCATTATTTACAAAGACATCGTACTTTGTAACAGTACCAAGATCTTTAACAGATACAACAATACCTTTTGTTTGCGGGAAACCAACAAGATAAACCAGACTATTTTCATGAATAGACCCATCGGCTTCATTAGAGTCCTTGGGCCGGGCTTCAGTTTTAGCAAATTGTTCCGGCTTTGCAACTGAGCTTGATATACTATCAGGCTCTTCTATATACAAAATATACTCGTCTATATCGGTACAAACAGAAATACTACCGCCAATTTGAGAGATAAGAGAAGATATAGTATGTAAATCACCAATGATTGTATCTTTTCCAGGGAGTTCAGCACTGCAGTGGGCCCAGTTGTTACGAACATTCATCATTTTACGCACTACTTCTCGTTCAGATGTGGGCAAATACGCCACGGTACGCATGTCATACCATGATTTGTATGTAATACGCAGTAACGCTACTAAGTCAAAGTCTGATAATTTAGAAAATCCGTTTGAAGTGGCGATTTCGCGCTGGGTGTAACTCAGGCTTGGTAGTACACAGTCATCCCACCAAGTATTAGTGACTCGGGGCAAAATGCCCTCAAGCCAAGCAACTAAAGCAGTTGCGGCTTCATGAAGAAATATATTGACCTTACTTACAATATTCTGACCATCCATTGATGATTTCTCTCTTTCTCTTTTGAACTACCTTCGGAGACAAAGATTAATAATACTGCTCTACGTAGCTAAATGTTCTCGCAATATCAGCAATGAAAAACTTTGAAATTCTCTCAGCTATTTTTTAAAATGTTTTCCTCGCATGCTATAAGTCTTCTTAATTTATGGCTCCAATCAAATCAGCAGTTCTGTGATCCCCCAGATAAAAAAAATAGGATGACATATGTTATTATGGTTACTATTTCATTGTATACCGTCCCATTTGCCAAGTACCGATATGAATTTGGTAAATGGGACCTAATGAAAATACTTATGCAATTCCATGAAAGTATATATTGTAATTTGTTTTCCTATTATTTCCCATTATATAGATATTTTCATATAATTCAACAAATACTTGTTTCTTGGTGCATTAATATCCATACATATTTTACATAAACGATTTTCGTTTTTGGTTTTGTTGGGTTTTATCACCCCTATTCCTCCGTCTGAAAAAGAGATATAAAGCAGGGCCAGTTTCCCGGCCCTGCTTTATTCAGATAATTCCCGCATATATTCTCATCATCGTCAAAGCCGAAATCAATTGGGAGTAAAGCCAAAATGTTTCAGCTCTCCTGAAAATTAAGTATAAATACCCCTTTCCAGACATTTTGAATTATCATAGTGCAAAATAGTACTTTTTAATTCGCTGTGCCATTTGCCTCCGACGTTCTAGAAGGAAGTCGGAATAATCATTTGCTGTCATACTGATTACATTACGAGGAATGCAATTGATAGTGAGATTTTCAAAAAAAGTGGCCTCATCAGTAATTGTTCCAACAACTTGTTCGCCTGTGCCGCATTGCATCAATGCCGCCGAAAAGTAGTCATTAGGAGCTCTTTCCCCGACAACAATATTAACGCTGGTATCGAGATAAGTATAGTTGGCCACTTGATTGTAGACGGATTTGTCTTCGATACCGTTCTTCTTCAGATATTCACGCGGAAAAATATGATGGACGTCGCCTGCTCCAATCAGGTCAAACACGCGGGAACTGATGGAAAGCAATGAGCGGTCACCTGAAAATACCTGTGCAGCAATGAAGGTGTTAAAGAATGGGCTGCTAATGGACGACGTTTCAAGGTTTTGCACGAGGCGAACATCCCAGAACGTGTCGGAAAGCATGGCGGCCTCGTTTTCTTCAAAAAACGGTAAAAAGCCTTTTGCCGCTATTCCACGCAGGTCTCTGTCCATTTGCGATTCTGGAGAACCAATATAGCGGCTCGTAAGCGTAGAGAGCACAAACCATTTTTGTATGTACTTCTTTATAAGTGTTTTTGGCACTTCGCCAGTTTGCTGTAACAGCAGATACAGGGTATAGGCGAAATCAAGCGTCATTTTTGAGTTGAGCAGCTTCGATGATCTAAACCCTGCTGATTTGATTGCCAAGATAAACTGCTCAAAATTATATTGGTTCATGAAATTGAGGACACCGACGCCAAGGCGCGAGAAACTTTCCTCTGCAATTTCCTCTTTGAATTTCCGGTCGACAAAGTCACGCCCAGAAAGCAAACTCACAAGGTCGCCGAGCTTTCCACGACCGAAAGTGTGCATAAAAGATACACGTAACATATCGTTATAGTCCGGGTTATAGATGTCCTCACTATCGTCCTTAAGCCAGCGGAGCTTTGTCGCGTATTTGCTTCCCATAAAGTCCTTGTCAATGGTTGAAAGCAGTGTGTAGAAAGCGGGGTCAACGGCCAGATGACAGAAGTAGTCAATAGCCTTTCGGAGCATATTGCCGCCATAGCGTTCGTCTGCTGCGATTTTTGACATAGCAAAGTCGGATTCATTTAGACGCTTACCTTGTGAGTTAATTCGGACAAAAATCTCTGTTACTTCGCTTATATCGAGTTGCGGAACAAGGATTATCGCGCCAAGCTGACAGCTTTTAATAGATAGCAGCTGCGTAATTGCTTGATCAACCACATTCTCATCCGCCTCCGGGTTATCCGCAAGGTATTGATTAATAAACTTTCTGGTAGAAAAACTGTTCTTAAACACTTCGGCAATATCGGGAATCCAAAACTTGCTATTTAGGTGTGCTGGTGTTTGAACGGCAAAACGCTCGCCTTCTTCCACCGCCAGTGGATTAAAAGCAATTTTAATGACTCGTTCCTCATAGTCATCAGTCAAAATTTCATGCCCGGCAATAGCCGTCATAATTGCAGTCACACGCTGCTGACCGTCGATAAGCACCTTCTTGCCGACGGCTTCTTTACCGTTCTTTAGGCGGACATTTGGATTCTGCCAGATAATCAAATACCCGGTAGGATAGCCGTTATAAAGCGAATCTATTAAATCGCGTACCTGCGTGGCCTTCCACACGAATGGGCGCTGAATTTCAGGAATGGCAATGTCATCAGCCTCAATATAGCCGAGGATAGAATTCACCGAATACTGCGTAACTGTATATTTATCATATGCTGTGCTCATATTATCCCTCATTTATTCTGTGTATCTTTTGAAATTTTCGGCCTGTGCCATGACCTGTGTAAATACTTCCTCATCCCAATCTGGCGGGTAGTCGTTTTTATAGAGTAACACAGTCAAATCCATGTTAAGCTGATTCTTTATATCATCCCGCACCGACCAATCGGTGTACTTTGATTTTTCATCCACAAGCTCTTTGATTTTCTTAGCCAAAATTACGCACTTATTGTCGTCATATTTGAAACCATGATCATCACGAACTTTTACCAGAATATCGTAAAATGCTTTCTCCTCGAATGAAATCCCCATATTCTCAAACGAGGTCTTATCTTTATGTAGCTCGTTGATAATATTGATTATTTCGTCTGATAGATTGTTGACAAAATCTTCAACGACACCACTGGTAAATACAAGCCTATCGCGGTTATTATATTTGTCGACAACCTCGCGCAGGCGTTTATCAAATTCGATCGCTTTGACTTTGTTAATGCGCCCATAGCTGGAGATAGCCTTTCGTAGGAGCTTTAACAACGCATTAAATTTGCTTATAGGCATGTGAACTTCGGCAAGCTGCTGTGTTAGGGCATCTCCAAATAACTCCTCCGGCTCACCGGCATTTACGATGTTTTCCACACCAGTGCAGGTGATCGCAGCCGCAACCATACTTTCCACATGACGGTTCATTGTCTCGGTATCCGGCGCATGTCCTCTGGTTTGCTTATAGATGATAGAGCGCACCGCCAAATAAAACTGAGCCTTATTGATTTCATCTTCTGATAATTCGCCTGAAGGAGCGCATATTTCGTAAGCCGCTTTCATTTTACGGGATATGTCCATGTATCGAAGCTCCAGTTCCTTGGAAAGCTGGACATACTCAGCGGCGCGGTTCAAACATATAAGACGATCAAGCGGTTCTCCAGAATAGAACTTGAAGGCATCAAACTTAATCATGAGCTTGTTGAGCAAGTCAAGTTGATTTCTAAAGATACGGAGGGTCGCTTCAATATTATCGACCGGGCCATCTCCTCCATAGGTTTTTAGCGCCTTGAGCATATCATCCTTGATGCCGATGTAATCAACGATCAAACCTTGCGATTTGCCGGGAAACACACGATTGACACGTGAAATTGTCTGGATCAGCGTGTGCTTCTGAATAGGCTTGTCTATGTATATAACCGCCAGAGAAGGTACATCAAAGCCCGTAATCCACATATCCACAACGATTGCTATGCGGAAGTTGGAATTATTGTTTTTAAATTGCTTGTCAAGCTTCTTGCGGTATTCATCCGCGCCGAGCATTTCATAGAGCGCCGGATCATCATCCTTGTCACGGGTCGCTACAATTTTTATACGCTCAAGCGGTATTAATTTGTGCAGTTCCTCCGGTGTCAAATCCTCCTCATGGTCGCTGCGTAAAGGTTCATTCCATTCGGGACGGAGTTGGACGATCTCTTTCCATACTTCATATGCAAGAGGTCGGTCGCTGCATACAATCATTGCTTTTTGCACAATTTCGGGTTTTTCGGCACACAGTGCCTCATAGTGGGTAACGATGTCAGCAGCCAAACGGTGGATACGCTCTGGATTGGAAAGTAGCTTACGCATCTTCGTCATGGCCTTTTTGCTGGCCTCAACCTGCTCATCGGTGCTGCCTTCCTCGGTACATTGCTCGTAGTATTTCTGTATTACCTTGGCTTCAGCCTCATTGAGAATGACGCGGGCAAGGCGCGGCTCATAAGCAATTCCAACAGTGATTTCGTCTTCGCAAGATTCCCGCATTGTATATGAATCTACAATGCCGCCAAATACAGCCAGAGTTTCATCCACCGGAGTACCGGTAAAGCCAACATAAGTCGCATTCGGGAAAGAGTCTCGCAGATATTTGGCAAAGCCATACGTGCGTTCTATACCTTTCTCTGTGACTTTTAACTTTGATCCTACATTTGTTTGGGTACGATGGGCCTCATCCGAAATGCAAATGATATTATTGCGTTCGGACAACAGACCGGTCGACTCACAGAATTTTTGAATCGTAGTTATATATACGCCACCGCTTTGGGAAACGCCGAGCGCGTCCTTCATATCCTGCCGGCTTTCGATGCTGCGGACATTTTCGTCGTTAAGGAAAGTTTTCGAAGCAGAAAATAGCTCTGAAGTTTGTGTATCAAGATCGTCCCTGTCTTCAATGACTATGATAGTGGGGTTGTTGAATGTGCCGCTGTCCCGAAGCATGAGCAACCGTGATAGAAACAGCATGGTATAAGTCTTGCCACAGCCGGTCGCGCCAAAGTAGGTGCCGCCTTTGCCGTCGCCCTCTGGGCGGAGATGCTCCTTGATGCTCTCCATCATCTTATATGCGGCAAAGAACTGCGGATACCGGCAAACAACAGCCGTTTCCTTATCATCGTTATCAGGGTAATAGATAAAATCATTCAGTATGCGTATTATACGCTCTTTCGTAAATGCGCCTTCAAGCATAGTTAAGAGTGAGCCGATACCATCTTTGTAGGGTTCTCCGTCGTTAACCTTTTTCCAAGCGTAGAAATACTCATACGGCGTGAAAATTGAACCCATTTTAGAATTTGCGCCGTCTGTTATCATAACCAGAGAACAATATTTGAGTAGCTCCGGAATATCTCTGCGATACCGCACAGTTACCTGCGTCCAGGCATCTACAATGGTCGTTTCCTCTTTGATGGCTGATTTAAATTCACAGATGCACAACGGAATGCCGTTAATAAACAACAGCAGATCAGGGCGGCGGAGTGCGCTACCCTGAACGGAATACTGGTTCACGACTTTAAAAATGTTATTCTCTTCATTCTCAAAGTCAATGAGGGCAATGTGTAAACTTGGCAGTGAGGTATCATCGCGGGCAAGCGAGAAGCCGCTGTTAATAAGCCGGAACACCTCTTTATTCCCACTGTAGAGCGGGCGGGCCGGAACGAGCTTAATTGTGTTGATGATGGTCTCAACCTCGTTATCGGTCAGATGTTCATCAATATACTCGGCCATGAGGTACGCCTTTAGGTCATCTTCCATAAGGACATCATCGAACAGGCGGTGCATAAGTTCGCCGTTTTCGTAAAGATAGTCCTGCCGCCTAAAGAGTTCAATAATGGCAAGTTCCAGTTCGGCCTCTGTAAATTCGTTGCCCACGGTATTCACCTCACTTTTTCTTTGCTTCTTCCAATGCTCCTTTAATGAGAATTGGACAAATCGACCGTTGTATTTCCGACATTTTTTGGGCTAATTCTTTTCGGAGATTGTACACAGCAAAAATATCAACAATGTCTTGTTGTATTGGCATTTTTGGAATTTTGACGCCAATTTCACAAAATCTTTTCCAATCCAGATTCGAACGAATACTGCCGTCGCTCAAGAACCACCCATATCTATCCATTTCAGGATTTAAAAACAGCAGAAAGAGATATTCTGGCAGAATGCGCTCTGTATCTATCACCTCAAAGGTTGTATATGCAGGAGAAACCATAACCGGGGTATCATTTGTGTACAGTCCAACCCGAATACACTCATCACGACCAGTCTGCATCCCACTAAAGACAAACCTATATTTCCTGATAATCTTATACTTGTTTGAATCCAGATTATCTGTTGTTGCTACAGTAGGCATGATTTCCTTATTTATATTGATGCCATAGTAGTCAAGCTGCTCATCATCAGAATTTCTTTCATCAATAATTTGAATTAATTCGCCAAGCGGGGTAGGCTTTATTGGTCTGCAATGTTTTGCAATGAAAGCTCCACATGATAAACGTAGATCGTCAAGCCCAGTTGTCAATGACCTTTGATTTTCTCTTATTGCCATATATAAATCGACATACTTCTGCTGGATAGTGGTATCCGGCAGTTCAAGTTTGATTTCACAAAATCTATCCCAATCAAGATTAGAACGAATGCTGCTATCGCTTAAAAACCAGCCAAGACGGTCTTTCTCTTTCGATAGGAACAACATAAACAAGTATTCTGGAAGAATGATGTCTGGCGCTATTACTTCAAATGTCGTATACGCAGGAGACACTATGATAGGATCTTCCCGCATGTAAAGCCCAATCCTGATACACTCATCACGTCCGGTCTGCATTCCGCTGTAGACAAAACGGTTTTTTCGAACGACCTTATATTTTTTCTCATCAAGGTTGTCTGTGTTGGCAACAGTCGGCATGAACTCCTTGTTGATATTTATTCCATAGAATCTCGTGAAACCTTCAGTATTACGCTCATCAACTATTTCGATTAGCTTACCAATTTGATATTTACTCAATCCCATAGCCGATCCCCCTGAAAGCCTGTTCCAGTTTGGCCTGAGATTCCTTTTCATCCGCAATAAGAGTTCGCATTGTTTCCTGAATCCGCGCCATCTCGGACTCATAATCAATGCCAAGGTCTCTGTCTACAAACTCAATATATTTAGAGGGTACGAGCGAATAGCCAGTACCTGCGAGTTTATCCTTCTTGACGCTGCAGCAGTATTCCGGAATATCAAATGTTGCAGCATCGAAGTCAATGCTCTGCCACTTTTGATAGAGCACAATAATTTCCTGTATCTGCTCCGGGCTGAACATGATATATCCCTTGTCGTAGGTGTTTTGCGTCCAGCGGCGCAGATCGACAAAGAGCACTTCTTCCGAGCGTTCACGTACATTTCTGCCGTTGAGCACACGGGCGTGTTTGTTGTTGTTGATAATCCAGAGCGTCACGCTGATATCTGTGGAATAAAACATTTCACGGGGCAGAACGAAAATGGCCTCAACTTTATTGTTTGTGATGAGCATTTCCCGAATAGCGCCTTCATCGCCTTCAGCGCCCAGAGCGCCATTGGCAAGAAGGAATCCGGCAATGCCATTTGTCTGGTCGAGCTTGGAAAGCATATGAAGAATCCACGCATAGTTGGCATTGCTCACCGGAGGCAGGCCATAGCCGCTCCATCGGGCGTCATCGGTGAGTTCATCTTCGCCACGCCAGTTTTTGAGGTTGAAGGGCGGATTTCCCGCTGTTATATAGAGACTAAAAAAATATGGGTGTGAAAAAGGCA
>DAOTHJ010000007.1:0-73846 GCA_035447605.1 Oscillospiraceae bacterium | reverse complement strand
GGAGACGCTTCCCGTGGAGGAGGCTGCTTCGGAGGATGGGCCCGAGGAGGATTCCGCCTGATGCGACAGCTCTTCCTCCGAGACCGTCTCCACGGCCGTTTCGGAGGTCTCCGCCGCCATACCGCCCCCGATCAGAACGGCATTCGGCATCCCCTTCTCCTTCAGGGCGGCAAGAACGGCGGCAAGATCCTCTGCAGAGAGGTTCTCCGCCTCCACGAACGGAAGCAGCAGGTTATCCTTTCCGTAGCCGAGCGCGTCGATCAGCGCGCTTGTGGCTGCGGGGAAATCCGCCGGCAGAGTCTGATAGGTGAGCGCGCCGGAGAGCCCCGCCGCGCCGGCCAGAGATGCAAAATCCAATACCGGCGCATAGCCGGAAGCCGGGAGCGTGGCCGGGCTGCCTCCGTAGACGGAGGTGGTGCCAAGCACGATCCGGGAGGCGTCATATGCGGCCAGCACCGGAACGGACTGTTTTTCCCCTTCCGCCACCGCGAGCTGCGTAAAGCTGCTGAGGGCCTCCAGCCGGTCAAAACTTTCGTTGCTGAACCAGGCATACTGAATGCCCGAATCCGGCGGGAAGCGGAGCCCCTCGAGCACGACGGCGTCGGCGCCGAAATTCACCGCGTCGCAGACGATATCGAGCACGTATTTTCTTGCGGTATCGGAACAGGGATTGAGCCATGACCGCCCGCCGTTCTCCGCGCTGTTGTCGAGCCAGAGCACGCCGTCGGCACTGCCGTATTTGACCGCACCCTCGTAGCAGCCGGAGGGCGCCGTATGATCTTCAAAGCACCAGATCCGGGCGATGACGCCATATCCGGCCAAACGCGCCGCTTGGATTCTCGAAGCAAGATCCACGGCATCCTCGGCCTGGGTGCCGTACTCCGCGACACTCGCCTGCGGAGAACGGTAGGTTACCGTGCCGGCGCTGTCCTTGAGATCAAGCACGACGGCGTTGACGTCGTCGCCGAGGCCGGCAAGGAAGGCCGTATAGCGCGCGTCGTCCGCAAAGACTTCCGCCGGAACCGACGAGGCGAGAACCGGATTTGCAAAGAGATCCGCTTCTTCCTCCGGTTCGGGCTCCGGCTCCGACGAGACCTCGGAGACCGGCTCCGACGAAGGCTCCTGTTCCTGCTCTCCGGAATGGAGCAGCGCCTGAACAAGCGGCTCATAGGCGAACCACCCCGCGGCAAACAGCAGAAGGACCCCCGCCGCAATGGCAGCAATCTTCATATAGAGCTTCCGCCGCGGATCGATAATGCGGCTCGCAGACCGTTTGATCCGGTAGAAACCCCGCCCGTTTTGATGGAAGCGGCCCCCGCTCCTTCTAATTTTAAAAACTCTTGCCATGTTTGGTTTCCTTTCGGGATCAGGTCGGGAGCTGATGTCCGATCAGCCCATAAAATGCGAGGGAGAGCAGCCCGAGATAGATCAGCAGGACCGGCAGTCCCCGAAATGCCTTCGGTACGCGGCAGAGCGCAATGCGCTCCATGCCTGCGCCGATCAGCACGACCGCGAAGACGAAGCCCACGGACATGCCGAGGGAATAGCCGAGCGTCCGGGCGAGATCCATGCCCTCATTATACGGGATCAGCAGGCTGCCGAGGATCGCGCAGTTGAATGTCGCCGAGGCGAGACGCTTGCGGATGTTTTCAAAAACTTCCGGCCAGAATCTCTTCGTGACAAAATAGATGAGCGCATACATCGCGGACATGCAGACAATAAACAGTATTGGCATCAGGACGTACGCATATCCGGTGCCGGTGATGAAATCCCGAAGCGGATAGACGATGAGCGACGCGACGACCGTGATGATGGTCAGAAGGACGGAATAACGGACCAGCTCCTTGGGGTGCTTGAGCATGTAAAGGAGCCAGCTTGTGCCGAGGGCGCGCGCAAAGACGATGTTCTCAAGAAACAGGGCCGTCAGTGCGGCGCCGAAAAAACTGAGCAGAATCGTCATTTCTGGTCCTCCTTTCCGCCGGAGAAGTGCTCATAGGGCTTCGCGTGGAATACGATCCGCAGCCCCTCGACCGCGGCGGCCAAAAAGCCGGCGATCAGGAAGCCGGAAAAAGGCAGCTTCAGCGCGGAGGCCTTCCGCTGCAAAATCTCATATCCCCAGAGGGTGCCGCTGCCGAAGAGCTCCCGGATGCCGCCGATCAGCACCGCCACAATCAGGAAACCGAGGCTGAAGCAGATGCCGTCCAACAGATTGAAGACGACGCCCTTCTCCTCGGAGATCAGGCGGGAATACGCGACGACGACCGTGTTGAGCGCGAGCAGCGGCAAATAGATGCCGAGGGAATCGAAGATCGTCGGAGAGATGGGCGCGACCGCGGCCTGCGCCGTAAAGAGCATCGACATCGAGACAAGGGCATAGCAGAGGATGCGCCACGTCTTCGGCACAAAATAGGCAATCAGCGGCGCGAGCAGCAGCACCGGGATCGTGACGATCGCAAATGTAATGGAGAGGGCTATGGCATTCTGGAGCGAGGTGGCGCCGATGATGATCTCGCCGACCACCATGCCGCCGACCAGCACCGGATTGGAAAACAAAATCTTGCGGAAGCTGTCGTTCATCAGAGAAACCGTTGCGGCATTCATCTTTTTCATGCGCCCACCTCCGTTTCCGTTTTCTTTTTGAGACTGGGCTTCGGCAGCTTCTTTTTCTCTTTCGGCGGATTTTCCGCTCCCGGAGCAAAATTCTTTGGCAGCAGCGTGCCGTGCCGGATTTTATGTAGCACATTCTCGCAGACCCGGTCAAAGAGCGGCGCGAAGACGTTCATCAGGATCAGAGCAAAGACGAAACCGTCCTCGAAGCCGCCGAAATAGCGGAACAGCATGACGACGGCGCCGCTTGTGGCTCCGTACAGCACCTTGGCAAAACCGCGTTTCGGCGAAGTAACCGGCTCGGTTATCATAAACACGACGCCGAAGAGCAGCATGCCGGAGCAGAGCTCCCAGCCGACGGAGCTAAAGGTGCCGAACGGGGAACGCGGCCACATCATGGCCATCAGGCCGGAAACCAGCAGGAAACTGAGCGGCGCGCGCCAGCCGATCGTTCTGCGCACCAGCAGATAGAGACCGCAGGCAAGGATCACGAGGATGTTCGTGGCGCCCATCGGTCCGGCCGCGTTGCCGAGAATCATATCAAACAGATCAAGGCTCGGAATCGCCCCGAGCATCAGGTTGTGCGCCGGGCTGACGGCGGTTTTGGCCGCCACCTCTCCGGCAACCGCGAGCTCCTGCATCGGGGCCGGGTAACTGAAAACCAGCTCCGGCCAGCAGATTGCGGTGAACGCAAATCCGACCGCGGCGGGATTAAACAGATTGTTGCCCGTGCCGCCGAACGGGAATTTAACGGCAAGGATTGCCACGATGCAGGCGGTCACGACCACATAATACGGGATGGACGCCGGCATCAGCAGCGGGATCAGAAGCCCGGTGACGACGGCGGAGAGATCGCGCAGATCCGGGCGCCGGCCGCAGGCCAGCACGCTGAGCATATCGAGAACCCATGCGGTCGCGGCTCCGGTCAGGCCGAGCAGCAGCGCCCGCGGGCCATAATAAAACCAAGCGATCACATAAAGCGGGGCCATGGCGACGATCATATCCCCCATGACGGTAAACAGCGACTCGCTCGTGCGGACGTGCGGCGCATTTTGAAGGATCAGGCCGTGTTCGTTCATTCGGCGGCGCCCCCTTTCTCGGCAAGCGCCTTTTCGGCGGCAAGGCTGCGCTTGGCGGCAAAGATCGTGGTACCGATATCCAGCCTCGACGGGCAGACATACGAGCAGGAACCGCAGCCGATGCAGCGGTCCACGTCGTAAAGTTCCAAAAGATCCCTGCGGCCGAATTCGGCGAAGCGGCGAAGCTGGCTGGCGGAGAGGCCCTCCGGGCAGGCATGGTCGCAGCGCCCGCAGCCGATGCAGATATAGCCGAGGCTCTTGTAGCTCTCACGGAAGGCCAGCACGCCTCTCGTCATCACCCCGACTTTTTCTTCCTCGGGGTCGGAGATGGAGCGCCCGGTCATGGAGCCGCCGACGATCACCGTCTCCGGATCCGCGGCGAGGCCGCAGAATCTCAGCATCTCGGAAACCGGCGTGCCGACCGGCACTTCGACATTGCGCGGGTTGGCAATGGCATCCCCCGCGACCGTGACGAAGCAGGAGGTCTGCGAGATACCGCGTTCGGCCGCCCGCACCAGATGGAGCAGTGCGCCGGTGCCCACGGTCAGCGTATTTTTCTCCTTGCGGAATTTGTTGTAGGCGCGGGTCTCGGCGGGATAGCGCCCTCCGAAACGCATCACCTCAACGCCCGCAAGCTTTTTCGGAATGCGGATGGTGATATCGAAGACGTGGCGGTACACCGCGACATAGATCTTCGACAGATCGGCATGGACGGCCTTCGCGCAGAGTTCGAGCGCGAGGGCGATCTTTTCCGGCTCATGCAGGGCGATGTTGAGCTGGCTCGAAATAAACGGCTCGTCGTCGATGGCGTCCGCGATCACCGCGTCCACGCCCCGCTTGTCGGCCTCGATCAGTTCCTCATAAAGGGAGCGGCCGTCCGATTCGTCGATGATATCCGCGAGCCGCGCGACCTCGGTGATCTCCTCCGGCCGAAGCTCCTGCGGAAGAATCTCTTCAAAAGGATTCTGAAAAGTCCTCAGGGAGTCGGGCTTCATCATCACCATATCTCTGGAGAGCATCGGTTCCTTGCGTTGTTCAAGGACGATGCCGGGAACGAAAAATGACATATTTGCCTCCGGTAATCAGGTTTCCGGCTTCGGGGAAATCATGTTTCTGAAAAGCGGCGCTTTTATAAAACAAAATTTCTTCCATGCGGCGCTCCTGTGAAGCACCCGCAGCCCGGGCCGGAATGAAATAAAATCGTGAAAAAGGCCTTACAGAGCGGCCTGTGCCGCCATGCGCAGATTGCGGATTGCCGAGACGTAATCCGCCTGATGAAAGAGCGACGAGCCGGCCACCAGAATATTTGCCCCGGCCCCGACCGCGATGGGCGCGGTCCTCTCGTCGATGCCGCCGTCCACCTGGATATCGAGCGGATGCCCGATGCGGGCGGCTTCGTTTTTTATGGCGGCGATTTTGGGCATCATATCCTCCATGAAGCTCTGGCCCCCAAAGCCCGGTTCCACCGTCATCACGAGGACCATATCGACCGCGGCGAGATAGGGAAACACCGCCTCCGCCGGGGTTTTGGGCTTGAGGGAGATCGCCGGGTGCACGCCGAAGGAACGGATCTTTTCGATCACGGCCGCCGGGTCGTCGTCGGACTCCACATGAAAAGTGATGAGCCCGGCTCCGGCTTTCACGTAGTCCTCAATGTAACGCAGCGGCTCCGAGATCATCAGATGTGTATCGAAAAACATGGAGCTCGCCTTGCGCAGGGAACGCATGACCACCGGGCCATAGCTGATATTCGGAACGAAATGCCCGTCCATCACGTCGATATGAAGCATGTCCGCTCCGGCGTTTTCCATCGCCTGCGCCTCCGCGCCGAGACGCGCAAAATCGGCCGAGAGAAGCGAGGGGGAAATCCGGATTTCCATCCTGACGCCGCCTTTCTATACTTTTAAGTCATATAGAGAATCAGCTTATTTTACCGCAAAGCGGCTCATCCGTCAACCAAAAGGGCGTTCCGACAAGGAATATTCACAATTCCTGGTGCAAAATCAGCGCACAGCTGTCGCATTTTCGGATTTTATGGTAAAATACAGAAAAGGGACTCCCTGTCCCTCACAGAATCTCCGCAATGGGAAAGGATCATGGACGATGCAGTATACCGATACCGATCTTTATGAAAAAAGAGCCTCTCTGCTCGGCATGGGAGGCATGCGCCTGCCGAAACGGGAGGATGGCTCCGTCGACATCCCGCAGGTTGAAAAAATGATTGCGCTTGCCATGGAGCGAGGTGTCAACTACTACGACACCGCCTGGTGCTACCACGACGGCAAATCCGAGAACATCATGGGAGACCTGCTGGCAAACTATCCGAGGGAGAGCTTCTTCCTTGCGGACAAGATGCCGGTCTGGCTCTGCAAGGACGAAGCGGACGTCTACCGCATCTTTGACGAACAGCTCAAAAAATGCCGGGTGGACT
Organism: Oscillospiraceae bacterium; assembly: GCA_035447605.1. Lineage (GTDB taxonomy): Bacteria > Bacillota > Clostridia > Oscillospirales > Ruminococcaceae > UMGS1668. The sequence goes on along the minus strand of DAOTHJ010000007.1, from coordinate 67,729 downwards.
ATTTCGACAACTATCTCGCCCACTCCATCGACAACGAGGACTACCCGAATATGGTGAAATCCGACACCTACCGCATCCTCCGAGAAAAGAAGGAACAGGGCCTGATCCGCCGGCTCGGCTTCTCCTTCCACGGCGACAAGGCGCTCTGGAAGACGATGACGGAGGAGTACGACTGGGATTTCGCCCAGATTGAGATGAATTATCTCGACTGGAAGGAGCAGGACGCGGAATATCTTTATCACTGGCTCGTGGAGCACCGGCTCCCGATCGTCATCATGGAACCGGCGCGCGGCGGTTATCTTGCCAATCCGCCGGCCGCCGTGCGGGAGATCCTCGAAAAAGCCTGTCCCGGAATCTCGCCCGCCGAGCTTGCCTACCGCTGGTTTTTCGGCAGGCCCGGCATTTTTACCATTCTGAGCGGCGTATCCAGTCTCCGGCAGATGGAGGAAAACCTTGCCGTCTTCGACGCCGGGGAGCCGCTCTCGGAGGCTCAGGCGGAGACGCTTGCCCGGGCGGCGGACTATCTGATGCAGATGGAACGCGTCCCCTGCACGGGCTGCGGCTATTGTATGCCCTGCCCCGCCGGCGTCGATATTCCCGGCATGCTGAAGCTGCTCAACCGGTTTTTAGAGAACAAATCCACCTGGGAGACCAAGGGCGACTACCTGAAGTTCCCGGAGGAGCAGCGCGCCTCCGTCTGCATCTCCTGCGGAGAATGCGCTTCTCACTGCCCGCAGGGAATCCGGGCCTTCGTCCATATGGAGGAAATCTCCGATACGATCGGGAAATTCTGATTTTGGGGAAACGCTCCCCGCCCCCGCAAAACCGGCGCGCCGCGGACGCATATCCGGGCGCCGCCTGCCTTTGGCGACGGGCATGTGCCGCATCTTTCATCGGCTCAAAATGGGAATGCGGGGAAACGTTTTCCTTTCCGTCTTATGAATACCGGGTGTCCGGGGCCGGAAGCACGTCCCAAGCCCCGGACTATCTCAAAGCCCCATGGGAGCGCAGTTCATAATATGCTGCCGGACGTGATTCGGCGATGCCGGCGGCGAGGTGGTTTTCCGGCAGCAAAATGGCCTTTCTTTGGCAAAGCAGAAAAAAATTCACAAAAGACCGGTATTCTTCGGCGGTCTTTTATGGTATCGTAAGCGATAGAATTTTTACGGGGGAGGATGACCGATGGACTGGTCCAACGGATACCGCAGCGAGGTTCCGCCGCAATATGTCTACTACAACACCGGCTATTCGAGCTATCAGGCCCCGCCGGAGACCCAGGAAAAAAAGAAGCTCCGCGCCTGCGGAAACGGCATCGGGCTTGCGATGCTGGGCTACATTTTCGTCTCGCTGACGGCATACGGCGTGCTCTATATGGCCGCCGCCTCCCTGCTTTCCGACGTTTTTGTCCGTTTCAGCCTCTATCAGATGCCGGAATGGGTCAATCAGGCCGTGCTGCTGGGCAGCTACATTCTCTCGCTGACGATTCCGTTTATTATCTATGCCGTCGCCATCCGAATCCCCTTCTCCGTCGCCTTTCCGCTCCGGAAAGCGGACGCCGGGATGACCATCGGCGGCATCTGCGTGGGGCTCAGCGTCTCAACCGTCGCCTCCTACATCTCGAGCTACATCGAGACCATTCTCGGCAGTGCGGGCATCTATATCTCCATGCCGCAGATCGAAACCCCGTCGGACCCCGCCGCATTTGCGATCTATGTGATTCTGATGACCGTGGCGCCGGCCCTGATCGAGGAACTGACCTTCCGCGGCATTGTGATGCAGTCCCTGCGCCGCTTCGGCGACATCTTCGCGCTCGTGACCTCGGCGCTGCTCTTCGGCATCTTCCATATGAATCTGATGCAGATGCCCTATGCGTTCCTTCTCGGCCTTGCGATGGGCTATTTCGTCATGCGGACCGGATCGCTCTGGGTAAGCATCGGCATTCATTTTCTGAATAACCTGGTCTCGGTGGTTCTTGACGTCTGTTACGGCGTCATGACCTATAAAAATTTTGTCATGCTCAACCTGACGTGGTCGCTGCTGACGCTGGCGCTCGGAGGGCTGGCGCTCGCGCTGATGCTGATGCGGCACCAGGATATTTTCCGCTTTGAGACGCCTCAGAGCATTCTCTCACCCGGAAAACGCACCCGTACCCTGCTGCTCGCGCCGATGATGGTGATCGCGCTGCTGACCGCGGCCGGCTTCACCCTCAGCTATATGAATTTCAACTGGTTCTGATCGTTTTGGCCCGCAGCCTTTGACCGCGGGCACTTCTTTTTGTGGAGGATACAGATGGATCATCTTGCGGATATGGAAGTCATCCGGGAGCTTCTCGGCCGGTACGGCTTCCGCTTTGACAAATCGCTCGGGCAGAATTTTATCGTGAACCCCGAGCTCTGCCCGCGCATCGCCGAGGCGGGCGTCCCCGGGCCGGAATACGGCATTCTGGAGATTGGCCCCGGCATCGGCGTTTTGACGGCGGAGCTCGCAAAACGGGCCGAAAAAGTGGTCGCCGTGGAGGTTGATTCGGCGCTGATTCCGGTGCTCGGCGAGACGCTGGCGGAGTACGAAAATGTGGAAATTCTGAACGCCGACTTCATGAAGCTCGACCTTCCCGTGCTCATCCGGGAGAAGTTCGGCGGCATGCCCTTTGCCGTTTGTGCGAATCTGCCGTATTATATCACAACGCCCGTGCTCATGCGGATTCTCGAGGCAAATACCGGGGCCAAAAGCGTCACCGTCATGGTGCAGAAGGAGGCCGCCGACCGTTTTCTCGCCCGCCCCGGCACCCGGGAGAGCGAGGCCGGTACTGTGCTGCTTCACTATTTCTGTGAGCCGGAGGTGCTTTTCGGTGTTTCGCGGGAGTGGTTTTTTCCGAGTCCGAAATGCGACTCCGTGGTGCTCAAATGCGTTCCTCACGAGCAGCCGCCGGCCGTACCAAAAGACGAAAGGCGCTTTCTCTCCGTCGTGAAAGCGGCGTTCCTCCAGCGGCGCAAAACGCTCGCCAACTCCCTCTCCGCCGGCCTCGGCATCGACAAGGCGCTCGCCTCCGCCGCCATCGCCGGATGCGGCCTTTCGCCGACCGTCCGCGCCGAAGAACTGACGCTTCCGGATTTTGCCGCGCTCTCGGACCGTCTTACGGACGATGCCTGACCGCCCGGCGGATTTCAAAAATAAGAAAACGGCCTCCGGGAGTACCTCTTTCGCAGGATTTTTTGCCGCCGAAGCACCCGGAGACTGGCAAAGCGGGCCATCCTGCGCTCTGCGGCCCCGCGGCGCGCACATCGGTTTTCGCCGGGAGGTTTTGCCGCCTTCCGGCATTTTTTCATCTTCCCGCGGAAAAACCGTTTTTGCCTCCGGCAAAGCTTTCTCTTGTGTATTTTTTATGGGTTTGCTATAATATAAGATACGGTTTTTTCGGCTGCGCAAAACTATGGCCCGCATATTTGTATTTTTGCAGGAACGCGGTTCCGCATATTTGTATTTTCGCAGAAATGCGGCTCCGCATAATTGCGGCTCTCCGGGCAAACTAAGGATGCGGCGTCCTGTAAAAACAGGCGCCGGACGCGGTGCTCTGTAAAAAAAGAACGCCGTTCATTCTGAAAAAACGGAGGCCACCGTATGCTGAAAAAAGAAGATTTCCGGAACGCGGCGGAGGAGGATTTCTCCTCCGAGGAAGAGGGCTTTTCTTCGGAAGAAGAGAGTCCTTCCGCCGAAGAAGAAGGTTCCTCTTCGGGAAATGATGAGGCGGAAGAACAGACCGAAGAGATTATCAAAACCGGCTCCATCACCAAGACGAAAGGCCGCTATCCCATCCACTGCCTCACGGTGGTGGGGCAGATCGAAGGGCATTATATCCTGCCGCCGCAGAATAAATCCACCAAATACGAACACGTCATCCCCCAGCTCGTCGCCATCGAGCAGGGCCCCGATATCAAGGGCCTGCTGATTATCCTCAACACCGTCGGCGGCGACGTGGAAGCGGGGCTTGCCCTCGCGGAGCTGATCTCCGGCATGAAGAAGCCGACCGTCTCCCTCGTTTTGGGCGGCGGCCACTCGATCGGCGTGCCGCTCGCCTGCGCGGCAAAGGTCTCGTATATCGCGCCCTCCGCCACAATGACGATCCATCCGGTGAGGATGAACGGTCTCGTGCTGGGCGTGCCGCAGACGCTCTCCTATTTTGATAAAATGCAGGAGCGCATCACGAATTTCGTGACCGCCAACTCCCGCATCACGACCGAGCGCTTTCGGGAGCTGATGTTCACCACCGGCGAACTGATCACCGACGTCGGCACCGTCCTCGATGGGGAACAGGCTGTCGCCGAAGGACTGATCGACCGGCTGGGCGGCCTCTCCGACGCGATCGACTCCCTCTACGGGCAGATCGAGGCGAAGGAAACCAAGGATTCCAGAAGAGCGGTACGGACCCCGAAAGACGCGGGGGAAAAGCCCGCTCCGAAAGGGAATCCTGCCCGGAAAGGAAACTCCTCCCGTGAGGGAAGCTCTGCCCCGGAGGAGGGCCCCGCTCCCGGAGAAAACCCCGCGCGGAAAGAAACCCCGGACACAAATCGGCCCGCAGGGAATCCTTCCGCCCCGGGAGAAAAGCCCTCCGCTGAAAAAAAAGCCTCTCAAAAAGCCAAAAAATCCGCCGGGTCTCATAAAAAGAAGCCCTCCGGCGGAAAGGAGCAAAAACCATGATCCTCTATTCCGCTGAACCGCTGGACTGCATCTTCCCGCCGGAAGAACACGAGCGGGAGTTCCTTGAATTTGAGGGCGGCACGCTGGAAGGTTACCGCGAAAACGGCCATTTCACCGTGACCGGCCTGATCTCAACCGATCCCGCGCTGTTTCTCGACGAAAAATTCCGTCCCGGCGCCACGCTCACCTGCGGCAAGGGCAAACATTTCCCCGATTCCGGATACCAAAACTACTCCGGATTCCCGATGCAGATCCCGGAGGGCACGGACTGCGGCTTTATCTCCTTCTGATCTCCATGAGATCCTTTCGTCCCGGCGCCTTCTTTGCGGCACAGGCCGGGCGTCTTCCATAAAATTGTGACATTCGGAGGCAAGCATGAGCATTCTTGACGCGGTGATTCAGGGCATCATTCAGGGACTGACCGAGTTCCTGCCGATCTCCAGTTCCGGGCATCTTTCGCTCTATCAACATTTTACCGGGCTTGGCGGGGAGGCCGGCGGCATTTACGCCGTTTTGCTCCATCTGGGAACCCTGCTGGCCGTTTTTCTCGCTTTCTGGAAAACGATCGTCTCCATCATCATCGAGTTTTTCTATCTGATCTGGGATCTCGTGACCGGACGGTTCCACGCGAACGCCATGCCGCCGCAGAGACGGATGCTGCTGATGCTGATCCTCTCCTGCGTGCCGCTGATCGGCGCTTACTTCCTCTCCGATTTTTATACGGCCCTCGCCGCCGACCGCGACATCCTCGTGGAAGGCGTCTGCTTCCTGCTGACCGCGGCGCTGCTGTTCCTCTCGGGGCGCTGCGTCAAGGGCCACAAGGACGCCGAGACCATGACGAAGGCCGACGCCCTCGCCGTGGGCATCACGCAGGCGATCGCGCCGCTGCCGGGCCTCTCCCGCTCCGGCTCCACGATCTCCGTCGGGCTCCTCTGCGGGCTCTCGCGGGAATACGCGGTGGCCTACTCCTTCATTCTCGGCATGCCGGCGGTTCTCGCCGCCAACCTGCTTGAGATTCCGGAGGCGCTCTCCGGAGGCGTGGCGATCAACTGGCCGGCCGCCATTATCGGCATGGTCGTCTCGCTGGTGTTCGGCCTCCTCGCGATTAAACTTGTCAAACTGCTGGTCGAGAACGACCGGTTTACATATTTCGCCTGGTACATGCTGCTCCTCGGCATTCTGACCGTCGGGGCCGGCATCTACGAAAACGCGACAGGCAGCATGCTTTTCTCTCTTTGAGAAACCGACAGTGGCCATGACGAAACGGGGTGACAACTTGGCCGAAAAAAGCACGAAAAAGAAAACTTCCTCCGCAAAACGGAGCGTCTCCGCGGCAAAACAGGAGGAACAGGCCTCCTCGCGCAAACAGCTTTTCGCGATCCTGTTCCTTGCATTCGGCGTGTTTTTTATCGCGCTGACCATCGTGACCGGCGAGAATTTCTGGGCGGAGCTGCATGGATTCCTTTTTGGAATGTTCGGATGGTGCGCCTATCTGATCGGGCCGCTCTTCCTGTATCTTGCCGTCATGAATACGCTGGAACGCCCGAGCTTCTCCTCCTCCGCAAAGGTCTGGGAGGTGCTGGGGCTGATCGTCCTCATCTGCGCCGCCACCACCATTTTTATGAAAGACGGCATCCCGGAGGACGGCTTCTTCACCATTGTAAAAACTCTTTTTCAAAATGGAAAAGAACTTCAAGGCGGCGGATTCTTCTCAGTGATCCTCGGCGTGCCGCTCTATCTCTTCTTGGGTGAAACCGGGGCGAAGATCACCATTTCCATCCTGATTTTTGTGATGCTCATGCTGATTACCGGCACCACGCTCGCGGGGCTTGCCCGCGGGACCAAGGAGGCCGGCAAAAAGGTGCGCGACGTCTACACCGAGCAGGTGGAACACGCGCGGATGCAGCCGGACGCCAACGCCGTGATCGACATTCCGCTCGACGACCCGCTGCCGCAGCATCCGGTGCGCTCGCCGAAGCGCTGCGGCGCTGATCCCATACAGGACGCAAAGGGCAAGCTCCTCGGCGCGGCGGCCGGCACGTCTTCTGCGGGAGCCTTTGCCGGGAACCGCGACCGCGTGATCGACATTCCGCTCGACGGCGACATCCCCGCCCGGACCTCTCCGGCCTCCGCCGGAGCCGCCGCACCCACGGCCGCAACCTATACGTTTGCCAAAGCGACCGCCGCTCCCTCCCCTCTCCGGAACGAGAAGGCCGTCGTAACCAACGGCTTCAAGATCGTGACGCCGGAACAGCTTGTCGCGGAAAAAGAGGCCGAAGTGCTGAGAAACGCCGCCGCTTCCGGTATCCCGACGGAGATCTCGACCAGCGAGGGAGCGAAAACCTCCGCGGAACTGGAGCAGCTGATTCAGCGCGCCGCCCTGCAGGATGAGAATAAGAAAAAAGACGAGAAACACGCGCTCGAAAAAGCGGAACGGGAATTTGCCGTCGATACGGCGGACGATCTTGAGACGCGCGTTTACCGCTTCCCGCCGGTCGATCTGCTCAGACCGGCCGCACGCATCGAATCCGGCGACGTCACGTCGGAACTGAAACAGAATGCCGACCTGCTGGTGGATACGCTCAACAGCTTCGGCGTGCAGACGAGGGTCATCAACATTTCAAGAGGCCCCGCCGTCACGCGCTATGAGCTGCAGCCCTCCGCCGGCGTCAAAATCAGCAAAATCACCAACCTTGCCGACGACATCGCGCTGAATCTGGCCTCCGCCGGAGTCCGGATCGAGGCGCCGATCCCGAATAAGGCCGCCGTCGGCATCGAAGTACCAAATAAAAACATCGCCATCGTCAGCATCCGCGAGATCATCGACTCCGGCGAATTCCAAAGCGCCAAGGGCAAGCTCTCCGTCGCGCTCGGCAAAGATATCACCGGCCGCATCATGCTGGCCGACCTCGCCAAAATGCCGCATCTGCTGATCGCCGGCGCCACCGGCTCCGGAAAATCGGTCTGCATCAACTCGATGATCGTCAGCCTGCTCTATAAAGCGACGCCGGGCGAGGTGCGCCTTTTAATGATCGACCCGAAGGTCGTCGAGCTCGGCGTTTATAATGGCATTCCGCATCTGCTGGTCCCGGTCGTCACAGATCCTCGAAAAGCGGCCGGGGCGCTCAACTGGGCGGTCTCGGAGATGCTGGGTAGATATAAGCTCTTCGCGGACAACGGCGTCCGCGATTTGACCGGCTTCAACAAACTCGCCGAGATGAGAGAGGATTTGCAGCCGATGCCGCAGATCGTCATCATCATCGACGAGCTGGCCGACCTGATGATGGTCGCGCCGAATGAGGTCGAGGACGCGGTCTGCCGTCTCGCCCAAATGGCGCGCGCGGCGGGCATGCACCTCGTCATTGCGACGCAGCGGCCTTCCGTCGACGTCATCACCGGCATCATCAAAGCGAATATTCCGAGCCGCATCGCCTTCGCGGTCTCCTCCTACGTCGATAGCCGCACGATCCTGGACGGCAGCGGCGCCGAGAAACTGCTTGGGCGCGGCGACATGCTCTTCAGCCCGGTCGGCTCGCCGAAACCGCAGCGCATCCAAGGGTGCTTCGTCAGCGACAACGAGGTCGAGGACGCGGTGGCTTTTATTAAAGGCGACGAGCCCGCCGCCTACGACGAGCGTATTCAGGAGGAAATCGAGAAGAACGCCGCCGTTGAAAAAGGTGCGAAACGCTCCGCCGACAGTTCCGACGAGGACGGCGACGGCGCTTCGGACGACGACGATATGCTCCCGGCGGCCATCGAATGCGTGGTCGAAATGGGACAGGCTTCCACCTCCCTGCTGCAGCGCAAGCTGAAGCTCGGCTACGCGCGGGCCGCCCGCATCATCGATCAGATGGAAGAAAAAGGCATCGTGGGGCCGTTTGAGGGCAGCAAGCCACGGCAGGTGCTGATCTCCCGCGAGCAGTGGATGGAGATGAACCTGCGGCAGTAAATGCCCGGAAGCCCCGGGAAGAACCGGTTCCGCCGGAGTCGGGTGAAATATTTTAAGTTTGAGGCGGCCGGCGAAAACCTTGTATTTTCCAAGGGAACCGGCAAAGTTACCACCCGGCCGCACGACAGATTTGCAGAAAATTTAAGCTTTTTTCATGGTCCGGAAAACGCGGTGTCTCGCGGACAAGCTTGCCGAAAAACTTTGGCTTTCCGAAGGGGACCGGCAGAACATCTGTCGCCGACGCGGGCGAGCTTTCTTTCCACAGAATCCCTTCAAAAAACACGGGCGCGATCCCGTTTTTCCATCATTTCATTTTTCAAGAGGATTGTTCTATGAGTATTTTTTCCAAAATCAGCGCCGGGCTTAAAAAGACCAGAGATTCGATGCAGGAGCTCTTTGACGGCGTATTCTCCGGGTCGAATATCGACGATTCGTTTTACGACGAGCTGGAGGAGGCCTTGCTTCTGGCGGATGCCGGCGTCTCCACCGCCTCCGCAGTCTGTGACGAGCTTCGCAAAAGAGTAAAGGCGGAGCATATCACCGAACCGGAGCAGGCCCGGGAGACCATGCAGCAGATCATCGCGGAGATGCTCTCCGGCGCGGAACCGATGCCGGAGGGACATCCGCTGATTATCCTGATGATCGGCGTCAACGGCGTGGGCAAGACCACCACCATCGGCAAGATCGCAAAGCGCTATACGGAATCCGGCAAAAGGGTCGTGATGGCGGCGGCGGATACCTTCCGCGCGGCGGCCATCGAGCAGCTTGAGGTCTGGGCGGAACGCTCCGGCGCCGAGCTGATCAAACATACCGAGGGCTCCGACCCCGCCGCGGTGGTCTTCGACGCCATCGCCGCCGGAAAAGCCCGGAAAGCCGACGTGGTCATCTGCGACACCGCCGGCCGGCTGCACAACAAAAAGGGCCTGATGGACGAACTTTCCAAGATCGGCCGCGTGATCGCCAAGGAGGCCGAAGGGTGCCCGGTTGAGACGCTGCTGGTGCTCGACGCCACCACCGGCCAGAACGCGCTCAATCAGGCGCGGGAATTCCAAAACGCCTGCGGTCTGACCGGCATCGTGCTGACGAAGCTCGACGGCACGGCGCGCGGCGGCGTCGTGATCGGCATCCGCCGGGAACTCGGCATCCCGATCCGCTTCATCGGCGTCGGAGAGCAGGCGGACGATTTGCAGCCCTTTAATGCGGAGGATTTCGCGAAGGCGCTCTTCGCCGCGGAAGAAAAATAGTTGAAGCCCGGCTCTGCTTTAAAAATCAGAGAAAGCGGAAAATATTTTTGCAAAAGAAAGATAGCATTATGGAAACCATCATCATCGCGACACACAACCCGGGCAAACTGGCGGAGTTTCGCCGGATGCTCGCGCCGCTGGGATACGAGGCCGTCTCCGCCGAGGAGGCCGGCTGCCCCGACGAGATCGAGGAGACCGGCGCCACCTTTGCGGAAAACGCCGTTTTAAAAGCAAAGGCCGTCTGCGAAGCCTCCGGGCTGGCCGCCATCGGCGACGACAGCGGGCTCTGCGTCGATTATTTGAACGGCGCGCCCGGGGTCTACACCGCGCGGTACGCCGGAGAGCACGGCACGCCGGATATGTGCATCGAAAAGCTGCTCCGGGCGCTCGACGGCGTTCCGGCCGAAAAACGCGGCGCACATTTTGCCTGCGCAATCGTACTCTGCCGGCCGGACGGCGGAATGCTGCTGGCCGAGGGCCGCTGTGACGGTTCGATCGCCTTTCAAAAGGACGGCAGCGGCGGTTTCGGTTACGATCCGATTTTCATTTATAAAGGAAAGAGCTTCGCCACGCTTCCCCCGGAGGAAAAGGACGCCGTCAGCCACAGAGGGACCGCGCTCAGAAATCTCGCGGAGCTTTTAAAACAGGAGCCGGCGAAGAAATCTTCTCCGTAAAAAAACGATTCTCCCGGAATGCCTCCGGCACAAGACGCCGCATGCAAAGATGCTGTGATTGTGAAAAACGAAAATTCCCATTTTATATTTTCATAAAAGAAAAGGAAAGGCTGTTTATGATTACTGCCAAACAGCGCGCGTTTCTGCGCGGACTTGCAAACGGCATCCCCGCGGTCCTTCAGATCGGCAAGGAGGGCGTCAACGAAAACATCATCCAGAACCTCGCACAGGCGCTGGAGGCGAGGGAGCTTGTCAAGGTCTCCGTATTGGAGACCTCGCCGGTCTCTTCAAAAGAGGCCATTGCCCTCGCGCTGGCGGCCATCCCGGGCTGTGAGCCGGTGCAGGTCATCGGCCGCCGCTTCGTCGTCTACAAGCGGAACCTGAAGGACCCGAAACTCGTTTTGAAAGGCTGAAAGGAAGGCTTGCTTTGAAAACCGGAATTTTCGGCGGCAGCTTCGATCCCGTACATAACGGGCACGTCAACGCTGCAAAAACATTCCTGGAAGAGATAAATCCCGACCGGCTGCTGATTATCCCGAATTTTCTGCCGCCGCATAAGGATGCCCCGCAGCTTGCCCCGGCGGAGGATCGCCTCGCCATGTGCCGGATCGCCTTCACGGGCGACCCGCGCATTGAGGTCAGCGATCTGGAGATCCAACGGGGAGGCCCGAGCTACACCTCCGATACGCTGGAGGAGCTCTCGGAGCTTTACCCGGAGGATGAATTCTGTCTTCTCGTCGGCGGCGACATGCTGCTCTCCTTTGAGGACTGGCACAACTGGCACCGCATCATCGAAAAGGCAGTGCTGGTCTGCGCGCCGAGAACCTGGGAAGAAGAAAACGTCCTGACCGCCAAGGCAGGCGAGCTGATGAGCGAGGGCGCCGAAGTGAGAATCCTGCCGATCGACGTCTGCGAAATTTCATCCACCCAAATCCGGGAAAAAGTGCGTGAGGGAGAGGATATCTCCTACGCCGTACCGGAGGATGTGGCGGAATATATTTGGGAACATGGCCTATACTGCTTATAATTTATCGTATCGGTAACCATTTTCCCCAACAGGAGGAATGCAAATGCTCAGAAAACTGATACCCGTGCTCATCGCCGCCGTCGTGCTCGCGCTGCTGTTCGTCGGATGCTCCGGAAAATTTGCCGAGCTCCGGGACGGCTACACGGGCCTGCTCGACAAGTTTGTCGGCAAGGTGGAGCCTATGGCGAATGAACCGGACGATGCCGGCACGGAAGATGCGCTTCGCACTGTGCTGAAAAGCTACGCCGAGGGCAGCATTCTCTGGTTTGAATGCCGCGATTTCGACGGGGACGGTACCTCCGAGGCCTTCGGCTTTACGGCGGAATCCGGCACCACGGACGCAAACGGCGGCTTCGTCGGGAGCGCATGGTTTGTGACGAAGGATTATGCCGTCGAGATGCTGAGCATAGGCAGTTACACCTATCCGGAACTGGCCGAACTCCCGGGCGGCGCGCTTGTGCTGATCAACCAGAGCGGAGACATGGGGCTCACCTACATCTTCGGCGTGGAAAACAGCAAGGTCTATCAGCCCGCCCTCTCCGGCAAAGTGCGGAATTTCTCTCAGGATGAAAACGGCGATTTCACCGCCTGGGATCTCTCCTATGACCGCTACGTCGACGAGGAGGAATCCGCCGCCGAGGAACCGACGCTCAAACCTTACTGGTTCTATTATGAGGACGGCGAATTCCGCGAATACGGCGCCCGCGACGACCTGCATCGCTCCGATCTCAAGGCCTATCCCGCCGGTGCGGACTTTGTCAACGAGATCTATTACAACGGCCTGACCGAGACCCTGCTCGAAAAATACTATCCCAACGCGAGCGAGGAGAAGCTCGACGAGATCGCCGAAAACGCCGGCTACTTCGATTCGATTCTCCTGCGGGAAAACGGCATCCTTCAGGTCAATTTCAAGGGCGCCTATGAGGACTGGTTCTACGCCACCTTCCGGATCGAAAACGGCGACCTCACGCTGGTCGACGAGGGCCGCGGCTACTATAAAAAGGCGCTGATTGAATCCATCGCGACCTACCCGGAGGAACCGGCCTCCGAAGCCGAAGAGACCTCCGCCGAGTCGGGCTCCTGATTCCCGCGCAGGCGGTTATCCCCTGTAAGAAAAGAGAAAAATCTGTGGAAAATTTGACAAACCGTATAGATTGTTCCGAATATTGCAAACTGGACACGGAAAAAGTCATGGATCTGCTCCGGGAGCGGCTGTCGGAAAAGCGGCTGCGCCATTCCCTGCTCGTCGCCGAGCGGGCCCTCCTGCTCGCGCCGAAATACGGCGCCGATCCCGGAAAAGCCGGCTTTGCGGGGCTTGTACACGACATCTGCAAATGCAGCCCCTCGGAGGAGCAGTTGCAAACGGCTTTGGCGGGTGGTATAATTTTCGACAAGAATCTGGAAGCCTCCCCCGCCCTCTGGCACTCCGCAGCCGGCTTCGTCTACATACGGGACAAGCTCGGCGTGACCGACGGAGACATCCTCAACGCCGTGCGCTACCACACCTCCGGCAGAGGCGGCATGTCCCCGCTCGAGAAAACGGTCTACATGGCGGATCTCACGAGCGCCGACCGGGAATATCCGGGCAGCGTCTGGCTGCGGAAGCTGACCGAAGAAGAGCCCGAAAAGGCGCTTGCCTACTCGATTCAGTGGATCTCCGGCGACCTCCGGAAGAAGGGACTTCCGGTCACCAAGGAGACCGAGGACCTTTTGGAAGAATATCGGGACGTCATCGTCACCTGCCCGGATGAAGAAAGGGAGTAAATTATGGAATCCTATGAACTTGCAAAAAAGATCGCGACGATCCTTGACAGCAAAAAGGCCACGGACATCCGCGTACTCAAAATAAAAGAGATCAGTTCGCTGGGCGACTATTTTGTGCTGGCCTCGGCGAACAACTCAAGCCTCGTGCAGGCGCTCGCCGACGAGATCGATTTCCGGATCGGCCACGAGGACGGCATCGCTCCGAGAAGAATCGAAGGCTACTCCTCCGCGAAATGGGTCCTGATGGATTATACGGACGTCATCGTTCACATTTTCTACGAGGAGACGAGGCAGTTCTATTCTTTGGAGCGCCTCTGGAGCGACGCGAAGGTGGAAGAGGTCGGCTTCAAGCAGGAAGAGCCGGAGAAACCCGCCGAAAGATAAAAGCCGGACGAGATCGTTCCGGGTATGCATTTTTGAGTTTTTGCCCCCCGTCGGCGCGGAGCTGTGTCTCCGTACCCGGCGGGGCGGATTTTGGTAAGAGAACCGGCGGCCCGCGCTGCCGAGACCTGTTTTTTGGAGGCGTCATAATGAAAGGGTACGATTTTGCGGAGATCGAAAAGAAGTGGCAGAAGATCTGGGACGAGCAGAAGCCGTTTGCCGCGGTGAACGACTATTCGAGGCCGAAGTATTACGCGCTGGTTGAGTTCCCCTATCCGTCAGGACAGGGGCTGCACGTCGGCCATCCGCGCTCCTATACGGCGCTCGACCTCGTCGCCAGAAAGAAGCGGATGCAGGGCTATAACGTCCTCTATCCGATGGGATGGGATGCCTTCGGCCTGCCGACCGAGAACTTCGCCATCAAAAACCACATCCATCCGAAAATCGTCACAAAGCAGAATATCGCCCATTTTAAAGATCAGCTCAAATCTCTGGGCTTTTCGTTCGACTGGGACCGTGAGATCAACACGACCGACCCGAACTATTACAAATGGACGCAGTGGATCTTCCTTCAGCTCTATAAGCACGGCCTCGCCTATAAAAAGGAGATGTCCGTCAACTGGTGCACCGGCTGCAAATGCGTGCTCGCCAACGAGGAAGTGGTCGAGGGCGTCTGCGAGCGCTGCGGGAGCCCGGTCGTCCACAAGGTCAAGAGCCAGTGGATGCTCAAGATCACCGAATACGCCGACCGCCTGATCAACGATCTCTCCACCGTTGACTATATTGAGCGCGTCAAGACGAGCCAGATCAACTGGATCGGCCGGAGTACCGGCGCGGAGGTCGATTTCTCCACCACCGCCGGCGACATCCTGACCGTCTACACCACCCGGCCGGATACCCTTTTCGGCGCCACCTACATGGTCATCTCGCCGGAGCATCCTTACATTGAAACATGGGCGCCGAAGATCGCCAACATGGACGAGATCCGCGCCTATCAGCAGCAGGCCGCCGCAAAGAGCGATTTTGAGCGCTCTGAGCTGGTCAAGGATAAGACCGGCGTCGAGATCCGGGGCGTCCGGGGTATCAACCCGGTTAACGGCCGCGAGATCCCGATCTTCATCTCCGATTATGTCTTGATGAGCTACGGCACCGGCGCCATCATGGCGGTTCCGGCGCACGACACCCGCGACTGGGATTTTGCCAAAAAGTTTGGTCTGCCGATCGTCGAGGTCGTCAAGGGCGGCGACGTCGAAAAAGAGGCGTTCACCGACTGTGCCACCGGCATCCTCGTCAACTCCGGCTTCCTCGACGGCATGACCGTCGCCGAGGCGAAAAAGGCCGTCACGGAATTCCTCGAAAAAGAGGGCAAAGCCCACCCGAAGACCAACTACAAGCTCCGCGACTGGGTTTTCAGCCGCCAGAGATACTGGGGCGAGCCGATCCCGATGGTCTACTGTGAGAAATGCGGCTGGCAGCCGATTCCGGAATCGGAACTGCCGCTTCTGCTCCCGGACGTGGAATCCTACGAGCCGACCGATACCGGCGAGAGCCCGCTCTCCAAAATGGACGGCTGGGTCAGCACCACCTGCCCCTGCTGCGGCGGACCCGCGAAGCGCGAAACCGATACGATGCCGCAGTGGGCCGGCTCGAGCTGGTACTTCATGCGCTACTGCGATCCGCACTGCGCGGACGGCGTCGGCGCCAAGGAGGCCCTCGATTACTGGCTTCCGGTCGACTGGTACAACGGCGGCATGGAGCACACGACGCTGCACCTGCTCTACTCCCGCTTCTGGCACAAATTCCTGTACGATATCGGCGTCGTCTCCTGCCCGGAGCCCTATGCCAAGCGCACGAGCCACGGCATGATCCTCGGCGAGAACGGCGAGAAGATGTCCAAATCCCGCGGCAACGTGGTCAACCCGGACGACGTGATCCGCGACTACGGTGCCGACACGCTGCGTCTCTATGAGATGTTTATCGGCGACTTTGAGAAGGCCGCCCCGTGGAGCACCAGTTCGATCAAAGGATGCAAACGCTTCCTCGACCGCATCTGGGCATTGCAGGATATCATGACCCCCGGCGTCATCCGCCCGCAGTTTGAGGGCGAATTCCACCGCACGATCAAAAAGGTCGGCGAGGATATCGACGGCCTCAAGGCCAACACCGCGATCGCCGCGATGATGACGCTGCTCAACGATCTCAGTGATACCGGTTCCGTCACGGAGGAGGAATACAAGCTCCTGCTCACGCTGCTGAGTCCGTTCGCTCCGCACGTCACCGAGGAGCTCTGGCAGATTCTCGGCGGCAGGGAGCTGCTCTGCAAACAGCCATGGCCCCAGTACGACGAGAAAAAATGCGTCGAGCAGACCGTCGAGATCGTGGTCCAGGTCTGCGGAAAGATCAAAGCCCACATCATGATCGACGCGGATGCCGGCGAGGAAGCGACGCTTGCCGCCGCCAAAGCGGCCGTTGCCGATCAGCTCGACGGAAAGACCGTCGTCAAAGAGATCTGCGTACCCGGCAAGCTTGTCAACTTCGTTGCAAAATAAATCTTCGCGGTTGTCGAATCTGCAAATTTTCGGCAGAGGAAAAAATCTTTTCGGCGGGATTTCCACTTGACACGCAAGAACGCAAG
Organism: Oscillospiraceae bacterium; assembly: GCA_035447605.1. Taxonomy (GTDB): domain Bacteria; phylum Bacillota; class Clostridia; order Oscillospirales; family Ruminococcaceae; genus UMGS1668. The sequence continues at coordinate 51,360 of DAOTHJ010000007.1, read as the reverse complement.
TAATATAATAATCCCGTTACATTTATGTACGGAGGGCAAAAATGCCCTTTAACTCCGGCCTTTGAGGCGAAGGAGGGAAATCAGGTAATGGCAGAAGTTCATGTCAAAGAAAATGAGTCTTTGGACAGCGCTCTCAGACGCTTTAAACGTCAGTGCGCTCGCTCTGGCGTCCTCGCGGAAGTCAGAAAGAGAGAAGCATACGAGAAGCCTTCGGTAAAACGCAAAAAGAAATCCGAGGCCGCCCGGAAGCGCAAATATTAATAGCTTACGCGGAAGGCGGATGGCGTTTGCCGTCCGCTTTCTTATTTCCATCCGGAAAGGAACCTTTTATGAAAAGGAAGGAGAAAGATGGCAATTTATCGGCCGAAACACCGTTTTCGCAGAGTCACCGGCATCACGCCGGAGGATGTGCGCGCCGTCGGCGGAAAGGCACTGATTCTTGACGTCGACAATACCCTCTCCACCCACGGCTCCCAGAAACCGCTCAAGGGCGTGCCCGAGTGGATCGCCAAAATGCAGGCGGCCGGGTTCCCGATGGTCATCGTCTCCAACAACAGTGCCGAGCGGATCGCTCCCTTCGCAAAAAAGCTCGGTCTGCCTTATGTCGAAAACGGAAGAAAGCCGCTCCCCTACGGATTCCGCAGAGCGTGCCTGCTTTTGGGCGTCCCGCCGAAGGATGCCGTCGTCGTCGGAGATCAGCTCTTCACGGATCTCATCGGCGGCAGGTATTTCGGCGCAAAGGTCTTTCTGACCAAGCCCATCCGTCCAGAGGAAACGGTCTTTTTCCGCATGAAACGTTGGCTGGAGCGCTTCATTATCGAATAAACGCATCTTATGGAGGCATCTTATGGACAGAATCAAACGCCTTGCCGGGGAACTCCCGGAGGATCTGGACGCCGCATTTATCAATTCGGCCGTCAACCGCAGATATTACACTGGATTTAACTCCAGCGCGGGCGTGCTGCTCGTCACAAGGGATGACGCGACCATCTTTCTGGATTCCCGCTACATCGAAGTTGGCATCCGCACGATCACCGACGCGCACGTCGTTCTGATGGGCGACCTGACCTCGCAGCTCAACGAATATTTCGAGGAGCATCATGTGAAAACCGTCGGCATCGAATCGGGCTACATGACGGTTGAAAAACTCTTCAGCCTGCGCAAGGTACTGAACGTCGAGTTGAAGGACGATCCGCGCCTCAACTATATTATTTTAAATCAGCGCCGGGTCAAGACCCCCGATGAGATGGAACAGATCCGCGCGGCCCAGGCCATCACCGATCAGACGTTTCTTCATATGCTGGAACAGATCCGGCCCGGCCTCTCCGAAAAGGATTTGCAGCTCGAGCTGGATTTTCATATGCTGAAGCACGGCGCAACGGGCCTTGCTTTTGAGACTATCCTTGCCGCCGGCGCCAACGGCTCGATGCCGCACGCCGTTCCGGGGACAAACGTCATCAAAGAGGGCGACTTCGTCACGATGGATTTCGGCGCCTCCGTCAACGGCTATTGCTCCGATATGACGAGAACGGTCGCCGTCGGCAAAATCACGGAGGAACAGGAATCGGTCTATGAGCTCGTCCTTCGGGCGCAGACCGCCGCCGAGGCCGCCGTGCGCGCAGGCATTCCCTGCGACGAGATCGACGCCGTCGCCCGCGACATGATTTACGGGGCCGGCTACGAAGGCAAATTCGGCCACGGGCTGGGACATTCCCTTGGGCTTGAGATCCACGAAGATCCGCGTTTTTCGCCGACCTGCAGCGATGTAACCGTTCCGGGCCTCGTCATGAGCGTGGAACCGGGCATCTATCTTGAGGGCCGCTTCGGCGTACGGATCGAGGATATCGTGCAGGTCACCGAGGACGGCTGCGACGTCATCACCAGGAGCGAAAAAAAATTAATCCGGCTGTGAGGGCTTTTTCGCGGGGCGTTTTTTCAGGTTTTATAGAAAAATCAGGCCGTCAAGGCGTTCTCACCCATATTTTCATGCGCAAAAGTATTGCAAAACAGGCAAAAATCGGATAGAATTTAAATGTTGAATTCCGCGTATTTATAATTAGGAGGTAAAATTATGATTTCTGCCGGCGATTTCAGAAACGGCGCTACTTTCGAGATGGAGGGAAATGTATACTCAATCATCGAATTCCAGCACGTCAAGCCGGGCAAGGGTGCCGCTTTCGTCCGCACGAAGATCAGAAACGTGATCTCCGGCTCCGTGGTCGAGCACACATTTAACCCGTCCGACAAATTCCCGTCCGCCTATATCGAAAGAAAAGATATGCAGTATCTTTACAACGACGGCGATCTCTATTATTTTATGGACCCGGAAAGCTTCGAGTCCGTCCCGATCTCCAAGGATACGCTCGGTGACAACTTTAAATTTGTTCTCGAGAATATGGACTGCAAAGTCATGTCTTACAAGGGCAATATCTTCGGCGTCGAGCCGCCGACCTTCGTCGAGCTCGAGGTCACCCACACCGAACCCGGTGTCCGCGGCGACACCGCCACCAACGTTACGAAACCCGCCGTCGTCGAAACCGGCGCCGAAATCAAGGTCCCGCTCTTCATCAACGAGGGCGATCACATCCGCGTCGACACCCGCACCGGCGAATATATGGAAAGAGCCTGATTTCCGGGCATACTAATTCCGAAAAACAACGCGTTTTCCACCTTTAAAAAAAGAAGTATGGAGGTTTCCGTTTATGAACATCACTGAAAAAGTTGCCCACCTGAAGGGACTCATCGAGGGCATGGAACTGGAAGACAATAAAGAGACGAAACTCATCAAGGCCATCTCCGAGATCCTGGAGGATGTCGCGTACGCGATCTCCGACGCCGAGGATGAACTGGGCGAGCTGGGCGAAGAGGTCGAAGCGATCGACGAGGACCTCGGCCGTCTCGAAGACGATTATTACGGCGAAGAAGACGAGGATGAGGACGAGGACGAGGACGGCTGCTCCTGCTGCTGCGGCGGCGAAGACGGCATGTACGAAGTCAAATGCCCTGCCTGCGGCGAATCCATCTGCGTGGATGAGGATACCATCAACGGCGGAGAGATGAAATGCCCGAACTGCGGCGAGCTGCTCGAGTTCGATCTCGAAGACGAAGATGAGGGCGAGGACGACAAGGAGTAATCCTCCGTTTTCTCAAAAAATCTGTTTCGGGGCAGGGTGAAATTCCCTACCGGCGGTAATGTCCGGCTGTTTTGGCCGGATTAGTCCGAGACTTGCGTTTCTCCCGGCATGGCCGGAAATCTGTGGAAAAAATCCGCGGCTTTCCGCTCCCGGGCAGGGCGCGACTGAACCGGTGTGATTCCGGTACCGACGGTAAAGTCCGGATGGCGAAACGAACCATAGCACAAAGGCCCCGATGGCATTCCATTCATCGGGGCTCTCTTTTTAGGATCGGGCGCGGCTCCCATGCTTGTCTCACCCTTTTGGTTTGACGGCGCGCCGCGCGGCCATACTATAAGAAGACGCCCCTCATTCTCCGGCGGAAAGACGCCGCCGAAATCTTTCCCGCACGGCGGCCATGTCTGCCCCGTACGGAATCCAACGATTGGCCGGCCGCACGGTCCGGCGAGGGGAGAATCTTATGAAAACAATCTCAACCAAAAAAATGGTGACGCTCGGCGTTCTGGCCGCCTGTTCCGTCGTACTGATGCTGCTTGTGCGGATTCCGTTTCCGCCGGCGCCTTTCCTCGAATATGACCCGGCGGACATTCCGATTCTGATCGGAACGTTCCTCTTCGGGCCCGGATGGGGCTTTCTGCTGACCGCGGCGGTCTCGGTGATTCAGGGCTTCACCGTCAGCTCCGGCAGCGGCATCATCGGCATTATTATGCACCTTGCGGCGACAGGCTGCTTTGCTTTGGCCGCCGGCGCCATCTACCGCCGGCACAAGAGCCGCCGGGCCGCCTACTTTGCCCTTGCTCTCGGCGTTCTTCTTCAGACGGCGGTCATGGCCGGAATGAACCTCTGGCTGACGCCGATCTTTATGAACACGCCGAGGGATGCGGTACTTCAAATGATGCTGCCGGTGATCCTGCCTTTTAATCTGCTGAAGGCGGGCGCCAACGCGGCCGTCACGGCACTTGTCTATAAGCGCATCAGCCGCCTGATACATAAAGAACTGGATCGGTGAACGGAGGGTGAGACTTGCAGATTTTATCGGACTGGGGTGCAAAGACATCGGCAGAGGCCACTGATCTGGAAAAAAGGGGCCTCGCCAATATCCCGAAAAGAAAACAGAACCGCTCCGTTGGGCAGATTATCCGGGCCAACCTGTTTACCTGGTATAATTTTATCCATCTGCTGCTGGCGGCTCTCGTCATCTCGGCCGAATCATGGAAAAATCTGCTTTTTCTCGGCATTGTCGTCAGCAATTTTCTGATCAGCACGATTCAGGAGATCCGGGCGAAGAAGGTCCTGGATGGGCTCACCCTGCTGCAGAGCGGAGACGCCCTCGCCGTCCGCGACGGAAAAGAGGTCTCTCTGCCCGCGGAGAAGCTCGTCCTCGGCGACGTGGTGCTCATCCGGGCGGGCGATCAGGTCTTTGCCGATCTTTCTGTGCTCGGCGGCCGCGCGGAGCTCAATGAATCCATGCTCACCGGGGAAAGCATCCCGGTTATGAAACAGCCGGGCGACGACGTTTTTTCCGGAAGCTGCTGCGTCTCCGGCCTCTGCGCCGCGAAGGTGACCGCCGTTGGGGATACCCGGAGAGCCGAAAAGATCGCCGCCGCCGCAAGATCGGCCGGTAAGACCGAGCCGGTGCTCAAGGCGACGCTCCGGAAGCTGATTCACGGCCTCTCGGCGTTTGTATTGCCGATCGGCGCCGTGCTTTTTATCTACGATTATTATTATTCCGGCCTCCCCTATGCGGAGACCGCCGTCCGTTCCGCCGCAGCGATGCTCGGCATGATTCCGGACGGGCTCTGGTTGCTGACCAGCGTCAGCTTCACCGAGGGCGTAATCCGTCTCGCACGGCACGGCGCCCTGCCGCGGGACATCTATTCCTATGAAAATCTCGCCCGGGCGGACGTATTGTGCCTTGACAAGACCGGCACGCTGACAACCGGCGTCGACGTGCTCAAGGGCATCGTCCCGCTGGACCCGGACTTCAACTACAACAATATTCTTTCGGGTATTCTGACGGCGCTGCCTGAGCGCGACGGCACGACCTCCGCGCTGGAAAAGGCCGTCTCCTCGGAGGCAAACTGGGCCGCCGAGGACGCCCTTCCCTTCTCCTCCGAACGCCGGTACTGCGCGGCGGATTTCGGCCGGTACGGCGTCTTTCTTCTTGGCGCGCCGGAAGTTCTCACCGCCGACCCCGCGGTTCTATCGGATTTTGAAGGCTATGCCGCTGCGGGAAACCGCGTTCTCCTGCTCTGTGCGGGAAGCCGCTCCGACGGCGGTTACCGGCCGGACAAGCCCTTGTGTTTTCTCCTGCTGGGTGAGGAGATCCGTCCCGGCGCGGGCGAGATTCTCCGCTATTTTCTCAAAAACGGCGTCTCGATCCGCATTCTCAGCGGAGATAACCCGCATTCCGCCGCATTTGTTGCGGAAAAGACCGGAATTCCCGGCACGCAACGCTGCGCCGACGCCTCCGCGCTCTCCGATGCGCAGCTCGCCGAAGCCGCCAAAGATCACGTCGTCTTCGGCCGCGTCTCTCCGGAGCAGAAACAGAGGATCATTCACCTGCTAAAAGCGGAGGGCCATACGGTTGCAATGTTTGGCGACGGCGTCAACGACGTGCCGGCCCTGCGGGAAGCGGATTTTTCCGCCGCGATCAAGACCGGCTCCCCCGCCGCAAGGCATGCCGCCGATATGGTGCTGCCCGGCTTCGACGCGCTGCCGGCGGCCGTTTCGGAGGGACGCCGGGTTGTGCACCACATCCGCAGAACCGCGGTGCTCTTCCTTTCCAAAACCTTCTACTCCTTTGCGCTGGCGGCGGTGCTGCTGATTCTCCCGTTTTCCTATCCGTTCGTGCCGATCCAGATGACGCTCATCGGCGTGCTGGCGACCGGCATCCCCGGGCTCACGCTCTCTCTGGAACCGGAGGAGATGCCGATCCCGAAAAATTTCATGAGATCGGTGCTGCGATGGGCCGGCCTTGCGGGCGCAACGGTGTTTGCCGGCGTGCTCACGCTGATGACGCTGGGTGCCTATTTCGGCATTTCATCCGAAGAGATTTCCACCGCCTGCGTCTACTATACGGCCGTTTCCGGTCTGATGGCGCTGCTGGCGGCCTGTATGCCGCTCAACCTTAAGCGGGCTTTACTCGTGGGTTCCATGTTCCTCCTGTTGGTCGTCGCCGCGGCGCTGTTCCCGGAGTTTTTCCTCTTCACGGCGCTCGGCGGAAAAACAATTCTGATTCTATGCTGCCTGCTGCCGCTGACGCTCGCACAGGTGGTGATAAGGTGGTGTTCTTTACGGGAAATGAACTGATGCGTTTCGCCGCGCCGGACGACGCGGAACAGATGCTGGCGGTCTACGCGCCCTATGTGCGCAAAACGGTGATCTCCTTTGAATACGAGGTGCCTTCTTTGGAGGAATTCCGGGGGCGGGTAGAGAAATATACGAAGCGGTACCCGTGGCTCGTCTACGAGCGGGATGGCGAAATCCTCGGTTATGCCTACGGCTCGCCAAACTACACCCGCGCCGCCTACAACTGGACGGTGGAGTCCTCGATTTACCTCCGGGAGGACTGCCGCGGAACCGGCGTCGGCCATAAACTCTACACCGCCCTGCTCGAATGCCTGACGGCGATGAATTTTTATGTGGATTACGCGCTGATCAACGCTTCCAATGAGGTGAGCCTCTCCTTCCACAAAAAATTCGGATTCCGGGAAGTGGGACGCTTCGTCAATACCGGCTATAAGCTCGGCACGTGGCAGGATACCGTCACGCTGGAGAAGGTGCTCCGGGAGCCGGAGATTCCTCCTTTGCCCATCCTGCCGATCAACAGGCTCGGCTTCGACGGCCAGCATCCCTACATACTCGAAACCGCCGGCTGACTTGGATTTTTTCTCCGCCCCGCATGTTTTGGAAAAAGGCATGATTTCCGGCTCACGGTGGGCTATACTCTCTCGCCCTTTTTCTCAAAAAGAGATCACCGGCCGGACACCGGAGCGACAAGAATATCTTCTTTTGGAGGTCTCTCCGGCAGAAAACGCCGCGTGCAGAGCCCCGAAAAATATTTTTTCACAGTGCCTATGCGGGAAAAAAACAGACGGTAAATCTCCAAAACATCCCTTCATTTTTAAAAAAGCAGGCTTCCGAACGGAGCTTGCTTTTTTTGCGGCAATTTTTTGGAAACCCGCAGGAAAACCGCCTAATTTTTCCACTTAATTTAAGGTGCCCGGTAGCGGGTCTCCCCAAGATATCCGTCGGGTGCCGAAAGAGCAAGTACCCTCTCAGGCATGCGTGCAAAAAGAAACGCCCCCACGGACGTGAGGGCGTTTCACACACGCAAGGCCGGGAAGTGCCCGGTTCCGATATTCCTATGTTTCCTTTTGATTCGGATTTTCGGCTTGATCCCGGCGCATCCGGATTTCAGGCGGCGGAGCATCCGTTCGGGCCGGATACGGGCTCCGGCGCGGGCACAAAGCAAAACGCACCCACAAACGTGAGTGCGTGATTTGCGTCCAAGCAAAGCCTGGTGGTGCCGCTGACCAGACTCGAACTGGTATGCCTTCAACGGGCAGCGGATTTTAAGTCCGCGGTGTCTGCCATTCCACCACAGCGGCGCGCGGGTATATTATAGCAAATTGGCTTTTTCTTGACAAGTATTTTTCTCATTCCGCAGAGGAAGAAATTCATCCGGAACCATTCGGAATCCGCTTTGGCACCCGTTATTTTTAAAAAGAATTTAATAATTTGCGGTAGTGACTTTGCCGGATCCGTGTGTTATAATCCATACTGTAGAAATATATTCCAAATTTAGGAGGTATGTTGTGTGAAACTCTTTAAAAATTTGGCTGCGCTGTGCCTCGCGGCGCTGATGGTCCTCGGCGTGGGCGGCTCTTTTTTGCCTGACGCCCTCGGCGCCGTCATAACCGCAGAAGCGGCCACCAAGAGCGACCATTATTTTGCCATCTGGTACAAGGTCGGCGACGGTCCGGATGACGACGATTTGGAAACCGTGTATAAATATTATGACGAAGATGACCTGCCAGTTGAAATTCTGGAGCCGGACGATGTCTGGGATGAGGACGATTACGACGGCTGGACCTTCCGCTACTGGGAATACGACGACGACAGAGTCGACCCCGGTGCTGAAGTTGACGACGCCGACGAGGACGATGTAATCAAGCTGACCGCCGTCTGGAAAGAAGACGACGAGGGCGACGGCGATTACAAAATCACCTACAAGATCGGCGAAGCCGGCGACGCGGACGATGTCGTCAAGTATGTCGACGGCGACTTCACCGCGCTGAAAGTCAGCAAGGTCTTTGATGAAGACGATTATGCCGGCTGGGATTTTGACTGCTGGAAGATCACCAGGGGCGACGACGACTACAAAGGCGAGTATTACGACGCCGGCGATACGATCCCCGAAGAGGCTTTCAACAGCGACGATGAGCTTGTGCTCCTGGCCCAGTGGGACGAAAGCGACTCCTGCGTGGTCAAGTATGCCTCCGGCAACAGCAAGGCCACCGGAACAACCCCTACCACTCAGACCGTGGATTACGGCGACTCCATCACCCTGCCGAGCAACCCCTACACCCTCAGCGGCTACACCTTTGCCGGATGGGATGTGGACGGCACGGTCAAGAAGGCCGGCGATAAAGTCACAATCAAAAAGAGCATGACGATTACGGCCACCTGGACCGTCGTCGCCAATGTGACCCTTACTTACAGCCCGGGCAAAGGCACCGGCACCGCTTATACCAAGACCTATGCGGCCGGCACCACGATCAAGCTGGAGGCCAACAGCTTCACCCGCGACGGTTACACCTTCGCCGGCTGGTGGATCGCCTCCGTCAGCAAGACGCTGGCTGCGGGTACTTCCGTGACGATCAACGGCAACGACTCCGCCACCGCGCAGTGGACCGCCGTCACCCCGCCGGAAGTTTCCTCCAGCGTGCCGGAATCCAGTTCCGAACCGGAACCCACGAGCTCCGAACCGGAACCCAGCAGTTCCGAGCCGGAATCCAGCGAACCTGAAGAGACCACAAACACCCTTTCTTATACCATCTCCGGCGAAACCCCGGTCTCCGGCATCTCTGCGGTGCTCGATGATGACATCGGCAACGCTCAGCTCTGGGTGACCGCCATCAACGGCAGCAATGCCGCCGACGATACCACCGCGGCACTGGTCAACAGCGGCGACGCCGTCGCTGCGTTCGATCTTTCCCTTCTGGTGGACGGCAGCACCTACAGCGAACCCGTCTCCGGAGTTGCCTCTTTCGCCATGCAGGGCAGCATCGAAGTTCCTGCCTCCGCATATGAGGAAGCCTCTCTCGCGATGATCCACGTCACCACGCTGGATCAGTTCACCGGCGAGGGCTATTATCTGCCGGACGGCAAAAAAGCGCTCTATTTTGACAGCGAATCCGGCGAAGAGAGCGAAGTGAGCTTCCTCGGCTTTGAAACGGAGAACGGTATCAGCCGTCTTGTTATCAAGGACAGCACCGAAATGCCGAACAGCTTCGCCTATCTCTCCGAGGCCGGCACCATCGTGGAGGTTCAGCTGGTCTCCAACGCCAATGCCGAAACCTTCGACATGGATTTCACAAGCCTCTCTCCGTTCCTGATCGTCTGGCTGGAGATCAATGAGTCTGCCGGCGGCGGGCTTCCGCTCTGGGTCTGGATCGCCATCGGCGGCGTATTGGTCTTTGCCATCCTCGTGGTGGTCCTGCTCGTAGTTCGCGGCAGAAATGCCAAAGAGGAGCAGAAAGCGGCCGAGCGCCTTACCCGCAGGGAACCCTATCCGGAAAAAGCTGTGGCCAAGGAAGCTCCGGCCCCCGTTCCGCATTATTACAACGACAATTTTGAGTCCGCCTCCGATTTTGAGGCGAAAAAAGGCTTCGACGTCGCCACCCCCGGGGACGATGACGAAAATTACAGCAGCTGGACCAACTTTTTGAAGAAAGAATGATTTCTTCTCTGTAAAAACAAGCCTCCGGAAACGTCCGGGGGCTTCGTTTTATCTCTGCGGGCCGGTCCGCGGTCCGTCCATTCTGTAGGAATTTACAAAATCGGAGGGATGTTCTTGTGAAAATCATGCGCCGCTTTTTGGCCGTTCTCCTTGCGGCCATGCTGCTCTTTTCCACTGCGGCGATCGCTTTCGCCGACAATTACACGATTTCTTATGAAGCGGGAAGCGCCGACAAAAACGAAAGCGTGACCAAAGTCAGCAAAAATGTCGACGAGGGCGACTACTATACCATTCTCCGTCCGGCCGTCATTTTCGACGATTACGACGACTACGTCGACGACGGGTACGAATTCGACCACTGGGAGGACCAGAACGGCAAGGAGTACGATCCCGGAGACACCGTTCAGTACCGCCGCTTTGAGGATGGCACCCTTGAGCTGACCGCCGTCTGGGAGGACGACGAGGACGACGAGGACGATACCATCAGCTACGGCGTTACATACAGCGCCGGCGACGCGGGCAAGAATTCCGAGAAAAAGACCTACTCGGATGACTTTGAGGCGGAGGCACCGGATTCCGTCTTTGACGACTTTGCGGAATACAAGGAAGAAGGATACCGCTTCGTCTGCTGGATGGACAAAATCGGAAACACCTTCGAGGAAGGTGATACGATTGACGTCAGCGAAGCGCCTTTCAATACAAGCTACAACATGACGCTGACCGCCGTCTGGATCTACGACGGCGACTATCAGGTGTTCTTCCGCTCCGGCACGACGGAGGCGAAGGGAACCGATCCGGTCAGCTTCTATGCAAAATATAACAAGACCTATACCCTGCCGGAGAACCCGTATACGTTCTCGGGATTTGCCTTCGCGGGATGGAATGTCGACGGCACGGTCATGCAGCCCGGCGACAAATATACCGTGCGGGACGGCCTTGTCATTAAGGCAACCTGGAAGGATGCCGGCGTCGAGCTGACCTATCAGCCCGGCGAGGGCCAGGGCACCTCCTATAAGAAGACCTACGAGTCCGGCGAGACCATTACGCTTGCCGAAAACACGTTTACCAAGGCCGGGTATACCTTTGCCGGATGGCTGATCGGCTCCGTAAACACCGTGATCCCGGAGGGCACCTCCGTCGTAATCGCGGGCAACGACACCGCTACCGCCCAATGGGTGGTGGAGACTGCGCCGGCGGAGAGCTCTGCGGCGGAGACTTCCGCTCCGACGGAATCGGTTCCAACGGAGGAATCCTCCTCCGAAGCTGTTTCGGAAGCGGAATCCGCCCCCGAAGAGATGGAGCCCATCGTGGAGACGGAAAAACCGAAGACGCTCTCTTACTCCGTCTCCGGCAACACCCCGATCTCCGGCATCAGCGTTCAGCTTGAAAATGGTACCGACGATGCGGAGCTTTTGGTCAGCTCGATCACGGAGGCCTCCTCCACCGACGCCACCACCGCTTTCCTGCTGGAAAACGGTGACGCGGCGGCGATTTTCGATCTCGCACTCCAGAGCGCCGGTTCCGCATATACCGGAACGACCTCCGGCACCGTTTCCTTCGAGATCAGTGGAGGAGCCGAAATCCCGGAGGCCCCGTATAAATCCGCCCGGATCGCCATCGCTCATGTGATGCCGCTGGACGCATTTGAGGGCGACGGCTATTACATGACCGACAACGGCAAAACGGTCTGGTACGACCTCTCCGACGGCAGCACGCAGGAATCCGACGCCGTCTCCCTTGTGGAGACGAACGGCATCTGCCGCGCCGTGGTCACCGATACCTCCTCGGCTCCGGCGAGCTTGGCCTATCTCTCCGACGACACCACGGTTGTGGAACTGGCATTCGGCTCCGGTTCGGAGACCGATTCCCTGGAGATCGGCTTCACCAGCCTCTCGCCGTTCCTGCTTCTCTGGGTTGAGCAAAACGGAAACACCGCTACCCTCTCCCCGCTTGTCTGGGTTGCCGTCGGCATCGGCATCGCGGTAGCCGTCCTTGCGCTGGGCGCTCTGCTTTATCAGGCCACAAAGAAGAGAAAGACCGTCTCTGTCGGTGTTTCGGCGAATACGGATCGCGGAGATGTCGTTTCTTCTCCGGACTCCGTCGTCAAATCCGCCTCGGTCGTAACCGATACGGTCGTAACCGATACGGTCGTGACCGATACCCCTGCGGCGGACGCATCCGCGGATCATCCCGACTGGGGAGAATTCCGGCAGGAATAACCGCCCGGAATCCTTCTTACGGATGAGCATTCCCTTTATCTCATGCTCATCGCATAAAATCAAATAAAAACGTGGCGCGAAGAAATCCGCACCACGTTTTTTATTCGGTAAAAAAGACCGTACCTGCCGGAAAAGGAAAAAAGGCCTCCCCGGAAAAAATCCCGGTCAGCGCTCCGGGCGCTTGTTCCAGATCTCTCTCCACTTGCCCGGTTCCGAGAGGGGGACGAACCCCATTTTTTCATACAGCTCATCCGCCGCGCTCCTCAGCACCCACTGATAGACATCTTTCAGGGAATCGTGCGAGAGAAGATAGGCCATCATGCTTTGGGCGATTCCGCGACGGCGGAAATCCTCGTCGACATACACATCCGCGATGTAGGCAAAGCGTGTACGGTCCGAGACGGCCCGCGCATAGCCGACCTGAAGATCGCCGCAAAATGCGCCGACCACCAGCGCCGAATACCGGGCACCCTGTCTGACCTCTTCCTCCCCGATCCCGGGACTCCATCCCGCCCGGGAGAGCATCTGCGTGACCCGCGCGAAATCCATGTTTTCATAGCCATCGCACAATCTGATCGAATCGTGATCCATCTTTTGCCTCCAAACGACCCGCAGGCAGGCCGAACATCCGATCTTGTTTTTATGCGGGAAGACGCCATGTATAAAATAGGCGGCCCTTCTCAAAAAGCGAAGAGCCGTCTCCAAGTTATGACGTCCATACGGTTCAGAGTTTGGTCATCCAGAGGCCGTGGAGGTTGCAGTACTCATAGACGGCGACCGGCTTGTCCTCCGTAAGAGCGAAGACGGCCTTGGGTTCGTCGCCGGGCTGCAGGTATTTCTGCTGGAACCCTTTTTCGGTTTCAAAGCAGATCCACTGAATGTAATGTTCCGGGATCATCGGGTGCGCGACTTCGCCGACAGATACGGTATAGCGCCCGCATTTGGACGTGACAACGGGCAGATGCTTTTCGACAACGGCGTCAATGGTACCCGGTTTCAGTTCCTGCATGGGCTCACCGCAGCAAATGGTGGGGACGGGAGTTTCATGCAGCATGACAATGATTTTTCCGCAATGTGCACAACGATAGAATTTCATAGCAGCATCTCCTTTATGTGTCAAGATCGGGTTTCTTTTTTCCCCGGTTTGGGAAAACGATGGTTTCGCATGGGGTGTGGTTCCTCGCGGTTACTCCGCGCAGGCGACGTCGCCGATCGGTCCGACGATCGGCAGCGGGTCGATGCCCTGACGGGTATAGTAATCGGAGAGCGCGGCCTTGACCGCCTGCTCCGCAAGGACCGAACAGTGAATCTTGACCGCCGGAAGCCCGTCCAGCGCCTCGATGACCGCTTCATTGGTCAGCTTCAGCGCATCCTCGACCGGCTTGCCTTTGATCATCTCCGTCGCAATGGAGCTCGTTGCAATCGCGGCGCCGCAGCCAAACGTCTTGAATTTGACGTCCTTGATGACGCCGTCCTCAATCTTGAGGTACATCTTCATGATATCGCCGCAGCGCGCGTTGCCGACTTCGCCGACGCCGTCGGCATCGGGAATTTCACCGACGTTGCGCGGATTGGTGAAATGATCGAATACTTTATCGGAATATAACATAACTCAAATCCTCCGTGTTGCCGCAGACCGCGGCGCTCTATAAAAATCCCGGAATTTTCTACTTGATCATTTTGACCGCGGAAAGTTCCCCGGCCTGAATCTTCTCCCACACCGGACTCATGCCGCGCAGGCGCTCGACAATGCCCGGCAGCACCGCCAGAATCTCGTTCACGTCCTCTTCGGTATTCTGGTCGCCAAGCGTGATGCGCAGCGACCCGTGGGCGACCTCATGCGGAATGCCAAGGGCCAGCAACACATGGCTCGGATCAAGCGAGCCGCTTGTGCAGGCGGAGCCGGAGGAGGCACAGATGCCGTAATGGTCGAGCCAGAGCAGCAGCCCCTCTCCCTCGATGCCCTCGATGGAGATGTTGACGTTGCCCGGAAGGCGTTTCTCCCGGTCGCCGTTGAGGCGCGTGCGGTCGATCGTCAGAATGTTGTCGATCAGACGGTCGCGCAGAACTCTCGTCTTCGCGGCGCGCTCCTCAATATCCGTCGTGGCGAGCTCCAGCGCCTTCGCGAGCCCCACAATGCCGGCGATGTTTTCGGTGCCGGCGCGCTTGTTTTTCTCCTGAGAGCCGCCGTCGATCAGATTCGGCAGCGAAATGCCCTTGCGGATATACAGCAATCCGACGCCTTTCATCGAATGGATCTTGTGGCCGGAGAGAGAGAGCATATCGATATTCTGTTCACGGACGTTGATCGGGACATGCCCGACGGCCTGTACCGCATCGGTATGGAACCAGATCTTTTTCTCGCGGCAGAGGGCGCCGATCTCCGAAATTGGCTGAATGGTGCCGATCTCGTTGTTGGCGTACATGATGGAGACGAGCCCCGTATCCGGACAAATCGCCGCCGCCACATCCTCTACCCGGACGATGCCGTTTTCATACACCGGCAGATAGGTGACTTCAAAGCCCTGCTTTTCCAGCGCCATGCAGCTGTGCAACACGGCGTGATGCTCAAAGGCCGAGGTGATGATATGCTTTTTGCCCCGCTTGGCCATCACTTCCGCCGCTCCCTTGAGCGCCCAGTTATCCGATTCGGAGCCGCCGGAGGTGAAATAGATCTCATCCGCGTCGGCACCCAGACAGGCGGCGCAGGTTTCCCGGGCATGTTTTAAGGCCCAACCCGCTTCCCTGCCTTTTTCATATATGGTGGAGGCGTTGCCGTAGCCCTCTGTCAGCCAGGGGAGCATGGCGTCCAGCACTTCCTTGGTGATCGGAGTCGTCGCGGCGTTATCCACATAGACCACTCTTTTTTCCGATTCCTTCATTCCTGATGTTCCTCGTTTTCTTTAAAAAACTTCCAGGATTTTATACTATACTAATTTAGTAGGAATTGCAATACTTATCCATGAATTTTTTAAAAAAACTTTAAAAAATGCGGAAAGAATCCGAAAACCTTCTTTTGTAAAAAGGAAAATGCCGGGATTTCAGGGCTCTCCGGCGGCCTTTTTGGATTCTGCGACCGCGATGGTGTCGCAGCGCTCATTTTCCGGATGGCCGGCGTGGCCTTTCACCCATTCAAAGCGGACCTCATGGATCCCGATGAGTTCCAGCAGGCGCGCCCAGAGATCCTGGTTGAGCGCCGGTTTGCCGTCGGATTTCTTCCAGCCCCTTGCCCGCCAGCCGGCCGCCCAGCCCTTGCCGATCCCGTTTGCGAGGTACTGGGAATCCGTAACCAGCAGCACGCGGCACGGCTCCTTGAGCGCCTCCAGCGCGGCGATCGCTCCGGAGAGTTCCATCCGGTTGTTGGTGGTGCTGTGCTCGCCGCCGGAAAGAATTTTCTCCTGGTCTTTATATTTCAAAACGGCGCACCATCCGCCCGGCCCCGGGTTCCCGGAACAGGCGCCGTCCGTGTAAACCGTTATCTCTTTCATTCAGAAAACCACCCGAATCCAAAAATTAGCAAATTATGATTCTATAGTAATAGAAGAATCAGGAAATTGCAAGAAAATTTTATAGGAAATATTACCCGCTTATTTTTTGATTTTTCGTCCATACTGATTTTATCCGCAAGGGGAAACGCACGAATAATTTTTTTCGCGTTCATAAAATAATATTGACAGATAATTTAAATTCATATATGATGATTTTAATGATTTTTGGACCGGAATTAATCGAAAAAGACTGATTTGTGCCCTTCGGAATCCCGAAAGGCCTGTTTTTGATGCCGAAAACAACGAAATTTACATATTTTTTTCGATTTTATTTTTATTTTTCGGAAAATTACGAAAAATGCAGAACGATACAGAAAAAGAACCTTTTATCAAAAAAGGAGGCAATTATTTGGACAATAAACAAAATCCGGGCGAACATGGCGTCAGAGACCCCGCCCGGGCCAAAATGCAAAAAGCAAATTTAGAAAAACTGGACCACGTACTGGCAAATCTGCCTGAAAGCCAATATGAACACGAGCCCGAAACCGAGACCCCGCAGCGGCAGAAACAGAAGCGCCGCGGCCGTCCGCCCAAAAATCAGAAATCGGCCTCTCCGGCAAAGGACGGCGCCCAAAAAGAATCTTTCGCACCGAAAAAACCGGATGCTCAAAACACAAATTTTGATGCGCAGAGCGGAAACTCTCGTGCTCAAAAAGGAAACCCCGGTGCACAGAACGGAAACCCCCGTTCTCAAAACAAGAACCGTCACCCTCAAAACGGAGGCCGTGGCGCGCAGGGCGGAAATCCGAACGCATCTGCAAAAAACGCGCCCCATGAGATCCCCGTCAACCGTGCACCCATGGAATGGAAAAACAACTCCCCGGCGGGCTGGAATCAGAAAAAGCGCGGGCGTCCTTCCAAGAATACCAAACTCCCGCCGCTCAAGATCATTCCGCTCGGCGGACTCGGCGAGATCGGCAAAAACCTCACGGTTTTTGAATATAACGACGACATTGTGATCGTGGACTGCGGGCTCGCCTTCCCCGGCGACGAGATGCTGGGCGTCGATTTGGTTATCCCGGATTTCACCTACCTTGAGGAAAACCGCGACCGGATCCGCGGCCTTGTCGTCACGCACGGCCACGAGGACCACATCGGCGGCATCCCCTATCTGCTCCAAAAGCTGAATATCCCGATCTATGCGACGCGCTTCACCATTGCGCTCATCGAAGGCAAGCTGGCCGAAAAGGGCTTGCTCAATAAAGCGGTCCTCAATGTCGTGAAGCCGCGGGAGACCGTCACGCTGGGCTGCATGGACGTCGAATTCATCCATGTCAACCACTCCATCCCGGATTCCTGCGCGCTCGCCCTGCACACACCCGCCGGCATCGTCATCGAGACCGGAGACTTCAAAGTGGACTACACGCCCACCAACGACGAGATCATCGATCTTGCCCGCTTCGGCGAGCTCGGCAGCAAGGGCGTTCTGGCCCTGCTCTCCGATTCCACCAACGCGGAGCGCCCCGGCTACACGCCGAGCGAACGCACCGTCGGGGAATCCTTCGACCTGCTGTTTAAAAACGCCGGCGACCGCAGAATTCTGGTCGCCACGTTCTCTTCCAACGTCCACCGGGTGCAACTCGTGATCGACTCCGCCGTCCGCTTCGGCAGAAAAGTGGCCGTCGTCGGCCGCAGCATGGAGCAGGTCACCACCAAGGCGCTCGAAATGGGCTATCTGGATGCGCCGGAGGGGACCGTCGTCTCGCTGGATACGGTCTGCCGCCTGCCGGAGAATGAGGCGGTCATCGTCACGACCGGAAGCCAGGGCGAGACCATGGCGGCCCTGACCAGAATGGCGATGGGCGACCACCGCAAGATCAACATCACCTCCCGTGACCTCGTCATCATCTCCGCCTACCCCATCCCCGGCAACGAAAAAGACGTCGGGCGGGTCGTCAACGAGCTGATGCGCCTCGGCGCGGAGGTTGTCTATGAGCGTTACAGCCAGATCCACGTCTCCGGGCACGCCTGCCAGGACGAGGAAAAACTGATGCTGGCGCTGACCAAGCCACACTTCTTCATCCCTGTTCACGGTGAATACAAGCATCTGAAAAAGCATGCCGAACTCGCCCTCAGCATGGGCATGCTGCCGGAAAACGTCGTGATCCCGGAGATCGGGCGCGTGATTGAAGTCAACGAGGCCGGCATTACCGCCCTTTCCAGCGTCTCCGCCGGAGCAATTCTGGTGGATGGGCTCGGAGTCGGCGACGTCGGCAGCGTCGTGTTGCGCGACAGAAAGCGTCTCGGCGAGGACGGCCTGATCATCGTTACCATTACGCTCGATCACGACAACGGAGACATTCTGGCCGGGCCGGACATCGTCTCCCGCGGCTTTGTCTATGTGCGTGAGGCGGAGGATATGCTGGAGGCGACAAAACAGATCGTGCGCAAGACCGTCGAAGCCAGCATCTCCGACAACAAGCGCGACTGGCAGAACCTCAAGACCAAAATCAAAGATGCGGTCGGGAGCTACCTCTTCGGCCTCACCAAGCGTTCTCCGATGGTGCTGCCGATCATTGAGGAGATCAGCCAAGCCAGCGTATAACAAAGATCATAAAAACGGGAAGCATGACAAGTGCTTCCTGTTTTTTTATGGCGAAATTTTATGTTCCGCGGCCGGCTGCATAGGCGAAATGTTCGGCAGGAATTCTCATTTTTTATCCAATGAACTCCGTGGCGGGCTGCCCGGGGATACATAAAAATGCGGGGCGGGCCCATGGACGCCTTTTTAGGAGCTCGGGAATGTTTCGGCTGCTTTTTAGGCGATCCCGAAGGCCTTCAGAACGGCAAAACGGCTCCGCGCGATCCTGCCGGGAAAAATTCCGGCGGAGAAAGGCGTCTGCCTGAGGGAACAGTTTTGCTTTTTTTGGGAGCCGGATCGGCCTCCTTTTGGGGAAAGCGCGCGGATTTATCCTCTCCCAAAAGGGTCCGTCCTATTGTAATCGATTTTTCCTTCTGATATAATAATTAAATATACAAGCAAAATCTTCCGAAAAGGGGGCGGCATTGTGAAAAATAAGCTTGGCTTCATGGGCCCCGCGCTGCTGACGCTGTTCATTCTGGCGTGCAGTTCCACCATCGTGACGGCGTTTTATAATCTGGCGGTCTTTGCCGTGGAGGCGGTGCTCACGATCATTGCCGGTACCTTTGTCGCACTCCGGGTCCTCCGCTCCAGGGCGGAGGTGCGCCTCTTTCTGGAATCGGTCGCGGCAAAACTCTCCGCACCTGAACGGAATGCGCTGGAGGCATTTCCGCTGCCGGTGCTTGTGACGGACGGCAAGGGCGTCATCCTCTGGTGCAACCAGAACTTTCAGAAAAACGTACCCTGTGAAAATGAGCTCTTCGGCACGAATATCGGCACCCTTTCCCCGGTGCTGACCGAGGACTCCCCGTTTTTGGACAGCCGCATGGCCGCGGTCGGCGAACGGAGCTATGAGGTCTTCCGCAACGGGGACGAGAGCTCCGGGCTCATCTTCCATTACTTTATCGACCGCACCGAAGAGAAGCGCATCGGAAAACTATATAAAGATACCCACCCGGTGGTGCTCACCATCCTGATGGATAACCTCGACGATCTCTTTGCCAACTGCAAGGAGAGCGAGCGCAGCCGGATCATGGGCGAAGTGGAGAGCATGTTCGAGCAGTTTGCTTCGGGGACGTTCTCTATGTTTAAAAAAACGGACGGCAACCGCTTCCTCGCCGTGATGGAGGATCAACACCTTGCGGGGCTTATCGCGGAGCGCTTTACCATTTTGGATAAGGCGCGGGCAATCACCACCTCCGACGGGCTGCCCGTGACGCTCTCGATCGGCGTCGGGCGCGGATATTCGACGCTGCCGGAGCTGCAGGCCGCCTCGTCGCAGGCCCTGGAGATGTGCCTCGGAAGAGGCGGCGACCAGGCCACCGTGCGCGACCCCTCCGGCTACGAGTTCTACGGCGGCTTCTCAAAGGGCGTGGAAAAGCGCGCAAAGGTCAAGACCAGAATCGTCGCGGCCGCCATGACCGATCTGATTAATTCAAGCGAAAACGTCTTCGTCATGGGGCACCGCTTCGGCGACCTCGACTGTGTCGGCGCGGCAATCGGTATGGCCGGCGCGGTCAACCTGATGGGCAAACCGGTGCGCATCGTGCTCAACCGCAAGACCTGTCTTGCGATGCCGCTCGTACACCGCTACGAAAAGAACGGCGACCTCGGCCTGTTTATTCCGCCGGAGGAGGCGCTCGACAAGATCGGCCCCGATACGCTGCTGATCATCGTGGATACGCATGTCCGGCATATTCTTGAATCTCCGGAGGTCTATGCCGCCTGCCGGAACGTCGTCGTCATCGACCATCACCGCCGCATGCTCGGGCATATCGACAATGCGGTGATCTTTTATCATGAGCCTTATGCCTCCTCCGCCTGCGAGATGGTGACGGAGCTGCTTCAATACTTCCCGGATTCGTGCAGACCCACCAAGCCGGAGGCCGAGGCCCTGCTCGCCGGTATCATGCTCGATACCAGAAGCTTTACCGTGCGGGCCGGGGCAAGATCCTTTGAGGCCGCCGCCTATCTCCGCCGGCAGGGCGCCGATCCTGTGGCGGTCAAGCTGCTGTTCTCCGGCACGCTCGAGGAATACCGGGAGCGTTCCGAGGTGGTGGCCAGCGCGGAACTTTACCGCGGCTGCGCGATCGCCATCTCAAAGCCTTACCCGGACGTCTCTCTCGTCGCCCCGCAGGCTGCCGACGAATTATTGACGATCGAAGGCGCCAACGCCTCGTTCGTTCTGTTCCCGATGGACGGCGGAACTTCGATCTCCGGGCGCTCGCTCGGTGCGATGAACGTGCAGATCATCCTTGAGGCTCTGGGCGGCGGCGGGCATCTGACCATGGCCGGTGCGCAGATAAAAGATATCCTGCCGGAGGAGGCGCTCTCCGCACTCTACCAGTCCATCGACGAATATTACGACAACGCCGCCGGCCACACGGATGCTGCGGCCGCCGAAGCCGCGGCCATTCCCGACGGAGCGCCGCAAAAAGAATAGCCATTCCCGGGGGACGTTTTTTGAACGGTTCCCATTCTCTCCGGCAAAAAAATTGCCGCCGGAGCGGCCCGCCCTCTTCCCGGCAAAACGATTCCGCCGGAAGCAAGGCGGGAAGTCAAGCAAAAAGAAGTTTTCTCTGAAAGGAGCGAGTATCCATGAAAGTGATTTTTATCGAGGACGTCAAGGGTTCCGGCAAAAAGGGGGACCTGACCAACGTATCCGACGGGTATGCCCGCAACTACCTGATTCCCAAGAAGCTGGTCATCGAGGCGACACCGCAGGCCATGGCCGAACTTAAGGCCAGAGAGGATGCCGCCGCACGGAAGATCGAGCTCGAAAAGCAAAAGGCACGGGAGATGGCCGCGCAGATTAACGAAAAAACCGTACGCAGAGTGGAACGCGCCGGAGCCGGCGGAAAGCTTTTCGGCTCCGTCACCGCGGCGGAGGTCGCCGCCGGGCTCAAAGAACAGTACGGCGTCGAAGTCGACCGCAGAAAAATCGTACTGGACAGCGACATCAAGGCGTTCGGCACCTACACGGTCGAAGTTAAGCTCGGCTACGGCATCAGCGCCAGCGTCTATGTATTGGTCGTGGAAAGCTGAAACTCCCATCTGAATGAGATTGAGGTGAGCTTCTATGGAGAAGGATTCTTCCTACCTCCTCGGGATGGAAATGCCCTACAGCCTCGAGGCGGAACAAAGCGTCCTCGGGGCCGTTCTGGTGGAGCCGAGCTGCCTGCCGGAGCTGATCGACAAGCTGAAGCCGGAGAGTTTCTACCGGCCGCAGCACCGCGCGATCTTCACCATCATGATCCGGATGTTTACCTCCGGAGAGCCGGTCGACTTCATCACGCTGCTTGAGGCAGCCAAGGAGGACGAGGTCTTTCAGAACGAGCAGGACGCGAAGGTCTATTTTTCTCATCTGACCGATATTGTACCCTCCGTGCGGAATCTCGGCGCTTACACCGACATCCTGCTCGACAAACAGCTGCTGCGCAGCCTGATCGCTACGGCCGGGGACATCCTCGGAGAGGCGAAGGAGAGCGGCTGCGAGGGCAAGGTTCTGCTCGATTCCGCCGAACAGAGCATCTATGACATTCGGCAGGGACGCGAGGCGAAGGGTCTTGTTTTAATAAAAGACGCCATCTATGAAACCTACGACCGGCTGCAGAAACTCTCCGGACCGGATCGGGATAAATACGCCGGACTCCGGACCGGATACGCCGCCCTCGACGCCATCATCAACGGCTTCAACCGCACGGATTTGATTCTGCTGGCCGCGCGCCCCGGCATGGGCAAGACGAGCTTCGCGCTCAACATCGCCGCCAACGTCGCGCTCAAACAGAAAAAGAAGGTCGCCGTCTTCTCCCTCGAAATGTCGAAGGAACAGATCACGTCGCGCCTCCTCTCCTCCGAAGCGCGGGTCGAGAGCCGCCTGCTCCGCACCGGAGAACTCGGCCAGAGCGACTGGATGCGCCTCGCGGAATCGGCACAGATCCTCTCCGCGGCGCCGATTCTGATCGACGACACGGCCGGCTCCACGGTGCCGGAGATCAAGGCGAGGCTCCGCCGGGTGCGCGATCTCGACCTTGTCATCATCGACTACCTGCAATTGATGTCCTCCGGAAAAAGATCGGACAACCGCGTGCAGGAGGTCTCCGAGATGACGAGGAACCTCAAACTGATGGCCAAGGAGCTGAATGTGCCGGTCCTCGTGCTTTCGCAGCTCTCGCGCGCAACGGAATCCCGCGCCGAGCACCGGCCGATGCTCTCCGACCTGCGTGAATCCGGCTCGATTGAGCAGGATGCGGACGTGGTCATGTTCCTTTACCGGGAATCCTACTACGCCACGCAGGAGGGCAAGCCCGCGCCGGAAGAGGATATTTCGGAATGTATGGTGGAGAAAAACCGCCACGGCGAAACCGGCTCCGTCAAACTCCGCTGGGATGGACAGTTTACGAGATTCTATTCGCTGGAGCTTTTTAAATCCGAAAACGGATAAGCGGCGGCGAAAACTTTCGGGCATCCTTTTTCTTTGCTCTCGGGTGTCCGCCGGGAAACCAAGGTTTTTAACATAGAGGCGCTCAGATTTTTTTTGGAAATTCCGGGGATTCCGGAAACACCGGCTTTCAAAAGACGGGGGTTCCGGGAATTTCGGAATTTGCCGCACGGCGGACGGGCACGGATGCCTCCGTTTCGGAAGCATATAACCGCTACTTTTGATAAGAAAGGATGGCATGGCATGGAGCCTGAACCCGGTACCAGATTCCCGAAACTGACCCTCGACAGGATGAAAGAGACTATCTCCAAATACGGGATGCTGGAGCCTGGCGAAAAAGTGCTGGTCGGCATCTCCGGCGGCTGCGATTCCTCCGTGCTGCTGCATCTGATGAGTTTTCTGGCCACGCAGTGGGGCCTCACGCTCGAAGCCGCCCATGTCAACCACAATCTCCGCGGCCCCGAAAGCCTGCGGGACGAGCGCTTCGTGCGGTCGATGTGCCGGGAATACGGCGTAAAGCTGCACGTCATGAACGCAAACGTCCACGCCTATGCCGAGGAACACCGCCTCGGCGAGGAGGAGGCCGGCCGGGAGCTGCGTTACCAGTATTTTGAGCACTGTGCCAAACGCATGGGAAAGGGTACGAAAATCGCCACCGCGCATACCCTTTCGGACTGCGTCGAGACGTTTCTTTTCAATATGGCGCGGGGCACCGGGCTTGCGGGCCTGTGCGGAATCCCGCCGGTGCGCGGCGACATCATCCGGCCGCTGATCGAGACGACGCGGAACCAGATCGAAGAATTCTGCGCGGATCAGGGCATTCCCTTCATCACCGACAGTTCCAACCTGACGGATGAATATTCCAGAAACCGCATCCGCCACAGCGCCGTTCCCGCCTTGCTGGAGGTCAACTCCTCCTTCGAGCGGGCTTTCCTCCGTATGACGGAACAGCTCCGGCAGGACCGGGATTTTCTTGACGACCTCTCCGACGAACTGCTCGACACCGCCGAGATCCCGACCGGATTCGACGGCGGGACGCTGGCCCTCGCGGAGCCGGCGCTCAGAACCCGCGCGGCCGCCAAAATGCTCCGGCGCTTCGGCTTCCCCTGCGACTACGAGCGCATCACCTGGATCGCGGACCGCTTCGGAAAAGAGGATTATAAGCTGGAGCTCGCGAAGGACGCCTACTTCGTCCAAAAGGGCGGGCTCATCTGCCGGGAGGATAAGCGCCCCGCCGAGACGATCGCGGAATCGCCGCTTTCGGAGGGAATTTCGGAGCTTCTTCCGGGAAAATTTGCCGAATGCCACATTTTGGACGCCTTCCACTTTAAAAATTCACACGAATTTCATCAATATGTTTTGAAAAATGCATTTGATTATGATAAAATTCATGGCGTCGCAGTTATTCGTTCTCGGAAAGAGGGCGATCAGATCAATCTCACCGGCTGCAACAGGACGCTGAAGAAACTTTTTAATGAGGCGAAAGTTCCGGTTCATCTGCGCAAAACCGTCGCTGTAATTGCGGACGACGACGGCGTTCTCTGGGTCGAAGGCTTCGGCACCGACCGGCGCGCCAAGGTCACGGAGGAGACCGGTTCCGTCGCAGTCATAAAAACCTCGCGCTGCTGACGCGGATATGCGTCATAAACGCGGAAAAAACAAAAACATTGGGGGATGTTGTTGAAATGAAAGAGTGCATGAAAGACGATATCGAGGAGATTCTTCTTCCCGAGCAGGAGCTGGCCAAGGCGGTTAAAAAACTCGGCCGTCAGATCAGCTCGGACTATGAGGGCAAAAACCTGATCATGGTCGGTGTACTTAAAGGCTCCGTCATCTTTATGGCGGATCTGCTGCGTGCCATCACGATTCCGGTTTCGATCGACTTCATGTCCGTCTCCAGCTACGGCTCGGGTGTCAAGACCAGCGGTGTCGTCAAAATCATCAAGGACCTCGACCACGATCTCTCCGGCTACGATGTTCTGATCGTGGAGGATATCCTCGACAGCGGGCTCACGCTTTCCTATCTGACCAACGTCATTCGGCAGCGCAACGTGAAAAGCATCCGGGTCGCCACCCTGCTCGACAAGCCGGACCGCCGCCAGGTGAACATCAAGCCGGATTACAGCTGCTTCGTCGTGCCGGACAAGTATGTGGTCGGCTACGGCATGGACTACAACCAGAGATACCGCAACCTGCCTTACGTCGGCGTGCTGAAGCCGGAAGTTTATACAAAAAAAGAAAAATAATTAATCGGAGTTGATTCCTTGAGCAACAAGTGGAGAGGCATTATTTCCTACGCGTCCATCGGGCTTGCCGTCATTCTGGCGACCGTGTTGTTTTCCAACATGAAAACCCCCGAGACCACAACCCTAAAATACTACGAAATACTTAACTACTTCGACAGCGGAAACGTCGAGAGCTATACGCTCGACCTCGGCACCGGCGAAATGACGCTGAAGCCGACGGACTCCGACGAGGACATCACCTACACGGTGCCGAACGTCAGCGTCTTCCTCGACGACATCCGGAGCATCGAGGAGAGGCATCCGGAGTGGTCCGCCACCCAAATGCAGCAGGACTATCTGCCGGTGGACGAGACGCCCTGGTGGTTCTCGATCCTGCCCACGGTATTGCTTGTCGGCGCCATGGCCGTGTTTTGGATCTATATGATGCGGCAGGCGGGCGGCGGCAAGGTCATGAACTTCGCCAAGGCCAAATATAAGGTCACCGACGAATCCCGCCGGACCACCTTTGCCGATGTCGCCGGCTGCGACGAGGAGAAGGAGGAGCTTCAGGAGATCGTCGAATTCCTGAAGAATCCGGAGCAGTTTAACACCCTCGGCGCCCGAATCCCGAAAGGCGTATTGCTGGTCGGCCAGCCCGGCACCGGCAAAACTCTGATGGCGAGAGCCGTCGCGGGAGAGGCAGGCGTGCCTTTCTTCTCGATTTCCGGCTCGGATTTTGTCGAGATGTTCGTGGGCGTGGGCGCCTCGCGTGTCCGCGACCTGTTCGATCAGGCCAAGAAGAACGCCCCGTCCATCGTCTTTATCGATGAGATCGACGCCGTTGGCCGACACAGAGGCGCAGGCCTTGGCGGCGGCCACGACGAGCGCGAGCAGACGCTCAACCAGCTGCTCGTCGAGATGGACGGCTTCGGCTCCAACACCGGCATCATCGTGATTGCCGCAACCAACCGTGCGGATATTCTCGATCCGGCGCTGCTTCGCCCGGGCCGTTTCGACCGTCAGGTCACCGTCGGTCTGCCGGATGTCATCGGACGGGAAGCCATCCTGAAGATCCACACACGCAACAAACCGATCGGGCCCGACGTGGATCTCGCCGTCATTGCGAAAACCACCGTGGGCTTTACCGGCGCCGACCTGGAGAACCTCGCCAACGAGGCCGCCCTCCTTGCCGCCCGCCGCAAAAAGAAAGCCATCACCATGGCGGAGATCGAAGAGGCCACTGTCAAAGTGGTCGCCGGCCCTGAAAAGCGCTCCCACAAGGTCAGTGAAAAAGATAAGCGTCTTACCGCTTTTCACGAGGCGGGCCACGCAGTCGTCACTTATTTTTGCACGACGCAGGACGCCGTTCACGAGATTTCCATTGTTCCGCGCGGCTACGCGGGCGGCTACACCATGAGCCTGCCCTCCGAGGACCGCAACTATATCACCCGCCGCTTCATGGAGGAGGAACTCTGCACCCTGCTCGGCGGCCGTGTCGCGGAACAGATCGTCTTCGGCGACATCTCCACCGGCGCCTCCAACGACATTGAGCGCGCCACCACCCTCGCACGGAACATGGTCATGCGCTACGGCTTCAGCGAGAAGCTTGGCCCGATGGTCTACGGCTCCGACGAGAATGAGATCTTCCTCGGCCGCGACCTCTCACAGGGCCGCCACTACTCCGACGAAGTCGCCTCCGACATCGACGCGGAGATCCGCAGCTTCATCGACAACGCCTATGACCAGGCGAAAGTCATCCTTGAGGAACACCGGGAAAAGCTTGAGATCACCGCGAACCTGCTGATGGAAAAGGAAAAGATCAGCGGCGAGGTCTTCAAGGCCATTATGAGCGGCGAACCGCTGCCCGAGGATCCAAAACCGGAAGAGCCGAAAGCCAAGGAAGCACCCGAATCAGAAGGAAGCCTTCCCTTCTCCGAGCCGAAAGAAGAGGCGCCGGAGACGGGTTCCGTGGAAAACGGCCCGGCCGTCACGGACCTCCCTGCGGAAGATCCGCCTGAGGCCCCGGAGACGAAGCCGGAACTCTAAGCCAAAAAACTGCGAACCGGACAGGCGACATCCCCGCCTGCCCGGTTCTTTTTTTGCCCAAGAAAGCCATGCGCCGCCCCGGACGATTCAAAAGCGGCCCGTCGGTGCCGATGCGCGGTAAAACTGTTCTTTGCCGCAGGAACCATGCGGCTTTTAAACACATGGCAACTGTCCAAAGAAAGACTATCTGCCGAAGAACGAAAAATCCAAATCCCGGCCTCAATCTCCCGCAAACATATCCGGGCAGGCATCCCGCCTGCCCGGTTCTTTTTTTGCCCAAGGACCGGAAGCAGATGCGGCATGGAAACCAAAATTCCGCAAAGAGACGAGGACTGGAACCGAGCATCCGGCCATGGGACAGCCATAGAAGGTTTTGAGACCATCATCAGAATCAGCCATTTGGGAAGAGCAGAATGACGGTCGAAAGGAAGATTCCATCCGCCTGCTTTCGGACAAAACAGCCGGGTTCAGACGTCGATTGAGCCGTGGATCGTCTTCATTTTGGAGGCGGCGACGATTTGCAGCTCCTCCAGCGGCACCCCGGCGCAGTACTGCTCAAACTCCGGCTCAAGATCGCGCAGACGCAGCTGCGCCGTGGACAGGCTGACGGAAAATTCCTTCGCGATCAGGCGGAAGGCGCGTCCTTCATCCGCAAGCAAAATAGAACGTATGTTCTTTATGAAAGGAAGAAAAACGCGGTACGGCATCAAGAGTTCCGCGGCGCCCTGATTCGCCTGCCACTCCAGAGCGCCGACGTTCCCCTCCGCAAGGCCGGTATTTCCGCAGAGAAATTGCCTGCCGCCGTGTAAAAGATAATGGATCAGTTCGTGTGCGGCCGTAAAGCGGCGGCTCTCCGGGCTGCCTGAGGCGTTAAGGACGATCTCCGAATGGGTTTCGCCCCGCATCAGAAAGCCAGAGAGGCACCGGGACTCGAACGCATAGCAGGAGACCGCGATGCCGAGGCGCCGCGCCAGCTGATAAGGATCCGCCGGGCCGCTGATGGAAAGGGCCGCCCGCCGCTCATCCACAAGGCGGTACAGCTCCGCTTTGTCCATAAAGCTCAACGGACATCCTCCTTTTTGAAACGGCTTGCAATATCGAGCAAGAGCTCCATATCGCCCTCGGTCAGATTCAGCTCCTTTGCACCCTTCAAAAAATGAAAATAGATATCCGGCAGCTCTTCGCCAGCCATCACCCGGCATTTGCTGTTGCCGAGCAGGTAATCCGCCGAGACGCCGAAATACCGCGCCGCCCGGAGAAGCTTCTCCCCTGACGGAATACTTTTATCCCATTTCATTATGGAATTCTTTGAAAATCCGCATTCCCGCTCCATTTTTGCAAGAGAAACGCCTTTTTCTGCCGCAAGTATTTTAATTCTTTCCAGTAATTTCATCTTAATTTGCCGCCCTCCGGTGAAAATATTCGTTGCGACCATTTTGGTGTATCAGGAATATTTTCTTCATTTCCCATTGACTGACGAATTTTTTCTTGTTATGCTATGCCTGTTAACCAGAATTTTGAAATTTCGAGCTGCTTAATGACTCTATTTTAGAATTTTTTCTTCACATAGTCAAGAGCCGGGAGGTAAAAATTTTGGAAAAAATAATCCGAAAAAATTTAGCAAACGTCGAGGCACCTCTGATTCCAGAAGAAAAGCGGGATCCCGTCGTGCGCGATTTTCCAGCGGAGGAGGAAGGAATACCTGCAAAATCCGCAATAGAACATATGTTCCTTTGCCGCCATTACGGAGGCGGACCTCACGGTCAGGTGCAGGCCGACGGCATCCGTCGTTCCGGAGGACGCCCCTCCTCACAAGGTGAAAGATATGGGTAAACGCAGACCGACGGAAAAAGCGATCCTCGGGGAGATCGCGAAGATGGCATTCTCCCCGCCGGAAACGGAGGGCGGACTGAAGGCATCCGAAAAGATGAAGGCGCTGGAGCTGCTCTGCAAATGCCTCGGAATCGGCGATAAAGAGGAGGCTGCCGGAGACGACGGCTTCCGGCTGGAGGTGCGGGTCAGGGGGGATGAAAATGAGAAGCCTTGATCTTCCGCTGACGGAGAAGCAGATGCGTTTTCTGAAGGCGGAGGCGGACGAGGTGCTCTTCGGCGGGGCGGCCGGCGGCGGAAAGAGCTGGGGGCAGCTCGCGGACGCGCTGGTCTATGCCCTTCGCTACCCGAAAAGCAAACAGCTGATCCTGCGCCGGACCTACCCCGAACTTGAAAAATCGCTGATCCGGGTGTCGCTGGAGCTCTATCCACAGGAGATCTACCGCTATAACGCCGCAAAGCACACCGGGAAATTCCGGGACGGCTCTATCGTGGATTTCGGCTACTGCGACAACGAAAGCGACGTCTACCGCTATCAGTCCTCCGAATACGACGTGATCCGCTTCGACGAGCTGACGCATTTTACCGAGGGGATGTACCTCTACCTGATCTCAAGGCTCCGGGGCGCCAACGACTTCCCGAAATCGGTCCGTTCCAGCGCGAATCCGGGCGGCATCGGGCACCATTGGGTCAAGGCGCGCTTTCTCGACATCGGCGAGCCGGATGTCGTCCACGACTGCGGCACCGGGACGCGGCTTTTTATCCCGGCCGGAGCGAAGGACAACGGCTTTCTGATGGAAAAGGACCCCGGCTACCTGAAACGGCTCAAAAATCTGCCGGAGAAGGAGCAGCGCGCCCTCCTTTATGGGGACTGGGATATCTACGAGGGGCAGTATTTCACGGAATGGCGGCGGGATCTGCACGTCTGCCGGCCCTTCCCGATTCCGGCGGAGTGGCGGCGCTATTTCACGATGGACTACGGCCTCGATATGCTGGCCGGCTACTGGATCGCAATGGCGCCGGAAGGGCGTGCCTACGTCTACCGGGAGATCTACCAGAGCGGCCTTATCATCAGCCGGGCCGCGGAACTGATTCTGCAAAATACAAAAGAGCCGGTCTACTGCTCGATGGCGCCGCCCGACATGTGGAACCGCCGGCAGGATACCGGTAAAAGCGTGGCGGAGCTCTTTGCCGAGCGCGGCATCCTCCTGAGCAAAGCAGAAAACGGCCGCGCCGCCGGATGGCTCGCGCTGCGGGAATGGCTGCGGCCGGTGCCGGACGAGCGTGGAGACGTCGCCCCGTCGCTGCAGGTCTTCCCCTGCTGCCGGAACCTGATCCGCACGATGCCGGGGCTGCTGATCGACCCGAACGACCCGAACGACGTCGCACCGGAACCGCACGAACTCACCCATGCGCCCGATGCCATCCGCTATTTCATCGCCGGCCGGCCTTTCCCGGATCTGAAGCCCGCCATGGACGACTATGAGGAACAGGCCGACCTGCTGCTCCGATACGGGAACGCGGAATAACCGCCGCCTGAGGAAAAAAAACGGGACCCACGGGGCTGATTGCTTCGGGATATCCAACCGCGAAACCGTCTTTGCCGAAAAGGTCCGATGCCCCGTAAAAACCGGAAAGAGCGGCGTCGTCTTCTCAAAAAAGCGGCCCCTTAAAAACAGAGGCATTTGTGAAACGGTTCCCTCTAAAAA
This sequence comes from Oscillospiraceae bacterium, assembly GCA_035447605.1. Taxonomy (GTDB): domain Bacteria; phylum Bacillota; class Clostridia; order Oscillospirales; family Ruminococcaceae; genus UMGS1668. The sequence goes on along the minus strand of DAOTHJ010000007.1, from coordinate 20,660 downwards.
TATTGCGCGCACGCCGAAGCGACCGTGCGGATTTAAAGAAACAGACGGAAGAAGGACGGAAAATGAGCATTCTTTATCAAACATCCGGCTGCTCCGACCGGGACCCGGCCTATCTGCGCCGGAGACTGAAAAAAGCGCCCCTGCCGCGCGACCTCAAGCAGCTGACGCTCGCCGTCATCCGCGGCCACGAGACGAGGAAGCAGCGTTATTTGAGCACGGGGCTTTCCTTCGATGAGCACCTGATCCGTGCGGTGGAGCAGGCCATGCTCACGGTGGGTACCGACATCGCGGACGACCGGATTCGTACCGAGCTTCTCCGCAAGGTGATCGACTCCCTGACGGAGGAGATCCCCTACTGCTACATGGGCGAGTGCTGGTGCGGCGAAAATAAATTCTATCAGTACCGGCGCGACTTCTGCCGGGAGGTGGCCTATAACCTCGGCGCGCTCAAACGCCCGGAGAAAAAATAGCCCTGTCGGAATCCGCAGAACGGAAAGCTGCGGTGGAAAAGTTTATCCGCATCGGCGCGATTTCTGCCGGGAGGTGGCCTATAACCTCGGCGCACTCAAGCGTCCGGAGAAAAAATAGCCCTGTCGGAATCCGCGGAAAACGGAAACCTGCAGCAGAAAAATCTCATCCGTACCGGCGCGACTTCTGCCGGGAGGCTGCTCCGGGGCTTATATACACGGAGAAAGATTGTTTTCTCACCGTCGGCCTTTCGTGCGCGGAAAAAGTCCATCAGAACATTCCGTTTCCGGGCGATACCCTGATGCTACCGGTGGGAGAGCTCCCCGGGACGGTCCCAACCATCTGAATTTTGGCCGGCAGGGACAGCTCCCTCCGGAAAGGAAAGGAGGCGGTGCACGACGGAAGCACTTTGTTTTGCGCTCGGCATGCTCTGCGGCATTTTGCTCTCGCGGCCGAAGGGAAACCGCGCGGGAGAGACTCCCGCGGATGGCGAAACGCTCTCCCCGGAACTGCGCAGGCAGTACGAGGCGCTCTTCGGCTACGACGGCTGCCCGGAACCGGAGGAGTAAATCCTCCCCTCCCGGGCGAAATACAAGGAAGGAGATGGTGATTTGAACAACAGGATTACGCCCGGAACGGTCTGGGAGGAGTATCTCCGCGGAGACGGCTACAACCGGGCGGTCGATCTCTACGACAACGTCCGGAAAAACGAAGATTTTTACATCGGGGATCAGTGGAAGGGCGTGAACGCGCCGGATCTTGAAAAACCGGTGCTGAATTTTCTCAAGCGCGTGGTGGCGTATTTTATCTCCGCCATTGTGTCCGACGATGTGGCCGTGTCCCTCACCCCGGCGCGGCTCACCGACGACGGCGCCTTTACTTCGGATGTCCTGACCGGAGAGATCGACCATGTGATCGAACAGACAAAGGCCAAAACTTTGGCCCGCGACATGCTGCGCAACTGCGCTGTCGATGGCGACGGCTGCTTTTATTTTCACTTTCTGCCCAAGGGCGGCGCCGACGGAGAGATCCGGCTGGAGAACCTCGACAATACGAAGGTCCTCTTCGGCAACCCCTACGATAAAGAGGTGCAGGATCAGCCCTACCTGTTGCTCGTCTGCCGCAGGAGCGCCGCGGAGGTTCGCGCCGAGGCAAAGGCCAACCGCTCCCCGGACTGGATGAACATCGGCCCGGATACCCGCTCCCAATACATGAACGAGGACTGCGACGCGGAAAACGACCTCTGCACCGAGCTCGTCCGGCTCTGGAAGGAGGACGGCGCCGTGCATTTCTGCCGGACCACGCGGGACTGCTTCGTGCACGCGCCCGCGGCAACCGGGCTGCGGCTCTACCCGGTGGCCTGGATGAACTGGGAACCGGTTAAAAACAGCTACCACGGCAGGGCTTCCCTCACCGGGCTCATTCCGAACCAGATCTTCGTCAACAAGCTCTGGGCGATGGCGATGGAGCACCAGAAGCGCCTTGCCTTCCCGAAGCTCTTCTACGACATGACGAAGATCCGCGAATGGACCAACAAGGTCGGGCAGGCCATCGGCGTGGCGGGCGATCCGAATACGGCGGTCGCCTCCTCCTTCCGCGCGGCGGACATGAGCAATCAGGTACTGGAGCTTGTGGAGCGGACCATCTCCTACTCGCGGGATTTCCTCGGCGCGAGCGACGCGGCTCTGGGAAACGTCAAGCCGGAAAACACCTCCGCCATCATCGCCGTTCAGGAGGCCACGGCCGCCCCGCTGGAGCTTCAGCGGCTCTCCTACTACCAATTCTGGGAGGACAGCGTACAGATCCTGCTTGACCTGATGCGTTGCTGCTACGGCGAGCGGGAGATCGTCTTCGACGCCGGAAACGGGCCGGCCTCGGTCCTCATGGACTTCGGCGCGGTCGATTACGACGGGCTCGGCCTCAAGGTCGACGTGGGCAAGGCGAGCTACTGGAGCGAGCTTTTGCAGGTGCAGACCGCGGACAATCTCTTCCGCAGCGGCGTGCTGACGGACGCCGTCTCCTACCTCGAAAGCGTGCCCGATAAATATATCCGCAACAAAAACAGTCTGATCGCCGAGATCCGGGAGCAGCGGGCCGCCCGCGAAGGGAAAGAGGCCGTACCGGCGGTTTCGGAACCGGCTGTCTGACAGAAAAGGAGAATCCCCATGCTCTGTTCCATCTGTAAAACCGCCATGCGGATCCGGCGCGTCCGCCCCGGCACCGACGCCGAAGGAGCCGTCTGCTCCACGGCGGAATATTGCTGTGTCAACCCGAGATGCCCCGCCATGGGCAAACCCATCACCGTAGACCGGCCGCAGACGAGCGCCGGCGCGAAAGGAGAAACAAGCGATGCCTGAACAAGAAACCAAACCGGCCGACGAGGAGATCTTTCCGGAAGAAGGGTTCCCCGTCGGCGGAAAAGAGCCCGAGCCCCCGAAACCCGAACAGAATCTCTCCGACGACGGCGAGCTGCCGTGGCTCCGCTTCCTCGAACGCTTCCCGAAATTCAAAAATGAGCCGCTGCCCGAAGGGCTTCAGGAGGCCGTCGAAAAGGGCGAAACCCCGACGGAGGCCTACCTCCGGCTTGAAAACGACCGGCTTGAAAAGAACCTCCGGCTGCTGCGCGTGGAGAAGATGCTCCGCGAGACCTCGGTCGGCCCGGCAAAGAGCAGCTGCGCCGAGAATCCGGCCGACGAATTCGCCGAGGGGCTGCTCTACGAGTGACATAAGCGTCCGCTTCCGCCCGGCCCATCCGAAAGATATCATTCATATCGACAGGAGGATAAACTATGGCAGTTAATCTCGCAACCAAGTATGCCAAAGAGATCGCCAACGCTTTTGCCGTCAAATCCGTGGTCGACGGCACCACCAGCAAGGACTATGACTTTTCCGGCGTCAAGACGCTCAACGTCTACACGCCCGTCACCCAGGCTCTCAACAACTACCAGCGCACCGGCACCAACCGCTACGGCGCGCCGACCGAGCTTCAGGACACTTATCAGGAGTTGATGCTCAAAAAGGACCGCAGCTTCTCCATCACGATCGACAAGGGCAACAACACCGAGCAGGTCGGCAGCAAGGAGGCCTCCAAGATGCTGGCCATCGAGATGAACGAGCAGGCCGTGCCCGAGATGGACCAGTATGCCCTCGGCAAATTCATCGACTACGCCGGCACGGTCCAGGTCCTCTCCACGGCGCCCGATTCCGACGACATCGCCGAGAAGATCTCCGCCGGCATGGTCGCGATGAGCAATAAAAACGTGCCCGCCGAGAACCGCTATCTCTTCATCGGCTGGACCTGCTTCGGCGCGCTTCGGCTCTCGAGCCAGTTTCTCGGCGTCGAGTCGCTCGGCAAACAGATTCTCGCCAAGGGCGCGCTCGGCACCTTCATGGGCGCGCAGGTCATCGTCGTTCCTGACACCTACCTCAAAAAAGGCAGCGTCCAGTGCTATTTTCTGATCACCCAGAAAAACGCCGTCATTCAGCCGAAAAAGGTGCAGGATTACTTTGTCAAGGAGAATCCGGCGGGCATCAACGGCGCGCTGCTTGAGGGCCGTTTCATCTACGACGCCTTCGTCCTCGGCGCCCGCTGCGACGGCGTCTATGCGGCCGTCGCCTCCGGCGCGAAACAGACCGATCCGACGCTCACCTACGACGCCACCGACAAAGAGGTGGACATTGCCTCCAGCGGCGCCGATTTCCTGTTTTATACGACGGACGGCTCCGACCCGAGATACTCTCCGACCGCCGTGCAGGTGACCGGCGGTTCCGTATCCGTCCCCGTCTCCGCGTGGGCCGGCTCTTCCGTCACGGTGAAGGCCTCCGCCTTCGATGAAGCGCTGTTCACCTCCGACGTCGAGACGCTGACGCAGACCATCGCCTCTTAATGCGCATAGCGCATTAAGAGGCTGGGAGTTTTCCTATTCCACCTTGCGGTGGAATTGCGAAAGCACCGGAAAACTCCGTCGGTGCTCTAAAACAACAGGGGTTGTTAAGATCTCCCTGTGGCGCCTTGTAGAACGGCGCCGCCGCTAAAGCGACGGGATATTCCGCCGATGCTCTAAAACAACAGGGGTTGTTAAGATGCTGGGAATATCCCTGCGGCGGACGGAAAGCGCGAAGCCGTTGGGGATGTTCCCGGCGGCAAGAATAAACGACAAAGAGGGGCGACGGAATTCCGCCGCCCCTCTTGGGAAGGAGAAAAACATGGCCATCACAGTGAACAACAATCCGGCCTCCTATGTGGATTCCACCGGTGGGACACATACGATCAACCCCACGACCGGCAAGGAAACCGTCGTTCACAGTTACTCCTACAACTCCAAAACGGAACCGGAAAAAGCGACCTACGCCTATAAGCTCAAAAAATTCAACGAATGGCATCCGGAGACGGAGGCCGGGGACGGCACCGCACTCGGTGCAAGGAAGGCTTATCTGGAGAAACAGGCCGCAAAAGAGGCCTCCGGCGAAACCTCCGACAGCACGGCGGGAAGCTCCTCTCTCACGGTGGTCCACTCCGGCGACGATGCCGGCGACGAGGAGGACTATCAGGAATACCTCGACCAAAAAGCGCTTCTGGATGAAAACCTTGCCGCCTCGGAGAAGCGCCGCCAGGAAACCTATGAACGGGAGAGCGGAGAGGTCTCCGGCGACGCCGATGCGGATCTGCGCAGCGCCTACATTGCGAACCGGACTTCCCAGCGTCAGCTTCCGCAGGTCATGGCGGCGAAAGGGCTCTCCGGCGGGGCGGTAAAGAGCGCCTTTCGCAGCACGGCGGCCGAATATTCCGCCGCACGGCAGGCGGCCTCTGAGGAACGCGACCGGGAGCTTGCCGCTCTCCGGGAGGCGCTCACGCAGGGACTCGAAAAGGACGCCGAGAACTACACAAGCAAACTTGCGACCCTCAAACGCCGCTATGCGGACGTGCTCTGAGACAAAAAGCATTAAAAAGCGGGCGGGAAACCCATGCTCCATGCGGAACACGGTCCCCGCCCGTTTTTTTTGTTTGATGAAACCCGGAATATCGGGTGAAGCGATCCCGAACCATGCTCTACGCGCAGGAATCATCCCATCGGCTTTGCCATAGGATCCGTTTGCTTCATTCCCAGTGATACCGGAATCGTTTTTTGCCCTCAGAGCTGATACAGCTCCTCCGGCTGAAGGATGAGCACGCCGGCTTCCCGCAGGGCCGCCTCGCCGGATTCGTTGTCGTCGAGGCGAAGGATGACCTTGGCGCCGTCCTCCGTGCCGCCAATAAACGCATACATATACTCCACGCTGATCTGCTTCTCCGCAAGGACGGAGAGCGCCTTCACCATGCCGCCCGGCCGGTCGTCGACGCCGACCGCAAGCACATCCGTCAGAGAGACGGTGAGTCCCCTGTCGTGCAGCACGCGGTAGGCAGTATCCGGCTCCGCGACGATCAGGCGGAGGAGGCCGTAATTCGTGGTATCCGCAAGGGAGAGCGCGCGGATATCGATGCCCGCTTCCGCCAGCGCGGAGGCAATTTCCACGAGATGACCCGGTTTGTTTTCTACAAAGACCGAAACCTGTTTAATCATGATTCTGCCGCCCCTTTCTTCTCAGATGACCCGTTTGTCGATGACCCGTTTTGCCTTGCCGGTGCTGCGCTCGATGGATTTCGGCGGAACCAGCACCACTTTGGTGGAGACGCCGAGCGTGGATTCGATCGCGGCCCGGAGCTCCTTCTCTTTCTTCTGAATATCCTTGACCATATCGACGACCACATCCGGCAGGAACTCCACATGCACTTCGAGCGTGTCGAGGTTGTTGATCCGGTCGACGATGATCTCATAGTTCGGGCTGACGCCGCGGCTCTCAAGCAGCACGCTCTCGATCTGGCTCGGGAAGACGTTGACGCCGCGGATAATCAGCATATCGTCCGTGCGGCCCATCGGCTTCTCCATCCGGACAAAGGTTCTGCCGCAGGCGCAGGTGCCATGCGTGAGGGCGGTGATGTCCTTCGTGCGGTAGCGGATCAGCGGCAGCGCCTCCTTGGTGATGCAGGTGAAGACAAGCTCGCCCCGCTCCCCGTCCGGAAGCACCTCTCCGGTATCCGGATTGATGACCTCGGCGATGAAGTGATCCTCGTTGACATGGAGCCCACTATGCTCCGCACACTCAAAGGAGACGCCCGGGCCCATAACTTCCGAAAGACCATAAATATCGAACGCCTCGAGCCCGAGCAGCTGCTCGATGCTCTTGCGCATATTCTCCGACCACGGCTCCGCGCCGAAGATGCCGGCTTTGAGATGAATATCCTCCGGTGAGACGCCCATCTCGCGCATCGTCTCGCCCATATACAGGGCATAGGACGGCGTGCAGCACAGAATCGTGGAGCCGAAATCCCGGATAATCTGGATCTGGCGGTTCGTGTTGCCGCTCGAAACCGGGATGACCGTCGCGCCGAGTTCCTTGGCGCCGTAATGCAGGCCGAGGCCGCCGGTGAAGAGGCCATACCCGTAGGCGACGTGGACGAAATCCTCTTTGGTGCCGCCGGCCGCGGCAAGCGCCCTCGCCGTGAGGGTACCCCACATTTTTAAATCCTTCTCGGAATAGCCGACAACCGTCTGCTTGCCGGTGGTGCCGCTCGAGGCGTGGATCTCGCGGAGTTCTTCCGTAGGCACGGCGAAGAGGCCGTAGGGGTAGTTGTCGCGCAGATCCTGCTTATAGGTGAACGGCAGCTTCCGGACGTCTTCCGCGGTGCGGATATCCTCGGGCGTGATGCCCATTTCGTCCAGTTTGCGGCGATAGAACGGCACGTTCTCATAGACGCGCTTTACGGTATCATGAAGACGCTCGCCCTGAATGGAGGCGATTTCGTCCTGGGATGCGGTTTCAACTTGACATAATATATGTTTCATCGGATTTTACCTTTTCACTTTCTCTTCCAAGGCGGAAGGCTTTCAAGTTTAATTCCCGGAATTTTTCCGGTACGACGGCTTCGATGGAGGCTTCCCATGCCTCCTGCGTAAATCGAAACTGCCTCGAAAGCGCTCCGATCAAGACAACATTCGCCGCCTTGGCAGAGCCGGCCTCTTCGGCCAGCGTGACAGAATCCACCACGATCGGCTCGACGCCGAGGGAGCGGATGGTATCAAAGATATTCTCCGGATAGGAAGCGGCCCCGGTGATGACAGGCATCGGATCAATACGCTGATCTGCCGCAATCAGGGTGCCGCCCTTTTTCAAATATGGCAGCCAACGTGCGGCTTCACACCGCTCGAACGCGAGAATATAATCGGCACAGCCCTCTTCGATGGTGGGGGAGGAGACCGCGTCTCCGAATTTGACATAGGTGACGACGGAACCGCCGCGCTGGCTCATGCCATGCACTTCGGAAATTTTGACATCATAGCCCTGCTTCATCAGCAGGTCGCCGAGAATCCGGCTCGCAAGCAGCGTTCCCTGCCCGCCGACGCCCACAATCATAATTGTCGTGTTTGCCATGTCAAATTTCCTCCTTCCCGGTCGCTTCAATCGCGCCAAAGGGGCACATCTGAGCGCAGAGCCCGCATCCGACGCAGAGCGTATCGTCGACGGCCGCCTTGCCGTTTTCCATATGGATGGACGGGCAGCCGATCTGAAAGCACCGCTTGCAGCTCCGGCAAATATCGGCCTTTACCCGGAACGGCAGGCCTTTTTTGACGCCCTTGAGCAGCGCGCAGGGTCTGCGGCTGATGACGACGGAAGGCTTCTCCGCGGCGATTTCCTCCCGGACGGCCTTCTCGGTCTCGGCAAGATCGTATGGGTCAACAACGCGGATTCGTTTGACGCCGCAGGCTTCGCAGAGCGCCTCGATCGAGACCTCGGGCGTCGGCTCCATCTTGAGCGTATAGCCGGTGGTCGGATTCTGCTGGTGGCCGGTCATGCCGGTGATGCGATTGTCGAGCACAATCAGCGTGGAAGTGCCTTTGTTGTAGCATAAATCGATCAAGCCCGTGATCCCGGAATGGATAAACGTCGAATCGCCGATCACGGCGACGGATTTTGCGGCGTTCTCCGGGCGGACCTTGTTGAAGCCATGCATGGCGGAGACCGAGGCACCCATGCAGATCGTCGTATCCATGGCGGAGAGCGGCGCGGAGGCCCCGAGCGTATAACAGCCGATATCGCCGAAAACGGTCAAATTCAGCTTATGAAGCACATAAAACAGCCCTCTGTGCGGGCAGCCCGGGCACATGACCGGCGGGCGGGGCGGGATCTTCTCCGGATAATCGAGGCGCTCCGGCTTTTCGCCGAGAAGCTTCTCCCGGATCATCTCCGCCGTGTATTCGCCGCGGAGCGTAAAGAGCTCCTTGCCTTCACACGGAATACCCATTGCGCGTACCTGCATCTCGATGACGGGGTCGAGCTCCTCCACAATGACGAGGCGCTTGACCTTTGCCGCAAAGTCGCGGATCATCTGCGCCGGCAGCGGATTCATGAGCCCGATTTTGAGCACAGAGGCTTTGTCGCCCAGCGCCTCTTTGACAAATTCGTAGGCGATGCCCTCGGTGATGATGCCCAGTTCCTCTCCGTTCCATTCGATCCGGTTAAACGGGCAAGATTCGGCGTAGGCTAAGAGCTTCTGCATCCGCTCTTCGACGACGACATGGCGGCCTCTCGCCGGGCCGGGCATCATGACGTATTTCGTCATATCTTTTTTATAGGGCAGAAGTTCCCGTTCCTCGCGGTCAAAGAGCTCGACCGCGCTCTGGGAATGAGAGACGCGGGTGGAAAGCCGGAGCAATACCGGCGTATCGAATTCCTCGGAGAGATCGTATGCGGCCTTCGCAAAATCCCGGCACTCGCCGGAATCGGATGGCTCGAGCATCGGCAATTTTGCCGCAATCGCATAGTGGCGGGAGTCCTGCTCATTCTGCGAGGAGTGCATGCCCTGATCGTCCGCGACGGCGATCAGCAGGCCGCCGTTCACGCCCGTATAAGAGCTGGTAAACAGCGGATCCGCGGCGACGTTGAGCCCGACGTGTTTCATGGCGGCAAAGCTCCGCGCGCCTGCGATCGAGGCGCCGAGGGCCGCTTCCACGGCCACTTTCTCGTTCGGCGCCCACTCGGCGTACATCTCGTCATACGTTGCGGCATATTCGGTGATTTCGGTGCTGGGGGTGCCCGGATAACTGGAGATAAACTTCACGCCGGCCTCAAAGAGTCCACGAGCCACCGCCTCGTTGCCAAGCATCATTTTTCTCAAATTATCACGGCCTTTCCAGTCAATAATGAAGATTAAAGGTTATCGTACCACTTTGCCGCGCCGAGGTAAAGAGCGAGGGCAAAAATTCTGTATTTTTTCCGAAAAACCCGCTTCCTACCGGCTGAAAAAAGCACTTCCCGACAAAAGCGCCCCGTTTTTTCCTCCGGCAGGGAATTTTTTCTCATTCGCGGCTGTTTCTGCGGGACCTGTTCGGACAGTATTTACACTTTCTTCATTTATTTCAGAAAATGATGGTGTAAAATAGCAAAAGAACACATCGGAAAGGGGCTGGACGGCATTGTTCGGGTACCTGAAACCCTACCGTCCGGAGCTCAAAATCCGGGAGGCGGAAACCTATAAGGCGGTCTACTGCGGCCTCTGCCACGAGCTGGGCAAAAGCTTTGGCCCCTTCGCGCGGCTGACGCTGAGCTACGACTTCGCGTTTCTGTCGCTGGTCGGCATGTCCATCCGGCAGGAAGGTGAAGCCTGTTTCGGAAAATGCCGCTGCATCGCCCATCCGGTGCGGAAACAGGCCTGCTGCCTGCCGGGAAAGGTCCAGGCCTTCTCCGCGGCGGCGGCCATGGTGCTGTTTTATTACAAAATCCGCGACGACCTCGCGGACCGCGGCTTCCGGAAACGGCTCCGCGCCTTTTTGCTGCTGCCCTACGCGAAGTTCGTCCGAAAGCGCGCCCTCGCCGTCTGCGGGCAGGCTTCGGAAGTGGACGCCGCCGCCGTCAGGATGACGGAGGCTCAGCAGAAGCTCGAGGCGGAGGGCTGCTCCTCCGTCGACCGCGCCGCAGAGCCGACCGCCGCATTTCTCTCCGCAGTGCTCGGCACGTTTCTTCCCGGCGATGAGACGCAGGCCGTCGTGCTCCGGCGCTTCGGCTACCTGCTCGGGCGGTATATCTACCTCTGCGACGCGCTGGACGACCTTGAGGACGACCGCAAAACCGGGAACTACAATCCCTTCCTCTGTGCCGAAGACAGCGCGGATGCCGCCGAGCACGCGAAGGGGTCGCTTTATCTGACCGTCGCGGAGGCGGGCGCGGCCTACGATCTGCTCGAAACCGGGCAGTTTAACGGCATTCTCGAAAATATCGTCTTTCTCGGCCTCAAAAACGAGGTCGAACGAATTCTGAAAAAGAAAGGAGAGGGCAGCAACGAGCGATCCTTATAAAGTGCTGGGCGTTCCCCCCACGGCGACGGACGACGAAGTCAAACAGGCCTACCGCACGCTGGTCAAGAAATATCACCCGGATAAATACGCCGGCAGCCCTCTTCAGGATGTCGCATCGGAGAAGATGAAGGGGATCAACGCCGCCTACGACGAGATCACCTCCATGCGGAAAAACGGCGGAAACCCTAGCACCTCCGGCTCCTACTACGGCGAGTACGGCGGCTCCGGCGGCGGTTATGCCCAAGGAGGCGGCTATGCCTCCGGAAACAGCCAGTTTGCGGATATCCGCCGGCTCATCATGCAGAACCGCATCGCCGAGGCGGAGGAACTGCTCGACGGTGTGGCCGCTCAGCAGCGGGATGCAGAATGGTATTTCCTCAAGGGCAGCGTTTATTATAAAAAAGGCTGGCTCGACGAGGCGCTGAGCCATTTTGCGCAGGCGAACCGCATGAACCCGAATAACCCGGAATACCGCGCCGCCTATCAGCAGTGCATGTATTCCCGCAACACCGGGATGCCGTTCGGCCGGGCCAACCCCTCCGGCACCTCCTATGACGACTGCGACTGCTGCGACTGGTGCATCGGCATGTACTGCCTCAATGTTTTCTGCAACTGCCTCGGCGGCGGCTGCTGAGCCTCTGGGCTTTGACGGATCGCCGGATTTGCGGTATGATAGACGGCAGAACCGGAAAAGGGAGGGAAACGGATGAAACGGAGCCAACAGGTGGCGCTCTGCGGAATGGTGGCGGCGCTCTGTACGCTGCTGCTTTTTCTGACCGGCATGTTCCCCTTCTCCACCTATGCGCTTCCCGCTCTGGCAGGGCTTTTGATGGTCTCCGTCGCGGTTGAGACCGGAGCGAACTGGGCCTTCACGCTCTATGTCGCGGTGTCGCTGCTTTCGCTTTTGCTGACGCCGGACAAGGAAGCCATGCTGATGTTCATCGCCTTCTTCGGCCACTATCCGATCACGAAGTTCCAGCTCGAAAAACTCCGCTTCAAGCCGCTCGTCTGGCTGCTGAAATTTCTCTGCTTCAACGCCTGCATCGTCGTCTCCTATCTGATTATCATTTATGTGTTTCAGATCCCGGATATCATGACGGAATTCGGTGACTTCGGCCGCTACTCGGTCTATGTACTTCTTGGGTTGGGCAACGTGCTCTTCCTTGCCTATGACTTTGCCCTCGCGCAGGTCATGCGGATGTATATCTATTGGTTCCGGCCGAAATTTCTGCGCCGGTCCTCAAAGTAAGGCAGCGGGCTGAACGCGCGCCGCGGCACGGAAGGATCCCTTTTTTACCGAAATTGAAAAGCCTCCTGTAAATGGAGGCTTTTTTTGTGCGCGCCGTTTCGCGCCACTCTCTTCCCGATAAAGTAATCATTAAAAAAAACGCCCTCTCGGGCGTTTTTTTATCGGAAAAATCAGAGGGCTCCCCGGTTGCAGCCGCAGCAGGGACCGTTCCGGCCGGCATCCTCGTTTTCGCTGAGCTTCTCGGTCTCGACCTGACCGCGCAGGCGCTCCAGAATGTTCGCATCCAGCGGGATGGCCCTGTGGCAGCGCGGGCAGAGGAATTTATCCCGGTTGTAGCCCATCGGGATCAAAACCGCTTTGCCACAGTAAGGGCAAACGATCATGATACCCTCCTCGTCGTTATCGTACATCAGAAATCCGCCTTTCTCTCAGATAATCGGCCGCCGCAGGTGAACGCCACAGGCGGGCACCACGGGCGGGCCATGAAATCACGGCACAGCGGCCGTCTTACCTGTATTATACCATATTCTTTTTAAAATGGAAGCCTTACGATGCCGCGTCGCCGCTTCTGGCGTAGGCGAGCAGCAGATCGACCATCTCGCCGTAGCTCTTTGAGCCGGACTGCTGGCCGTTTGCCTTTAGATAGGCGTCGTTGACCGCGTCGGAAAACTCTGCGGCCGGGCCGTCGTGGGCATGCACGAAGTCGTTTTGCGCCCCGATGTCGGCGTCAAGACCGTCGCTGTAAGCCGACCGCAGCAGATACCAGCTCTCCGGATCGGCGGCGTGAAGGGCGTTCATCGCGTGGATCAGCGCGAGCGCCGTGCCGCTGTATTCCATATAGGCGTCCCCTGAGCGGAGGCAGGCGAGATAGGCGATGAAATTGGCCTCATCCTCGCGCATATAGCCGGCGAGGTGCGTCTGCTCGTGCATCATCGTGGATGCCCGGAGAAGCGCCGGGCCCGCCGTGCTGATATTTGCCTCCACCAAAAACGGGCAGGAGACGCCGGCAATCTGGCCGTACGCCAGAAAAACGGAACCGAGTACCGGTTTCGGCGTGCCAAAGGTCTCGCCGCCGAGCGTGAGCTGCGGATAAAGCTCCGCGACATCGGCATAGGCATCTCTCGTTCGCCGTGCCATTTGAAAATCGCCGCCGTCATAGACCGTGAGGCCGTTTTCGTCCCGCTCCTGCATCAGGCTCAGGGCGTTTGCCCGTGTAATGAGACCGGCGCAGAGGGCCTTGAGCTCCCCGACCGTGGATGCCCGCACCGGCAAGCCGGCCGTCTCCGCAAAGGAGCTGCGGCAATAGTTCATGCCGAAATTGCAGACGAACAGAAAATAGAGGACTGAAGCGGCCGCCGCAAGTCTTTTGAGCAGCCGAAGGATGTTCCGGCGGGCCATGCCCCGGTTTTGTTTTCTGCGGCATATCGCACGGACGATCCAAAAGACGAGAAACGCCGCCAGCAGAACGATACATGTCTCCGTCAGAGAGAACGGAACCGCGCCGGTAACCGTGCCGACAGGCCCCGCGAGCACGGGATAGACCCGAGCGGCATACCAGTTGGCAAAGGGCGTGCTCAATTTTGCCGCAATATGCAGGGCCAGCGCGGCCGGAAACAGAATGAGCACGGTCAAAAGACAGAGACGCTTCTCCCATGGTTTCGCCACATAAGGTTTGCAGGGAGTCTCCTTCACCGGAGCAAAGGCTTCTTCCGCCGTCTTTGGCCCGGACGGCCGTTCTTTAAAAAACGGCGGGGCTTTCTCTTTCCACTTCATGGCAGCACCGCCGTCACGCCGCGGCTCTTTCGGGCAAAAGATGGATTCTCGCGCCGCGTCAAAAAGAAGCTACCGCGGGTTTTGCTCCTTCCGGAGAAAGAAGTCCGCTTTTTCTGTTGCGTCATAAGAGCACCACCGTCACGCCGTGATTTTGGCGGGCAAAATCCGAGTCATGGGCGATCTCCGGGCAGGCGTCCTCCATCTCCCGCGTCTCCGCGCTGAAGGCGGAAAAATCCTCCCCCGGAACAAACGCCCGGATGCGGCCGCTTCTCCGGTAGCCGGAAAGCGCCTTCCGCACGCCGTCCCGGATCGCGCCGCCCTTGCCGCCGGAACCATAGCCGTGGATGATCTTGGCATAGGAAAAGCCGGCGGCCTTTGCCCTGCGCAGCTCCGAGGAAAGCTCAGCCAGCGCCGTCTCCAGCGGAGGCATCCCTTTTTCCAGATTGATCACCTTGCAGCTCAAAAGACTCACCGGCTCCCTGTTTTCATCAAATCCATTCTGCCCATGCCCGGATGTATATCCGCGCGGACACGAAAAATACTTGGAATCCGCCTCCGTTTCCCCCGGTTCGGGCACAAGTATTTTCTTCCCGGACATTCCGCCCGGGAGAAAACTTTTATTCAGGTTCAGAAGGTCAGCTCATCGAGCCCGAGGAAGAGCCTCGCATAGACCTTCATCGTATCGAGCATCAGGCCGAGAGGGGCGCACTCGTCCGGCTGATGGGCGCCGCCGCCCGCGATGCCGAAGGGGCTCTCGAAATCGGGATCCTCCGGGCCGAGCGCGTAGGCATTCGTCATCTTGCGGGCATAGGTGCCGCCGCCCATCGTGTAGGGCTGCCAGTCGCGGTGGAACACGCTGCCGATCGTCTCCATGCACAGATGAACGAGATCGGATTCGGCAGGAATATAGATCGGTTTGGAATCCCGGAGCCCGGAGAAGCCGACGCCGTGTTTCGCCGCCAGATCCCGGATCTTTCCGCTGACGTCGGTTCCGTCGCAGGTGACCGGATAGCGGATGTTGATATGAAGGTGGATCACGCCGTCCGCCATATCGATCATGCCGGCCACATGGGTCAGCCTGCCGGAGGGCTCATCCTCGTACGGCACGCCGATGGAGGCGCCGTAATAATCCGCGAGGCACTGCGAGAGATAGGCAATTGTCTTCTCCGCCGCCGCGTTCAGCACGGCGCTGCCTTTGAGGCCGTCCGCAATGTTTTTGATGGCGCTGACACCGCCCTCCGGTGTGGAGGCGTGCATGGCAATGCCGGAAGAGGTGATCCGGACGTTTTCGCCCTCCTGCGCGACGGTGACCCATTTGCTGCCCGCAAAGCATGCTGCCGCATCCTCCGCCTTGACGCCGGAGAGCACCAGCTCCGCGTGGTCCGGGACGATGTTGTGCGCGGCGCCGCCGACAAAATCGATGATGTTGGCGCCCTCCGCCGGGATATCCAGCGTGAAATCCATGATGCCCTTCTCGCCGTGGCAGATCGGATAGCTGCCGTCCGGCGTGAAGGCGACGACCGGCAGTTTCTTCGAGGTCTTTTTATAATATTCAATATCCTCCATGCCGCACTCCTCGTCGGAGCCGCAGAAGAATTCCAGTTTGCGCTTCGGGAGCAGGCCCAGTTCCTTGAGGCATCTCGCCGCGAAGACGGAGGCCCAGAGCGGTCCCTTGTCGTCGAGGATGCCGCGGCCGATCAGCATGCCGTCATCCCTGCGGGTGAGCTGGAAGGGCGGATAATGCCACTCGCCGCTCGCCGGAACGATATCCAGATGCCCAAGAATGCCGACCTTTTCGTCTCCCTCACCGAGGCCGAGAACCATGCAGTAATAATCACGGATCTCCGCGGAAAAGCCGTAGCCCTTTGCGATCTCCGCGGCCTCGTCGAGCGTTTTGGCGCACTCGTCGCCGAAGGGGTGCGCTCCCTCGTAATGGCCGCTCGGCGCACGGCTCGGGTGCGCGATGAGCTTTGCGAGATCGCTGAGATATTCCTCCTGATGGGCATCCACCCACGCGTCGATGCGCTCTTCAATTTCCGGGGTAACTTTCATGATGAAACCATCCTTTCCGTTCCGGGGACGGCCGTTTTCCGGCCCGGCCTCATAATATAACAAGATTATACCATTGAATTTTACGTCATGCAACCGCGCAGATCCCCCGATCCACTCCGAAACATGCTTTTTTTGGAAGAAAAACCGGAAGATTGTGTATTACAAAATGGTAACAACAAAACGTTGAAAAGTTACATTCTGGCAACTATAATCAAAATAGAACCGAAGAGGTTCGAAATCAAAAATGGAGGTCATCCAGATGAAAAAGCTTTTCAGCGTTATGCTCGCCCTGGTGCTGGTTCTCAGCATGGGCGCCGTGGCATTCGCGGACGTCGAAGAAGGACAGATTGATTTCGGCGATACGGTTGAAACGCCGTATGGTTCCACCGAAACCGTAGAATTTACTTATTCCGAGGATTTTGAGTTTGGCGATTACTCTGCCAGCATCAAGCTCGGCAAACAGTATGTGGAGAAATACTCCATCGCCGTCGTGGATGCCACTGCGCACACCGCGAAGCTGACCGTCAAATTCAAGGATCTGGCCCTTGCCGTCGCCTCCGACGTCGAGATCCAGGTCAAAGCTTCCAAGGCTGTCGGTTCTTCCGTCACCACCAGCGCCGGCATCGCCAAGTTCCAGCTGATGGACGAAGAGATCACCCCTGAGACCATCAAAGCCAACGTCGACAACGATCTGACCGTCAAGGCCGGCACCGCCAATGTCATCACGACCGAAGGCTTTGAAGCCGCGGGCAGCAACTCCCTGAGCGTTCAGTTCGACGGCTATACCCTTAAGTTCGTCAAGACCGTCGACCAGAAGGGCATCAACTTTGACTGCAACACCGTCGACATCGACGAGATCGTCGAAAAGTATGAAGACAACGAATTCAAATTCCTGAGCTTCACCAGCAACGTCAAGCTCGCCAACAGAGCCATCCTGACCATCGACTTCGACGAATATGACGAAGAGGCCTTCGGCTTCTCCTCCAACGACGAAGAAATGATCGTTTACCTCTACACCTATGACGGCACCGCTCTGACCTATGTCGGCAAAGTCAACCTTGCAGACGACGACGAAGTTAAGTACGACCTCAAGGCCGGCGACACCCTTGGCCAGTATGTCATCACCAACATCGAGCTCTCCGGCGCCACCACCGTTGACGACACCGATACCGAAGAAGAGACCAACCCGAACACCGGTGTTTCTTCCTCCATCAGCGCCGTGATCGCTCTTGGCATGATCGCTCTTGTCTCCGCCGCTGCGATTTCCCTTAAGAAATAAGCAGAAACGGTGATTTACCCGCAGGTACGGAAACATCATCCGGCCTGATGTGGAAACTCCCTATAAAGAAGCCCCGCCTCAAGAAGGCGGGGCTTTCTTTTTATCCAAAATGCGGCGCCGTAAAGCCGTCAGTTCCGGACGGTGATGACCCGGTCGGAGTCGGAGGAATTCCCATCCTCATCGTCATCCTGCGCGGCGGAACCGGAATAGTGCTCGGTGCAGTAGCCCGGCATGTTGTCCTTCTTATACCAGCCGACCGCGGTGGAGGGGCAATATTCGGTGGCGAGGTCACCGGTCTCGGTGCAGTAGGTGGTGGAAACCACGTTGTTGCTGATCGGGAAATTCTTGTCGGTATCGAGGCCCTGATGTACCTTGAGCATGACGTCGTGCCAGATGATCGGCGTCGGGTAGGTGGAATAGAGCACCTCCTGCATGCCTTCGGTGTAGCCCATCCAGGTGGCGCCGAGATAATACGGCGTCATACCGACGAACCACAGGTCGGTGTTTTCGCTTGCGGAACCGGTCTTGCCGGCGGTGATGTAACCGACGCTGTTGAGGCTTGCCCTCGTACCGGTGCCGTTCGGGCCGTTCGCGACGCGCTGGAGGAGTTTATTGAGGATCGTGGAGGTCTCGGCGGAGATCACGCGCTCCGGGGCGGTATTGGCCTTGAGCACCACCTCGTCGTCGCTGTTGAGCACTTCGGTATAGGCGTGCGGTTCAATGTAGAGGCCGCCGTTTCCGATCATCTGGTAGGCGCCGACCACCTCAAGCGGAGAGACGCCCTCGGTGAGCGAGCCGAGCGCCATCGGGGCAACCGCGACGTCGTTGTTGGTGCCGCTTTCGACCAGCGTGGTGATATGGAGTTTATCCTTCAGAAAATCAAAGACGACGCGCGGCGTCAGCAGCTCGACGAGCTTGACCGGAATCGTGTTGATGGAGCGCTGAACGGCGTATTCGACGGTGACGTCGCCGAGATAGCTGCCGTAGTAGTTGACCGGCCAATCCGAGGTGAAGCCCTCCTCGCCGGCGAAATGAACCGCTTCATCCTTGATGACGGTGGAATAAGTAATCAGGTCACGCTCGATGGCCAGTGCATACGATGAGATGGGCTTGATGGCGGAACCGAGGTGTCGTCGACCGTCCGAGACGATGTTAAAGAGGCGGGAGCCGGTCTTTTCTCCCCTGCCGCCGACCATGGCGACAAGTTCTCCGTCGTAATTCAGGATGACGAAGCAGGAATCCGGCTGAATCTCGTTTCTCATCTGCGGGAAATTATCCGAATTCTCGTAAAAATCTTCGAGAATCCCCTGAACGCGGTTGTCGACCGTGGCATAGATCCGGTAGCCGCCGTTGTAGAGCTCCTCTTCGGCGTGCTGGTAGGTCCAGCCGTATTCGTCCTTCAGATCGGCAATGACCTCTTCGATCACATAGTCGATGAACCAGGACTGATAGCCGCTCGTTTCATCCGTGCTGATCTGCCCCCGTGAGGTGGAGAGCGGCGTGTTGCACAGGGTTTCGTACTCCTCCTCGTTGATGTAGCCGATCTCCTTCATCTGGGAATAGATGTAGCAGCGGCGCTCGGCGTTGTTTTCTTCATGGCCGAAGAGTTCATAGATGCTTGGGTTGTTGGTGACCGCGATCAACCCGGCGGCCTCCGCGACCGTCAGCTCCGAGACATCCTTGTCGAAGTACATGTTGGCCGCCGCCTGAATGCCATAAGTATTGTAGCCGAACGTGACGACGTTGAGGTACGCCTCCAGGATCTGCTGCTTGGAGTATTGTTTTTCAAGCGCGATGGCGCGGAAAATCTCCTTGACCTTGCGGTCGATACGAACCTCGCCCTCGCCGGTCATGTTTTTGATCAGCTGCTGGGTGATGGTGGAGCCGCCGCCGTCCGTGTTGCCGGTGAGGAATTTCACCGTCGCATAGAGCGTGCGGGCAAAGTCAACGCCCTGATGTTCCCAGAAGCGCTTATCCTCCGCCGCGACCGTTACGTCGATCACGTAATCCGGAATCTCCTCGTAGTTGACCCAGACGCGCTTGCCGTTGTCGCCGTAGAGCTTGGTATCTTCGACGTAGACGCCGGTGTCCTCATCCTTGGTGTAGATGACCGAGGTGTAGTTGAGCTCCAGCTTGGTGAGATCGATCTCCGACTCATCCTGGATCATGCCGAGGATCGTCACCGCCAATACGCACCCCACGATGCAGCCGGTGATGATAAAGACGGAGAAGACCGTCGCCAGAATCCTGCCCAGAACCCGGAGAAAATCCCCGGAGGCCCGGAGCCAGAGCGGCCGCGCCTTTTTGGCCGGTTCCGTCTTTTTCTTGGAAACGGTTTTTTTCTTCAATAACATGCCTTGTCCTCCCGGAAAACAAAAAATCGTCCGTATGGATAAATTTATTTTACTAAAAAGAAATGAAGGCCGTATGAACATCCGCGAAAAATATCCCGCCCTGTATAAGCCTTTCCGGCGCCGGGCAATACTATTTTACTGAGAAAGAAAGGGAGTGCGGCCTTGAAACACACACTTGCGATCACGGCGGCGGCGCTCTGCCTTATCGCGCTGATCACGGTGATCATCTATCGCCTTGCGGAAACAAACACCTCGGAACCGGCCGAAACCGGAACCATCCCCGTCACGGCCGAAGCCGAAGCCGAGACCATGGTGCTCGGCCTCTATGACGGAAAGCTCGCCCTCTTCCGCAACGGCAGCGCCTATCCCGCGGAGATCTACGAGATCTACGCCGGAAGCCTGCCGCAGGCGGATCAAGAAGCCCTCGCGGCCGGAATCCCGATCGCGGACGAGACGGAGCTTGTGAAGCTGCTCGAGGATTACGGCTCCTGAGTCAATCCAGAAAGTCGCGGAGCTTTTTGCTGCGGCTCGGATGGCGGAGCTTCCGGAGCGCCTTGGCCTCGATCTGGCGGATGCGCTCACGGGTGACGTTGAATTCCTTGCCGACTTCCTCAAGGGTGCGACTGCGTCCGTCGTCGAGACCGAAGCGCAGGCGGAGCACCTTCTCCTCCCGGGAGGTCAGCGTCTTGAGCACTTCGGCGAGCTGCTCTTTTAACAGCATGTTGGAAGCGGCATCCGCAGGCGCGGGGGCGTCGTCGTCCGGAATGAAATCGCCGAGGTGGGAATCCTCCTCCTCGCCGATCGGCGTCTCAAGCGAAACAGGCTCCTGCGCGACGCGCATGATCTCCCGCACTTTATCGACAGACATATCCAGCTCGGCGGCAATCTCATCTGCGGTCGGTTCGTGGCCGTTTTGGTGAAGCAGCTGCGAGCTGACTTTTTTTACCTTGTTGATGGTCTCAACCATATGCACCGGAATGCGGATCGTGCGGGCCTGATCCGCGATGGCGCGGGTGATGGCCTGACGGATCCACCAGGTTGCATAGGTGGAGAACTTGAAGCCCTTGGTGTGGTCGAATTTCTCGACGGCCTTG
>DAOTHJ010000006.1:0-80417 GCA_035447605.1 Oscillospiraceae bacterium | reverse complement strand
AACCCAATATTGAAAAAGCTTGTCCTGCATATATTATAGCAAATTGTTTTTTCCAGTTTATTATTTTGTTCATTTTTAAGAAATCTCCTTTTATAAAATCAGTTTATGCAACATTACAAGCTGCACATTTACAAAAACATAATTTTATAAGGAAGATTTGGAATCTTATTTTCCTTATAGACTATGTTTTTAAACACAACAAATAAACTCCTAAGAGTTCGTGCTTAAAAACATATATTACATGAATACTATCCACATAGGTCATTGCCTCACTTCCTGTTTTTAATTTTATTGCATAAAAGCGTACTGGTAAGGTTTGCTACTTCCTGCTCAACTTCTCACCCATTTTTTTGCCGATGTAAAAAACATACCCATAATGCTGCTTGTGCTTTTCATATAAATCAACCTCATACTTCATACTGTGGACATAGTCCTCTACGGTTTTATCTTCCGGATATTTTATCAAAAGCTCTTTTTCTGTTGCCTGACGTGGGATAAAATAATTTTGAATCCAACATTCCTCTGGTAATGTAAATGCTGCAACAAAACTATACCCCGATTTTTGCATTGATTCGATATTGCTTTCTATCGAATACAAACCACTACCTGCATCAATCCAGAACTTCTCTATTTCGGCAGGCTTTTCTGTGGTAAGCCACGAGGGACTGGTTACGGCTATATATCCATCTGTTTTGAGAAAGCCATTCCAGTAGCTAAGTGTTTTTTCAAACCCTAAGCTGTCTATCATTCCCTCAGACCAGATAAGGTCGAACCCATCTTTTTCAAAAGGGAGTTTTAGGGCGTCGCCGACAATACCTTGCACTCTGTCGGAAAAATTATGTTTCTTGGAAGCATCGTTAAAAATGTTTATAAAATCAGCTACCATATCTACGCCTGTAATATGACCACCAGTATTCTTTGCAAGTATCATCGTTTGACCGCCTGTACCGCAGCCGATATCTGCTATCTTTGAATTGCTGTCAAGGTTCATTATGAAACTTAGGGCTTTTAGCGTCATTTCAGCACTTCCTGGGCCTTGCCTTTCTAAGTCGAGATGGCTTTCGATTAATAATTCGAATTCTGTTATTGTTTTATTTTTCATCGTATATCTCCTTTAGCTCTTTTTCCAGCAAATTCACCGCAATTTCAAAAGCGACGATTCGTCTTTTTGCAAGTGTAACCTGCGATTTATATCTATCAGGATTTTCCTTTGACTCAAGTGTTTTAAGTGTTTCTGTTAGCTTGTGAATGGTTGAATCAATCTGCCGTTTGGCTTCGAACAGTTCTTCTTTCGAGTACACGCTCATTTTATCTCCTTTATTTTTTCAAGGTCGGCACTACACAAAGCCTCAAGGTTATCAAAAATCTTTTTAGCAGGCCATTCCCACCACTTTAATTCCAGCAGATAGCCAATGAGTTCATCCTCAAACCTTTTCTTAATAATTCTGATAGGATTGCCACCTGCAATATGATAAGCCGGTATATCTTTTGTAACTACTGAATTGGCAGCAACAATTGCTCCATCACCAA
Organism: Oscillospiraceae bacterium; assembly: GCA_035447605.1. Lineage (GTDB taxonomy): Bacteria > Bacillota > Clostridia > Oscillospirales > Ruminococcaceae > UMGS1668. Next base: position 78,887 of record DAOTHJ010000006.1, on the reverse strand, counting down.
TATGCACGCCGGGCATTACAGTGACATTTTGACCTATCCACACATCATTGCCAACAACAGTATCTCCTTTGAAAGGTAAATCCCCAAGTGTCGGAGTGGCCTTTTCCCAACCATGTCCCATGATATTAAATGGATAAGTAGTGACGCTGCACATTCTATGATTCGCACCGTTCATTATAAACTCGATACCTTTTGCTATAGCGCAGAATTTCCCAATGATGAGCTTATCACCTAAAAATTCATAGTGATGTGTAACGCGCTCCTCAAACCGTACCGGCCCATTGATATCATCATAATAGGTGTAATCACCGACGATAATATTTGGGCGTGTGATTACATTTTTAATATAGCATACGCTTTTTATTTTTTCATTCGGATAAATAGAATTTGGATCTGGTCCATATTGCATATATAATTCTCCTTATAGTTTCGGTCGTTCCTATGTAAATAGTCAGTCTCGGAGCCGACATTCAACCTGGCATAAAACCTCGACAATAGTAGAAAGTAATTTTAAATAGGCAGCCTTACTTTTTCTTGCGTTTAGGCTCAAAGACAAATTAAAATTTGTCAGTTATTTATATTCATTAGGAATAGGAATATTAAACCTCTCGCACAAAAGTCTTACATCATGAACATCATTTTCATCATACTCATATCCCAGGTGAAATAAAACTTGATTCTTAGCATCTATACACTTTACCACTTTATCTCCTATTTTCCCGATACCACTAAACACTTCTGGAGGATAAGCTTCTCCTTCAAAAACAAGGTATCCCTGTTCATCGAATTCAAATATATGAAGATCGATTATCCTACCTTTAGCGTCCTTCCAAACCGTGTGATCTGTAGTGGTATATGCTTCGATAACTTCAGAAAAGCCTTTTTCTTTTATTATTTCAAGAAATTTTTTGCTATTGCTTTTTTCCACAAACAAATCAATATCGTTGTGGACCCTTGTTTCCTCACCTAAGAGAGCATCAACTCCCCAGCCGCCATCTAACCAAATGGCAATCTCATTTTCTTCGGCATAAAAAATTATCTCAATGGCATCTTTTTCATTTACCATGCAACCCCTCCGTTCAAATTTAAATCTTTCGCTTCAATAAACACATTTTTAGTCAACATCAAACCTGACCACACAACCTCAAAAACCCCCGAAAAAACATCTAACCTGACCACTCATGACCCCTGACATCTAACTCGACCACTCGCAGGGCTATGACATCTAACCTGACCACTTGACTATCAAAACAGCCCCTTTGGACTTGTTTCCACGAAGCGATATTTTCATGTTTTTCGTTCAATGGGTTTTACGCCCATGTGTGCTGAAAGCCTTGATATTTAAGGCTTTTTCACACACTCACTCTTTCGCCCTTGACATCAATACTACCGTCTCAACGTGCTCCGTGTGCGGGAACATATCCACGGGCTGCACCCCTTTTACGGTGTAGCCGCCGTCCGTGAGCACCTGAAGGTCACGCGCCAGCGATTCCGGCCCGCAGGAGATATAGACGATCCGCTTCGGCCGCATGGCAAGCAGGGAGGAGAGAAACTTCCGGTCGCTGCCGTCCCGCGGCGGATCGAGAAAGACCACATCGAGAGGCACGCGCTCCTTGGCCATGCCGTGCAGAAAATCGCCGGCGTCGCCCTGCGTGAACCAGCAGTTCTGGATGCCGTTGCGTTTCGCGTTGGCGATGGCGTCCCGGACGGCATCCCGGTTGAGCTCGATACCGACCACCTCGCCCGCCTGCCGGCTTGCGATCATACCGATGGTGCCGATGCCGCAGTAGGCGTCGAGCACGCGCTCTTTTCCGGTCAGCGCGGCATAGCGCATGGCGGTTTTATATAGAACCTCGGCCTGAACCGGGTTGACCTGATAAAACGATTTCGCCGAGATGCGGAAGGTGAGCCCGCAGAGAACGTCCTCGATATAGCCCTTGCCGTAGATCACTTTTTCCTGATCGCCGAGCACGACCGGGCCGAATTTATCGTTGACGTTGAGCACGACGGTGGTGATCTCCGGATGAAGCTCCAGCAGCTTTTTGAGAAAGAGCTTCTGAAGCTTAAAAATCGGCTCGGCCGCCACGAGCACGACCATGACTTCGCCGGTCGCGAAGCCGTGCTTCACCAGCACATGCCGCAGAAAGCCGGTTTCAGTGCGCTCGTCGTAGGCCGTGATTTTGAATTCCGGCATCAGCTCGCGAATGGTCCGGATGATTCCGCCGGCCGTATCGTTCTCGATCAGACAGTGGCTCACGGGAACGATCCGGTGGCTCGAGGCCTGATAGATGCCGGAGACGATGCCGCGCTCCGGCGAAAAGCCGAACGCCGCCTGCACCTTGTTGCGGTAATGCCAGGGGTTCTTCATCCCGATGATGGGCGCGACGGGGCCGAATTTCCCCAGCAGGGCCTCCATCTTCCGCTGCTTGAAGGCGAGCTGCTCCGGGTAGGTCAGATTCTGAAGCTGGCAGCCGCCGCATGTCTCCGCATACCGGCACTCCGGACGATGTCTCTGCTCCAATGGGAAGCCTCCCTCTTTTATAAGTTATGATTCAGTATACCCCAGGTGAGGGTTTCGTGCAAGAAGACGGCACTTCAAAATAATTTTTTGGGGAAAAATCCATGGGACAAGCAGAAAACGCCCCTTGAAGAATAGGATGAAATGGCATAGATGACAATTTTTCGGCCAAAATTGCGCCGCCGGATTCTTTTCTTGCAAAAGAGGGACTTCGTATGGACGGGAGCACCGGCAGGATGATATAATATTTGTGGAACGGCTGCGATGCCGTTACCCGGCCGCCTGACTGCGGCAGCCGGGGATGCCGCATCCGATTTGCTTTGCGGCATCATGAGAGAAAACCAAATTCTTCGGGAGGGATGCCAGTGAATATCGCGCATTTTCTGACGCCGAAGCTCTTTGTAGCAACGCTGTATGAGGACAGCACGATCCGGCAGGGGCTGGAAAAGATGCATTTTTACCATTACACGGCCGTTCCCGTGACGACGAGGGAGAATATCTATATCGGCACGGTGAGCGAGGGCGACTTCCTCTGGTACCTGGTGGGGAAGGCCGATTCGGAGGACGGGATCTCGCTAAAGGATATGGAAGACCTGCTGCTGCGGGATATCCTCAAGCCCGACCGATACCCGCCGGTGCCGATCACCGTGACGGTCGAGGAGCTTCTGGCGCAGGCGATGAACCGAAACTTTATCCCCGTCGTGGACGGGCGCGGCGCTTTCATCGGAATTGTCACCAGAAAGGCAATCATGCAGTATTTTGCCGATCCGGCGGAAGAAAAGGGAACCCCGGCCGCTCAGGTCTGTCCGGAGATTTATCCGGAAGGCGTAAACGGAAAACGCGAGACCGGGTACGCCGGCCTACTGTAAGATTCCGTCGAATCCGCACGAAAATCCGCAAAAAAACGGCTTCGGCCGCGGCCAAGGGGGAGGATTTTTTTCTACGCCCCCAAACCCCGGCTTCCATCATAGACATTTGTCAGATCACAGGAGCCTGTCTGAAAACAGGAACCCATTTAAAGGCAGGAATCAGACAGCCCTTTCACATGCGGAGAGACATGCGAAAGGGCTGTTTTTTTACTTTGTTTTTTGACGGAGAGCTTTCGGGTTTCCGTCAAAGAGCCTGTCCGCATCCGGGACGGCGGGGGAAAAAGGTTTTCCGTCTCCGACACAGGGTATTCCCGGTGCCGACGTGCCGAGGCTCCCATGGTTTTCCGCTTCCGTAAATTAGAAACCCGCCCGCCTGACATTTTCACCAGGCAGCGGCGATCAGTAGGGCATCAGCGGCGCGGAGTCGTCGTCCTCCATCTTCTCGATGGAGCGGATCTCCACCTCATAGCTGCATCCCTCGTTGACGGCGACGGTCACCTTATCGCCGACTTTGCGGCCGAAAACGGCTCTGCCGAAAGGGGAATCCTTGCTGACCCGGCCCTCCGTCGGATCGCAGCGCACGGTGGTCACGATCTGATAGGATTCGAGCTCGTCGTCCTCCGGGACGTAGACGCAGACTTTGTCGTAGAGGCCGACCGTGCCCTCCGCCGCCTCACCGCCGATGATCTTCGCCGTTTTGATCATCGCCTCGAGGTAGCGGATGCGGCTGTCGTTCCGGTTTTTGGCGCGCTTGGCCTCCTTGTATTCAAAATTTTCGCTGAGGTCGCCGAATTCGCGGGTGCGCTTGACCTCCATGATCAGCTCGGGGCGCAGCTCCAGTTTCCGGTGCTCGACCTCCGCTTTCATCTTTTCAATATCTTTTTCAGTCAGCTCGTCGTACATGCCGTTCACCTCCGCAAAAAAAGGATAGCCTTATTATACCCCGCACGGCTTTTGCATTGCAAGAAAAATCCGGGAGGCAAAAAAACGGCCGGAATTTCTCCGGCGGCTGCTTTCTCCGGACGAAAGAGGCCGGCGGGCTTTTTGCCTCTGTCGGAACGCGGGCCCCATGCCGCCGGAAAACCGCTTTTCTTTCCAAATCGTCTATGCTATAATGGACGAAACAATCCGGGAGGGGGCTGTATCATGGATCGGAGGATCGGTTTTATCGGAATGGGGAATATGGCGAAGGCCATCGCTGGGGGGATCATCGGCTCCGGCGCGGTGGAGCGGATGCAGGTATCCGCCTACGATCCGCTTCAGGAAAAACTGCGGGAGAGCGCCTCGCGCCTCGGGTTCCGCCCCTGCGCGGAGCTTTCGCAGCTCGCGGCGGAGAGCGACATCCTTATCATGGCCTGCAAGCCTTATCAGATCGAGGAAGTCCTGAACGAAATCGGCGGCATGCTGCCCGGCAAGGCCCTCCTTTCGATCGCGGCGGGCTGGGATTTTTGCCGGTATCGGCAGGTGCTCGAGCCCGGCGTCCGCTTTCAGGCGATCATGCCGAATACGCCCGCCATGGTCGGCGAGGGCGTGTTTCTCTTTGAGGAAGAAAACTCCCTCGAAGAGGAGGAACGGCGGGAGGTCATGCGGATGTTCTCCTCGATCGGCTTCGTACAGGAGCTTCCGGGCCGTCTGATGGGCGCCGCGGGGGCCGTCACCGGCTGCGGGCCTGCCTTTGCGGACCTGTTTATCGAGGCCATGGCGGATGCGGCGGTCAAATACGGCTTACCAAGGGGACTCTCATATGAGCTGGTCTCCCGGATGCTGCTGGGCGCGGCAAAACTCCAACTGGAAACCGAGGAACATCCCGCTGCCCTCAAGGACGCGGTCTGTTCGCCCGGCGGCACCACGATCCGCGGAGTCGCCGCTCTGGAACACGCCGGTTTCCGCGCGGCCTGTATGGATGCGGTGGATGCCGTGATGGGCGGCTGAATTCGGCGCGGTACCCGGGTTCAGGATCGGAGCACATTTTTCCGAAGGGAGAAAGACGGGTGCACGGCGTTTTTGTTGAAACGCGGCGGCGGGCTTCTCCGGCGTATGGGGAATAGCGTTGCGCGCAAGAATGCGGTCTGTCCGCCCGGCGGCGTCACGATTTGTGAGAGCGCGGCGCTCGAATCCGCCATACTCGGCGGGCGACACACATAAAAGGGGAGACATACATTGAACTATCTTGTCATCGGAGCGGGCGGCGTCGGCGGCTGCCTCGCGGCAAAAATGGGAGATGCCGGGCTTGAGGTGGATGCGCTTGCCCGCGGGGGAAATTACGAAGCCATGAAGCGGCACGGGCTCCTGTTCCACGGGCTGGACCGGGACTATGTGCTGCCGGCGGAACGCTGCTTCACCGAGAGTGAATATGCCGGAAGCCCGGATTTCATCCTCTTATGCACAAAGACCTATTCCATCGGGCCGCTGCTGCCGTTTCTGAAAAGAATCGCGCATCCGGGCGCCGTTTTGCTTCCGCTGATGAACGGCCTCTTTAACGGCGCGCGCCTCGCGGAGCTTTTGCCGGAATATGAAGTGATCGACGGCTGCATCTACCTCGGCGGCTACCTCTCGGCGCCCGGCGAGGTCACGCAGACCGGAAAGGTGATCCGCCCGGTCTTCGGCGAATTTGGGGAGGAGCATTTGCAGGCGGCGCTCTCGCAGTTCGCGGCGGACCTCCAACAGGCGGGCATCGAGTACGTCTATTCCCATGAAATCCGAAAGGAAATTTTGCTGAAATTCGTCTGGATCTCCTGTTATGCGGCGGCCTGCATTCATTTTGACTGCGATTCTACCCCGCTCATCGAGGAACCGGAGAAACACGCGTTCTTCGAGTCGCTCGCGGCGGAGGAGTTCGCGCTCGCCGGCCCGCTGGGGATCGCGCTTCAGGATGGGGCCAAGGAGAATCTGCTCTCGTTTTTCTGGTCGGCGACAAAGCCGGGGACGTGGCCTTCCGCCTATATGGATTATAAGAAGGGCGGAAGGGTCGAGACCGACACCCTGATCGCGGAGCCGCTTCGCATCGGGGAGGCCGCGGGGCTCACGATGCCCTGCCTGCGGGCCGTGGCGGAAGGAATCGGGCTCTCCGTATAACAAAGTACGACCGCTTCAAAGAGAAAACAGGCGGCTTTCCGGGCCCGTGAGAAGATTTCCATATAAGGCAGAAAATATCCATGGAGCTGAAACCGCGCAGACTTCTATCTTCGTTTTAATACTCCACGGGAAAACATAAAAAATTACAGCCGTGCTCAAATCAATCGTTTGAGCACGGCTGTTTGTTTCTCTTGGAAAAAGCGCGCCGGGCGCTGAAAGACAGGCCGGTCTGCGAATATCGGCTGTGAAACCGGAGGAAAAGGCTCAGAGCGCCGCCTGTCTTGCGGCCTCGCAGGTCATCCGGATGCCTTCGAGCGGCAGGCGGTAATCCACAATGTCGAACAGCCCCGAATTTTCAAACAGGCGGGAGAAGCCACCGGTCGCGACGATCTTTGTCTTCGGGCCGAGCGACGCCTTGATGTTGGCGGTGAGCTTTTCCACGGCGCCGAGATAGCCGTAGTAGGCGCCGGCCTGCATGCTCTGGACGGTGTTCTTTCCGTAGGGCACCTCCGGATCAATCAGTTCGATGCGCGGGAGCTTCGCGGCCTTTTCAAACAGGGCGTCCATGGAAACCTTGATGCCGGGGTAGATCACGCCGCCGAGGAATTCGCCCTTGGCGGAGACGGCGTCGCAGCAGGTGGCGGTGCCGAAATCGACGATGACGAGCGGCCCGCCGTATTTGTGGTAGGCGGCGTAGGCATCCATCAGACGGTCCGCGCCCACCTCTGAGGGCCGGTCATAGAGGTTCGGAATCGGGCAGAGAACCGTCTCGCCGATAATCTTCGGCGTGACGCCGAAATATTTGATGACGGCGCTCGAAACCGTATAGTTGATCTGCGGCACGACCGAGCCGATGGCGGCCTCGGTGACGGCGCTGCGCGGGATGTGCTGCATCTCAAAAAACTGCCCGGCGAAGAGGCCGACCTCGTCCGAGGTGATATCCCGCTTCGTGCCGAGGCGAAAGACGGCGGCAAGCTTTTCGCCGTCGTAGACACCGAATTCCATCGTCGTGTTGCCGATATCGATCACAAGAAACATAAGATGTCCTTTCCCGTCCGGGGCGCGTCAGGAGCCCGCGGACGCTGTTTCCTCCGCATACGGAGGATGGGAGGATCGGAGGCATGACGCCCCGCCGGGCTGCAGCCGAAACGGCACTTTGTCAGGTGTTTTCCGGCCGGGATTTCCGCCGAAGATATCTTCAGGCCGGGGCCTCTCCGGGCGTTTCCGGCAGAAGCTCCTCCTTGGGCGGGGGGTTGCCGAGGTTTTCGATGGCGGAGGCGTAGCGTTCCGCCAGAATATCGTAGGAATGGCGTTCCAGCACATATTTCCGGCCGGCGGCGCCCATCGCGTTTCGCTCCTGCGCAGAGAGCGACTGCATCTTATCCACGGCGGAGACGATGCCGGCCGCGTCCTCGGGCTCGGTCAGGATGCCGCAGTTGGTGCGGGCGACAGGCGCGTTCGGCGTGCCGGTCGCGCAGACGAGCGGTCTACCCGACAGCATCCGCGAGAGAACCGGTTCCGCGGAGAAGCCGTATTCCGAGAGAGAGCTCTTTTTTGTGCCGAAGAAGACGCAGTCCGCCGCGGAGAGCAGCGCCTTTTCGTCTGCCTCGGGCACCGCATCCAGAAAATAAAAATTTTCAATATCCTGTTCCTTTGCGATGCGGCGCAGGATGATCTTGTAACTGCCGTCGCCGGAGAGGAAAAACGCGGGGTTCTCCTTTGCATCCTTTGCGGCGAGCAAAAAAGCCCGCAGGGAGCGCCCGTCGGTGACCGGACCGGAATAGAGAAACGTGAAGCGCCCCTCCGCTTTGCAGGCCTCGATCTGCTCGATCAGGCCGGCGGTGAATTCGGAGCATTTCTTGCGGGTGTCGGAGGCGGCCGCGGAGAGATAGAGGAATTTTTGGGGCTTCGCGAATTTTTCCATCCATTCGTCCGAGGAGGGGATGGAAGAAATCACAAGCCCCGGCTGTCCGCAGCTTCGTTTTACGGCGCCGCGCAGCACGGTCAGAAAGGCCGGAGAGGGCTTTGGGCCGCTCTCCGCAAGAAGCCGGTCCGGCAGCAGATCGTGCAGGTCGCGGATCAGCTTGGAACCGGCCTTTTTGGCAATTTTTCGGGCGGGGTAGATGTCGAAGGGATAAGCCGAGGCGGAGACCACGGCATCCGGTTTGAGCATCTTCGCAAGATCGGAGGCGTATTCGTAGAGCAAAAAGTTATAGTCCAGCAGCGCCTTGTAGGGGATAGAGGAATTGTTCTGATCCTGCCGCACGCGGACGTAGAGCCAGACGGCTTCTCCGTGCTCACAAGGCAGAAACATGCCCTCTTTTTTGTGCTCATCGGGCTCATCCGAATCAAGGGTCGGGAGGCCGGCCAGCACGGTGACCGTGTGACCCTGCTTTTCCAGCGCGGCGGAGAGGTGCTTCATCCGGTCGGAACTTTCGCCGAAATCCAGCTCCCGGTATTCGCTCCGGGAAAAAAGATTTGCGGAGTAATCGCCCGGGTATCCTCCGAACAGATCCAAAAACAAAATATTCACAAACCGCGCCCGCCTTTCTCCCGGTATTCGGAATTAGTTTGGCAGACGCGGGAGACTTTTATGCACGATTTTCCATGGTTTCCATATTGCCGGAAGAGAAGTCCGGGCAGTTTGAAGATCCCTCCGACGCCGCTGAAAAGAATCGGCGGGGGATCACCGCGACTCAGGCTTCCACGGCTTCCATGTCGTCGAGGGAGAGTTCCAAAAGCTTCGAAACGCCCTCCTCCTGCATCGTGACGCCGTAGAGGCGGTCGGCGTGCTCCATCGTGCCGCGCTTGCGTGATCGCGATAAACTGCGTGTCGCCGGAGAGCGTCAGCAGGGATTTGGCGCGAAGCCTCAGGCTTCCACGGCTTCCATGTCGTCGAGGGAGAGTTCCAAAAGCTTCGAGACGCCCTCCTCCTGCATCGTGACGCCGTAGAGCCGGTCGGCGTGCTCCATCGTGCCGCGGCGGTGCGTGATCGCGATAAACTGCGTGTCACCGGAGAGCGTCAGCAGGTATTCGGCGCAGCGGTCGACGTTTGCCTCGTCGAGCGCCGCCTCGATCTCGTCGAGGATGCAGAAGGGCGCCGGGCTGACTTTGAGGATGGCAAAATAGATTGCGATGGCGACAAAGGTCTGCTCGCCGCCGGAGAGGGCAGAGATGTGGTTGACGATCTTGCCCGGCGGCTGAACGAAGATTTCAATGCCCGATTCAAGGACGTTGTCCGGGTCGGTCAGCGTGAGTTTCGCCTCGCCGCCGCCGAACAGATCCCGGAAGACGACGGCAAAATTCCCGGCGATGCGGGTGAAGCTATCGGTGAAGATGGTCTTCATCTGGCCGGTCAGGCCGCGGATAAGCGCACGCAGTTCGTCGCGGGCCTTCTCGGCGTCCTCGATCTGATTCCGCATGAATTCATAGCGGCCAAAGACCTCTCTATATTCCTCGATGGCGGAGACGTTGACCGGGCCGAGAGCCTTGATCTTGTTGCGAAGTTCCGCGAGGCGGCGCTGCGCCTTTTGCGGCTCGGTGATTTCCTCCGCGATCTCGTCGGCCATGGTGTAGGTGATCTCGTATTCGTCCCAAAGCTCGCCGATGATGCGGTCGTAATCCTTCTGAAGGTCGTCGAGCGAGGCCCTTGCCTTTGCGAGCCGGACGGAGGCCTCCTCGCGGCGCGTGACGATATTCTTTTGCGCGCTGCGTTCCTGCGTGGTCTTTGATTCAAATTCCTGCCGCTTCGCGTAGAGCGCGGTGATCTGATCCCGGCGCTGCTCCGATTCCGCGTTGAGCCGTGCGGTTTCCGCTTCGGCGGCGGCGATCTTTTTCCGGTGGATGCCGATCGAGTCCTCCATGGTGGCAAGGGCGGCCTTCCGCTCTTCCTTCCGGACGAGGCGCTCCTCCTCGGAGACGCGGAGCCGTTCGATGTCGGCGCGGACCGCATCGGCATCCTTCTCCGTCAGGGCGGCGGAAAGGGCGAGCGCGGCGGCCTCCTCGGCGTTATGCGCTTTCTTTTCCACAACGGCGGCGGCCTCTTTTTCAAGCTGGCCGATGGTCTCAAGGGCTTTCGCCTTATCCGTCTTTGCGGAGGAGAGCAGCGCGGTGAATTCGGCCGTCCGCTGCTTGGCGGAGGCGTTGAGTTCGACGATCTCGGCGCGGCGGGAGGCATATTCCTCCGCGTCGGCCTTCGCGGCGGCGATCTTTTCTTCAAAGTGCTTCTTCTCCGCCTCGGCCCGGATACGATCCTCCTTGGCGGTGCGAAGCTCGCTCTCCGTGGCGAGGGAATCGGCGGCGAGGGCGGAGATTTCCTCCCGGAGCCGCATATATTCCGCGTTTCCGTCGGCGAGCTGTTGTTTGTATGTTTCGGCCTGCGCCTGAAGTTCCTCAATCTCGTGGCGGCGGCTCAGGATGCCGGCCGATTTGACGGAGGAGCCGCCCGTGAGCGAGCCGCCCGCGTTGACGAGCTGGCCGTCGAGCGTGACGATGCGGAAGCGGTAGCCGTATTTTTTTGCGACGGCGATGGCGTTGCCGAGCTCGTCGACGACCGCGATGCGGCCGAGCAGGCTCAGAATGACGCCGTCGTATTTTTTGTCATAGGCAACAAGGTCGCTGCCGAGGCCGATGAAGCCTTCGCAGTGCTCAAGGCCGTTCTCCGAAAGTTTGTTTCCGCGCACGGAGGTGAGCGGAAGAAAGGTGACGCGGCCGCGGTTTTGTTCCTTGAGCATGCCGATGGCGCGGCGGGCGGCGTCCTCGTCCGTGACGACGACGTCCTGCAAAGCGCCGGTGATGGCGGTCTCGACGGCGAGGGCGTATTTGCTCTCGACCGAGAGAATGTTGGAGACCGGATCGAGGATGCCGCGCAGGGCGCCGGCTTTGGCCCTCTCCAACACAAATTTCACGCTCTGGGCGAAGCCTTCCATATGATCTTCGAGATCTTGAAGCAGCTTTGCGCGGCCGAGGGCGGCATCCGCGTTCTTTTGAAGCGCGGCGCGGCGTTCCTCCATGGCGGCGAGCTGCTTTTCGCGCAGGCCTTTTTTGAGCGCGAGGCCGGAGATGCTGTTTTGCAGCGACTCGGCGCGCGACGCGTTGTCGGAGAGGAATTCCCCGATGTCCGTAAGATCCTTTTCGTTTGCGGCGATGAGCTCTCCGGTTTTTGCGGCTGCGGCGTCCATCTCGGCAAGGCGCTTCTCGTACTGCTCGGCGTCGGAGCCGGCGGTGGCCAGCACGACGCTGATATGCCCGATCGAAGCCTCGGCCTTTGCGAGTTCCGCGGAAGCCTCCGCGCGGGCGGCGGCGTTTTCCGTCTCGGCCCCCGCAATTTTTTCCGCTTCGGCGGCGTTTGCGGCCGCTTTTTCGGCGAGGGAGACCTGCTCGGCCTCCTTTGCGGCGAGTTCGTTCCGCTTCGCTTCGGCGAGAGCGGCATTTTCGCTGCCGGAGGCTTCGAGTTCCTTGATCTCGCCGCCGATCCGCGCGATCTCGCTCTCGGCGTGCTGAATCTCGTTCTTGGAAACGGCGGAATCGGCGGCCAGCCCGGAGATGCCCGCCTCATTCTCGGCGATCTCCTTGCGGCGGTTTTCCACGTCGAAATCGAGGTTCCGGATGCCCTCGTAGAGGGTGCCTATGTATTCCTCGGCCTTGTTGTAATCGGCGTCGAGGGAATCGTACTCCGCCTGAAAGACGCTGATGGAGCTGTTCTGCTCCTGAAGCTGGGATTTGAGCTTGCGCAGGTTGCGCATCCAGACGGAGATCTCAAGCGACTTTTTCTCCTCGGCGAGCTCGAGAAATTTTTTCGCCTTGTCGGACTGCTCCCTGAGCGGGCCGACCCGCTCCTCGAGGGCGGAGAGGTTGTCGCGGAGCCGCAGCAGGTTCTCATCCGCCTGCACGAGGCTGCGCTCGGCATCCTCCTTGCGGTAGCGGTATTTGGAGATGCCGGCGGCCTCCTCAAAGATTTCGCGCCGCTGGGTGCTTTTGGCGCCGATGATCTCGGCGATCTTGCCCTGACCGATCAGCGAGTAGCCGTCGCGGCCGAGGCCCGTATCCATAAAAAGTTCGTTGACGTCGCGCAGGCGGCAGATCTTATCGCAGATGCGGTATTCGCTGTCGCCGTTGCGGTAGTATTTTCTGGAGACGAGGACTTCGTCGTTGTCGATCGGCAGGGTGCGGTCGGTGTTGTCGAGAAAGAGCCGGACCTCCGCCCAGCCGTAGCTCTTGCGGCCGGCGCTCCCGTTGAAGATCACGTCCTCCATCTTGATGCCGCGCAGGGCCTTGGTGGACTGTTCCCCGAGAACCCAGCGCACCGCGTCGCTGATATTGCTTTTTCCGCTCCCGTTCGGCCCGACAACCGCGGTCAGCCCGCGGCCGAAATTGAGACGGGTCTTATCCGGAAAAGATTTGAAGCCCTGGAGTTCCAGTGATTTCAGGAACAATGTTTCACTTCCTAATCATCGTGGTTTCGGAGGGGCAAATTCGAAATGTGCCGCAGGGGAGGGAGGGGTCGCCGAGGATGCGGACGTCGCACCCGGCTTCCTTCCAGCGGGAAAGGTTCGCGCATTTTTGACCGGCGGCTTTGGACTGTTCGGAGGGGTTCACAAAAACGGTGAGCGCCCCCTCCGGATATTTCAAAATCTCCGGCGTGATTTTTTTGTAAAAGCGCAGGCTCTCGGCGATCTCGCGGAATGCGGGATGATAGGGCCCGGCCAGCAGGTTCTTTTCAAGCGAAGGTTCCGCGTGGAGCCCGACCCGGATCACCCGGATTCCGGCCTCCTCAAAGAGATCGAGCAGCTCCGCGCAGAGCAAAGCTGCCTCCTCAATCGTCTGGGGCCGGTAGCCGCCTTCCCGCCAGAGCGCCGCCATCGGCGTGTGGTCGAGCACCAGCGCCGGGTAGATGCGCATGGTCTCCGGCCGGAGCCTGATAAAATCTTCGGCCGTACGGAGATCCAATTCCGGCGTATCCGCAGGCAGGCCCGTCATCATCTGGAGCCCGAGGGAAAATCCCCGTTCCCGGATGAGCGCCGAGGCCCTCTGCGTATCGGAAAACGTGTGCCCGCGGCCATTTGCCGCGAGAACGTCGTCGCTGCTGCTCTGAGCGCCGAGCTCGATCGAGCGGACATGATAGCGGGCGAGCAGATCGAGAATTTCTTCGTCAATCGCGTCCGGCCGCGTACTGCACCGGATGCCGGAAAAGGCGCCCCGCTCCACCCACTTCGCGGCGGGTTCCAGCAGGGAGACCATCGTCTCCCGCGGAATCATCGTGAAGCTGCCGCCGAAAAAAGCGATCTCGCTCTCGGAGGAAAATCCGGCGAGCGCCTCCGCGGCCTTTGCGCAGCAGGCGTCGACCTCCTCCGGCGTGGGGCATTTCGTCTCGCCGGTGATGCTCTGCTGGTCGCAGAACGAGCACCGGTGCGGGCACCCGGCCATCGGCACGAAAAACGAGACGTTGGCGTGTCTCATTCGCCCATCAGCTCCAGCGCCTCTTTCGCCGCCATCTGTTCGGCGGCCTTTTTGCTCCGGCCCTCGCCGCGGCCGATCGGGTTGCTGTTGAGCATGACTTCGACGACAAAATGTTTGTCGTGATCGGGGCCGGTCTCGGAGGTGAGCATGTAGGTGAGCTGTTCCTCCGGATTTTGCTGAATGATCTCCTGAAGCTGCGTTTTGTAATCCTTGAAAGAGAGCTTTTCAAAATCATCGAGCGAGGGCTTTACAAAGCGCAGCACAAAGTCCCGCGCGGGTGCCATGCCGCCGTCGAGATAGATCGCCGCGAGAAAGGCCTCAAAGGCATCGCAAAGGATCGAGGGGCGCTCTCTGCCGCCCATCTGTTCCTCGCCGCGGCCGAACATCAGGTAGCCGCCGAGCCCGAGCTCCTTGGAAAAACGGCTCAGCGTCTTTTCGCAGACGAGGGAGGCTCGCATCTTGGTGAGCTGGCCCTCCGGCAGATGTTTGTAATTATGAAACAGGTAATCCGAGACAATGATGCTCAAAACAGCGTCGCCGAGGAATTCCTGCCGCTCGTTGCTCTCGCAGTGGCCGTGATTCTCATTCGCATAGGAGGAGTGGGTCAGCGCGACCTCCAGATAGCGCGGATTTAAAAAGGTGTATCCGGATGCCTCCTCGAGCGTACGGGGTACTTCAAAACTCATTCTTCCTTCGCCTCTTTCCTCTCCGCGAGCGCGGAAAGAATCGCGCCGTTGACGTCCGTCTCATAAAAGATTTTCGCCTGTTCCAGCGCGTTGCGGAAAGCCGTGGCGTCGCTGCTGCCGTGGGCTTTGATCACGGGTTTCGTGATGCCGAGCAGCGGCGCGCCTCCGCGTTCGGAATAATCCGTCTTTTGCTTCATATCGCGGATGCCTTCCTTCATCGGCAGGGAGCCGAGCTTGGTCAGCACGTTTTTTGTAAACATGCGCTTGACCATCTTGGAAAAGGCGAGTCCGGTGCCCTCCGTCGTTTTTAACACGATGTTGCCGGTCCATCCGTCGGCCACGGCCACGTCGCATACGCCGAAGAGCAGGTCCCGCGGTTCCACGTTGCCAACGAAATTGAGGTCGGACTGCCGGAGCAGCGCATAGGTTTCCTTTTGCAGATCGGCGCCCTTGGATTCCTCCGCGCCGATGTTGATAAGCCCGACGCGCGGATTCGCGACGCCGGCGGTCTTTTCCATATAAGCCGCGCCCATCACGGCAAACTGCACAAGCATCTCCGGCCGGCACTCGACGTTGGCGCCGAGGTCCAGCATCATATAGGTTGAATCAAGGCCGGGCATCTCCGTTGCGAGGGCGGCGCGCTTGACGCCTTTGAGGCGCTTGGCAATAAACGTCGCCGCAACGACCGCGGCGCCGGTGCTTCCGGCGGTGACCGCGGCATCGGCCATGCCATCGGCTGCGGCCTTCACCGTCAGCGCGAGGGAGCTGTCCTTATAGGACTTCAGCACCTCGGTCGGCTCGGCGCAGACCGGCATCACAAGTGGCGCATCCAAAAATTCGATCCCGGCGGTGGAGATGCCTTTTTCGGCGCAGAGGGCCTTCATTTCGGCCTCCTTGCCGACGGCGAGAATCCCGACGCCCAGTTCCCTGACGGCCGTAGCCGCGCCCTCCAGCGGAGCCAGAGGGGCATTGTCGCCGCCGTAGATATCCAGTGCGATTTTCATAAAGAATCCTCCTTTCCGGGGGGTGGGTTTCTTACTTCAGCATGGCGTCCAGCGCCGCAAGGGCTCTCTCCGATAGAGCAAGATAACGCTCCTGCTTGCCGCGGATGTGTGTTTCCGGCGGGGGGAGCAAGCCCATGTTGCTGCCCATCGGCTGAAAATCCGTGACGGCCGGGTCGGTGATGTACCGCACCAGCGCGCCCAGCATCGTCTCCTGCGGCAGGAGGAGAGGAGCCTCTCCCGTCTCATGGCGGCGGGCGTTGATGCCCGCGAGGATGCCGGTGGCGGCGGATTCCATGTATCCTTCAACTCCGGTGAGCTGGCCGGCAAAGAAGAGCCTGCCGTCGCTCCGGAGGGACAGATTCTCCGCGAGCAGGCGCGGGCTGTCCATAAACGTATCCCGGTGCATCACGCCGTAGCGCAAAAACTCTGCGTGCTCGAGGCCCGGGATCATCGAAAACACCCGCTTCTGTTCGCCCCATTTGAGGTTCGTCTGAAAACCGACGAGGTTCAGCATGGTGCCTTCCTGATTTTCTTTCCGGAGCTGGACGTTGGCCCAGGGGCGGTGTCCGGTCTCCGGGTTTTTGAGCCCGACCGGGCGCATCGGGCCGTAACGCAGCGTATCGGGGCCGCGGGCGGCCATGATTTCCACCGGCATGCAGCCCTCATAGACCTTCGGCGGCGCGTCGAAGGCGTGAAGTTCCGCCTTCTCCGCGTTCAGGAGCGCCTCCACAAAGGCCTCGTACTGCTCCTTATCCATCGGGCAGTTGAGGTAATCCGGATCGCCGTGTCCCCAGCGCGCGCCGTAAAAGCATTTTGTGAAGTCGATGCTGTCGGCCGAGACGATCGGCGCGACGGCGTCATAAAAGGAGAGCGTTCCGCCGAAGAGCCCGGACAGATACGAGGCGAGCCCGTCGGAGGTCAGCGGCCCGGTGGCGCAGACGACGGTGCCCTCCGAGGGCAGCTCCGTCAGCTCCGCGCGAACGATCTCCACGTTCGGCAGGGAACGGATGCGCTCGGTGATGTAAGCGGAGAAGGCCTCCCGGTCGACGGCGAGCGCCCCTCCCGCGGGGACGGCGGCGGCTTCGGCGGCCTCCATCGTCAGGGAGCCGAGGCGCTTCATCTCGGCTTTCAGGAGCCCGGAGGCGGTCTCCAGACGCGAGGCCTTGAGCGAATTGGAGCAGACGAGCTCCGCAAAGTTTTCGGAATGGTGGGCGGGGCTGAATCTGACGGGTTTCATCTCGTAAAGCCTGACCGCTTCGCCGGCCTTTGCGAGCGCCCAGACGGCCTCGCAGCCCGCCAGCCCCGCGCCGATGACGGTGACGGGACGGTTCATTTTTTCTTCTCCTCCGGACGCTGGTACTCGCACTCCGGGTTGGAGCAGACGTATATCGGGTTGCGTCCTTTCCGGAAGAGCAGCGTCTTGCCGCAGGTCGGGCAAAGTTCGGCCGTCGGTTCATCCCATGTCATAAAGCCGCAGGTCGGGTTATGTTCGCAGCCGTAGTAGGTCTTGCCGGTCTTGGATTTTTTCGTCAGGATTTTTCCGCCGCAGAGCGGGCAGGTCCCGTTTGCCTCTTTGACGAGGCGTTTCGTGTTTTTGCATTCCGGGTAGCCCGGGCAGGCGAGGAATTTTCCGTACCGGCCGGTCTTGATGACCATGTGTCTGCCGCATTTTTCGCAGATGACGTCGGTCTCTTCCTCGGGAACGGCGATCTTTTCGCCGCCCTGGGACTGCTGGGCGGTTTCGAGCTCCTTGGTAAAGTCGTCGAAGAACTTTTTAATCATATTCTGCCAGTCGATCTTGCCGGCCTCGATCTTATCGAGATCCTTCTCCATCTTGGCGGTGAATTCCACATCGACGATGTTGGAAAAATGCTCTTTCACCAGATCGACGATCACGGTGCCCAGAGCGGTGGGCTTCAGGGCCTTGCCCTCGCGCTCGACATAGTTGCGCGCGAGGATCGTGGTGATGATCGGCGCGTAGGTGCTCGGGCGGCCGATGCCGTTTTCCTCAAGCGCCTTGATGAGCGACGCCTCGGTGAAGCGTGCCGGCGGCTGGGTGAAGTGCTGATTCGGGTGCAGGCTCTTGAGGCGCAGAACGTCGTCTTTTTCGGCCTTCTTCGGGATGGAGGATTTCTCCTCCTCCGGGGAGGAAGAAGCCTCGTAGAGCTTTGTGAAGCCGTCGAAGCGCACGGTGAATCCGCTCGCCTTAAAGAGATAGTCGCCGGCCTCGATGTCGATCGAGACGGTGTTGAGCACGGCGGCGGCCATCTGGCTTGCGATAAAGCGTTCCCAGATCAGTTTATAAAGTTTGTATTGATCGGAGGTCAGGCATCCCTGAAGCTTTGTCGGTTCAAGATCCGGCATGGTCGGGCGGACCGCCTCGTGGGCATCCTGCGCGCCGGCTTTCTGCTTGAAGGCGTGAGCGGTCTGGGGCAGATAATCCGGGCCGTAGTTTTTTTCGATATAAGCGGCGGCGGCATTGTGCGCCTCCTCGGAGATGCGCAGGGAGTCGGTTCTCATGTAGGTGATGAGACCCACGGCGCCCATGCCGGGCACGTCGACGCCCTCATAGAGCTCCTGCGCGACGCGCATCGTGCGCCGGGACTGGAATCCCAGCCGGAGCGAGGCCTCCTGCTGGAGGGTGGAGGTGATGAAGGGCGGCGCGGGCATCTTTTTGCGGACGCCTTTTTTGACGTTGCTGATGATGAAATCCTTGCCGGCGAGGTCGTCCATGATGACCTTGGCGGCCTCCTCGGTGGGGATCTCTACCTTCTCGCCGTTTTTGCTCTGGAGGCGGGCGGAGAAAGCCGCGGACTCGCCGCGCTCATAGAGCTTGGCGTCGATGGTCCAATACTCCTCCACCTGAAAATCCTGGATCTCCCGCTCGCGGTCGACGATCAGGCGGACGGCGACGGACTGCACCCTTCCGGCGGAAAGGTTCGAGCCGCCCCGGATGTTTTTCCAGAGGAAGGGGCTCAGTTTATATCCCACGATGCGGTCGAGGATGCGGCGGCCCTGCTGCGCATTGACAAGGTCCTTGTCGATCGTGCGCGGGGCGGCCATGCCCTGTTTGACGCCGTAGCGGGTGATTTCGTTAAAAGTGACGCGGTTCGCCGACGTGAGCGGCAGCCCCAGCAGATAGGCCAGATGCCAGGAGATCGCCTCGCCCTCGCGGTCCGGGTCCGTCGCAAGATAGACGTTCTCGACGGAGCCGGCCTCTTTCTTGAGGCT
This sequence comes from Oscillospiraceae bacterium, assembly GCA_035447605.1. GTDB lineage: Bacteria > Bacillota > Clostridia > Oscillospirales > Ruminococcaceae > UMGS1668. The sequence continues at coordinate 60,046 of DAOTHJ010000006.1, read as the reverse complement.
GCGAACGAGAGCCTCCTTGCCGGAAATCAGCATGTACTGCGGCAAAAAGCCGTGCGCCACGTCGATCCCGAGCGTGCTCTTCGGCAGGTCGCGGACGTGGCCCATCGAGGCGACGACCTCATAGTCCGGTCCCAGATATTTTTGGATGGTTTTGGCCTTAGCCGGGGACTCGACGATCACAAGATTTTTATAAGTCTTGGCGCCGCGGCCGGTTTTGGTTTCGGAATCCTGTGTTTCAGCCGTGATAATTACTCCTTTTATCAACTGTATCCAGATGATGTGATGAATTTTGGGAATTTATGCGAGGGTGAATCTCCGTCCGGAGACCGGTTTCACAAGACCGGAGAGCTCCAGCTCCGTCAAGGAGGCGGCGGTCTCCGAGGCGGGAAGCCCGGTCATGGAGGAGATGTCGTCCGCAAAGAGCGGCGTCCTCGAAAGAATGGAATAAACCGCCCGTGCGTGGTCGGAAAGATTCTCCGGCATCTCACGCCAGCGGGGGCCGTCCTCGCGGGAAGGTTCCTGCCAGAGCTGCTCCGATGGCTGGTAGGGTTTGGCGGATGCCTCGTGCGCGGATTCGGGCCGGAGCAAGTCGCCGTAGAGCGGCCGGTACTCCTCGATGATGTCCCCGGCGCAGGAGACGGGGATCGCTCCCTGCCGCAGCAGACGGAAGGTGCCCTTCGAGGTGCTGCGGAAGACGTCCGCCGGTACGGCAAAGACGTCGCGGCCCTGCTCGAGCGCAAAGTTCGCGGTGATCGAGGTTCCGCTGCGGGCGGCGGCCTCCACGACGCAGACGCCGAGCGAGAGGCCGGAGATGATGCGGTTGCGGATCGGGAAATAGGAGGACTGGGAGGCGGCGTCCGGGGCGAATTCGCTGACGACGGCTCCGTTTGCCGCGATGATCTCCTTGAGCTCCCGGTTTTCCGGCGGATAGGTGTTGCAGATGCCGCAGCCCTGCACGGCGATTGTTTTGCCGCCCGCCTCGACGCAGGATTTGTGCGATACGGTATCGATGCCTTTCGCCATGCCGCTGACAACGGTGATGCCGGAGGCGCCGAGCCCTCTGCCCAGACTCTCCGCCGCCTTTCTGCCGTACTCGCTCATCGAGCGGGTGCCGACCAGCGCCACGCACGGGCGCCTTGCCGCGGAGAGATCTCCCAACACATATAAAACGGCGGGGCAGGCGGGAATTTGAAGCAGGCGCTCCGGAAAATCCGGATCGTTCTTTGCCATCACGCCTGCACCGTAGGTTTCGGCGCGTTCGAGCGCTTTTTCCGCAAGATCGAGGCTGGTCGCCTGCATGCGGATGAGGTCGGAGGAATCAAAGCCGGGAATCCCGGCCGCCCCCTCGTTTCCGGCGAGGAAGAGTTCCTCCGGGTCCGGAAAGCATTCCAAAGCACGGTCGATCTTCGGACTGCCGGGCGGAAGGATCAGGCTCAGCCAAATCCAATGAAGAAGGCTCATGCTGTCATCTCCAGTCTTTTGAGGATCGTCAGCCGCCGGCGGCTGCGGAATAAATCAGGATGGCGGCGGCGGAGGCGGCGTTGAGGCTCTCGGCTCTGCCGGGCATCGGAATAGTGACAAGGGCGTCGCTCCGCGCGAGGTCCTCCTCCGGGATGCCGCTGCCCTCGTTGCCGATGACGACGGCGCTCCGTTTCGGGAAGTGAACCTGATTGAGCGGAACGGAATTTGCGGAAAGAGTGGACGCGAAAACCGTGCAGCCATACCGGTGCAGCGCGGAGAAGGCCTCCGCGGCGTCGGCAAAGACGGCGACCGGCAGACGGAACAGGCATCCCATTGACGCCCGCAGCACCTTCGGCGACCAGATGTCCGCGCTCCCGCAAAGGAGCACGCCGCGGACGTCCATCGCGTCGCAGGTGCGCAGGATGGTGCCGATGTTGCCGGGATCCTGAAGCCCGTCGAGCACGACGAAAAGGCCGTCCCGGTCGAAATCCGCCCGGTTCTCGGGAAATTCGCAGACCGCGAAGACGCCCTGAGGGGTCTTTGTATCGGAGAGCTTCTCCGCCACCGGGGGCGTGATTTCCTGCACGTCCGCCGCGGCCGGGATCAGATCCCGGAGATAATCCGGGTACTTTTCTTTCGCCTCTTCGGTGAGGAAAAGGCGGCGGACCGCGATGCCGCTCCGGGAGGCCTCGGCGCAGAGCCTGGCCCCTTCCGCCAGAAAAAGGCCGTTTTCTTCCCTTGCTCGTTTGCTTTTGAGCAGGGCGGCGGCCTCTTTGATCATCGGATTTTCACGACTTGTGATCGGCATGGGTCCTCCTTTATATTATAACAACAATAGAGGATTAAAGAAAAGCCCTTCAAGGAAAAAAATTCCTCCGGACTCCGTCCCTTACTATAACAATTCGCCCGAGTTCAAAAACCCGGGCGTTCTGATCGGCTTTTAAAGCGCAATGTTCGCTTTTTCTACAAGGGCAGTAAAGCCTTCCGGATCATGGATGGCAATCTCGGAGAGCATCTTGCGGTTGAGGGTGATGCCGGCTTTCTTGAGACCATACATAAACTGGGAGTAGTTGGTGTGATTGAGCTTGCAGCCGGCGGAGATACGGGTGATCCACAGACGGCGGAATTCTCTCTTTTTCTGCTTTCTGCCGATGAACGCATAGCGTCCGGTTTTCATAACCGCTTCTTTTGCGGTACGGAAAAGCTTGCTTCTTCCAAGGAAGTATCCTTTTGCAAGCTTTAAGATTTTCTTTCTTCTTTTATGGGACATGATCCCGCCTTTAACACGAGCCATTTGTAGTTACCTCCGTTATATCTTTCAATAGATAGATGTTTGTTTTAGGAAAACATCAGCCGCCGTAAGGCATGATTTTTCTGAGTTTTTCCATATTGGTAGCATCCGCATAGGTGGCGTGACGAAGGTTGCGTTTACGTTTCGCGTCCTTGATGCTGGAATTCAGCTTGTGGGATTTAAACGCTTTATTGCGTTTGATTTTTCCGTCTTTGGAGAAGCGGAAGCGTTTCTTCGCCCCGGTATGGGTTTTCAGTTTCGCGTTGGCCATTGTTTTTTCCTCCTGATTATTGATTGCAAAAAGCAAATATCAAACGAGTACTGCGGGTTATTTCTGTATCTTGGAGTTGATGGTGACGACAAGGCTTCTGCCCTCGAGTTTGGCAGGTTTGTCTGTGGCGCCCAATTCCGCACATTCATCCAAAAATTTCCGAACAAGGTCGGCCCCGAGCTCGGTATGGGTCATCTCTCTGCCGCGGAAACGCAGCGAGAGCTTCACCTTATCGCCGTCCTCGAGGAATTTCTTCGCCCGGTTGAGCTTTGTGTTGAAATCGTTGGTATCAATATTAAGGGAAAGGCGCACTTCCTTGGTCTCGATGACATGCTGGTTCTTTTTCGCTTCTTTTTCACGTTTGGCCTGTTCGAAGCGGTATTTGCCGTAATCCATGATGCGGCAGACCGGCGGAGTCGCCTGAGGGGCGATCTTCACGAGATCCAGATTTTTTTCGGCTGCGATCTGCATCGCTTCTCTTGCCGAAAGAATACCCAATTGGCTGCCGTCGGAATCGATCACGCGGATTTCTTTATCGCGGATCTCTTCGTTAATGAGCAGTTCCTGTTTGCCGATGACTAACACCTCCAAAATAAAAAAACGCGCAGTCCAAGAAGACCGCGCACCGCAATCCGGTATAAATACCGGGACGATTGACCCGCCGCGCATCCGCGGGCAGGTGAGAACGGTTCGTTCTGCTTTCTTGTACAAAAAATTATACCCGCCTATGCCGCTCCTGTCAAGTGTCGGGCCGAAAAAATCTTTTTTGCCTGAGGCGTTTTCCCGCAAAAAAGGCCCGGGGCGGGCACATTTTGCAAAAAAAAGCCAGGAATCCGCTTCCCACGGCGCAAAAAAATCGGGCGGGGAGGGCGCGCCGGGCGTCCTCTCCGTCCATTTGTTTTTTAAACTTTTACTGTTCGGCGCCGCACTCCGGGCAGAATTTCGTACCGGGGGCAACCTTGGCGCCGCATGCCTTGCAGAATTTCACACCGGCATCGGCGGGGGCGGCAGAGGCGTTTTTCGGGCCGCCGAGTTCCGCACGCATGGCTTCGATGCTGCGGCGGTGCTCCTCGATTTCGGCATAGATCTCCATGACCGAATCATCCAGAACTTCGCCCGCATCCAGTTTTGCGAGGTAATATTCTCCGATTTTTGCGGTGGCGGCGGCAATATTCCGTTCCTCTCCGGTGATCTTCACGCTGATTTTTCCGTTTTCGATCGCGTTGCCGGTCTTGTCGACCGCAGTTTTCGCAAGGTCGTTCAGCTTATCAAGAAACGCCATGACAATTTCCCTCTTTCCCAAAATTTTAATTCAGGCTTTCGCTGTGTTTGAATGGACCCGTCCCGCTGCCGGGATCGGAAACCGAGGTTCCCGAAGCCGGAAAGCGCATTTCGCAGCTTGCAAATCAATTATATAAAAAATAAAAGAAAAAGTCACTATCCCGAAGGCGCCGATTTTCATAAAAAGCGAGCTTTTTTTAAAAAGTTTCCAGAAAAATCAGGTTCGGGAGCGTTTTGCCGGAAAAAAGAGACCGCCCCTGCGGGCAATCAAAAAGAATTCTCCGCGGGGAAAAAGCCCCCGCCGCTTTCCGGCGCGCTCTGTTCCACGCTTACCCGACGAGGATTCGAACCCCGGCAAACAGAGCCGGCCGCCGAGGTGTGGGATTTATTCCACCGCAAGTTCCCGGCCGAAGTGGAAGGACCAGATGAGAAGCCCGGCGGCCTCTCTGCCCATCGAGAGGGCCAGCAGCTTTTTATACAGCCGGAGCTGGTCGCCATAAAGTTCGCCAAGGGTTTCGATCCGGTCCGTGTAGTCGGTCTTGTAGTCGAGAATATAGAGCCCGCCGTTTTCTTCAAAAATGCAGTCCGCGACGCCCTGCACGGTGATCATCTCCTCCACGGCCTCGTAGCCGAGCTCCTTTGCCGGAATATCCTGCATGAAGCGGTATTCGCGCAGCACCCGGGGCGAAGCCTTGATCCGCTGATAAAGCCCGCTTTGGAAAAAGGCGCGCAGTTTTGCGGGATCGACGGCGGAGGCCTGTTTGGCCGTCAGGAAGCCGAAATCCGCCAGACGCTTCCGCTCCTCCTCCACGGAACGCTCCGCCTTTTCAAAGTCGGCGAATTCCATGAAGGCATGCAGCGCCGTACCGCGTTCCGCACCGGAGAGGACGCCGTGCGTCGGTCTCGCCGAGAAGCGCGTCTGTTCGTAAAGTTCGCCGTGCGTGAGCTCGGAGACGCCCTTCTTTGCCGGAATCGACGCGGAGACGGCATAGGGATAGGCCCACGCCGCGCGTTCTTCCAGCAGCATGAGCAAAGCGCGGTCCGGTTCCGGAGAAAGAGCTTCGGCGGCCGTTTCCTCCGGTTCCTCCAAGCCACCCGGCTGCCGCACGGAGAAGACCCACCGGGTGTCGTCCGGCAGGGGTTCGAGGTCGGAAAGGCCCGCGAGCATGCGGAATTCCACCGCATCCGGATGCCGAAGCAGCGCGGTGCAGACCCAGTCGAGCGGGGATTTTGCATTCGTCACCGTAAAGGTGCCGAGCCGCTCCTCGGCCCGTGCGCCGGAGGCAAGCCCGGAGAGATAATCCGCCGCATTCGGCACGGCGCCGGTGATGATCAGCCGTTCCTTCGCCCGCGTCAGCGCGACGTAGAGGATGCGCATTTCCTCGGCAAGGGAGCTTTTCTTCAAGGCAAGGCCCAGCGCCTGCTGCGGCACCGTCTTGTAGCGCAGGCCGGTCGTCTCATCCCGTCCGGCGCAGGCAAAACCGAGCGTCGGATGGACGGCGGGCCGGTCCACGCGGTTATCGTTATGGAATTTTCGCCCGGCGGCGCTGAAAAATACGATCGGGAACTCAAGCCCTTTCGCGCCATGGACGGTCATGATCCGCACCGCGCCGCCGCTCTGAGAGGCCTGCCCGGCCGGCTCGAGGTCGTCGTCCTTTTCAATCAGCCGGTCGGCGAAGCGCAGGAAGCCGAAGATGCCCTTCCAGCCCGCGGCCTCCCGCTCGGAGGCGTAGCGGACCAGCAGGCGCAGATTTGCGAGTTTCGCCTCGCCGTTTTCTCCGGCGCGCATGATGCCGGGGAACTGCGTTTTTTCGTAGATGCGCTCCAATACGGCGTCGGAGCTTTCACAGGCGGCATAGGTCCGCATCTCCGAGAGAAAATCCAGAAACCGGGCGCACTTTTCGTCGCCGTCCTCCGCCGCCAGTTTCACGGCGCGGAAAAACGGGAGCGTTCTGCCCTTGAGCCGGATCCGCGCGAGGTCGTCCGGCGTGAAGAGAAACATCTCGGAGAGCATCGCGCCCGCGAGCGGGAGATCGAGCAGCGGATTATCGATAGCACGCAGCACGTCCATTACGGCGGCAATCTCGGGCCTTGAGAAGAAACCCTCGGAGCGCTCGCACCGCACGCCGATACCGCGTTTCCGCAGCGCCTCGGCGAAACGGTCGCCCCGGCCCTTCATGGCGCGCAGCAGGACGCAGAAATCCGAGTATCCGGCCGGGCGCAGGCTCTCGCCGTCCTTCACGGTCACGCCCGCTTTGACCATCGCGGCGATCTTTTCCGCGATGGCTTCGGCCTCGGCGTCCGGGTATTTTTCATTTTCCGCGTCGGTCTCCGCGAGCAGCAGCTCGCAGCGGGTGAGGTCGTCCTCCGGGTATTCCGCGGAGGCGATCAGCCGGTCCCCGGGGCCGTAATCCATCTCCGCGGCCGCCTCCGTCATGATCTGCGAGAACAGAAAGTTGACCGCGCCGGCAATATCCTTCCGGCTGCGGTAGTTGCGTCCCAGCGTGACGACGGCGGGATAGGCGCTGCCGTCGAAGGTGGGCCACGAGTTCCTTTTTTGGAGGAAGAGTTCAGGCATCGCCTGACGGAAGCGGTAGATGCTCTGCTTCACGTCGCCGACGTAGAAAAGGTTCTCCCCGTGCCGGGAGAGCGCGCGGAAGACGGCGTCCTGCGCGGCGTTGATGTCCTGACATTCGTCGACAAGGATATACTCATAGCGGGCGGAGATCTCCCTTGCCGCCGCCGTCGGGATATATCGGCCGGCGCCGTCCTTCTCCGTCAGCAGCCCGAGCGTGAAGTGTTCGAGGTCGGCGTAATCGAGAAGCAGGTTCTCGCGCTTCTTGTCGGAATAGCGCCGGTCGAATTCCATCGTCAGGGAGAAGAGATCCTCTGCGAGCGGCGCGAGCATGGCGACGTCGTCACGGAAATTCTGCTCCGAGGCGAAAAACTGTTTTTTTGCAAGGTCCGAAACCGTCTTTTTATACCCGTCGCGGATCTCCTTGGCGCGCGGTCCGACCGTACCGTCGTAGCCGCGCAGCGAGCCGAGCCTTTGCCAGCTCACATTTTGCAGAGCGCCGCGCAGCTCGTCCCAGCCGCCGTTTTCCGCAAGATCAACAAGCTTTTTCAGGATCTCCGAATCCGAGCAGAGCGCGGCCCCGTAGGCAGAAAAGACGTCCTCGTCTTTTCCCGCGAGCGAAAGCGCATACTCCGCCTGTTCCGCGCAGTCCCGGAGCGCCTCGCCCGCGTATGCCAAAATAGTCTTTCCCCACGGGTGATTTTCGATAGAAATATCCGGATTGTATAAACCGCGGACCGAATCGAGCCAATCGCCGTAGTGCGGCTGCGTGCGGAGCCAGTCGTAAAGGCGAAGAACGGTGTCGGCGAGGTCGGAGTCGTCCCGTCCGGCGCCGAGAGTTTCGCTGAGCGCCAGAAAGCCGGGTTCCTCCGCCGCATACTTCTCCTCCATCACCTCGGCGAGCGCCTCGTTTTTTAGGATACCGAGTTCCTTTTCGGAGGCGACGCGGCTCTGCGGCGAGATGCCCAGCGCGCCGAACTGCTCCAGCACGAGGTTGAGGCAAAAGGCGTCGATTGTGCCGATCTGCATTTTTTCAAGCAGGATCTGCTGCCGGATAAGCCGGATATCGCCGGGCTTTTCCGCAAGTTTTTCCGAAAGGGCCTCGGTGATGCGATTTTTCATCTCTCCGGCGGCGAGGCGGGTAAAGGTCATGATGAGAAAGCGGTCCGCGTCGACCGGATGCTCTTCGTCGGTCAGCATCCGCAATACGCGCTCGGTCAGAACGGCGGTTTTTCCGCTGCCGGCCGCGGCGGAGACGAGGAGCGTGCCGCCCTTTGATTCGATCGCCTGAAGCTGCTCCGGGTTCCAGTTTCGTGTGCTCATACGCCGTCCTCCCCGATGCCGTCAAAGAACTCTTTTTTCGTCAGTCTGCCGAGCTTTGCGCAGGGCCCGTCCTCCGGCATCCGGCAGACGGACTGAAAGCGGCAGCGCTCGCACTGCTTTTTTTCGTCGCGCGCGGCAGGGAGGGTTTTCATTCCGCTCATACGCCGTCCTCCCCGATGCCGTCAAAGAACTCTTTTTTCGTCAGTCTGCCGAGCTTTGCGCAGGGGCCGTCCTCCGGCATCCGGCAGACGGACTGAAAACGGCAGCGCTCGCACTGCTTTTTTTCGTCGCGCGCAACCGGCAGAGCTTCAATTCTGCCGGCGCCGAGCTCTTCGGCCATGGAGGCGAGCACGGAGGCAACATGCCTTTGTATGGCGCCGAACTGCTCAAGGGTGGCAAGATTAGCCGTGTCATAGCCGTTATTCTTCATTTTGACGGGAATATAGACGCCCGCGAGGCCCGGCTCCATCGCACTCAGCACGGAGAAGTCGTCGAGCAGCAGGCCGTTCATCCGAAAGCGCAGGGCGGCATCGGATGAGCACGGGTCGGCGGCGGATGCGCGCTCCGCGGCGGGGGCGGTATCCTTCGCCGGCATATAGAGGATGCCCGCGGGCGTGTCGCCGGCGAATTCGCTCCGTTTGTCCTGCCAGATCGAGAACAGATAGATCAGCATCTGCATGTTGAGGCCATAATAGACGTCCGAAAGATCGAAAGCCTTCGTGCCGGATTTGTAATCCACCACGCGGGCGTAGCGCTTGCCGTTCTTTTCGAGCACGTCCACCCGGTCGATGCGTCCCTCGACGAGCACGGTCCGGCCGTCGGGCGTGCGCAGGCGCAGAGGCTCCACGCCCTCCTCCTCCGAGACGGGCACCTCAAAGCCCGCCGGCTCGAATTCGGACTGCCGGAATTCCTCGGCGATCCGGGCAAAGAGCCGCGTCAGGTGCCCCGCGAGGCGGGAATATAGGTAAAGAAAGCGCCCGGATTTGTTTTCCTCGCCACCGAGCACGCCGGAGAGGTATTCCTCCAAGAGCCTGAGCACCTCCGCCTTGCGCTCCTTTTCGGAGAGCGCGGCGAGTCCCCGGCCGCCGTAGGTCTGAAGCATGACCTGCAAAATATAATGAATCAGATTGCCGGTGTCGAGCGGGGAAAGTTCCGCTTTCCGGCGCTCTTTGAGCCGCAGGCCGTTCTGCACGAAAAACGAGAACGGGCAGCTCTCATAGGCCTCGATTTTTGAAGCGGAGAGGCGCAGCTTTTTGCCGAAAAGCGCGTCGGCAAGGCCTGTCTCCGTGATCGCGAAGCGCGAGGGATCGACGCCGGTTTTGAGCCTTTCGCAGGTTTCCTTCCATTCGGGGCGCGCGGAGAGGAATTCCCGCAGGGCGGCGGAGAATGCGCTCTCTTCACCGGCCTCGGTGAGCGCGTCGAAAGCGTTGCGCTCGGTTCGCAGGAAGAATTCTTTGCCGTAATCGGCGGCGTTTTTCGACCGGAGGCCGGGGAAGAGGGAGGTGAGCCGCGCGAGAAATGAAGATTCCCCGAGCTCGTCGCCCTTGACGTCCCAGCGGCTGCGGCAGACGACCAGTTTCTCCGAAGGCGCGGTGAAGGCCGTAAAGGAGTAGCTGCGTTCCTCGGCGAGCAAATTTTCTTCCGTATCGGAGAGCTCGAAGCCGATCTCCGCAAGCTCCTTTTTCTCCGCGCTGCTGAAAAGGCCGCCGGCGCCGAGCGGCGCGGGAAAGACCCGGTCGTTGAGGCCGATGATAAAAACGGCCTTGGAATCCACCGGGCGCAGGCGGTCCGCGGTGCCGATGGTCACACAGTCGGCAGTCTGCGGCACGACGCCGAGATCCGCCGCGGAGACGGCCATGGCAAAGAGCTTCGCCATTTTGGCAAGGCCGAGAGAGACGCCGCCGAGGCCGGTATAGAAACGGTCAAGCAGCGCCACAAGGGAATCCCAGAGCGTCGAGAGCTCGGCCGCGGCCTGTAATTTTCCGGCCGCCTCATAGTTTTCGGAAAGCCGGCGCAAACCGTCGGGGATGTCGCAGGCATCGAGGAAACGGAAAAATTCGTCGCAGAAACGGCGTCCGTCACAGCGGTCGAGGCCGGTTTTCAGCGCCTCCAGCGGCCCCATGACCTGTCGGCGCATGGCTTCCAGCAGATCGAGCAGCGCGCCGTCGCCCTCGGCGGGCGGATCGAATCCGGAAGGACTCGCGACGAATGGCTGAAGAAAGAGCCGCCCACGGATGCTCCAGATTTCGCAGTAATTTTCAAATTCGGCCACGTCCTCCTCGGAGAAAGGCAGCAGCCCGGTCTTCATCATGCGCAATACCGACGCTGCCTCGAAGTTTCGCGTGCAGCATTCGAGCGCCGCCAGTGCAAAAGCGGTCAGCGGCAGATCCGCCGCATCGTCCCGCCGGTCGAGAAAATAGGGGATGCCGGCCTTTTCGAAGGCGTTGACCAGCGGATGTTCGTAGGAGGAAAGCTCCCGCCCGATCACGCAGATGTCGCGCCAGCGATGCCCCTGTTCCGCGAGTTCCCGGACGGAGGAGGCGACAAAGGAGGCCTCCTCATAGGGGTTCGCGGCCTGATAGAGTTCCACCGTGCCGGAAAAATCTCCTACGAACGGCACCGGAACCGGCTGGAGAAAATGCTCCGCCAGATGCCGGACGGCCGGGGCAACCTCCCCTTCGGGAGAGAGACCCGCGTCCTCAACAAACGACGGAATGCCGGCGTCTTCGGCGGCGCGGTGGAGGCGGGCGGCCGTCTTTTGGCAGACCGCGAAGGGCCCCGCGCCGGCAAGACGGTCGAAAACCGTGTCGCAGCAGAGCGAGACCGTGACCTCCGGCGCCGCCTCCAGCATCAGGGAGACGAGACGCGACTCCGTGGCGCTGAAGCGGTTAAAGCTGTCGAAAAAGATTCTTTTATTGCGGAAAAAGTCCCTTGTTTCCGGCATCGCCGTAATGCGCGGAATTTCGTCGAGCTCGTCCGCGTAGCCGGCGCTCACCATCGCGCGATAAATGGAGAGAATTTTTGCGAGGTCGGCGGATTTTTCGCCCAGCACGGAGCCGGCGCGATCCTCGGCAATTTTTTCGAGATCGGCCCCGGTGACGCCGCCTTTGCGCAGCTCGCCGTCCGCCTGCACGAGTTCCTCCGCGAAGGCCGCGTCCTTTGCGGATTTTGTGAAGAAGCGCAGCTCGCCTTCTGTTTCGGAGAGGGCGGCGCTCATCAGCAGAAGCCGGCCGGTATCGTCGATGTGGTCGCCGGCAAATCCGCCATATTGGTGAAAGACGCGCTCGCAGAGCTTCGGAAAGCTCAATACCTCGGCGAGACTCCGTTTTTCGCTGCCGAGAAACGCCCCCAGCAGCTTTTCGCTCTCAAAGGAGAACTGCCGCGGCACGATCAGCAGAGCGCCCTCGCCCGCGTCGGCGATGCGATGATACAGAGCCCGCCTTCTGGCGCGGCTGTCGGTGCCAATGATGAGTCGAAGCATGGCGAATCCTCTCCCTTCCATTCCGCTTCCATTTTATCACAGGGCGCGGGGAAAGAAAAGTTTTGCGGGTCACTTCGGCGGACAAAAAAGCACCATCAAAAGGAAGACAGAGACGGATTTCCCGGAATAAAAAAACTGCGCGGCAAAAATACCGCGCAGTGCATGTTTTTTGATCTGCCGCCGTTCCGGGAATCGGCTTTCGGCGGGTGAAATTCTATTCGGCAAGGTGGATTTGAAAAAAAGTGTTTTTTCAGACACTTGCCGTCTCATCTGAAATGGGTTCTGCCCGGCAAGGAGTGCATAAAAAGGAATCACATTTTACGGCCGTACGATCTGCGGTTTTTACCGCCGTTTACCGCCGCTCAGCGAGCCGCTTCCTTTGGTATGGTCGGCAATCGGTGGCAGAAGGACGTTCGGTCTTTAAACGGATGGAAAGCGGCTCGTTTTTATCAGCATAAAGAGGGGAACAGGCCGGAAAGATCCCCCGCTTTTATGGCGGAAGAAAGTCTGGGGCAGATTCCGTCCGCGATTTGGGAGAGGTATTCCTTTGCCGCCGGGTCACGGATTTGCAGAGACCGGCATAGCTGTTCCGCGGCGTGCTCAAGCGCGGCTTTTCTCTTCAGCCTCGGAAGAGGACGCAAAAGATCAAGCAGAGTTTCCCGATGCTCATCGGCAATTTGCAGGCTGCAGGGATCCTCGCCCAGCAGCGTGAGCCCGAGCGCGTTGGTGATGACCGGCTCGCAGAGGTTGATCAGAAGGCCGTCATAATCCGGGCAGCAGCTTTTCAGAAGCCGGATCACGCGGTCTTTTTCAAAGCAGTGCAGAACGCCGTTTTCGATCAGAATCCGCCGCAGGTATTCGTTTACGTAGCGGATGCCGGAAAGGTTCTCCGGCACCGGGAGACAGAGCTGATAATCGATGCTGCACGGGATTTGGTGAGCAAAAAAGCGAAAATCATATTGACGAAAGAAGGTCCCGATTTCCCGCAGCGTATCCCGGTAGGACTGACTGCGGATTTCCGGCGCGGTCAGGCAGGCGTTTGTCCAGAGCTTCCGGCCCTCTGTGATTTTTTTCTGAATCACTTTCTGGCCTCGTTCAAAAAGGGCATCCGGATCCGAGCCGGAAAGCCCGGCAAGGGATCCCTCCTCCCGCTCCGCCGCCTCGCCGATCACAAAACAGATGGAAGAAAGCAGCTCCTGCGCCGTCTCCACGGGGACGGAGGAACTGTCTCCCATCGTATAACGGGCGGTCTGTTTGGCAAGCAGCCGCCAGAGCTTCATCTGAACGGCGGCCTCCTCCTCATCGGAGAGCGTGCTGAGAGCGGAAAAATCCTGAGGCAGGGCCAGCGCATTTTTTTCACTCAGAGCAGATCACCCGCCTCGTCATCGTCTTCATCCTCGTCTTCGTTCTCATCCTCTCCCCTGCCGAGTGCGTCATAGCCTTCCCGCATGGAGCGGCAGAGCTCCTCCAGAGAGGTTCCTTCCAGATACTCGACGGAACCCTGAGCCCGCCCGTCGAAGACTTTTTTCATATAGTCGATCAATTCGTCGTCCGGAATCTGATCCAGAGATTCATTTTTAAAAAAATAAAAAATATCCTGTAAATCGGAGATCGTTTCCTCATAATTTTGCTGAGTCAGAAAAGGGGAGTCGCAGAAGGCGTAAATCAACTTTTTGAGGATGCCTTCTCCGAATTCCACTCTGCCCGTATTTTGCAGCGCCTGAAATCGGTTTTCCACAAGCGCCAACATCTGCGTGCCGGATAAGGAGAGCCCGAACGGCGCGGTCATTTCGTTGCAGCTGTGGAGTTCTTCCAATGCGGCCGCCTTTTGCGGGCCGATCAGTTCCAACTGATTCTCCATTTTCAAAACGCCGCCTCCCTTCCCTGAACAACCGGTTCTGTTTTACCGGAAAACTTTCTTATCATAGCACAACCCACGGATATTTGTCTATTAACTAAAAACAAATTATAAAACGAGAAAAAGGCGGTGCTCCTCTTTCGAAGAGTACCGCCGGGTGCGCGTGAAACGGCTGTTATTCCATGCCCATGAGCTGCAAAGGATCCGCGTAGGCGTCGCCCTGCTTCATGACGAAGTGCAGATGGCTGTCCGCGCCGATCTCCGCGAGGTTTGTCTCGCCGAGAGTGCCCAGCACATCGCCGCGGGCGACGGTATCGCCCTCCTCAACCTCGATGGAATCCACCGTGAGGCCGCAGTAGACGGAGATGACGCTGTCCGCGTGTTCGACCTGAACGCATTCGCCCCAGAGCGGATCGCTCCAGATCCGCGTGACGGTGCCGTCCGCGCAGACGTGGATGTCGGAGCCGACTTCGGCGGCGATATCGATGCCGTTATGGGTGCGCCATTCGTTCAGCGTCTCGTTCTTTACCAGTTCGCCGTTGCTGAAGTCGTTGATGATGTCACCCTCCACCGGCAGCGACCAGGTCGTCTTGCCGCTGAAGATGCCGGCTTCCGCAGAGGGATCCTGTACGATCTCCTCTTCGGCGGCGGCTGCTTCCTCGACAGGCTCCCCGACCTCAACCGTATTGTCGCCGGCCTCCACGGGGATATCCTCCTGCGGGGTGTCGACCGGGACCTCGGTCGGCTCGTCCGGCTCGTTGAGGTCCGCGTTTTCATTCGTCTCTTCAAAACCGTAGGATTCGGCCGTCTCTTCAATCGGTACGTTCTCCTGATCTTTGGCGGACTCTAAGCTGCGGTCGACCGAAATCCACGCCGCAGCCGCCGCGCCCAGCAGGCAGACCGCCAGAGCGACATAAAATCCTTTCCCGGCAACAAAACGGGAGCCCCCGTTTTCTCCTGAATCATTTTTCATATTTTTGACCACCTTTTTTGAATCTCGTTTATCCGTATTTTGCTCGAAGCTGACGGTGAATATACAAAAAAAGAGAAGCACGGGGGCTTCTCTTTCTGCCGAAAAAATATCAAGTTTTTTCCGAGGCCGTTTTTATAGATATTTCCTTATTTTTTGATAGCTTTCGATCAGCCCGGCGAGAGAAATTTTCGTGTTTGCGGGGCTTGTGGAGGGCAGGCAAAATTCTGGAACGGGGTATTTCGCGGCCTGATATTTTTGATAAAAGCCGTGGGCGGCGGCCCCGGTCGTAAAGACGGCCCGGATGGATGCCGTTTCAAAAATGCGGGAGAGATCGTTTGGCTCCGGCTTGCGGATCGAAGCGTCGCCGGCGCCCGTGATGTCGCAGGCGGCGAGCGTATCCCAGAGCGCGATCCGGTGCCGCAAAACAAAATTCGTCTTTTCCTCCGGCGTCTGCGGCCGCGGCTCGCCGAAGAGCGCCGCCATCACCGGCCAGAAGCGGTTCTGCGGATGGGAATAATAAAATCCCTGGGCGCGGCTCGCGGGAGACGGCATCGTCCCCAGCACGAGCACGGCGCTTCGTTCATCGTAAACCGGCTCAAACACATGCGTCACACGTTCCGCGGCGGTGCTCAAGACGATCTCCTCCTTTTTAAACACAGGTTCTGTCAAAAAGTATACCCGAAAACGCGAAAAAATCAAACCCCGCCGAAGCGAAAACGGCCGGGCCACAGGCATGGCCGAAAACCATGCTGTTTGCACATTTCGACGGGAATTTACATGGAATTTTCATCTAAAATCACTTAAAAATTCGCCTAAAAGGACGCTTGAGGCGCGGAAATTCATTGACAGTGCCGACGCATCATGATAGACTTACGTTGGATTTAAAAGACGCTTTTTATAAAAATGCGGAATTTCCGGACCGCGCGGACGGCGCTGCCCGGAGAATAGGTATGTCCGTCTTTTCTCCGGCGGGGCTTCAAGGCCGGGCGCCGGGAAAAGAGGAACGGCTCAGCGGGATCTTCCGCGGCGGAAACGCCCGCGGAAACAGGCAAGGCAGGGGAACGATATTCTTATCATCGGCCCGGAATTGCGCGCCCGATAGAGAGAGGAAATCCGGGAGCAGGCGGCGGATTCCCGGCCGGATGATAATAATATAAGTTACGAACAAATTATCATCAAGGAGGGTCAAACTGTGAAAAAACTGCTTTCTCTCATTGCGTTGGTTCTTGCTCTGACGCTTTGCTTCGGCGGATGCGCAGGCACCACGGAAGAGAGCTCATCCACACCTGAGGCCGAGACTTCGGGCACGGAGAACGCCGATGTTGTCACCATCAACATCCTGTCCTCCGACGATTTTGCCGGCTTCCGCACTTCTGTGATTCCGGAATTTGAAGCAACCCATCCCGGCATCAAAATCAACTTCCAGTCCGTCGGCTACGACGCCCTGCACCAGAAAGAGGTCACCGCCCTTGCCGCCGGCACCGACACCTATGATGTCGTCGACGTCGACTGCATCTGGACGCCCGAATACGTCACCAACGGCTACATCGAGTGCGTGGACGACCGCATCACCGACGAGATGAAGACCGGAATCCTCGACGTCTGCATGGATATTCTCCGCTACGACGACAAGATGTACGGGCTCCCGATGTTCAACGATCTGTTCTTTATGTACTATAACAAAGAAATTCTCGAGAACGCCGGCATCACCGAGCTTCCGGAGACGTGGGAAGAATATGACCAGGTCTGCCAGCAGCTTCAGACCTCCGGCGCCTGCGAGTACGGCAGCGCATACGGATGGGCTCAAGCGGAGGGCCTGATCTGCTACTACATGGATTACGTCTGCGCGTTCGGCGGCAGCCTTCAGGATGCGGACATGAACCCGACCATCAACACGCCCGAAAACGTCGCGGCGCTGCAGTTCATGGTCGACAGCCTCTACACCACCAAGACCACCGATCCGGCCTCCATCACTTCCGATGACCGCAACGCCATCGAGCTGTTCTCTCAGGGCAGGCTCCCGTTCTGCATCAACTGGAGCTTCGCGTGGGGCCAGTTCAACGATCCGACGCAGTCTCAGGTCGTCGATAAGGTTGGCGTCATGCTGATTCCGGGCCACGGCGACATCCGTTCCGCCGCCTGCGCGGGCTCCATGGGCCTTGCGATCGCCTCCACCTCCCAGCATAAGGACGAGGCGTGGGAGTTCATCTCCTTCCTCGCCAGCAAAGAGATCCAGAAGCGTCAGGCCATCGAGGGCGGTTCTCTGCCGATCTGGGCAGACCTCTATCAGGATGAGGAGCTTCTCGCCCAGCATCCGGCCGCCGCGGAGATGGTCGAACAATCCACGATGGCTTACAACCGTCCGTCCTTCGTCTATTACAACGAGTTCTCCACCGTTTTGCAGGTCGAGATTCAGAACGCCCTGACTCAGGCCAAGACCCCGGAGCAGGCGCTTGCGGATGCGCAGACTCAGGTGGAGCAGATCGCTGCAACCTACTGATTTTAAACCGGTTTTTCTCAAAGAGGGGCGGGCGAACAACCCGCCCCTGCTTTGAAATCTCAGGAAAAGAGGGTAGGATATGCCCAGACAATCCCTTTTGCATGCGGGACGGAGAGACGGCCGGCGTCCGTATTTTTATCTCGCACCCGCCTTTCTTCTGCTCGCGGCGGTCATCCTGATTCCGCTGCTCTACGCGCTCTATCTGAGCTTTTTCAAGACTCAGGGCGTGAACCGGGAATTTGTGGGCCTCGCCAACTACATCGACATTCTGAAACAGAGCTATTTCTGGGCCTCCACGGGACGGACCCTGTATTTCACAATCGTCTCGGTCGCCGCCGAGTTTGTGATCGGGCTTGGCGTCGCGCTGCTGCTCTCCCAGAATTTTAAACTCCGGGGCTTTTTGCGCGTGATGCTGATTTTGCCGTGGGCGCTGCCGACGGTGGTCAACGGCGTGCTCTGGAGCTGGATTTTCAATACGAGCTACGGCTCGCTCAACGGCCTGCTGCTGGAAGCGGGCGTCATCGACAACTATGTGAGCTGGCTCGGCAAGCCGTTTCTTGCCATGAACTGCGTGATCTTCGCGGATGTGTGGAAAAACTACGCGATGATCGCCTTAATCCTGATGGCCGGGCTTCAGACCATCTCGCCGACCTATTATGAATCCGCGATGATCGACGGCGCCAACGTCTTTCAGCGTTTCCGCTACATCACGCTGCCGATCCTCCGTCCCTCCATCCTCGTATGTCTGATTACGCGCACGATGGAGGCTTTCAAGGTCTTTGACATCGTCTATACCATGACCAAGGGCGGCCCCGCAAACGGCACGCAGGTCATTTCTTATTATACTTATCAAGCGACGTTCGGGTCGAGCAAGTTCGGCTACGGCGCAGCGCTCTCCTATCTCATCTCGTTTGTCATCCTGCTGATGGCGCTCGCCTATATCCGGGTGCTGCGCGGAAAGGAGGAATAGGCCGTGAAAAATTCCAGAACAAAAACCGTCGTTCTTTATCTTGCCGGGGCCGCGCTGTTCCTCTATATCATCCTGCCGTTCCTCTGGCTCATCATCTCCTCGATCTCCAATAAGGTCGAGCTGATCGCCGTGCCGCCGCACTGGTGGCCGGAGGAGCCGACGCTCAACAATTACCTCCAGCTTCTCGGTTTCAAGGAGGTGTCGATCAGCGCCGGCGAGGTGCCTCCCTTCGGCACCGCCATGCGCAACAGCCTCTTGATCGGCTGCTCGGCGACCCTTTTGTGCGTCGTCATCGGCATCTTCGCCGCCTATGCCTTCGCGCGGATGAAATTTCGGGGCCGCGACAAGATGATGATCTCCGTCATCGCCATGCGGATGCTGCCGGAGATGGCCCTCGTGCTGCCGCTTTATATGATTATGGTAAAATTCAACATGACCGACTCCAAGATTTTTCTGACGATCGTCTACACGTCGTTTGTGCTGCCGTTCGTCATCTGGATTCTGCGCTCGTATTTTGAGAGCATCCCGGTCTCGCTTGAGGAGGCCGCGCTGATCGACGGGGCCTCCCGCTTCACGATCATCCGCAAAATCATCCTTCCGCTCGCCATGCCGGGCATCGTCACCACCTGCATCTTCGCCCTGCTGACCTGCTGGGATGAGTTCCTGTTCGCCCTGATCTTCGCCTCCACTTATAATGCCAAGACGCTGACCATTGCGATTTCGGAATTCACAACGCGCCATATGATCGATTACGGCCTGATGATGACCGGCGGCATGCTCGCGTCGCTGCCCCCGATCGTCTTCGCGGTCTGTCTGCAAAAATACATCGTGCGGGGCCTGACCGAAGGCTCCGTGAAGGAATGAGCCATGAAGTACGCACCCGATAAAAACAGAATCGCCGCCGCGCTGGAAACGGTGATTTCCGGAGAGGCAAACATCCGGGCGTTGGTTGGTTTCGACGGCTACCTCGACAGGCTTGTACGGCTCAAAAAGAGCCAGACGGAGGAGCTTTTTTACTCCACCATCGGCGAATTCGCCGAATTCATCCACAACAAACAGGGCATCAGTTCCGATATCGCGTTCCATACGGTCTCGGAGCGGCTCGGCGGCAACGCTCCGCTAATGGCGCTCGCGCTGGCGGAAAAGGGCTTTCAAACCACCTGCATCGGCGCGATGGGCTGGCCGGAGCCGGATAAGCATTTCGCCCCGCTCTGCGAAAAAGCGAAGGTCATCTCCGTCTGCGACTACGCGCCGTCGTTCAACATGGAGTTTCAGGACGGGAAGCTGATGTTCGGCGAAGGTGAAAAGCTCGACGGCATCGACTGGGCGCGGATCAAAGAGGCCGCCGGCCTTGAGGAACTGGCCCGCACGTTTGAGGAGGCGGACGTCTTCGGCTACGCAAACTGGAGCAGTCTGTCGAAATCCGCGGACATCCTCGGGGGCATCCTTTCGGAGATTCTGCCGTGGATGGCGCCCCGGCCGGAGGGCTGCAAGCGCCTCGCGTTTTTCGATCTCGCCGATCCCTCGGCCAAGACGGGGGAGCAGTTCCGGGAGCTTTTCGACGCGATCCGCGGGCTGCGGAGGCGCTATACCGTCGCCGTCGGCCTCAACCGGAAGGAATTCCTCGCCGTTTATAACAGCTGGTTCGGAAGAGCGGAGAGGGAATTCTCCGAGCGGCTCGTCGAAGAGCTCTGCGCGGAATTTCCGGTGGACGAGGTCGCCGTGCATGTGCCGGACGGCTCCTACGCCGTGGAAATCGGAAAAGGATACGGCTTTGTGCCGGTTGAGCGCGTCGAGGATCCGGTTCTGACGACCGGGGCCGGCGACAATTATAATTCGGGATACTGTCTCGGCGCGGCGCTGGATCTGCCGGCCGCCGACTGTGCGCTGCTGGGGAATCTCTCCGGCAGATTTCTCGTCAAAACGGGCAGTCCGGCCTCCGCGGAGGATCTGCTGCACGCCGTCACAACAAAATAAGGAGGAGCGATATGTACACGCCCGCAAATTTTTGTGAAGAGGATATTTTCCACCTGGCCGCCGATATGAAGCGGTGCCTCGATTTTTATATGGCCGCCGGCTATCCCCAGCAGGTCGGTCGAATAGATCCCTCGGCATATAGGAATATCGTGCTCGCCGGGATGGGCAGCTCCTATTCCATCGTGCTCAATCCGGCCGCGGAGCTCGCGAACGCGGGTTTTAACGCCTCGGCCGTGATCGCGAGCGACCTTCTGCTGTACCGGCTTCCTTCCGTCGGGACGGATACTCTTGTCATCATGGTCTCGCAGTCCGGCGAGAGCGCCGAGATTGCGGAGCTCTGCCGCAGGCTGCCGGCGGAGACCTTTGTTCTCGCCGTCACCAACGATCCGCAGAGCACGCTCGCCAAACGCGGCAACCTCACACTGCTGCTCCATATGGAGACGGAGAAATCCGCGAGCACGCGCTCCTATCTCGCCCCGACGCTGCTGATGCACCTCGTCACCGAGGCCATGCTCGGCCGCAGCACGGAGAAGGCATATGGGGATCTCGTGCTCGCGCTGGATGATCTTGAGGAATCCGTTGGGCATTTCGGCGAGTGGAAGGAGTCCGTCCGGAGCTTCCTCGGCCTGCCGCCGTATCTTGCCGTGATCGCCCGCGGCTGGAGCTATTGCACCGCGGACGACGGCTCGCTCTTTATCAAAGAGACCGCAAAATATCCGGCGGTCTGCTTCGAGGCCGCGCAGTTCCGCCACGGGCCGTTTGAGCTCGTGGAGGAGGGATTCGCCGCGTTCGTCTTCATCCCGGCGGGACCGGGCGAGGCGGAGCTTCTCCGCATGGCTTCGGACATCGCCAAACATGGCGGAAAAGTCGTAGCCGTCGCGCAGGAGGGCGTCGCCGTGCCGGAGCATCCGAACATCCTGCCGCTCTATCAGAAGTACGTCTCCCAGCGCCTCGCCCCGGTCGGCAACATCCTGCCCATGTTCGTTTTCGGCATCGCCGCGGCGGAGCAGAAAGGGCTGGAGGTCGGCGTGTTCCGCTCCTGCCCGAAGGTCACGACGACGCTTTAAGCGCCTGTCGCGGCAGCATGAGACAAATATTTCATTTCGCATTCCTTGCGATGGAAATAAAAAGATAAAAACCGCCGGGGCTTTGCTTGCCGGAGGGCGGGGCAATCCCCCGGACATTTCTACAGAAGACATCCGGAGGAGCTTTGCGGCCAAAAGAAATGTTCTGTCCGGAACAGCCTGACCGGAAGGCCGTGCCCGCCGAAGGGTCGGGGGATGCTCTAAACGCCTGCCCGAATCGGCGCGGCGGCCGGCGGTACAAAATTTCCGGAGATGCCCGGAGGTAACCGATGATTGGAATTGCGGTTCTGATTTTTCTCTCGTTCCTTTTTCTCGGGGCGCCGAACTCCCTGATCGGCACCGTCTGGCCCGCGGCCTATCCGGAGTTCGGGGTGCCGTTCCCGTGGGCGGGCTGGCTTTCTTTCGCCCTTCAGGGCGCGATGGTGACGGCCAGTTTTTTCAGCGGGCGGCTCTCCCGCAGAATGAGCACCGGGGTCTCGATCGGGAGCTGCCTTTTTTTAATGGCGCTGTCGCTTCTGGGGATCTCGGCGGGCGGGAGCTATTGGCTTTATCTGCTTTTCTGCGTGCCGCTCGGCCTCGGTATGGGCTTTCTGGATGTCTCGATGAACAGCTTTGCGGCGCTCCATTTGCCGGTGTGGTGCATGAGCTGGCTGCACGGCTTCTGGAGCTTTGGCGCGATGGCCGGGCCTTACGTCATGGCCTTTTTTCTCGGAGAAGGAAACTGGCGCGGCGGCTATGCGGCGATCGGCCGGGCAACGCTGCTATTTGCGGCGCTGATCTTTCTCTCGCTGCCGCAGTGGAAAAGGGCGGGCTTCGCCAACATTCGGCCGGAGGATTCCGCCGCCCCCTCCATGACGGTGAGGGAGATCCTTCATTTGCGCGGCATCGCGGAGGCATCCGGCACGCTGGTGCTCTATAATGCCGTGGAGGGCACCGCTTTCCTCTGGGGGAGCAGCTATCTGGTGCTCGCGCGCGGAGTCACGGAGGCCGCCGCGGCGAGATGGATCTCCCTGTTTTTTCTTGGAATCGCGCTGGGCCGGATCAGCTGCGGCTTTCTCGCCATGAAGCTGCCCGGGCAGACGATCGTCCGGCTGGGGGAGGGCGCCGCGGCACTTGGCATCCTCTGCCTGCTGATCCCGGCGGGGGAGGGGATTCTTCCCGCCGGATTCCTGCTGACCGGCATGGGCTGCGGCCCGATTTATCCGACCACGCTGCGCAGTACGCCGGATATCTTCGGCAAGGAGGCCGCGAAGGCCGTGATGGGCGTTCAGATTGCGATCGCCTATGTGGGTTCCGCGCTGTTGCCGCCGATCTTCGGCTGGTTCGGCGAACATATTTCGATGGCGCTTCTGCCGTATTTTCTGCTGCTGTTCCTCGCCGGAACCGTGGCTGTCTCCGAGCGCCTCAGCCGGATCCGAAAAAAGGCCGGCGCGTGACGGAATTTTCGCCTTATAAGAAAGAACGGCCGGGAATTTTTCCAATTCAAACTGTGTAAAAAAGCTCCTGTTTTTGAAACGGGAGCTTTTTAAAAAGTTTCGGGACACGTCTTGTGAGGGGCAGAGAAACGCCACCGCCGCCGGGCTATTTAAACTGGAACCTTTCGGGCCGACGAAAACGGGGCCCGGGTAATCTATAAATCAAAAAATCATTCGGGAGAGATTTTCGTACCCGGTCGAAAACCAGCATAAAAACATCCCGCCCCTGCCGCAGCGAAATGCTGCCGCCGGAGCGGGATGCTTTTTATTTTCTCTCAAAAAAATTCGCTCAGGCGCGCTTCCATTTAATGCCCTGCGGGGTATCCTCAAGCAGGATGCCCTCCGCCTTGAGCTCGTCGCGGATGCGGTCGGCCTCGGCCCAGTTTTTCGCTTTTCTGGCGGCCTCGCGGGCGGCGATCTTCGCTTCGATCTCCGCGTCGAGGTCCTCGGTTTTGCGGTTGTAGAGGATGCCGAGCACGCCGGTCAGCATATCGAAGAGATCCGCGGCCTCCGTGAGCGCCGCTTTGGAGCGCGGAACGGTGATGAAGCTGTTGATGTCCTTCGCAAGATCAAAGATCGCGGCCACGGCATCGGCGGTGTTGAGGTCGTCGTCCATGGCGGCATCGAAGGCCTCCTTCCTCGCCTTGATGGAGGCAAGGAATTCGTCTTCGCCGTCGGTCTTTTCGCCGAGGCCGTTTTGAATCGCGAAATCGAGGTTGCCGCGGCAGGTGTAAAGCCGGTCGAGCGAGGCCCGGCAGGATTCGATGACCGCGAGCGTGTAGTTGAGCGGCATGCGGTAATGGGCCTGAATCATCATGAATTTGATCGGCTCGTAGCCGTATTTCTCCGCCACCTCGCGTACGGTGAAGAAGTTGCCGAGGCTCTTCGACATCTTGACGTTGTCGACGTTGATATAGCCGTTGTGCATCCAGTAATGAACGTAGGGCTTGCCGGAGTAGCATTCGCCCTGCGCGATCTCGTTTTCATGATGGGGGAAGATCAGATCTTGCCCGCCGCAGTGGATGTCGATGGTCTCGCCCAGATATTTGTTGATCATGGCGGTGCACTCGATGTGCCAGCCGGGACGCCCTTCGCCCCACGGGGATTCCCAACTCGGCTCGCCCGGCTTTGCGGCCTTCCAAAGGCAGAAGTCGAGCGGATCCTCCTTCTCCTCATCCACGTCGATGCGGGCGCCGGATTCAAGATCGTCGACGGATTGGCCGGAGAGTCTGCCGTAGCGGTCGAATTTCCGGGTGCGGAAGTAGACGCTGCCGTCCGGGAGCGCGTAGGCATAGTCCTTTTCTTCAAGGCCCTTGACGATCCGGATGATCTCCGGGATCGTGTCGGTGGCCTTCGGATGGATCGTCGCCGGGAGAACGCCGAGGCCCGCGGCGTCGGTCTGATACTCGCGGATATAGCGCTCCGCGAGTTCCTTCACGGTCGTGTTCTCCTCGGCGGCGCGGCGGATCAGTTTGTCGTCGATGTCCGTGAAATTCTGGACGAAAGTGACCTTGTTCCCCTTGTATTCAAGGTAGCGGCGAAGCACGTCGAAGATGCAGATCGGGCGCGCGTTTCCGATATGAATGAAGTTGTAGACCGTCGGCCCGCAGGCGTAGATCCTGTATTCACCGGGCGCGATCGGCACAAGCTCCTCTTTCTGTCTGGACATCGTGTTGTAGATTTTCATGTTATACCCTCCGGTTTATCTTCCGCTTATTTTACAGCATACAGAAGGAATCCCCATCCATGGGAATCTCTCTCGGCTCCTCTTCGGGAACAGGCTCCTCAGAGGGATCCTTTTTCACGCAGGTTGCCATCTCTTTTTCCAGCCGCTCGACCTCGGAGCGCAGGCGGCAGAGCTCCTGTGCAATCGGGTCCGGAATATGGACCTGGTCGAGCTGCTCGATCTTGACGCCGTGGATGCGCACCACTCTCGCCGGCACGCCGACGGCCGTCGCGCCCGCGGGAATCGGCCCCAGAACGACCGCGTTGGCCGCGATTTTGGCGCCGTCGCCGACCGTGAAGGGCCCGAGAATTTTCGCGCCGCAGCCGACAAGAACATCCTTTCCGAGCGTCGGATGGCGCTTGCCGGTATCCTTGCCGGTGCCGCCGAGGGTGACGTTCTGATAGATCGTGCACCCGTCGCCGACCTCGGCCGTCTCGCCGATCACGACGCCGGCGCCGTGGTCGATCAGGATGCCGCGCCCCAGTTTCGCGCCCGGATGGATCTCGATGCCGGTCGTATGGCGCACCATCTGGGAGATCGCCCTCGCAAGGAAATACCATTTATGCTGATAGAGCCAGTAGGCCGGCCGGTGCCACATGATCGCATGCAGGCCCGAGTAGAGAAGCAGCACTTCGACGCTGTTTCTCGCCGCCGGGTCCCTCTCTTTTACCGCACGGATATCCGCCCGCAGATTGTCAAACATTCGTGTTACCTCCTTTGGCTAAAAATACTGAAAAAATAAAAAACGCCCCCGCCGCAACAACTGCGACGGAGGCGGTACGAATCCCGCTGTTCCACTCCGGTTTTTCACTCAGTGCATCCCGATCAGGACGCCGTTCTGTAACGGGAACTCCCGCAGTCGGATACTCCCGTGCCTTTGCTGCAAAGCAGGCAATCGGTTTCCCCTTCCGTGCTTCCGGGTGCATTTCGCCGCTCCTTCGCGAACCCCGCTTTCAGCATACGCGGGCTCTCTCTGGCGCGCCGGCAAACGGCTACTTCTCCCGGTCGGACGCATTTCGATGATGTTGAGATGAATATACCACAGTATACTCGCAAATGTCAATCCCGGATCTCTTTTTCTGCAAAAACATCTCTCCGGATCCGCATTTTGAAGAAACGCCGCCGTTTTGGAAGAGAAGGCCGGGCGTTTTTGGGGGCGGCGGAGGCTTCATTTTGCATAGAATTCGGCGGAAAAAGCTGAAAAAATGCAGGATTTCCTGAATTCCGCGGATTCTCTTCCCTTTGGGAAAGATCCGTGATAGAATGAATCCTGTTCGCTTTTTTTGCAGGAAGGAGGGCCCGATGAAGCTTTTTGGAAAGAACAAAGAACTGCAGATGACCGAGGGTACGATCTGGAAGCTGCTGGTGCTGTTTTCCGTTCCGCTTCTGATCGGCAACCTGTTTCAGCAGCTCTATAATACGGTGGACAGCGTCGTCGTCGGCCGGTTTGTCGGCAAGGAGGCGCTGGCGGCAGTCGGCTCCACCGCCAACATCATCAACGTCCTGATCGGCTGCTCAAGCGGCCTCTCCACCGGCGCGAGCGTCGTCGTCGCGCAGTATTTCGGAGCAAAGGATAAAAAAGGCGTCGAGGATGCCGTGCATACCGTCATGCTCTGCACGTTCGGCCTCTGCCTGATTTTTACGGCGATCGGAATCCTGATGGTCAACCCGATGCTGCGGCTGATGGCCACACCCGCCGACGTGTATGAGGACGCCCATACCTACCTGAGCATCTATTTTTCCGGAATCTCCTTTACCATGATATATGATATGGGCGCCGGCATTCTGCGCGCGGTCGGCGATTCCCGGCGTCCGCTTTATTTTCTGATCGTCTCCTCGGTGCTCAATATGGCGCTCGACCTGGATTTCGTGCTCAATTACGGCATGGGCATCGCGGGCGCGGCGTGGGCGACCGTGATCTCTCAGGCGGTATCGGCCCTGCTGATTCTGTTTTCCCTCACGAGGACGGATGCGATCTATCGCCTGCACTGGAACCGTCTGAAGGTGGTCTGGCCCATTCTCAAAAAAGTGGTCCTCGTCGGCCTGCCCACGGCGTTCCGCATGATGATCACCTCCTTCTCCAACGTCTTTGTCATGTCCTATATCAACTTTTTCGGTTCGGCCTGCATGGCGGGCTGGTCCGTTTACGGCAAGATCGACCAGTTCATGTTCCTGCCGATGCAGAGCCTCGCGCTGAGCGTCACGACCTTTGTCGGCCAGAACCTTGGCGCAAACAACCTGAAACGGGCTAGAAAGGGCATCGGCGTGACAACGAAGATGGCCATCTTCGCGACGCTCGTACTGATGGCTGTGATCGAGATCTTTGCGGAACCGGTGGTGAGGCTCTTCACCAACGATCCGGAGGTCGTGGCGTACGGCGTCCTCTTCTGCCGGATCGTCTCGCCGTTCTACTGCATCTGCTGTGTCAATCAGGTGCTCGCCGGGGCGCTCTGCGGAGCGGGGGACTCCATGACGCCGATGATCTATATGCTCTCCACCTTCGTCGTGTTCCGTCAGATCTACCTTTTTGTGATCTCGCGCGTCTTCAATACGGCGATCGCGGTCGTCATGGGCTACCCCGCAGCATGGGTGCTCTGCAGCCTGCTGATGTTCTGGTACTTTAAGAGCGGCCGCTGGGAGAGACGGGCAAAAAACATCACCGAATAAAAATATAAAACAAAGACCCCTAAACCGTCCGGCGGATGCCTGCGGAATCCGCTGAAGCCATTTGGAGCCGCAAAGACGGTTATCCCGGTTTGGATACTATGAGACTGTCCGTTTCGTGGTGGAAAGGTCGGCCCTTTCCTCTCACCGAAATATCAAACAAGCGCTCTGTCGCGGCGGAATCCATCCGCGGTCGGCACGCTCGTTTCCCAAAAAACAAAAAAAGACCGGAGGCGAAAATTCGTCTCCGGTCTTTTATCATCTCATCTCAAAAGGAATCGGGTTCGTCGGATGAAGAGGCTCCGCTGCGGAGTTTCTCTCTCTGTACGAGCCTTCTTTGTTTCTCCATGCGCAGTCGGCGGTATTTGCGGATATTGTAGCAGCGGATGCAGAACACGGCGGCGGCCAAGAGCAGGAGCGTGCCGAGCGGTACCGCCACCCAGCCCCACCAGGGGACGGAAAGCTTTTCCGTCTCCGGAGCGGGATCGGCCTCGGGCTTTTCCGCCTCGGCAGATACGGCGGCGGCCTCCTCCGGGTAGCAGGTCAGAATGTCGGAGCGCATGGCGGAGCTCTCCGGCACCGTGAGCGTAATATAGGGGTTGTCCGCGTCCGCCTCATGGGTGTAGTCCGCGGTGACGTCGGCGGCGGTGAGGCCGCCCGTCAGCAGCAGGCGGATGCTGTCCGGATAGGTGTATTCGGCCATGCCATCGCTGCTTTCGATGCCGCCGGCGCAGTCCAGAGCGTAGTCGACTCCGTAGAAATTCTCAAAGCAGTAATCGAACAAGGCGATGGAATCCTTGTATTTATCGTATTTGCTGGTGCTTTTCAGCGCCACGCAGATCAGCCGCACGCCGTCCTTTTCCGCAACCGTGACGATCGTGTGCTTGGCCTCCTCCGTCCAGCCGAGCTTTCCGCCGGTGGCGTAGTCGTAGCCGAAGGCGCCGTTGTTTTCCGATCCGACGATCATCGCGTGGTGGGTGCCCATCACACGGGATTCACTCTGTTTTTTGGTCGGAGCGATCGTCCATTCCCACGCGTCGAAGTAGGTCTCGAAGCCCTTGACCGTCAGCGCGTATTTCGTGATGAGGCACAGATCATAGGCGGAGGTGTAATGGGAAGGATCCGGCATGCCGGTCGGGTTGGCGAAGTGGCTGTCCCCGCAGTGAAGCGCCGCGAGCTTTTCGTTCATCTGCGCCACAAAGTCGTCGATCGAACCGGCGGCCGCGTCGGCAAGCCCCTGCGCACAGTCGTTGGCGGATTCCACCATCGCGCCGTAGAGCAGATCCTCGACCTTGCAGACCTCGCCCTCGGAGAAGGCGAGATGGGTGGAGCTGTGATCGTAGGTCGCCGCCTCTTTGGAGAAGGTGTAGCTGTCCGACGGACTCAGCACCTCAAGCGCCATCGCTGCGGTCAGGATCTTCGTCACGCTGGCGGGATACATCTCGGTATGTATACTTTTGCCGACCAATACCTGGCCGGTATCCGCGTCCATGACGCAGTACGCCTCGGAATAGGTGGAAGGCGGGGTGAGCGTATCTGCGTAGGCGGGGAAGGCTGAAAAGAGAAGAAGATACACGGAACACACCGCGCAGAGAAGTTTTTTCATGGAGATAGTCCTTTTCTGTTTGGATTTCATTTTGCATTTTTGGGTTTCAAACGTCCGTTTGAGAAGAAAAAATATCCTCCCCGCAGGCGAAAAACAGGGAAAAACGCCGGCCGCGGGACGTCATAGTTGTCTAAACGACTGAAGGCCGGGGAGAGGCCGGAAGGGAAAAGGTTTTTATACCGGAAGCTCCCTGAGCCGCCTTTCCTGCGAATAAAATCAAGAAAAAACGCCGGATGCGGAATCCGCATCTTCTGTGGGCCGGATCGCGGCCGCCGAAAAATTCCGCCGCGGTTCCGGAAGCGCGCACGGATGCTCTTTCTATACAGTGCGTGCAAGAGGCAATTTTCCGGCGCTTTTTTTGCATTTTATCACACTTTTGTGATGCTTTTCACGGTCAAACGGCCTCCTCGGAATATTTCATCCATTTTTTGCAGATACTATCGGCAAAATAAAGACAAGGAGCTGTTTTTTATGATGAACGCATTGGATAAGTTTGCCCTGACGCTGGTGATCATCGGCGCGATCAACTGGGGGCTGATCGGTCTGTTCCAGTTTGATCTGGTCGCGTGGCTGTTCGGCGGCGCGGCGATGCTGATCAGCCGGATCATCTACACGCTGGTGGGGCTCGGCGGAATCTGGAGCATTTCCCTGCTCTTTAAGGATTACGAGCCGGGCACCGCATCCCAGGCGGGCTGACGGCATCGGTTTTTGAACCGCCGTCCACGCATCGTCTCTCTCCAAGGAAGCAAAAATCTCGCAAGACAAAAATACCAGCCGATGAGGCTGGTATTTTTTCGTGGTGGGTGAAAACTCAGCCGAATACTTTTTCGACGGTATCGCGGGCAATCATGATCTCTTCGTTGGTCGGAATGACCCAGGCCTCGACTTTGCTCTCCGCGGAGGAGAACTTGCTCTCCTTGCGGCTGGCGTTTTTGTTGAGCTCTTCGCCGATGGAGAGGCCGAGAAACTCCATATCGGAGCAGATTTCGGAGCGGATGGAGTTGGAATTTTCGCCGATGCCGCCGGTGAAGATGATGGCGTCGATGCCGCCCATCGCAGCCGCGTAGCCGCCGACGAATTTCTTGATCTGGTAAGTGAACATATCCAGAGCGAGCTGCGCGCGCTCATTGCCTTCCGCAGCGGCGGCCTGAAGGTCGCGGCAGTCGTTGGAGATGCCGGAGATGCCGAGGAAGCCGGATTTCTTATTCATCAGGTTGGACATGTTTTCGGGGGTGAGGTTTTCCTTACCCATCACATAGGTGACGACGGAAGGATCGATGCCGCCGCAGCGGGTGCCCATGATGAAGCCGTCAAGCGGGGTGAGTCCCATGGAGGTATCGAGGACTTTGCCGTCCTTGACCGCGGAGAGGCTGGAGCCGTTGCCGAGGTGGCAGATGACGAGCTTGGTGCCCTCCGGCTTTTTGCCGGTGATCTCAAAATAGCGCTTGGTGATGTAGCGGTGGCTGGTTCCGTGGAAGCCGTAGCGGCGGATGGAGTATTTCTCATAATACTCGTACGGGATGCCGAACATATAGGCCTTCGGCGGCATGGTCTGATGGAAGGAGGTGTCGAAAACGGCAACCATCGGAACTTCCTTGCCGAAAACTTCCTGGCAGGCTTTCATGGCGACGGCCTGGGGCGGATTGTGCAGCGGGCCGAGATCCTTGAATTTGACGCCGATATCCTCGATCACTTCGTCGGTGATCAGCGTGGAGGTCTTATATTTTTCGGAGCCGTGGAGCACGCGGTGCCCGATGGCCTTAATTTCACCGATGTCGCAGACAACTTTGTTTTCTCCGGTGGTGAGCAGCTTGACGAGCTCGATGAAAGCTTCCTTGTGCGTCGGGAAGTCGACATCGTATTCGGTCGCAAAGCCGGCTTTGGTCTTATGGCTGATGTGTCCGCCGAGGCCGATCCTCTCGCAGAGGCCCTTCGCAACGACCTCTTCGTTGTCCATCTCGATAAGCTGATACTTAAGGGAGGAGCTTCCGGCGTTGATAACCAGTACTTTCATATTCCTACCTCCAAATAATAAATCCGTTTTATTTGGTTGACGGCGTACTTGACGTCATCACAACATTTCTATATTATTACACTATGGGTAAAAATTCAAGTCCCATACAGCTTTACAGGCAATTTTAGGCATTTTTTGCATGAAATCTGTTAATTTGAGGGGGAACGGATATGAAAATCGCCGGGATCATCGCGGAATACGATCCGTTCCACAACGGCCACGCCTATCAGATCAAACAAACAAAAGCGGCCGACGCGGAGGCGGTTGTGGCCGTCCTCGGCGGGGATTTCACCCAGCGGGGCGAACCCGCTTTTTGCCCGAAGGAGCTTCGCGCAAAGGCGGCTCTGCGGTGCGGCGCCGACCTGATCCTCGAGCTTCCGCTTCCCTACGCGATCGGCAGCGCGGAGCGGTTCGCTTTCGGCGGAGTCTCGCTGCTCGCGGCTCTGGGCTGCATCGATCTGCTCTCCTTCGGCAGCGAGAGTGGAGACCGAGAGGGCATATGGGCCGTCTCGGAGGTTCTCTCTTCGCCGGAGTATGCGGAGACGCTGAAATCCTGCCTCGCTGGCGGCATCTCGATGGCCGCGGCGCGGGAGGAGGCCGTCCGGAGAATTTTGCCGGAGAAGGCCGATCTCCTCAAAAATCCCAACGATTCCCTCGGCGCCGAGTACTGCAAATGGGTGCGGAAGCTGACGCCTCAAACCGAAATCCTGACGATCCGGCGCTACGGCGCGGGGCACGGCGAAATGACGGCCGCGCGTTCCGGCATCGTCTCCGCCTCGTATCTACGCAGCTTTTCCGAGCCGGAGGAGATGCGCCCCTATATGCCGGAGGCGGCTTATGAGGTGCTGGCGGAGGGCTGCGCGGCCGGAAAATTTCCCGCCGATCCGGAAAAGCTCGCGACCGCCGTGCTGGCAAAACTCCGCACGCTCTCCGAGGAGGACTTCGCCCGGCTGCCCGACTGCGCCGCCGAAGGGTTTTATCACCGCGTGTACGATGCCGCGCGAAAAGCCGGCACGCTTTCGGAATTTTATGAGCTCGCCAAGACGAAGCGCTACGCCATGAGCCGCATCCGGCGCATTGCGGCGGCGGCCTTCACCGGCATGGATCTTTCCGTGCTCAACCTCGGCGGCCCGCCTTATTGCCGCGTGCTCGCCATGAACGAGACCGGCGCCGCCGTGCTCAAAGAGGCGGCGCAGCACCCGACCGGTATCCCAATTCTGTGCTCGCTTGCGGATCTCGAAAAAACCTCTCCCGAGGCGGCGCTCTTTGCGGAACTGGAGAGCCGCGCGGAAGATTTGTACCAGCTCTGTCTCCCGTATCCCGGCCCCTGCGGCATGGAGTACCGCTGGCAGGTTATCAGGGAGTGAAATGATGAAAAAACGGATGGCTTTTTTAGCCATCTTGACGATATTTTAACATGACGGAGGAAAAACGCTGCATGTGGAATTATCTCTGGCCGGCGCTGCTGATCGTCGGCGGAAACGTTTGTTATCATCTGCTCGCAAAAATCACACCCGCCGGAGTCAACCCGTTTGTGACGCTCTCCGTCACCTATCTGGTCTCGGCGGCGGCCTGCCTTGTGCTCTCCCTCGCGGCCGTAGGTACGCAGGGATTCGCCGCGGCCGTCCGGCAGGTCAACTGGACCGGTTGGCTGCTGGGCGTCGTCATCGTCGGGCTTGAGTTCGGTTCCATCAGCCTCTACCGCGCCGGATGGGATATCAGCATCGGCTCGCTCGTCACCAATATTGCGCTTGCGGTCTGTCTGCTGGTCATCGGCCTCCTGTTTTTTCACGAGGCGCTCAGCCTGAAACAACTGCTCGGCGCGCTGCTGTGCGTCGGCGGGCTGGTTTTGCTCAACCTGAAATAATAAAAAAACAAAATGCCCCGCGGAGAATTTTCCGCGGGGCATTTTTTATGGGATCATGGGCCGCGCCGACTCCGGTTTTGGCTCCGGCGCCCCAAACAAAAAGAGATATTGCCGCCTCTCCAAGACATTCTTCCGAAGAATGCCATCGCGGGCGGCCCCGTATGGTTTGTCCCGCCGCGGAGAAAAATTTTCCGTTCCGAACCCGTACCGAAGAGAATCGCCGCGCCGGAGCACGAAAAGCGTCCTTTAAGCTTTCCGTTTCGCGCCCGTACCGAGAAAAAGCCTGAGCTGGAATCTGAGACAACCTCCGGGTTTTCCGGAACGAGGCATCTGCGTTTGGCCAAAGCACCGATTTTCCGGGATGCCTTTAAGTTTTCCTATATGGTTCCGTTTTTTTGCGGGCGGCTTTATTCTTCTCCGAGGATTTTTTTAATCTCCCAGAGATTCCGGATCTCGTATTCCGGCGCGTCCTCCGGTTCTCCGGAAAAAGGGAGCCTCTCTGGGTTGTACCAGCAGGCGTCGATGCCGGCCGCGTGCGCGCCGCGGATGTCGCTCGTCAACGAATCGCCGATGGCGAGCGCGGATTCCGGCTCGAATGCCGGGATGCCGCCAAAGCAGAAGTCGTAAAACGCCCGGTACGGCTTCGGTACGCCGACCTCCTCAGAGATGAAGACGCCGTCCATCAGGTTTCCGAAGCCGGAGAGCTCCATTTTCCGGCGCTGCGTCACGCCGACGCCGTTGGAAACCACATACTGCCGGTAATTTTTGCTGAGCGACGTACAGAGCGTATAGGAATCATCCCTGTAATAACAGACGCCGCCGAGCGCCGCCTGATAGATCTCCTGAAATTCCGCGACGCCGATCTCCGTGATCCGGAGTTCCCGGAAGAGAATCCGGAAGCGCTCGAGTTTCAGTTCCTCCTTCGCGATCTCGCCGCGCTCAAAGCGTTTCCAGAGGCTCTCGTTGATGCCGGAGTAGAGGGAGATGCTCTCGTCATCCACGTCGCGGCCGAAGTTCCGGAACGTCTCCCGGAGGGCGTAGCTTTCGGATTTTTTGAAGTCCAGCAGCGTCTGGTCTACATCCCAGAATAAAAAATGGTAGTTCTTTCCCACGAAGGCCTCTCTTTCTTCCCGAGGCGGAGCCAAACCGTCCGCCGCGGCGCTTTTTATATCGTCTCAAAAAATCATAAAACAGCCGGGAGAAAAAAGCAAGCCGTAGCAAGATTTTCTCGCGATTCCAGATTTTTTCGGGGCATACTACAGGCAAAAATGGATTCTCCGCTTTTTTGGAATCGATTTTGTGGTAAAATAAGATCGGAAGCGGTCGAAACCGCGAAAGCAGGCCGCCGGCAGCCGGAACCCGATTCTGCCGGAGAAGGGAGCATCCCATGAAAACAATCCGTATGATATCCGCCTTTCTGGCGCTGATCCTTCTTCTCGCTGCATCCGGCTGCGGAAAGCAGAGAGAGCAGGGTTCCGCAACGCTCACCGGGGATGCGGAGCTCGTCATCACGCCGGTGGAGCCGGAGATCGAATCCGAAACCGAGCCGGAGACTTCCTCCGAGCCGGAGGATGAGACCTATATCAACAACCTCCGCGCGCTGGAGGCGATGGGCGAGGATTTTGTGGAGATCGCGGATCTCAGCGCCGAAAGTGTGCCGTGGGGCCCGGGCGTGAATTTTAATTCGGAAGGAAAGCCGATCGCCTGCGTTCAATTACAAGCGCTGTACGGCAAATATGACGCCGACTTTCTCCGCTCCGGCGACGAATATAAAGGAAAAGTCTATCTCACCTTCGACGAGGGCTATGAAAACGGCTACACCGCGGCCATCCTCGACACATTGAAAGAAAAGGGCGTCAGCGCCGTCTTCTTTGTCACGCTTCCTTACGCAAAGAGCGAGCCGGAGCTGATTCAGCGCATGATCGACGAGGGCCATATCGTCGGCAACCATTCGGCGCGTCACAAAAATTTCACGGAGATCGCGCTTGAGGAGGCCTACGCCGAGATCGCGGACTGTCACAATTATATTCAGGATAACTTCGGTTACAGCATGTATCTCTGGCGTTTTCCGGAGGGCGCGTTTTCCGAGCAGAGCGTCGCCTTGCTTCAAAAGATGGGCTACCGCAGCCTTTTCTGGAGCTTCGCCTACAAGGATTGGGACGCCGCCGACCAACCCGATCTGGATACGGCCTTCTCCAAGATCACCGGTTCCCTGCACGACGGGGAGATCTTTCTGCTGCACGCCGTCTCCGCGACCAACACGGATGTTCTCGGCAGCGTGATCGACTGCGTCCGCGATCAGGGCTATGAATTCGTGAAATATACGCTGGACTAACGGCGGAAACAGAAAATAAAATAGCGTTGCGCGGCAAACCACATAAAAATCCCGCAAAGAAATAAAAAATGCGCCCTGAAACGGCTTTTAGCGGCCGGATCAGGGCGCATTTTTTTATATTATTTTACCAAGTGAAGGCATCGGCGGTGGCCCAAGCGGATGCTTTTATTTTCCGGAGAGAAGCTTTTCCCTTGCCTCCTCGACCGCGCGGGCGAGCTGATCGGCGCAGGAGGTCGGATTCTCTCCGCAGCGGTTGCCTTTGAGGACGGAGACGATTTTCTCCGCCGGCCAGCCCTCAAGGATCTTCGGAATTGCGGAGAGGTTGCCCGCGCAGCCGCCGGTGAAGCGGATGCCGGTGACGATGCCGTCCTCGGAGAGATCGAAGCGGATTTTTCTCGAACAGACGCCGTGCGGCGTATAGGTGTATTCCATCGTTTTTGCCTTCTTTATTCTAAAAAATCAAATGCGGTTTCCGTTTTGCGGTCTTGGCCGCGCGGTTCCGAAGGCTCCTCCGCAAAATGTATCGGCGGCAGGGCGGAACATTTTCTTTTTGCCGGAGCCGGGGCCCTACTTTTTTGAAATACCTCTCCGTTATTTTAGCAACAGGGATACTCCTTTACGAAAAAAGCCGGATCGCTGTTTCAAAGATCTTTTGTGAAAACATGCAGGTCGAAGGCGATCTCCGTCGTGAGCGTTCCGAGCGCCGCCGCCTTTTCGGAGCCCTTCTCCGTTTTTTCAGCAACAGGGGGGACTCATTTACGAAAAAAGCCGGACCGCCACTCAAAAATCTTTTGTGAAAACATGCAGGTCGAAGGAGATCTCCGTCGTGAGTGTCCCGAGCGCCGCCGCCTTTTCGGAACCTTTCTCCGAGGTCTTCCAGTAATACGGCGTCATCTGAAACAGGGCGGAGATGTCCTCCGGATTGTCCAAAAAGATTGTGCCGCGGACTTTTCGCACGTCTTTGTAGGTGAAGCCGGCGTAGGGCGTCAACCTTTCTTCGTTTTCGTAAGGTTCGTCGTAGACGGCCTCCTTAAGCCCCCAGAGGTGCCGCCTGCCGGGCACGGCATAGAGAAACGTGCCGCCGGGTTTGAGCACGCGCCGGAATTCCTCCTCCGCGAGCGGAGAAAAGAGGTTGAGCACGAGGTCGGCGCACGCATCCGGCGCCGGGATCGCAAATACCGAGGCCACAGCCCACTCGATTTCTCCGGAGCGTTTCGCCGCGCGCCGGACCGAGGGCTTGGAGATGTCGAATCCGGCGACAGCCGGGGAGAGCCCCTTTTCCGTGAGCGCTTCCCAAACGCCGGCGGTGTAGTAGCCCTCTCCGCAGCCGCAGTCGAGAACGACCGGGGCGGAGATTCCGGCGCAGGCCTCCGCGGCGAGCTCCGAGACCGCCTCAAGCAGCGGCGCGTAGTAGCCTTTCGATAAAAAGCGTGAGCGGGAGGCCGCCATCTCCCGGCTGTCGCCCGGTTCTTTAGAATTTTTCCGGTTTGCCGGCAGCAGGTTGCAGTAGCCCTCCGCGGCGAGATCGAAGCAGTGGCGGTTTTGGCAGCGGAGAGAGCCGCCCTCTTTTTCGAGCGGCGCGCCGCAGACCGGGCAGATGAAGACGCTCATGATATCCCTCCGAAGAAGCAGAAAAAAGTCGGAATCGGCTGAAGAAACGAGGAAGACAGGGTAGAAACGCCGGATTTCCATTCGTATTTTTTTCCGCAATGCGATGAAACGCCGCAGACCCGGCAGATAAAGACGCTCATGATATCCCTCCGAAGAAGCAGAAAAAAATCAGGGCCGCGTGGAGAAGCAAAAACAGCGGCACCAGAATCCGGAATTTCGGCTTGCGCGTTTTGTGGTGAAAAATCCGCATGCCGCAGAGGGCGCCGACAGCGCCTCCGAAAGCCGTCCAGCCGAGCAGCACCGCCTCCGGGATGCGGCGGCGGTTTCCCATAGCAAGCCGCTTGTCGCGCAGATACAGAAAAAACGTGATCAGGTTGATCGGAATATAATATCCAAGCAGCACCGGAACGGGCAGAGGCCAAAAGCCGGAGACGAAATTTCCCGCGGCGAAAAACCAATCCGAAATCACCTGCGGCATCTTTCGTTCCCTCCCTCCGCGGCATCCGGGCTCATGGCGACGAATGACTGAACGTTATTTTATCATGGAACCGTTTCGCCGTCAAAGGGCTGTCTTGCCATTGCGGCGTTTTTGCGCTAAAATCTTTGGTAGAAAAGGGGGGACCGCGATGGAAGACGAAATTTCCATATATCGGGTTCCGGGCAGGACCGAACTCGGCGGCAACCATACGGACCATCAGGGCGGCAGCGTCCTTGCGGCGGCAATCGACCGCTGGGTGACGGCGAAGGCCAAAAAGACCGGGGACGATCGTATCACCGTCCGGTCGGAGGGCTTCGGGGAGTGCTCGTTCGATCTCTCGGAGACCGGGGCGGAATTCGCAAAACCGGGGACGGCCGACGCCCTCGTGCGCGGCGTCTGTGATTCGTTCCTCGAGAGCGGCAACTCTTTCGGCGGCTTTGAGGCGGAGATCACGTCGGAGATTCCGGCCGGGAAGGGGCTTGCCTCCTCCGCGGCCTTTGAGGTGCTGATCGGCACGATCATCGGCGGGCTCTATTTCGGCGAGGAGGTGCCGCCCGAGCATCTGGCCATCTTTGGCCGGCGGGCGGAGAACCTGTTTTTCGGCAAACCGTGCGGCCTGATGGATCAGCTTGCCTGCGCGGCGGGCTGTGTCATCTCGGCCAATTTCCAAAACCCGTATCTGCCGCAGTGCGAGCGGGTCGATTATGATTTTTCCCGGAGCGGCTATACGCTCGTCATGGCGGATTCCGGCGCCGGGCACTGCGACCTGACGGAGGACTATGCCGCCATCCCGCAGGATATGTGTACCGCCGCGAGGGCGCTGGAGTGCGAGCGTCTCTGCGAGGTGGAGCCGGCGGAATTCTTCGCGCAGGCCCCGGTCATCCGGGACCGGTTCGGCGAGCGCGTGATGCTGCGCGCATCCCATTACTTTTTTGAGACCCAGCGCGCCGAGGATGAGGCCGACGCCCTCCGCCGCGGCGATTTTGAGGAATTTCTGCGGCTCTTCCGCGAGTCGGCGGAGAGCTCCGAGCAGTTTTTAAAGAACATTGTCTCCGAACATGAGCCGGAGCACCGCCTTGAAAAGGCCATTTTCACGGCGCGGGAACTGCTCGGGGAGGATGGCGCCGTACGGGTGCACGGAGGCGGTTTCGCCGGAGCGGCGCAGTGCTTTGTCAAAAACGAGCGCGCCGGCAGTTTCGCCGCGGAGATGGAGCAGAGGGGCTTCCCCTGCATGACGCTGCATATTTTATAAATCCGGCGGCGGCCCGACGCTTCTCCGTCGCGGCGTGACGCTTTGAGGATTCCGCATAAATTATCGGGATCGGAACCGGAGACCGGCTTTCTCAATCCCAAACCATTTTTTGTTTCGGCAGGCCGATGCAGGGAAATAGATGTATTTTATAAATCTTTCTTTCTCCCATGCTGGCACATGAAGAGTCTTATAGTAGACCGAGGCCGTTATTTTAACCCCGAGCCGCTTCTTGTTTTGGCCGGCCGATGTATGAAAATCGGTGCATTTGATAGATTCTTTTTTGTCGCATGCCGATACACAAAGAACTCCGCATGAAATCCGCAGACCGGAGTCGCTTTTCCCAACCCCCGAGTCATTTTTTTCTTCGGTCATTATCCAGAGACCGGCGTGCTTGATGGATCCTTTTTTGTCGCATGCCGATACGCAAAGAACTCCACATAAAATCCGCAAACCGGACGCTGCTTTTTTGGTTCCGCCTGCCGCGGTGCGGGATGCGTGCAATTTTTTAAAAACAAAGACCGGGCCGCCCCAAAAGGGGTAGCCCGGCCTTTTCTGTTTATGCGGTCTCTTACCCGAGAATCTCGGCGATCTTCCGGAGTTTCTCCGCGAGGGCATCCCGTTCCGCCCGGATGGCGGCGCAGTCCTCGGTTTCCTCTTTAGGGAAGCCGTTTTTGCCCAGCTCGCGGACCAGAGCCGGATAATCCTTGTAGGCGATGTTCAGGTCCACGACCGTGCCGATACCGGAGGTGGTACCCTTGCTGCTCCACTGCCAGAGGCCGCTCGTCTCCTCCAAAGAATTCTTGCTGCCCCACTGCGCGCACCAGATCTCGTACTTCTTCAGGCGCTCCGGCTCCGAGGCGAGCAGCTTTTCGAGATTGGCTTTAAAGGAGTAGACGCCGCAGAGGTAGCCTTCTTGGAGCGCCTCCTCAAAAAAGGCGTCGACGATGTCGAGCTGCTCCGCCGCGGGAAGCGCCGTCTGGGACGAGAGCTCGATATCGCAGAAGATCGGATACTCCGGTTTCGCGCCGGAGATCGTCTTCAGGAAGGCGGCGCCCTCCTCCTTTGCGTCCTGCGCGTCCGTGGATTTGCAGAAATGGTAAAAGCCGAAAGGAATTTCCTCGGCGGTGCAGCCGGCGAGGTTTGTCTTCAGCATGGCATCGGCGCTGCCGCCGATGCCGGCGCGCAGAATGGCAAACCGGATGCCGGCTCCCCGGACTTTTGCCCAGTCGATGGTCCCCTGGTATTTGGAGACGTCGATGCCGTCAAACGTTGCCATCCGTTTGATCCCCCTTGTCGCAGTAGGGATAATTGTAACAGAGCGCGCGCTTGCTGTCGGCGATGCCTTCGGTCGTCGGATCGATCACGATGCCGATTTCTGCCAAAAGGTTGACGATCATAGTGAGCGCATTGACCAAATTGGATTCACTGACCGCAGGGACGATATCGAATAAAGCGAGTACGGAATAGATCGCAGCCGCGGTGACCGGAACGGCGGCCAGCAGCCAGGTCTTGTTGCGCAGACGGACTTTCCAGTTAATCATAAAAAAACACCTCTCATGCACGCGGGATATGTGAAATCCCGGCGAGTCTTTCTTTTACGGAGGTCATATCCGCCTCCGTCTTGTAGATTCGTTCCACAAGATTGTTGTGTTTCTCCACCTTCCCCTCCAGGATGTCGAGCCTGCCGATCAGAAGGTCCACCTGACGGCGGAGAAGGATCTCCTGCTCCGTCCGTTCCCGGTGGCTGATGAGAAGCTGCACGATGACGGTGGCCGCGCCCGTGATCAGGGCGGCCAGAACAGCTTCCTGCATATGCTATGCCCCCCTGCGGAAAAGCGCGCCGTTTTTTCTTTTCGGGCAAAAATCCCCGGATTGCCGCCTCTCTTTTTTCATCCGAGGTTCCCTTCCAGACTCCAGGTGTTGTCGGCGGCCCGTTTCTTTAACAGCACGCCGGAATACCGGTCTGCGATTCCATAGCTCGCTTCCTTGCACCAGACCGTCACGCCCGAGGCGAATGCGACGGAAACGGCCCCGGCTCCGGCGCGGAAAATGACGATCTCCGTGTCGAGCGGGAAAGCCACATCCGCATAGAGCGGCACGGTGACCGTGATGTCCGCGCTGTTGGTACAGACGAGGTCCCTCCCCGCGTCGGCAAGCTCCAGCGTGTGGCTCGCGGTGATCTCGGTCTGGTCGGAGGCGGTCTGAAGCGGCGTCATCTTGCTGCCGGCGTCGAGCGTCGCAATGCCCGCCGCGACCGCGCCCTTCGCTTCAATGGCGCCGCCGGTTCCGGTGACGACGATGTTCCCGGCTGTGGTGCCGAGCTTTCCGTCGGAGGAGAGGTTTCCGTGCGCGTGGGCGGAGGCGGCCTTTCCGGCGAGACCGGAAGCCAGCTCGTCGACCGCGGCCTGCACGTTCCCGGCGGAGAGCCCGGAGGTCCCGCCGTTGTAGCCGATCTTTGCCGCGTCATAATCCCCGGCGGCCGCAAAGACATCTCCCGCCCGGCCAAAGACGGAGGAGACCGCCCCGGCGGTAAACTGTGCCTCCGCGAGATCCTCCTTTGTGCAGGTCAGGTCGGCGTTGGCGTTGAATTTCGGAATCACCACGCTGCGCACGATCTCCTCAACCTTTTCCTGCATCTCCGAGGCGCTCAGGCCCGGCACATCCGCCTGCCCGCAGACGCCCTTTCCTTCGAGGTCGGCGTCCGTGATTTTCGATAATGCCATATCCATGTTCCTTTCTCGGTTATTGGGGGCGCTCACCCCTTGCCCCTGAGAGAAGTTTACCGGAACCAAACACGGAGAAATGATGATTACGCGGCCCGCAAAAAGAAAAACGCCTTCGGCATAACAGAGCCGATGGCGCATGCTCATGGGATTTTCAAGGCCGAGCTGATTCTGATTGAAATGAAAAAAGACCGCCGCGGGTTTTGTACCGCGGCGGCAGGGAACGGATTTTTCAGTATGTAATGAATTTAACCTTGCCGATCAGCGGCAGGAATCTCGCCTCGCCCTTCCAGGCGCGGACGAAGCCCATAATGGTCCAGACGAGGCCCACAATCATGCCGACGCCGGAGGCGACCCACCCGAGGAACGGGACGATGGCCACCACGCCGCAGGCCAGATAGAACAGGGTCAGGACGAGCACCTGGTTCGCATGGAAGCGGATGAATTTGGAATTCGGTTCCGCGATCATGGCAAACGCCGCGAAGACGATGGAGATGTACTGCAGAGCGGCGAGCTTGCCGAGAGCGGTACGTTCTTCGGCGGAATAATTCTCGGTGAAATCGGTCTGCTCCTCGACGATCGGGGGCTGCTTTCCGTCAACGGGTTTTCCGCAGGAAGGGCAGCAGTTGGCCCCCTCCGGGATGTTTGTGCCACAGTTGGGACAAAATGCCATGGATGGTCACTTCTTTCAAATGTCTGACTCCAGTATAATAGTATTTCTTCGTCAAAACAATGCCGGTGCTTTAAGAAAAATATAAAAAATTCCAAATTCGGCAAAATCCGAACTTTTTCAGTTGCGCAGACTGTGGATCGGGGCGGGGATTCTTCCGCCGCGGGCGATGAATTTTTCCGGAGAGAAGGAGGAGACCTTCATCACCGGAGCGCTTCCGAGCAGGCCGCCGAAATCCACATGGTCGCCGGGCTCTTTGCCCAGAGCCGGGATGATGCGGACGGCGGTTGTCTTGTTGTTGATCATGCCGATGGCGGCCTCATCCGCGATGATGGCGGAGATGGTGGCGGCGGAGGTGCTGCCCGGAATGGCAATCATGTCGAGCCCGACGGAGCACACGCAGGTCATGGCCTCGAGCTTTTCAATGCTCAGGCTGCCTCTTTCGACGGCGGCGACCATGCCGGAATCCTCGCTGACCGGGATAAAGGCCCCGGAGAGCCCGCCGACGTGGCTGGAAGCCATGATGCCGCCCTTTTTGACGGCGTCGTTGAGCAGCGCGAGGGCGGCGGTTGTGCCGGGAGCGCCGCAGCTTTCGAGTCCCATCAGTTCGAGAATCTCCGCGACGGAATCTCCGACGGCGGAGGTCGGCGCAAGCGAGAGATCCACGACGCCAAAGGGTACGCCGAGGCGGCTTGAGGCCTCCTGTGCAACGAGCTGGCCGACGCGGGTGATCTTAAAG
The DNA here is from genome assembly GCA_035447605.1 of Oscillospiraceae bacterium. Taxonomy (GTDB): domain Bacteria; phylum Bacillota; class Clostridia; order Oscillospirales; family Ruminococcaceae; genus UMGS1668. Next base: position 17,840 of record DAOTHJ010000006.1, on the reverse strand, counting down.
GCGGTGCGCTTGATCGTCTCGGCGACCGTATCAAACGGCATGCCGCCGCATTCTTTTAACGCATGGGCGACGACGCCCGGCCCGGAAACGCCGACGTTGATGCAGCACTCCGGTTCGCCTTCCCCGTGAAACGCACCTGCCATGAAGGGGTTATCCTCCACCGCATTGGAAAAGACCACGAGTTTCGCGCAGCCGAGACAGTCCTTTTCCTTTGTCAGGAAGGCGGTCTCCTTGATGATCTCGCCCATCCGCGCGACGGCGTCCATGTTGATGCCGGCCCGGGTGGTGGCGATGTTGACGCTGGAGCAGACGCGGCCCGTCTCGGCGAGCGCCTCCGGAATGGAGCGGAAAAGGGTGCTGTCGCAGCGGGAGAAGCCCTTGTGTACCAGAGAGGAGAAACCGCCGATGAAATCCGCGCCGACCGTCTCCGCCGCGCGGTCCATCGCCTTTGCGAAGGGGACGTAGTCGTCCGAATCGCAGGAGGCCGCCACATCCGCGGCCGGGGTGACGGAGATGCGCCGGTTGACGATCGGGATGCCGAATTCCTGCTCGATGGCCTCGCATACCGGCACCAGATCCTTCGCATAGCGGGTAATTTTTTCGTAAACTTTTTCGCAGCAGCGCTCCATCGACGGGTCGGCGCAGTCACGGAGCGAGATGCCCATCGTGACCGTACGGACGTCGAGGTGCTGCTCGTCGATCATTTGAATGGTCTGAATAATATCTTCGGTATTGATCATAGCAACTCCAAAATCGGCGGGCCGGGGCAACATTCGCCCCATGCGGCCCGGAAACTAAATTTTATGCATGGCGTTGAAAATATCTTCGCGCTGGATGTGGACGACAAGCCCTTTTTTGTCGCCGGCCTCCTGTAAGGAGGTGCGCAGCTCGTCGAACGGCGCGCTGCACTTGGAGAGATCCACCAGCATAATCATCGTAAAATACTGCTGAAGGATGGTCTGGCTGATATCCATGATGTTGATGTTTTTTTCGCTGAGGAAGCCGCTGATATAGGCGATGATGCCCACGGCGTCCTTCGCAACGACAGTGATGATCGCGTTCATACTGCGCCTCCGGACTTGATGAATTATTTTTGGATTATACCATGCTTTCTGCATTTTGAAAAGTACTGTTCCTGCATAAACCAAAAGGATTTTTTGAAAATTTCCGAAAAGAAGCCCTCCGCGCCCAAAAACGGAGAGACGGCGGACGGGATGTTGCCGCCGCTTTTGCCGGCAGTCCGCGTCTCAGAGACAGCAAAACGGGGGAAAGCCGGGACGGAATTTATAAATCGTTTTCCGTTTTAACCGGGATGCCGTTTTGCAGGAAGAGCTCCGCCGTCACGCCGTTTCCGGGGATGAGCGTTCCGGTGAAGGTGCCGTCGTAGATGATGCCGCAGCCGCAGGAGGGGCTTTTGGCTTTGAGCACGGCGCCGTCGGCATGAAGCTCCTTTGCGAGGCGCAGGGCGATCTCCGCGCCGCGGTGGTAATTCTCCGTAACGTCTTCTCCGGTTTTCATGATAACCCGGTCCCCGATGCGTTCGCTGGGGGCGCGCGGAGTCGGAAGCCCGCCGTCGCATTCCGGGCAGACACCGATCAGGATATGCTCCTTTCCGAGGGCAAGGACTTTTTCGTTCGGGCAGCTCTGGCCGTCGTAGCGGCAGGCGCAGCCCAGCAGGCATCTGCTGACAAGAATGATTCCCATGGCAAAGCCTCCTTTTCTTTCGTCCGATTATATCAAAAAATATGAAAATAAGCAAACTTCCCCGCAAAAGATCTGCCGGATTTTATTGACAGAGCATCCGGCCGGGCCTATAATAAAAAGCGGCAAAGTTTTGAAATCAGTACAGAGATGCTGATAAGACGGAATCCATCAGAATCGCGGAGATCCGGCCGGAATCAGCGTCTCGCCATGCGGGGCGTATTTTTTATGCCTTGAAAACAACACGTCGGAAGGAGCTCTCTCAAATGGAAGACTATATGAAAAACGTGACGATCTTTCACCATCCGCTGATCGATCATAAAATCACCCATCTGTGCGACGTCAATACGAAGACCAAGGAATTCCGTGAGATCGTCAGCGAGCTTGCCATGCTGATGGGGTTTGAGGCATTCCGCGACCTCAAGACCAAGATGGTCGAGATCCAGGCCCCGCTCTCCAAATTTGAATCCCCGGTCGTCGACGAGGAAGTCACCATTGTTCCGATTCTCCGCGCAGGGCTCGGCATGGTTGACGGGCTGGTCAGCCTCTTTCCGAACGCCCACGTCGGCCACATCGGCCTCTACCGCGACGAGGAGACCCTCGAGCCGCACGAGTATTACTTCAAGCTCCCGAAAGAGGCCGCGAACAGCACAGTAATTCTTGTTGATCCGGCGCTTGCGACCGGAGGCTCCGCCAAAGCGGCAATCGACTGCCTCAAACAGCGCGGCTGCAAAAAGATCGTCTTCCTTGCCCTGATCGCGGCTCCCGAAGGCATCAAGCGCGTGATGGAAGCGCATCCGGACATCAAGCTCTATGCCGCCCATTATGCGGATGCTCCGCTCAACGAGCACGGCTATATCATGACCGCTTTCGGCGACGCCGGAGACCGCATCTTCGGAACCATGTGATCTTTTCGTAAAAGATTCGCCGTTATAAAGGATGCGGGCGCGTCCCGGCGGGTTCCCCAAAAAACATGCTTTGATAAAAACAGCCGGCGGATTTCCGTCGGCTGTTTTATTTTTGATTTTGCGGGTTTCGGGCCTGCCGCCGTACGGTACGGAGCCGCGCTTGGAAAATTAAAAAGGAAGATCCTCGTTTTTTCTGCGCCGATCTCCGAGAAAACCGATTCGGAGCTCGCATCGGCGGGAATGCTGTTTCCGGGCTGTTTTTTGGAAAAAGAACCCGGCGCACCGATTCCGGCTGTCTCAGGTCTCGTCCATCTCCATCAGCAGGACCTGCGTCTCGGTGTCAAACGGCGGGATGCGGACGGAGACCAGCTCGCGGCGGGAGGTCGGGATAGATTTACCGACGTAATCCGCGCGGATCGGCAGCTCGCGGTGGCCGCGGTCGATCAGGGCGGCGAACTGGATGCTGTCCGGCCGGCCGAGAGAAAAAATTGCCTCGATGGCGGCGCGGGCGGTCCGGCCGGTATAGAGCACGTCGTCCACCAGAACCACCTTTTTTCCGACGATGGAGAAGGGCAGATCCGCCTTGCGCACGACCGGCGAATCGGTGATATGAGTGAGGTCGTCCCGGTAAAAATAAATATCGAGGTCGCCGCAGGGGACGTCCGTATTCTCGATCTTCAGAATATCGTCATGAATGAGCTTGGCGAGGGACTGGCCCCGGCTGCGGATTCCGACGATGCAGAGATCATCCGTGCCTTTATTATGCTCCACGATCTCATGCGCGATCCGCATCATGGCCCGCTGAAGGCCGATTTCATCCATTAGAACCGCCTTTTCCTTTGCCATCCGCATGTTCCCTCCCCGGTCAGAGAAATATATTTTCACAATACTATCCGCGGGCCTTTTTGTCAAGCCGAAAAGTTCCGTGCTGATGCCGTTTTCTATAAAAATTGCTTTTCTTTCGGGAGGGGCCGCTCTTGAAAAACGCGGGGGAAGTTGATATATTAGAATAAAAGATAAGGATATCCGGAATAAAGGAGGCAACGGGATTGGCAGAAAAAAAACAGCGCAGAGATCTTGACCTTCCGATCTATCTGTTCCATCAGGGGACGAATTATCGCTCCTACGCATTTCTGGGTTCCCATCCCGCGCGGAAAGGGCGCGCGTCGGGAGCCGTATTCCGCGTATGGGCGCCTCATGCCGCGGCGGTCTCCGTCGTCGGCGATTTCAACAACTGGGATCACCTCGCCGATCCGATGGAAAAGATCAGCGGCGGCGGGGTCTGGGAAGGCTTTGTTCCCGGAGTGAAGCCGTTTGACCGCTACAAATTCGCCGTCACGGCGGCGGACGGGAGAATCCTGCTGAAGGCCGATCCCTACGCCTATCACAGCGAAACAAGGCCGGCCTCCGCCTCCATGTTCTACGATCTGGACAACTACCTCTGGCAGGATTCCGACTGGATGAGAAATCGTCCGGAGCATCTGCGCGACCTGCCGATGAATATTTACGAGCTGCACCTCGGATCGTGGAGGCGCTACCCCGACGGCAGCTTTTTCTCCTACCGCAAGACCGCCGACGAGCTCGCGGCGTACGTTACCGAGATGGGCTATACGCATGTCGAGGTGATGCCGCTGATGGAGCATCCCTACGACGGCTCATGGGGCTACCAGTCCCTCGGCTACTTTGCGCCGACCTCCCGTTACGGGACGCCGGAGGATCTGATGTATTTTGTCGATACGCTGCACCAGGCCGGTATCGGCGTGATCTTCGACTGGGTGCCCGCCCATTTTCCCAAAGACGCCTACGGGCTTTCGGATTTCGACGGCGGGTGCTGCTACGAGTACGGCAGCCCGCTGATGAGCGAACAGGGCGAGTGGGGAACCAAGGTCTTTGATTTCGGCCGCAACGAGGTGCGGTGCTTCCTGATTTCAAGCGCCAATTTCTGGTGCGAAAAATTCCACGCCGACGGCATCCGCGCCGACGCGGTCTCCTCCATGCTCTATCGCGACTACGGAAGATCCGGGGACGACTGGGAGCGCAATTCCTCCGGAGGCCGCGAAAATTTTGAGGCGATCTCCCTGCTCCGGGATTTCAACTCCTCGGTGCTGACCGGGTTCCCGGGCGTCTTCACGGTCGCGGAGGAATCCACCGCATGGCCGATGGTCACGAAGCCGCCCTATGCCGGCGGGCTTGGTTTCAGCTTCAAGTGGAACATGGGCTGGATGAACGACATGCTGGAGTATGCCTCCCTCGACCCGATCTACCGCGCCTATAACCACGATAAAGTCACTTTCGGGCTGATGTATGCCTTTTCCGAGAATTTCATCCTGCCGGTCTCCCACGACGAGGTGGTTCACGGCAAAAAATCCCTGATCGGCAAAATGCCCGGCAGCTACGAAGAAAAATTCGCCGGGATGCGCGCGTTTCTCGGCTTCATGACGGCCTATCCGGGCAAGAAGCTGCTCTTTATGGGGCAGGAGTTCGGCCAGTTCATCGAGTGGGACGAGAAGCGCGAGATCGACTGGATGCTCCTGGATTTCGATGCCCACCGCAGGCTCCGGGATTACACGAAGGCGCTCAACCACCTGTATCTTGAAAACTCCGCCCTCTGGGAGCGGGACGACAGTTGGGAGGGCTTCCGCTGGTCGGTCTGCGACGACAGCGCGAGTTCCGTCGTCGCCTTCCGCCGCATGGACGGGCACGGCGGCGAGATCCTCTGCGCCGTCAACTTCTGCCCGGTCGAGCGCCCATATTACCGCGTTCCGGTGCAGGGGCCCTCGGTCTGGCAGGAGATCTTCTCAAGCGACGATCCTGAATTCGGCGGCGCCGGGACAAAAAACGGCACCGTGGAAGCCGAACCTTCGGAGAACGGCGATTATGCGGTCGCGCTTCATCTGCCTCCGCTCTCGGCCGTCTATCTCAAAAAACTTCCGGAAGGGGTCTGATGCCGTGAAGCGCAAAAAGATGATCGCCATGCTCCTTGCCGGCGGACAGGGCAGCCGGCTTTCCGTTCTGACGAAGGATATGGCAAAGCCCGCGGTGCCCTACGGCGGCAAATACCGCATCATCGATTTTCCGCTCTCCAACTGCGTCAATTCCGGCATCGATACGGTCGGCATCCTGACGCAGTACGAACCGTTTGAGCTCTCCGAATACGTCGGCAACGGCCAGCCGTGGGATCTCGACCGCATGGGCGGCGGCGCGTTCATTCTGCCTCCCTATCAGCGCAGCGGCGGCTCGGCGTGGTATAAAGGCACCGCCAACGCCATCTATCAGAACATGGCTTTTATCGACCGCTTTAGCCCGGAATACATTGCGATTCTCTCCGGCGACCACATCTACAAGATGGATTATTCCAAGATGCTGGCCGTCCACGAGGAGAAGGGCGCGGCCTGCACGATCGCGGTCTGCGAGGTGCCTTGGGAGGAGGCCTCCCGCTTCGGCATTCTGAGCATGGATGAGGACGGCTTCCTCACAAAATTTGCGGAGAAGCCGAAACACCCAGAAAGCAATCTCGCCTCAATGGGCATCTACATATTTTCGACGGAGAAGCTCCGCCATTATCTCGAAGAGGACGAAGCCGATCCCGCCTCGGCCAACGATTTCGGCAAAAACGTGATTCCGCGAATGCTCGCCGCCGGCGAGAAGATGGCGGTCTACGCTTTTAAGGGCTACTGGAAGGACGTCGGCACGATCAACAGCCTTTGGGACGCCAACATGGATGTGCTCAATCCAAACGTTCCGCTCGACCTCTATGATCCGGACTGGAAAATTTACAGCCGCAGCCCGGTGATGCCGCCGCATTATATCGGAAAAGACGCCTCGGTGCAGGATTCGATGGTCACCGAGGGCTGCGACGTGGACGGCACGCTGGATTTCTCCATTCTCTCCTCCGGCGTGACGGTCGGAAAAGGCGCGGAGGTGCGCTACAGCATCGTGATGCCCAACGCCTTAATAAAAGAGGGCGCGAAGGTGGAATATGCCGTCGTCGCCGAGAGGGCCGTCGTCGGGGAGAATGCCCGGGTCGGCCGCAAGCCGGAAGATATGAAAGAACCGGAGGAATGGGGCGTTGCGGTCGTCGGGCCGGGCGTCGAGCTTCCGCCGGGCGCCGTCGTCGCGCCGAGGGAGATTATCGGCAGGAAGAAGGCGAGGGCGGAATGAACGAAAGAGACGTCTTGGGCATCATCGTCTGCAATATGCACGACGAGCTGATCTCCGAGCTGACGGCGCTCCGTACCCTCGGCTCCGTGCCGTTTGGCGGGCGCTACCGGCTCATCGATTTTGCCCTCTCCAACATGGTCAATTCCGGCATTCGGGATGTGAGCGTCGTGCCGAGCATGCATTATCAGAGCCTGCTCAACCATCTGGGCAGCGGCCGCGAATGGGATCTCGCCCGCAAGATCGGCGGCCTGAGTATTCTGCCGCCGTACGGCAGAAGCTCTTCCGCAGGCGTCTATCACGGCCGGATGGAGGCGCTCGCCAACATCCGGGATTATATCAAGGCGAGCCCGGCGGAGACCGTTGTGCTCAGCGACTCCGACGTCATCGCCAATATCGACTTCCGCCCGGCCGTCGCGGAACATCTCGCCGCCGGCGCGGATATCACCCTGCTTTATAAAAAGGCGCAGGTTTCGCCGGAGATGCACGCCTACAATCCCCTCTTTTTCGACGAAAAAGGACGGCTCGCCGACATCTATCTTTCTCCGGAGCTTTCCGGCGAGCAGAACGTCTACCTCGACATCGCCGTCATCCGGAAATCGCTGCTCGACGAGCTTGTGCAGGAGAGCGTGCAGCGCAACGAGCACAGCTTCCTCCGCTCCGTGCTCATGGCAAAAAAAGACGTGCTCAACTTCCGCGGCTTTTTCTGCCCGGGCTGGGGGGATAAGGTCAACAGCCTTACGGATTTCTTTCACGCGAATATGGCCCTGCTCCGCCCGGAGGTTCGCGCCTCGCTCTTCCCCAAAGACCGGCCGATCTACACGAAGGTCCGGGACGAGGTCTCCGCACGCTATGGGCTCGCCTCCGAGGTCACCAACACGCTGGTCACCGACGGCTGCATCATCGAGGGCAGCGTCTCCGACAGCGTCCTGTTCCGCGGGGTTCATATCGAAGAGGGCGCCATCGTGCGCGGGTGCGTGCTGATGCACAACACGCGCGTCTCGCCGGGCGCAGTCATCGAAAACGTCATCACCGACAAAAATGTTGTCGTCACGGAGGGAAAAATACTCTCCGGAGCGGAAAATATGCCGCTTTATATACCGAAAGGAACCGTCATTTGACCGAACATCCGCCCGATTTGACTGAAAAAAACAGACAGGAGGACGCCTATGAAGATTCTGTTCGCCGTGAGCGAAGCCCGGCCGTTTCTTGCGACAGGCGGTCTTGCCGATGTGGCAAACGCGCTGCCGAAAAGTCTCTGTGAATCCGGCGAGGACTGCCGGGTCGTCATGCCGCTCTATGCGGATATTGCGCCGGAACTCCGGGAGCTGCTCACGTTTCAGACGGATTTCCGGGTTCGGCTCGGCTGGAGGAACCAGTACTGTGGCCTCTTCTCGGCAAAATACGACGGCGTCGTCTTCTATTTTCTCGACAACGAGTATTATTTCGGGCGCCCGGGCATCTACGGCCACCCCGACGACGCGGAGCGCTTCGCCTTCTTCTCCATGGCGGTGCTCGAGGCGATCGCGCACATGGATTTCAAACCCGACATCCTCCACTGCAACGACTGGCAGACCGGGCCGATCCCCGTCTTTTACAACGTCTTTTACCGCCGCAATGAGGGCTATGAGGATATCCGCACCCTTTTCGCGATCCACAACATTCAGTATCAGGGCCGCTTTGGCATGGAGGCCGCGGACGACATCCTCGGTCTGCCCAGGGAGCGCCGCTGCGCCGTCGAGTGGAACGGCGGCTGCAACTACATGAAAGGCGGCATCGACCAGTGCGACGCGGTCTGCACGGTCAGCCCGACCTATGCCGAGGAGATCCTCGACCCCTGGTTCGGCTGCGGGCTCGACGGCTTTCTGCGCGAACGGAAGTACAAGCTCGCCGGGATTCTCAACGGCATCGACGACGACGCCTACGACCCGCAGTACGACCCGGCGATCAAATACACCTATACGGCGGAGGATCTTTCCGGCAAAACGATGGATAAGGCCGCTTTGCAAAAGGAGCTCGGCCTCGATCCGGACCCGGATGCCATGCTGGTCGGCATCGTCTCCCGCCTCGCCTCCCACAAAGGCTTCGACCTGATCCGCTATCTCGGCGACGGGATCATGGATCTCCCGATCCAGCTCGCGGTTCTCGGTTCCGGCGAGGCGGTCTACGAGGAATTTTTCCGCGGCCTTCAGAATCGTTTCCCGGGCAGGGTGCGCATGGTGACGGGCTTTGACCCGCGCCTCGCAAAACAGATTTATGCCGGCAGCGACGCTTTCCTGATGCCCAGCAGAAGCGAGCCCTGCGGCCTGTCGCAGATGGTCGCCCTGCGTTACGGCGCCATCCCGATCGTCCGCGAGACCGGCGGGCTTAAAGACAGCGTCCGCGATCTCGGCGGCGAGAACGGAAACGGCTTTACCTTCAAAGCTTACAACGCCCACGACATGCTCGATGCCGTCCAGCGCTGCGCCGCGCTCTATGCGGACCAGGAAAAATGGCGCGCCGCCGTCGTCACCGCCATGCATTGTGACAATAGCTGGCACCGCTCGGCGAAGGTCTATCGGATGCTTTACAAAAAGCTCAAGGGCTGAAAAATAAAAAATGAAAGAGGCTCTCCCCAAAAAGGGAAGGGCCTCTTTTTTTGATGCCGTGCGGGTCAGGTGTTCAGTTTGCCGGATTCCGTATACTCGAGGGCGACCGCGTAGAGACCGAAGGGCTCCCCGGCGGCGTCGTTGCCGATGCGAACCGAGAGCTTGTCGAGCCGTGGGAGCAGGCGTTTCCGGCCGAAGGTGCGCGCGCCGTCGTCGCAGTGCCAGACGAAGGCGGGCCAAGAAAGCGCGGGCCACTTGAAATAGCGGAAGACGGCGGACTGCTGCCAGACGGTTTTCCAGACGCCGCGGATCTTCGCCTCAACCTTCACGGAGGTGTGCGGATGGGGTTCGAGCTGAACGGCGAGGTAGCGCAGCGCCTTGTCCGCGTAAAAATCGTCTCCCGACGGCACCGGCAGATCCCAGTGCGCCTCGATGGCGGCGCCGCAGTCCTGGTAATAGCCGTCGGTGCCGTCGTCGGCGTCGGCGAGGTCGAAGCGGAAAACCCGCCCGTCTTCGCCGCCAAAATAGAGATCCTCATTTTCGGCCCAGACGACGGAAGCCGGGATGTTCTCCCAGTAATAGCACTCGTACTGGTAGCTGCTGTAAGGCTCGCCGCTCGTGTAGTCCCGCTGGCTGCCGTCGAGCAGATAGAGCCTCGTACCGACCGAGAGCAGGCAGAAGTTCCTCCAGACCGAGGCGCAGGCCCCGGCGAGATTTCCGGAGGAGGCGAGAGCCTTGTCGATATAAAAGCTCCGGCGCTCCGCGTATTTTTCGCCGGTGGTGTCCTTTTCCGTCAGCGCATAGACGCCCTCTCCGGTCAGGAAGAGAGGTTCCCCGCCGAGGCTTGCAAAACCGCGCATACAGACGGCGCCAGGGCCTTTCAGAATATTCGTCACGGGGAAGACCGTCTCGCCCTCCGAGATCTCTCCGGCGCGCAGGATCACGTTGCCGTTTCCCTCGGCGTTTTCGCGGTGCGCGGCCAGCAGGTTCCCGACGTGCGAATAACCCATTATCCGCGAGCTTCCGGCGCCGAGATCCGCATACCACGTCTCGCCGAAATAGGCGGGGTTGTCCATCTGGGAATACCAGTCCCGCTCCGGATACTCCGGGTTTCCTGCGGCGAAGACGCGGTTCTCCGCGCCCTCCGTGCCGAAGAGCGTACAGACCCGGCAACCGGCGATCATGGCGACGTATTCCGGGATCGTCTTGCCGGTGGAGACGACGACGTTATCTTCGCCGGTCACCGGCGAGACGCCCGGCGCGCTCGCAAAAAGAATCTGCCCAAGCGCCGTGTCGACGGTATAGTCCGTCCCCTCCGCGAGCGTGAGCCAGACCTTGTTCTTGGCGGTGGAGGAGGCCCCGAGTTTTTTGACAACGGTGGAACCGGCTTCGATGCCGTCGTAGGAAAGCTGATAGGTCGTGGCGGTCGCGGTGGCGAGAAAGCTGTCGGTGAAGCGGCCGCCGATCAGGTTAAAGGGCTCGTAGGGGGTGCCGCCGCCGTCCGGGTCGCGGGAGATTGTGACGGTCGGCTCGTAGGCGAAATCGGAAGCCTCCCGGAGCTGCCAGACGTATGGCTCGGATGCCGGGTTCCCGGCGTCGTAATCGGGGTTTTCAAAAGATCCGAGCACGCGGTAATGCGCCCGGTCGAAGATCCAGAGTTTCTCACCGAACTGCACGGCGGAGGAATACGCCTCGTTCATATCGGAGGCGATTTCGTGCTCCGGGTCGTCCAGATAGAGCCCCGTGCCCGCGTGAACGACCCGTTTCGCACCGGAACTCAGGTTCAGCGGAAAGACGCCGTAAATCTTCGCCCCGTAATCCTGAAATTCGGCATACCCCGGGCGTTTGACCGGCTTGCCGGAGAAATCCGGCATCATGTTGGGCGCGTCGGGGCTGCGGGAGGAATCCACATGCGCCGGCGGACTGGAGAGATCGACGCCACGGAAATGGGAGATCTTCATCTCCGAAAGCCGGGATTTTCTCGCATAGCTGACGGTAATTTTCGGCATGGCGCGCCTCCTCAGTAGCAGTCGGCGACGTCCGCGGGGATGAGTTTCGCGCATTCCCGCAGCGCCGCGACATATCTTGCGCGGTAATCGGCCGCCATGTTGAGGTCGTCGGAGACCTCGTAGAGAAAGGCCGCCAGCCCGTCCGGCAGCGCATACCGCACAATGCGGTCGGAATAGGGAATCTCGTCGCCGGGCGCGTTGAGCACCGGGGCGTGCTCAAACGGCTCCTCTCCCTCGAATTTGAGCACGCTGTTCTCCACGTCGAGCGCCTCCGCTAAAAGTTGATTGATCCAGCCGACCGCGAAACAGGTGAGGTCGGAATCGTTGGCCCGCTCCCCAACCATGCCGAGCGCCTGAGCAAATAGATCGTTTCCTGTCATTCGTCATCCTCCTTGTCAAAAAGACTGTATCCCCATGCCGGGATCAGCGTAGCGCCCCCGGACGGCGGAAACTGATGATCTTTCGTGAAAAGCCCCGGAATGCTTCATGTATCCCCATGGCGGAGTCGGGAAACGCCCCGGGCTCTTCTCGAAGAAACCCAAGAGAAGCGAATTTCCGTACCGGAGAAACCATCTCCGTCCCGGAGAGAATTCCGTATTTCCATATGGCGAAGCCGGGAAACACTCCGGGCTCTTCCCGAAGAAACCCAAGAGAAGCGAATTTCCGTACCGGAGAAACCATCTCCGCCCGGGGATTGTCCCGTATTTCAGCATGGCAAAGCCGGGGATGCTCCGGACTCTTTCCAAAGAGATTCGGAAAAGGTGAATTTCCGCACGCCCCGCCGGGAGGATCGGCGAAAAGTACCGGGCAATTTCCTCCCGCAAGGCAGAAAAGAAACCCTTTTCAGGCGAAAGGCGGCCTTTTTTGGAAAAAAACCGGGAAAAAGCCTCTATATTTTATATTTATATAAAAAAATCTTGGAAGAAAGGCCTCTCTCGTGGTATAATCCATACTGGATTTTTATCGCCGGAGGTGGAATGCTTGCCACAGGACAACATTCGCAATTTCTGTATCATCGCCCATATCGACCACGGCAAATCGACGCTTGCGGACCGGATTCTCGAAAACACGCAGGCCGTCGCCCCGCGCGAGATGGAGGACCAGCTCCTCGACAATATGGAAATCGAGCGCGAACGCGGCATCACGATCAAGGCGCGGGCCGTGCGGCTCAATTATACGGCGGACGACGGACAGAACTATATTCTCAACCTGATCGACACGCCCGGACATGTGGATTTCAACTATGAGGTCTCCCGGTCGCTGGCGGCCTGCGAGGGCGCCGTGCTGATCGTGGACGCTTCGCAGGGCGTGGAGGCCCAGACGCTCGCCAACGCCTACCTCGCGGCGGATCACGATCTGGAGCTGGTGCCGGTCATCAACAAGATCGACCTGCCCGCCGCCGATCCGGAGCGCACGGCCATCGAGATCGAGGACATCATCGGCATTCCGGCGATGGATGCGCCGCGCATCTCCGCCAAGACCGGCGAGAATGTCCATGCGGTCATGGAGGCCATCGTGCATAATGTTCCGGCGCCGAAGGGCGACGACGATGCTCCTTTCAAAGCACTGATTTTCGATTCCTATTACGACAGTTACCGCGGCGTCATCGCGTACGTCCGCGTGTTCGACGGCTGCCTCCATACCGGCGAGTGCATTCGCATGATGTCGACCGGCGCCGAGTTCGACACGGTCGAGATCGGATACATGGGCGCGAAACACCTTGTGCCGGCGGACTGCCTCAGGGCCGGGGAGGTCGGCTATATCACCGCCTCGATCAAGACCGTCGCGGATACCGCGGTCGGCGATACGATCACCACGGCGGAACGTCCGGCCGCGAAGGCGATGCCCGGCTTCCGCAGGGCAAACCCGATGGTCTATGCCGGCATCTTCCCGCTCGACGGCGCCAAATACCCGGATCTGCGCGACGCTCTCGAAAAGATGACGCTCAACGACGCCTCTTTGAGCTTTGAGCCGGATTCCTCGGCCGCGCTGGGCTTCGGCTTCCGCGTGGGATTCCTCGGCTTACTTCATATGGAGGTCATCCTTGAGCGGCTCGAGCGCGAGTATGGGCTCGACCTCATCACCACGGCGCCGAGCGTGATCTACCGCCTGCATCTGACCGACGGCACGACCGTCGAACTCGACAACCCGACCAACTACCCGGATCCTGCGACGATCGAATCCAGCGAGGAACCCTACGTCAACGCGACGATCCTGACCCCGACCCCGTACATCGGCAGCATCATGGATCTGTGCCAGCAGCGCCGCGGCATCTTTAAAAACACCAGCTATCCGGCGCCGGACCGCGCCGAGATCCGCTACGAGCTGCCGCTTGCGGAGATCATCTACGATTTCTTTGACGCGCTCAAGAGCCGCACCAAGGGGTATGCCTCCTTCGACTACGAGCTCAGCGGCTACAAGCCCAGCCGGCTTGTCAAGCTGGATATTTTGCTCAACGGCGAGATGGTCGACGCCCTTTCGATGATTCTCTTCGCGGATAACGCCTATCCGCGCGCCCGCCGCATGACGGAAAAGCTTCGGGACAACATCTCCCGCCAGCTCTTCGAGGTGCCGGTGCAGGCGGCAATCGGCGGTAAGATCATTGCGCGAGAGACGGTCAAGGCATTGCGCAAGGATGTTTTGGCCAAGTGCTACGGCGGCGACATCACCCGCAAGAAGAAGCTGCTTGAAAAACAGAAGGAAGGCAAGAAGAAGATGCGCCGGATCGGCTCCGTGGAGTTGCCGAAAGAGGCCTTCATGGCGGTGCTCAAGCTCGACGACGACTGATTTTTTACCTTCTCATGCCGCCGGGCCGCGAAAGAGAAGGATTTTGTCGGAAATTTTGCGCAGAAAAAAGGTTTTGCCTGTTTTTTGGCGTATATATTTACAACGGGAACAAAAATTGTGCCCCGCGGGCGCGGATTTCGGCGTCCGTCGGGAGAAAAACGGGAGGCGAACGGAATGACCATCCGCGAGAGGACGGAACAGCTTGAACGGGACACGCTGTCCCCGTATGCCTGCCTTTCCGCCGAGACGAAGGGGAGGGATACGCCCATCCCCTCCGACGGCATCCGCACCGAGTTTCAGCGTGACCGGGACCGCATCCTCCACTGCAAGGCGTTCCGCCGGCTCATGCACAAGACGCAGGTCTTTCTGAGCCCGGAGGGCGACCATTACCGCACGCGCCTCACGCATACACTTGAGGTTGCCCAGATTGCCCGGACCATGGCGGTGGCGCTCCAGCTCAACGAGAATCTGACCGAGGCGATCGCCCTCGGACACGACCTCGGGCATACGCCGTTCGGCCATGCCGGGGAGCGTGCGCTGGATGAGATCGCGCCGGAGGGATTCCGCCATTACGAGCAGAGCGTCCGCGTTGTGGAGCGGCTCGAGCGCGACGGCGCCGGGCTCAATCTGACGTGGGAAGTCCGCGACGGGATCGGAGCGCATACGACCGGGCTGGCCTGCACGCTCGAGGGCAGACTCGTCAAGCTGGCGGATCATTTCGCCTACGCGCATCATGACCTCGAGGATGCGATCCGCGCCGGCGTACTGTCGGAGGAGGACGTCCCCGCCCCGATCCGGGAGGAACTGGGCAAGGACCGGGAGACCCGGCTTACGGCGCTCATCAACTCGGTTATCGAAAACAGCTCCGGCGACATCCAAATGGACGGCCATACGGAGGAGGTCTTCGCCGACCTCGAGGCGTTCATGTTCGGGGCGGTCTATACGAACCCCGTCGCCAAATCGCAGGAACACAAGGCCATGGCCATGCTCAAGCAGCTCTATGCGTTTTTCCTTGAGGATCCGAACCGCCTTCCGCCCGAATACCTCGCCATCGCGTTCTCCGAGGGCGCCGACCGGGCCATCTGCGATTACATCAGCGGCATGTCCGACCGCTACGCCATCAAGCTTTATACCGACTACTTCGTCCCAAAGGGATGGAGCAGGGAATAAAAAAGAAAGAAATTTCGCGGAAAACCGCACTTACCGAAAGGAGGGGACGACATGATCCCGCAAAGCTTCATCGAAGAGCTGAAATTCCATAACGATATCGAGACCGTTGTCTCCTCCTACGTTCAGTTAAAGAAAAAAGGCCGCATCTCCGTCGGCCTGTGCCCGTTTCATTCGGAGAAAACCCCTTCCTTCACCGTTTACCCGGAGAGCCAGTCGTTCTACTGCTTCGGCTGCGGCGCGGGCGGGGACGTGATCGGCTTTGTCCGCCGCATCGAAAACCTCGGCTATGTGGAGGCCATCCGCCTTCTGGCCGAGCGCACCGGGATGCAGGTGCCGGACGAGGCCGCCGACGACAAGGAAGCGCTGCTCAAAACCGCCATCCTCGAGATGAACCGCGAGGCGGCGCGTTTCTTTCACGAGCAGCTCATGGGCCCGGCCGGGAAGAGCGCGCTCGATTACCTTCTGCGGCGCGGCCTCACGCCCAAAACGATCACGCATTTCGGCCTCGGCTATGCGCCGGCGAATTTTTACGGCCTCAGCGACCGGCTTTCAGAAAAGGGGTATAAGCCTTACCAGATGGAGGCGGCCGCCCTTGCGCGGCAGGGACGGAACGGGAAGGATTACGATGTCTTCCGCGACCGCGTGATGTTCCCGATCCTCGATCTGCGGGGCAACGTGATCGGTTTCGGCGGGCGAAAGCTCGCGGGCGACGGCCCGAAATATTACAATTCGCCGGATACGCCGGTCTTTAAAAAGACGAAAAACCTCTTCGCCCTCAATTTTGCCAAAAAAAATAAGCCGGACGACTTCATCCTCTGCGAGGGCTATATGGACGTCATCTCCATGCATCAGGCAGGGTTTACCGGGGCGGTGGCCTCGCTGGGGACTTCTCTGACGGAGGATCAATGCCGGCTGCTTTCGTCCTATACGCCGGAGGTGGTTCTCGCCTACGACGCGGACGAGGCGGGGCGAAAGGCCTCCAAAAGAGCGGCCGGTCTTTTGGATGAGGTGGGCGTCCGGTCGCGGGTGCTGGTCGTCGAGGGCGCCAAGGACCCGGACGAGTACATAAAGAATTTCGGCGCGGCCCGGTTCGGCCAGCTGCTTAAAAAGAGCAGCGGCGCGACGGAATACGAGCTTGACCGGATCCGGTCGAAATACGATACGAATGTGCCGGAGGGTGTCATCGCCGCCGTGAAGGAGGCCACCGTCATGGTGGCCGGCCTCCGGAATCCGCTGGAGCGGGATGTCTGGGCGGCCAAGATCGCCTCCGATTACAGTCTGCCGAAAGAGGGCGTCCTCGCTCAGGTGGAGGCGCTGCTCAAGCGGCAGATCCGGAATCAGGAGAAACGCGGAGAACGCGAGCTGCGGAACTTCGGCCTTGTCTCCAAGGACGACGCCGTCCCGGAGCGGGCAAAAAATCCCGCCTCGGCGGCCGCGGAGGAGCGGCTGCTCGGCACGCTCTACCGCCATCAGGAACTGCTGCCGGAGTATGCGGCAAAGGTGCGGCAGGACGACTTCGTCTGCGGCCTGTATGCCCGGATGTTCGAGCGGATGGCGCAGGCGGCGGCTTTTCACAAGGAGGCCGGCGCGTCGCTGTTCGCGGATTTCAGCCTTGCGGAGCAGAGCGCGGCCGAGCGGGTCTTCGCCTACGCGCGGGAACGCCGCTACGAGCCGGAGGAGGCCGCGGACGCCTTTGACGCGATGCTAAAAGCAAAAGAAAAAAAATCAGACGCGGAAATCAAGGATATGCCGGATGCGGAATGGGAAGAATTCATGAGAACCAAACTGGCATCCAAAAAAACAGATGCGCCGTAAAATGATGCGGAATCGGCAATCAACAGACATTCAGGGGGATGAAACAATGGCAGAAAAGAAAAACGGCCTTAACGAGCTTCTCGAAAGTGGAAAAAGCAAGGGGAAACTGACAACCAAGGAGATCACCGATTTTCTCGAGGAGCAGGATTACGATGTGGAGCAGGTGGACAAGCTCTACGACCTGATCGAGGGTTCCGGCATCGAGATCGTTGAGGATTTCACGCCGCCGGTCGACGAGGATTTTGATCTTACCGATATTGAGGAAGAGGACTTTGACGACGAGGACGGCACCGTCATCGAGGGGGCCGGCATCGACGACCCGGTCAAGGTCTATCTCAAGGAGATCGGGCGGGTTCCGCTGCTGACGCCGGATGAGGAAGTCGACCTCGCCGAGCGCATGGCGCAGGGAGACCCTTATGCAAAAAAACGCCTTTCGGAGGCCAACCTCCGTCTGGTCGTCTCGATCGCAAAAAGATATGTAGGCCGCGGCATGCAGTTCCTCGATCTGATTCAGGAGGGCAACCTCGGCCTCATCAAGGCCGTCGAGAAATTCGACCACACCAAGGGCTTCAAGTTCTCCACCTATGCGACCTGGTGGATCCGTCAGGCCATCACCCGCTCCATCGCGAACACGGGTCGCACGATCCGTTTGCCGGTCCATGCTGGTGACACCCTGGCGCGCTTGCAGAAGGCTCGGGCCCGAC
>DAOTHJ010000005.1:87479-91854 GCA_035447605.1 Oscillospiraceae bacterium | reverse complement strand
GGCTTGATAGATGTTTCAATCTTTTCGTCATATAGTGCCGGCGGGCTTGTCGGCTACTGGAACGGCACTGGCAGTACTTCCACTCCGGTCACGAACTGCTATGCCACGGGCAGCGTCTCTGCTGCGTACTATTACGCGGGGGGCCTGATCGGCAAGGCTGATTATTGCAGCGCCTCAAATTGCTTCGCGGCGGTTACCGTGACGGGCGGCAGCGTCACTTCGGCCGGTGGGCTTCTGGGTCAGGCAGGCCCGTCGAACACCTCCGTTACAAGCTGCTATGCCACGGGCAATGTGACAGCATCGGGGAACAATGCCTGCGCGGGCGGCCTGATTGGAATCCAGACCGGAACAGGATCATCGACCGCAAACTGTTATGCTACAGGCAGCACAACTGTTCTTATTTATAAGGGCGGAGTGATCGGATATTATGACTCGGGTTCCGTAACAGGATGTTATTACAACAGCTCCGCAGGGACGGAAAAGGGCATCGGAAATGGAACCGACTACACGATCGCGAAGACTTCTGAATATATGAAGAGCACGGATTTTGTCACGGATCTCAACACCGGCTATACCGGAACATGGGCCGCGGATACGGGCTCAACCAATCAGGGCTATCCGGTGCTCACGGCTTTTGCGGTTGACTCCGGTTCCGACACGACCGCGCCGGCCGTGACCGATACCGCCATCACAGCGTCCAACCTTACCATAACGGGCGTGACGCTCAGTTGGAATAAGGCCACCGACGACACGAGCGCGCAGACGGCGCTGGAATACCTTGTCTATCGGTCCTCCAGCAATAATCTCGATACGGTTACGAATATCGAAGCCAACGGCACCGCCGTCGGCAGTTATGCGGCGGATATCGCCACAAAGGATATCACGGGTCTCTCGGCGGGCACCACCTATTATTTCAACGTGATCGTGAAGGACGAGGCCGGCAATAAGACCTGCTATACAACGGAATCGGTTACGACGCCGGTTGGCCTTGAACTTGGGAGCGCGGCTCTCACCGGTGACAAATATTATTATCCGAATGTTGCGGTATCCGGAAGCAACATTAAAACCATCCTGATTGCGTTTTCCGACAATGTAATCAGTGGAGATCAGATCGTTCTGCCGACCGCGCCGGCCGGCTTCACAGTCTCCTCGACTTCGAATGACTACACGAAGAGGATCAATCTTGCCGACGGTACGCTGACAAGCGCGGTGCAGGATTATCTGCGCGCGGTGGGCTTCGCCGTAGCAAGCGATTCTCAGACGGTGAACATCACGGTCACGACCGAAAATATCACGACGGATACTTTTTATAACAGCGATACGGAGCATTACTATCAGTTTTTGCCGGCCGGAGAGTGGGGCATTGACTGGGTTACCGCTTATACCACCGCAAAGGGTATGACCTACATGGGCAGGACCGGCTATCTCGCCACCGTCACGACTCTCTCAGAGGATACCTTCCTGAATTCCCTTTCCGGCGGCAGTACAGGCTGGCTGGGCGGCACGATTCTGAGCCACGGAACTCTGAATGGACTGTATTATGACAGCTTTCAGACGGCTTCTTTCGTCACCAACGGCTGGTACTGGGCCTGCGGGCCGGAAATTGGTGATCTGTTTTATAACGTAACCACTTTAACCGATGCCTCGCCGCTTGAAACTGTAGATGCAGAAAACGCGTCGCTGGGCTATTATTTCAACTGGGGACGCGGCAATGAGCCGAACAATACGGCCGGCGGCGAAAACTGCCTGACGACGCTGGTCGTCTCCGGGAGCCCCGGAAAGCAGGGCACGGTATTCTCATGGAACGATATCTCATATGACCTTACGGATCCGGCCAGCACTTATTCAGCCAAAGGCTACTTTGTCGAGTACGGCAACCAGCTCACAGGCGACGACGGCAGCGGCAGCGCGGCTTTTGCCTCCGCCATCGGCGAGCTGGCCTTCCTGAGCACCGATGCGACCCTGAAAGCATCCTCTACGGTAAAAGGAGCGACCGTTGCCCTCGGAACTCCGGCCGGTACGCTGGGTTCGGAGACGGCGGGCTCGGTGATGCTCACCTCGGCGCAGGCTGCGGATACGAGCAACACCGGCAGTTATATTACGCTGTTTGACAAAAACGACGGGAATGCCACGGTGAAAGCGGTCAAATATGCGAGCGGCGCCTCTACCACGAACTTCGCAAGCGATACGGCCTATGCAAACGAAGCAATCAGCAACGGCGATTTCTTCATCGTCAGAGTGACGGCGCAGGACGGCGTCACCATAAATTATTATAGAATTAATGTTATAGTCGCCGCGACGGTCGAGCTCACCAATGTCACATGGAAGAGCGGATCGACCTACACCTGCGGCATAACCATGTCCTCCCCGTGCAGAATAATCACGATCTCCGTGAACAGTGGATATATCACGGTGCCGTCGCTCGGGAGCGGCGTTCTCACCTTCCTTGGCGGAACAAATGGGACGACCTATATAAACTCCTATTCCGCCGGACAGCAGTTTAACAGCGTGGTTTTCTCCTTCACGGATATTCCGGCGGCCGAAACTTTACTGAGCAACATTGTTTACTCGTTAAATGGTACGGCGCAGCAGACCATTACGGCTACAGCCAGCTCGGTCTCTCCGGAGGCGGGAGATACCTTCTTTGATGGACATTTTTACCGCTATGTCGCCACGCCTATCAGCTGGGTAGACGCCGCGCTTGCGGCGGGCAGCACGGCGGACCCGTATTTCGGCGGGCGCGGCTATCTTGCCACCGCGACAAGCCAGGCAGAGAACTCGATCTTGCTAAAATTGGTCGATACCGGAGGAACCGGAGACGACCACTGGAACGACGCATGGATGGGTGGCCTCTGGCAGAGAAACACCGGCACGGTTTCAAGCCCGAGCATAACGAGAGGGACGGACGGCAACGAGATCTCCTATTCGGATCTCTGCGATACCACGTTTACGGAACAGAAAAACCTTCTTCCGCATTACGTGACCCTTTATAGCACAGACGCCATCTGCAACGGGACCACTTCCTATATTTATCAGCATCCGGAGACGGTGCTTTACTATTGGGTCGACGGACCGGAGGCCGGGCAGGAGATCGCAAATAATGTGACCGACGGCTTCTCACCGTGGCATTCCGGTGAGCCGAATACCGGAGATTTTGTTTATATCGGGTTGCTGGGTCCCTATTGGGACGATCTCAGCGCATATGACGGAAGCAGCTTTGCCAAGCTGAGTGGCTATATTGTGGAGTTCTCCGGCTTCGGCGAGGGCGGCTCCACCGAGGGCATCGTCGCGAGCGATACAAAGATCATGGATATCGATACGACCGCACCAAGCGTGACCGATAAAACCATTACGTCGTCGAATATCACCCGGACAGGTGCAACGCTCAGTTGGAACAAAGCAACCGACGACTGCAGCACACAGGCCGATCTGGAATACCTGGTTTACCGCTCCACCAGCAACAATCTCGGCACCGTGACGGATATTGAAGCCAACGGAACGGCGCTGGGCAGCTATGCGGCAGATATCGCCACAAAGGATGCCACCGTTCTTACGGCGGGAACAACCTATTATTTCAATGTAATCGTAAAAGATATGGCCGGCAACAAGACCTGTTACACGACCAAATCCGTGACAACCCTGCCGCCGATCACAGCGGCAATCACTCCGGCGGAGGCTTTAACGGAGGAAAATCTCGATGCGAACAGCCTGACGGTGGCGCTCTCGAACGTGACCTTCAAGGACGCGACGCTCGACGAGGCAAACTTCACGCTCAATAACGCCCCTGCCGGCGTGAGCGTCGAGAGCGTCGAGTATACGGATACGACGCACTGCAAGGTGAGTCTCGCGTACGACGATACGGACTTCGATTCCAACGTGACGACGTTCAGCCTGACGATCAAGATTGCGGAGCTTTCCGACAACGAC
Source organism: Oscillospiraceae bacterium (assembly GCA_035447605.1). Taxonomy (GTDB): domain Bacteria; phylum Bacillota; class Clostridia; order Oscillospirales; family Ruminococcaceae; genus UMGS1668. The sequence goes on along the minus strand of DAOTHJ010000005.1, from coordinate 87,927 downwards.
GGGGATCTCACTTCCGACGAGCTGACGATCACGGCATTGGTCGAGACGGCGCCGACGGTGACGACGGACAGCGTGACGACCTACACGGCGACGACGGCGGTGCTGGGCGGCGACGTGACGGCTTCGGGCGGCGAGTCGGTGACCGAGAGAGGTATTGTTTACTCCTCGACGGACAGCACGCCTGAGATCGGGGAGACCGGCGTCACGAAGAATGACAATGGCTTGGGCACGGATACCTTCAGCGAGACGATAACCGGGCTCGCCCAAGGCACGAAATATTATGTGCGCGCCTACGCGACCAACATCGAAGGCACCTCCTACGGCTCCGTTGAGGAATTCACGACGCTGGTCATCACGTCGGCGATCACTCCGGCGGAGGCTCTGACGGAGGAGAATCTCGATGCGAACAGCCTGACGGTGGCGCTCTCGAACGTGACCTTCAAGGACG
>DAOTHJ010000005.1:84826-87379 GCA_035447605.1 Oscillospiraceae bacterium | reverse complement strand
CCCCTGCCGGCGTGAGCGTCGAGAGCGTCGAGTATACGGATACGACGCACTGCAAAGTGAATCTCGCGTACAGCGGCACGGACTTCGATTCCAACGTGACGACGTTCAGCCTGACGATCGCGATTGCGGAGCTCTCGGAGGGCGAGGATCTCACCTCCGACGAGCTGACGATCACGGCGACGGTCGAACCTGCGCCCACCGTGACCTCGGTCTCTCCGGAGAGAGGCCGGATTCTCGGAGGCACGAGCGTTACGATCCGCGGAACGAATTTCACAAAGATGATTGCGGTTCGCTTCGGAGAAGTGGATGCCGCTTCCTACACGGTCATTTCAGATACGAAGATCGTCGCAATTTCCCCTGTGGGCAGCGCTGGAACGGTGCATGTGACGGTTACGACGAAGGGCGGCACAAGCGCCGAGAACTCAGACAACAGATACACCTATGCCAGAAAGGACTCCAGCGACAGCGGCCCGGTGGATGATACGGAAACCCATGCCGTAACCTTTAGAGATTGGGACGGCACGGTGCTCAAGATTCAGATCGTGGAGGACGGCAAATCGGCCTCGGCACCGCAGGCCCCGGAGCGCGAGGGCTACACCTTCGTCGGTTGGGAAGAGGTTTATGATGAGACCGGAAACATGACGATGGTGGCAAAATATACGGCCAACACTTACGGCGCCGGAATCGGTACGATTACGTTTGATTCCAACGGCGGCAACGTGGTGGAGGGCCAGAAGATCCCGTACGGCGGCAATATCAAGGATCCGAACGACCCGGTACGGGATGGCTATACCTTCGGCGGCTGGTATCTGGATGCCGGACTCACCCAAAAATACGATTTTACCTCCGACGTTGCCGGAAATGTGACGCTGTATGCCAAATGGATTGCAAACGGCGAAGCGGTTCAGCCGGCTCTGCCGCTGGAGACGGAATTCACCTTCGCATCGGGCAATAACTGGGAATGCATGACCGAGAACTTCACGGTACGCGGCATCAGCAGCGAGGGCGTACAGATCACATGGACCTCCTCCGATCCGGATGTAATCCGCATGGAGCAGGGTGACGACGGCATGATCGGTATTGTCACACGGCCGCAGGGCCATGATGCGAGCGTCGTGCTCACGATTACGGCGACGGAAGGCGACAATACGGTTTCCAGAACGTTCCTGCTGGTCGTCAAGCAGGAGGGTGTGTCGAAAGAGGAGACGCGCGCGGAGACGGGACGTACCGCATCCGCACAGTCCGGCAACAGCGCCGGGAGCGAGCCCATCTATCGCTCAGCGCTCGATAACGGTACGAAGATGGATTCTGTCATCCTGACTGCCGATACGGTGCAGAAGCTGATCGAACAGGGCGGCGTATCGGATGCCGTCGCGGTGACGATTGGCGATTCCGCGGATGATCCGGCAAACGAATATACCTTTGAGGCACCGTCCGATGCGGTTATGGCGCTTTCGCAGAACGGACTCGGCCTGACGCTTATGTCCCCTGCGGGAACGGTGGAAATTTCCGCAGAGGAAGTTGAGCGGGCGGCTCAAAGCGGTACAACGATCTTCTTCCGCATCGTGCAGGCGCAGGATGAAGCAGAGGAGGCGGAAGAGGCCTTCCTCGGCGATTCCTCGGTCTTCTCCACGACGGATACGACGGGCAAAGTCTTCGGCGTACCGAAGAGAATCGAAACGAACCTGCAGGATCTCGCGGCCGCCGTCACGCTGCCGGTAAAAGGCCTCAGCGAAGAGCAGATGGCCGATGAGGCGTTCCTCAAGACGCTCGGCGTCTATGTGGAACACAGCGCCGGCACAACGGAGCTGGTCGACGGAACGCTCGTCTATGAGGACAACGAGCCTGTCGGCATCCGGTTTGAAATCAACGGATTCAGCCGGTTCCAGGTTGTCAGCGTGGAGGAAGCGGCCGTGGCGGAACCTGCGGAAGCAACCCCGAGCCCGTGGATTTGGATCGCCTGTGCCGCGGCAGGAGCGGTGGTTCTGATTACCGTCTTCCTGATCGCGACGCGCAGAAAAAAAGAGAGCCGGGAGGACGCCCGCTCCTAAGCGAGCACATGAACTCCGGCTGAAATCATAAGAAAAGCCCTGCCGAGCGAGAAGCTGCGGCAGGGCTTTTTATTGTATTTTTCAGACGGCATCCGGGGGCTAACCGACCGTTACTCTTTGGCCGACGAGAAAATTCACAGCACTTGGTTTGGTTTTACGACGAGTTTTTCGGTTTCCAAAAGAAATCGCGGCCGTTCGTTATGGCCGCGAAGAAAAACTCGCAGCGCCGAAGGTGCGGTTTGCAAAGCAAATACCCTTCACCCTTCGGAATGGTTTAAGACGAATTTTCGTCCGTGCGAAACACGGCGTCGGCCTACTTTTGGCCGACGAGAAAATTTACAGCACTTGGTTTGATTTTACGATGAGTTCGCCGGTTTGCGAAGCAAATGCCCGCCGTTCTATAAGGCGGGCAAGGCAAACTCACATCACTTGGTTTGGTTTTACGACGAGTTCGCCGGTTTGCGAAGCAAATGCCCGCCGTTCTATAAGGCGGGCAAGGCAA
>DAOTHJ010000005.1:0-84726 GCA_035447605.1 Oscillospiraceae bacterium | reverse complement strand
TCGCCGGTTTGCGAAGCAAATGCCCGCCGTTCTATAAGGCGGGCAAGGCAAACTCGCAGCACTTTCATTTCATGAAAGTGCGTTATCCAAAGTACCGTTTTGCGCCGTTATGATAGGTGCCGACCTTCGAAGAATACGCGGTTTCGGCATTGATCTCCGAGCCCTTCACATGGGCGGAAGCAAGCTCATCCAGATTTTCAAACAGGCCGGTGAGCACGCTTTCCACATCATCACCGGGAAGATCGGAGCGGCAGACCAGCAGCGTCTCGACCGAGAGGGTGGCGCAGGAGATATCCGTGCCGTAGACGTCCGCGGTAACGGTGGCATAGGAGAAGAACGGGTAATTCTCGGTCAGCTCCGCGGAGGCCACCGAGGTCATGCTCAAAAGCCGGATGTCGTGCGTCTTGATATAATTGAGCACGCCGGCGCTCGGCAGGGCGGAGACGACGAATGCCGCATCCACGGTGCCTTTGGCCATGGCGTCGGAGGCTTCGGAAAAATTCTGGTATTTGACGGTGATATCGTCATAGGAGATGCCATGCGCCTCGAGGATCACTCTGGCGGCGGCCTCGGTCGCGGTGCCGGATTCGCCGACGGCCACAATCTTGCCCGCAAGGCCGCCGATGGTGGTGACCTCGCTCTCCGCCGGTACGACAACTTGGATCGTCTTGGCATAGAGCGCGGCGACGACGGAGATGCCTTTGAGCTTGTTTTCCGCAAACATCTCTTTGCCGTTCAGGGCGTAGTATAAAATGTCGTTCTGCACGATGCCGAAATCCGCATCGCCGCCCGCGAGCATGTTGAGATTCTCGACGGAGCCGGTCGTGGCGAGAATCTCCGTGCTGCAGCCGACGTATTTATCCCAGATGGCGGCCATGTAGTTGCCAAAGGTATAATAGGTGCCCGAGGTGCTGCCGGTGGCAAACCGATATTGTTCTCCCACATCCTGCGTCTTTGAGCAGCCGCAGAACAGGAAAAGCACCGCCAGCAGCAGGGCAAAACCTTTTTTTAGCATGAAAAATCACTTCCCGGGTGTCAGATTGGTGACGCTGTAAAGCCACAGGGCGGCCCAGAGCTCCTGCGGCACAAATCCGGCCAGCAGCCGGTATTCATGCGGGAGCTTTGCCCCGGTCATGGCGGGGGCGATCTGCGCGTAGATGAAGGAGATGATATCCCGGCGCTCGAGTTTCCGCAGCAGGGCGGAGCGGTGGCGAAGATCCCGTTCCGCGCCGAGCGCAAGCTCCACGCGGGAGGTGCCCTGTTTCCAGTAGGGTAAAAACGCCTTGGCGATCTCCGCGGTGAAATCCGGGGCGCTGTAAACGGGAGTCGGATCAAGCTCAAAGCACTCGCCGGCGATCTCCGCACAGACAATGCCGAACAGATCAGGCATTCTTCCCGGACGCAGATGCCGGTTTTCAGCGACGGTCCTTGCCAGTTTGGTGCGGGTAAAATCCTTTGCCGCGGCATCGGCGTAGATCCCCGTCCCGACCAGCAGCGCCGGGAGCGACTCCATGCACGCATGCATCAGCGAGGCGGCCGTCCCCGGAGTAAAGCTGTAACGGAAGCCGTCCATATAGCCGAAGCTCTTCATGGTGTCGTTATAACCCATAATGAGGTTCTTGGCGGAAAGGGCAACATCCCATTCCATGCTTTTGCCGAGAGGCCACTGCGGCCGGATGACGCGCACCGGCAGGTCCGTCTCATAGCCGCGTTCCAGACCGGCCGCCTTGAGATCCACGGCGATGATCTCGTCCGCGCCCATATCGAGCGCAAGATTGACCGGCATATTGTCGCTGTATCCGCCGTCGATATATCTTTTCCCGTTGATCTCCCTCGGCTGCATGGAAGGAAAGACGGCGGAGGTGGCCATCATATATTCCGGCAGCATGCCCTCCGGAATATCCGAAAGCAAAAAAGGCGCCGGCTTCATCGATGGATATTCCGTCGTCATCATGCCGTAATTGACGCCGCTCTGCCGCATCTGCGCCTCGTCGAACCAGACGCCCATCAGCGACTTGAGCGGCGAGGGGTCCATCTTGATGGTGATGGCCTCGCCCAAAAAATCGAGAAAGACCGCTTTCATGGATTCTGGAAGAAGCTTCATATCCGGGATCAGCGCGGGCCTTCTTCCGGAGCGCAGGATCACATCCTCCGTATGAAGGCCAAGCCACATCTCTTTTGCACGGTCAAAATTCCCCGCCGCCAGCATAGCGCCGTTCAGCGCGCCGACCGAGGAGCCGGTGACGATCTGATAGGTGATGCCGAGCTCGCGGATCGCCTGCCAAAAACCGATCTCGTAGGCGCCCCGGGAACCGCCGCCCGCGAGAACAATGCCTCGTTTCATAAGACCCCTCCTTTATCGATGCTGCTGCCGTTTTTCTCCTATTATATTATCATTTTTCAGGGAATAATTCAATGGATTCTTTTCCGGGGGAAAGGGTGGCGCATCCGCGGCTTCTGGATTTTTTTCCTGCCGCAGCCCATACGGAATCCCGGAAAACGGTATGAGCATGAGGACGGAAAGGCCGTTTTTCCGTGAGAAATGGGAAGCAACCGTCTCCCCTGTGCGGGGCAGGCCCGGTTTCTCCACGTATCCGTATCCGATCCGGGGCCGCCTGCGGCACTCGGTTCGGATACGGCGGAAAGCGGCACCATAGAATAAAAAAATCCGGGGGATCCCCCGGATTTTATCAAGCTCTTTTTCAGGAAAAACGCCTGGATACCAGCTCATTTACGAGCTTGCCGTCCGCTTTCCCGGCAACCTTCGGCATCAGGGCCTTCATGATTTTGCCCTTGTCGGAAGGCGCGGGCGTTTCGATGCCGAGCTCCGCAAAGGTGGCGTCGATTGCCGCGCCGATCTCCTTTTCGTCCATCTGCTTCGGCATGAATTCTTCAAAGACGGCGATCCGGGCCTTCGCTTCGGCGATTGATTCCGTACGGTCGGCGGGCGTGGTGTCGAGCGTCTCGTGGAGCTCCTTAAGCTCCTTGGCGACCACGGCGTTTTCCTCCGCCTCGGTGAGCTCGGCCTGCTTGTCGATCTGCTTTGCCTTAAGGGCGGCAAGAAGGGAGGATAGGGCGTCCTTCCGCGGTCTGTCGCCGGCCTTCATCGCGGCCATCATCTGTTGTCTGACTTCTTCGGTTTTTGTCATGACGATTCCTCCTTCATCATTTTTCCGTATGTATCATAGCCCTCTTTTTCCGTGTTGTCAATTTTCCGGCCGGAGACTGGGGCAGGAGAAAAGCCGTTTTGCGTAAACGAAAGTTACTGGGTCTTCGACAGGAGATTCCGGCCCTTATTATTCTTCGAGGCGGTTCCTTTGGCGGAGAAAGTTTTGCAAAGGCCGTTGAGCCCTTATTGAGAGCGGCGTCGGCGGGAAACAAGAAAAAGCCGCCCCGCTGGGCGGCACGGCTATCGTTCCGTAATGGGCTTTGCTTTTTCTCCGGATAACTTCGCTTTCCCCTGAATCTCCGGAACAGGAGGCACGTCGTTCTTGGGGAAATGCGTCTTATGGTTGCTTTCGGTTCCGTGCGGTTCTTTGGGGTCGGGGCGGCGCATGCCTGCTTTAGCCATGTATATAACCTCCGCTATTTGTCATTGCCCGGCTTCTGACGGCTGCCGGATTGCTTCTTGTTGTTCCGGCCTTCGCCGTCAAAAGCGCCTTCGGTAAATGTGGGGCCGCCTTTGGATTTTTGCTTTCGAACCTCTTTCGGGTCGATCTGACTGTCCTTTGCCATAAAATCACCTCAAAAGAAGTATTTGCAGATGATAATGAGATATTCAAAAACTCCGGGCGATGAAAAGAACGGGAATTCGCGGTCGGCCAGCCGTGCATAACCGGGATAGGGACGCGGCTGCCCGCCAATCTGTATCAGGAGGATTACAAGCGAGCGGCCGAGCGCGCCGGAAGATGCTTCCGGCTTTTTATTTTTATATGCAGGATGACGAGAATGCCGGAACGCGTTTTTCATGGCCGTTCCAAAATCGTTAGAAACAGAAGCGCAGCATTCGCTTTTGGGCGTATCCTGTCCATCCTTGGCTGCCGGTGACATTCCAAATAAAAAGCGGACGGTTCTGCCGTCCGTTTTTTTATGCTCATGCTCATGATGCTTTTTGCCGCAGGCGTAAAATGGTTTTCGGCTTTGCCCTTTGCGGCCGCCCAATCAGGCGTTCTTAGCCAGCCCTGCCAATCTTATCCGGCAGAAAAAATTGCGCTGAAGGAATTAAACGGTTATAGAAAAAAACCGAGGCGCATAAAGCATGGATAAGCAATCAGGCCGCCTGTTCGGATAGCGAGCGCCTGGGCCTCATTTTCACAGCAGCCTTTTATCGCATAAAGATATTTCCGAGGGATCCCAGGCTTAACTTGACAAAAAAGAGCGCGGCTATTAAGCTGATAAATTGGTAGCTGGAACAATTTATATCTGCCAGAAGAAGGGACAGCGAATATTGGAACTCGCAGAATACCTGAATGAATCCGTCGTACATATTTTCCGGGATGCGACACGGTCCTCCAAGCTTAATCTAAAGGAACTCCGTTTTCTTCACCGGGCCGCGAAAATACAAAAGGAAGCGGCGCAGAGGCGGCTGCAGTCCGACGCCCTCGGAACCTCCGTGCCTCCGTTTCTGATCGCAAGCATTGCAACGCGGTGCAACCTGCACTGCGCGGGATGCTATGCGCGGGCAAATCATACCTGCATGGATCAGTCGTTTAAAGAGGAAATGGACGCAAAACGGTGGGGGGAACTTTTCAGAGAGGCCTATGCGTTGGGCGTATCCTTTATTTTATTGGCGGGAGGAGAGCCGCTCGAAAGGGAAGACGTGCTGGAGGAAGCGGCAAAGACGCCGGAATTGATCTTTCCCGTTTTTACGAACGGAACGCTGTTTACCCCGGCTATGCTGAAACGTTTTGTTAGTGATAAGAAAATGAGCAAGGCTGGCCTTCACATAGAAGCCGAAAGCATAGATCGGGGTCAAAGGAAAACCTAACATGCCTGAAGAAGAACAGATTGTGTTTTCCGTGAAGATCAGGATCATGTCGGCGGCTGTGTGCTGTTTCCACAAAAGGCAGAGACCGAGAAGTTGCTGGCAGAGTAGGCTTGATCCGTGGTTCCAGCCGGCCCGTCAAGCGTCCTCGGTACCCATTAAGTCATGCTTCATTTTTATGTGTTCAGACCGAAAATGCCGGTTGTAGAAGCAAAAATTACAGCCGAAATCCATACAAAAAAAGCCGTCCGGTGTGATTCCGAACGGCTTTTTTCATGATAATATTGTATGCGTTCATAGGGATTCCGTCTGCCATACGGTTCAATTACCGTAAATGTAGGCGTACATTTGAATGGCAAATGTAACACTACTTGATACAATGCACCACATATTTGGAGTGTGCATATTTTTGCGTTCATGTGGGATGATTTCGCACACAACTGTGTTTTGGACTCTATAATAATTCTTGAAATATTATTCTAAGAGATTGCCTAAAATCCCTTATGGAAAGTTCATTGCAACTTTCTTTCAAATAAGAGCATTTTCACCCGTCCCCTGCTAGTCAGTTGCGGCGACGATTGCCGGAACGACTGCCTTTTATAGTGCAGATAGTGGAGCGGTGTGTGGAAACTTTTTTGGGAGTGCGGTTGAAGGTGGGAGCCATGTTAGGTACGGTCCAAGCGCATTCCTTTTCGGGAATGGATTTTTGAATGAGCTTTTCGATGTTCCGTAAGTTGCTCAGTTCGTCGCTGCAACAAAAACTGATGGCAACACCAACTGCGCCGGCGCGACCGGTACGACCGATGCGGTGGATGTAGGTCTCCGCTTCTTCGGAAATGTTGTAGTTGATGACGAAAGGAAGCTCGGAAATGTCGATACCGCGCGCGGCAATATCGGTTGCAACTAATACACTGATTTTTCCGGTTTTAAAGGCGTTGAGCGCACTTTGGCGCGCACCCTGACTTTTATTGCCGTGAATTGCCATAGCTTTGATACCGTGCTTTTCCAAGTGGTGTTCCACTTGGTCGGCACCGTGCTTGGTGCGGGTAAACACCAACGCGGAGGATACGCCCTGGTTGTAGAGCAAATCCAGCAGTAGATCGTTCTTGTTGGACTTGTCCACCAGATATACACACTGATCGATGCGGTCAACGGTGCTGGTGGGTGGGTCGATTTTGACCGTTTTCGGGTTTTTGAGCAGCCCCATGGCGAGACTCTCTACCTCGATGGGCATGGTTGCCGAGAAAAACAGCGTCTGCTTCTGGCGGGGAAGTTGAGCGATGATACGCTTGACATCGTGGATGAATCCCATGTCGAGCATACGGTCTGCCTCATCCAGAACGAAAATTTCAATGGCATTTAGTTTGATAAAGCCCTGATTGATGAGGTCACATAACCGTCCGGGTGTGGCAACAAGAATGTCTACGCCACCTTTAAGTACCTTGATCTGGTTGACCTGACTCACCCCACCGAAAATGACAGCGGTACGCAAGGGCAGCTTTTTTCCATATTGCAGGAGATTTTCATAGGTCTGCATGGCAAGCTCGCGGGTGGGGGCGAGAATGAGCGAGCGAATGGGGCGCAAGGCGTTGGGGGATCGGCCAGCAGGGGTGCTGTTGTTGAGCAGCTGTAAAATGGGCAGAGAAAACGCCGCAGTTTTGCCCGTACCGGTCTGTGCGCAACCCAGTACATCCTTACCAGACAGCACCAGCGGAATGGTGGATTCCTGAATGGGGGTGGGGGTTTCGTAACCCACTGCGCGGACAGCATCCAACAGGGGGGCGATGAGGTTCATTTCTATAAATTGCATTAATTTTTCCAATTCGTTATATTTATTCGGTGTTGTAATAGCTGTATCATAAGCGCAAAGCGCGAATGGTCATACAAAAGACATCGTAAATATTTATTATATCACAAGAATAATGAAATTGCAAAAAATAAGCGGACTGTCCGCCACATTAATCGTGCTTTGAGAATATTGAGGGGCTTGAGGAGTTGACAGAAGCGATAGACAAGTTTATATAGGCCAAATGTACCATGATTTGAAACAAACACCGCAAACCCTACGAATTGGTTTTGCGGTGTTTGTCTATAAGCATATTATCGCTGCTGTTGTTGCCTTTATCCAGCGTACTTCATACGGTATTTTTATCCTGCGAATTCTGCATCTGCGCGTGAAAATATAATTCTTCTGTCGCAAGGGCCATTTTTGTTACGGAAAACTCTTCACCATGCGGGTAGATATAGTATGTATCGATGAGTGTGTTAAGGTCGATACAATCTCCAAAACGGCCAAGATAATTGTATTCTATATGGCAGGAGTACATAGAGCTGACAGACTTCTCCATTTTGAACGGATCACCATTTGTGCCGATACCGCTAACTGCAAAGCCGTTCATATCGTGCTTCAGTATCCCGTCGCCGAGCCTAATATAACCCGCTGAGTTGGGTAATGAGTCCACATGGCAAGGAGCGGAGAAGCTGTAGACACCAGTCTCAACCTCATGCCGGACATTTTGCCGCTCCCACTCGTACCAGTCTGGAATATGTGAAAACTCTGTCTTACCGCTCTCGGCCTCAAGCTCTCCTAGCTCACTCATTAGGTAGCGCTTGCCGCAAGCCTCACAAAAAAGCTCGTTCTTATCGGAACGCATACGGTATTCCTCACCGCAGTGTGGGCACTGATAAAGAACCTTGTGTAAGCCCTCCGCCCGCCACGGTACATCGACGAGAACGCCTTTCTGCTTCTGCCACTTATAATCATCATACTGAAATTCCTTGCGAATGGCGTCATTTATCACCTCTGCGGACGCCGCGGCAGCTTCCTCAGCTGTAAAAAGCTGCTTCATCACCGCTTCCGTATGCGTCACTTTTCTGGGACGGAGATTCCAGAACGGGGAGTCGATATGGTGGCCATGGGTAATAAATGTTACGACAGGCACACGCATCAACTTACACAGCTTCCCAAGAGAATCTGGAAGCACAGCCTGAGTGCCGCACAGCGAATACCTCGCTTCGGGATAAATAACCATCACATCGCCGTTATCCAGCACTTTTTTAATTTGCCGCACTAACTGCACGTCCGATGTGAACTTCCTTTTGCAGACGCCGCCGACTGCCCGCAGCAGAGCCTCCCTTTTCAAAAAACCGTCGATAGCGATCACATAGTTTGCCCTCCACGGAAATAGGGCAGCCGTGGCCACCTTAAAATCAAAAAAAGCGTTGTGATTTCCCAGAAAAATGAAGGGCGGTTTCAGGCCTTCACAGTGAATCTTTGTTATCTCGGCTTTGTGAGACCAGACAGCCGGAAAGCTGATCAGCCATGTCAAGCCCTGCAAATACCATTTTTGCCGCATAGGCGGCGATTTCATATCAAAGCGTGCGGTCGTATCCATATGCTGTTCCTCTCAGTCGGCTGTATGCCAATACACAAAAAGTATATCAGCCCAGTGTTAATGAGTCAAATAAAAGATAGGTTTGTGCCGGATATTGCCGCATTTTAGTGCACGATTATAGCCTCTTTACCACAATAGGCACAAATTCAGGCATTGCACGATGAAATCTCCCAAATTCCCAATTGTTTGTTTTGGACCGGAAGCACCTTTGATGGAATGAATCTTACGGATTTTCGAAGAGAGAAAAATTCTACTGAAAAAGCCTATACTTATCAAGTAAAAGATAATGGGACACAGCCTTATGTTGGAATTCTGACTTTGATAGAACCACTTAAAAAAGATGAAATCATATCATATAAAACAAGAATTGACGTCAAAGATGGGGCTCATATTATGAATCCCTACTATGCTCAGATTGTTAGTATTCATACTGACAAATTGGTTATTAGAGTAAAAGCAAAAAGGGGATTATTAAAGGATGTTTACAAAGTCGTTTATGCAGACAAACTAATGACACCAAAATATGAAGTCGAGCGAAAGCCGATTACTGCAAAAGAAGATGGAGAATTTGTTGTTTATGTTGTAGAACAGAAACAGCCAAATCTAAATTATAGTTATTGTCTGGAGTGGAATTTTGTCGTCAACACATAATCTGCAGGTACCAAGTGCCTGATCGTTGAAGTGGACAGCAGTCGCTATCACCAGGAAGGCAGTCCGCAGGCCGAACGGGACCGCCTCAAGGATAAGATTTGTTCCCGCTATCACATCCCGCTGGAGCGCTTCCGCACCACCGACAGCAAGGAAAAAGAACGGTTTGCTCAAGTCATGAAACGTGTGGCCGCGGGATGGGAGTGGGAGACGGAAGAAATATAATTGAGTCTCATGAGAAATTCTTCGAAGAAAGATAAGAATTCTCTCATGACAAGCAATTGAAAAACAGATTGACCCGTTTTCACGAGCGAAAGGCTTTGACCAACACAAGAATCTGGTGCCGGTCATCCGTATGGAGGGCGACCGCTGGCAGGCCCAATCCGTGGTTCTCGCCGGCCCGTCAAGCATCCCCGTTGACCATTGAATTATGCTTCAATTTTAAGAATCCAGACCGAAAATGCCGGTTATGGGAGCAAAATAACAGCCCAAATCTGTATAATAAAAAGCCGTCCGGTGTGATTCCGAACGGCTTTTTTTCATGTAAATCGGGGTGAAAAGTTGACACGATTTTGACACGATGACCATGTCAAACGATGCGGATTTGTGCGTTTTATTGTTACTCAGGGTAAAACATCAGCTTAACAAAAAGCCTCCGTTCGTGGCTTGTTTAAGCCATTTTTTCGGAGGCTTGATGGAGCTGATGACGCGATTCGAACGCGTGACCTCATCCTTACCAAGGATGTGCTCTACCTACTGAGCTACATCAGCAAGTGGCGACCTGGATGGGGATCGAACCCACGACCTCTAGCGTGACAGGCTAGCGTTCTAACCAGCTGAACTACCAGGCCACATGTGACCATCTCAACGGCCAACGTTGATAATTATACATAAGAAGACGGGTCTTGTCAAGAGCTTTTTTCCGTCTTTTTTCGCGGGGATTCCGGGGGCTTTCTTTATAGGAAAAGAACTCCCAATAAAGCGCCGGCAGCGATGAAAGCCGCGGGCGGAATCTTTTTGAAGCGGTAGGAAGCGACGAGCAGCAGCACGAAAATCACGGCGGCGACAGGATTCGCGAGGTCGGTCCAGACGCCTGTCTCCTGAAAACGAGGCAGGGTCAGCACCGCGATCTGAAAAATGGAGAGCCACGCCGCGAGCACCAGACCGGCGACCGCCGGGCGCAGTCCGTAGAAAGCATCCATGACGTGCGGATTTTCACTGAACTTATCGAGAAATTTTGCGATGACAATTATGATGACGTAAGAGGGAAGCACAAGCGAAAAAGTGGCCGCGAGCGCTCCGGGAATGCCGAAGGCTTTGTAACCGGCGAAGGTGGCCATATTGACGCCCATCGGTCCCGGTGTGGATTCCGAGACGGCGATCATGTTTGCCACGTCGGCCTCGGTAAACCAGTTGTAGTTCCGGGCCATCTCATGGATAAAGGGCAGCGTGGCAAGCCCCCCGCCGACCGCAAAAAGCCCGGCCTTGAAGAATTCCCAGCAGAGAAGCAGAAAATTGCTCATTTTTCCGCCTCCCTTTCGCTATGGAAGGAGAGAATGCCGATCAGGAGCGCCCCAAGCACCGACCAGACGGTGGAGACCTCCGTAAAGGCGGTGAGAACGAATACGGCGGCAAAGATTACGGCGCCGAACCAATCCCGAATGCCGTTTTTCCACATCTTCACCATGGTCTTGATCATCAGCGCGCAGGCGGCGATCCGGATGCCGGAGAGCGCCGACTGAACCGCGGGGATATCTGCGATATTGTTCAGCACGGCGGCAATGATTGTAATGATAATAAGGGAAGGCATGATGACGCCCAACGTCGAGAACGCCGCGCCAAGGACGCCGCGCTTTTTATAACCGGTATGGGTGGCAACGTTGACGGCGATGACGCCCGGCGTGCACTGGGATAGAGCAAACAGATCGATCAGGTCCTCACCGGTCAGCCAGCCGCGCCGGTCGACGACCTCGTGCTCAAGCACCGGCAGCATGGCGTATCCGCCGCCGAACATGATCAGGCCGATTTTGAAAAAAGAGACAAAAAGCTGAAAATAGGTGGTCATTCTTCTTCTCCGAACATGCCGCCGGGTTGGTATCCGACCGGCGGATTTTTGATGATTCCGGTGCAGACGTCGCCGTCCGTTCCGTTGATCAGGATGTCCTGCACCGTGCAGAGCAGGCTCTTGACCGCGGGAATCGTGACCGGCACATAGTTTTTGGTGTAGCCCTGCATCAGGCCGTTGCGGATCTCCGATTCAATGAGCACCGCTTCGGTCCGGCCCACCATATTTTGCAGAAACGTCGCTCTGGTTTCGGCGGCCGCCTCGGAGATGCGGTCGGAGCGGCGCGCCTTTTCCGCGTTGGAAATCTGGCCGGGCATGACGGCAGCGTCGGTGCCGGGCCTTCTGGAATAGGCAAAGACGTGTACTTTGGCGAAGGCAATCTCCCGGATGAAAGCGAGGCTCTCCTCGAAATCCTCCTCCGTTTCTCCCGGGAAGCCGACCATCAGATCCGTGGTAAGCGCCGGATTTTCAAAGACATCCCGAATATTCGCCACCACGCTGCGGTAGAGATCGGTGTTATATCGGCGGCGCATCGCGGCAAGCGTGCGGTCACAGCCGCTCTGAAGTGAAAGGTGGAACGACGGGCAGAAGCTCTCCATGCCGGCGAAGCGCTCGACGTCCTCCCGGGTCAGGAGTTCCGGTTCGAGCGAGGAAAGACGGACTCTGGGCATGATTTGGCAGGCGAGCTCCACGGCGTCGGCGAGCCTGAGGCCGAGATCCTTGCCGTAAAACGGCAGGTTGATGCCGGAGAGTACGGCCTCCTGGTATCCCTTGGCGGAGAGGAGTTCCAGCTCCCGTTCGAGATCATGAAGCGGCTTCGAGCGGACATAGCCCCTCGCTTTCGGAATGATGCAGTAGGCGCAGCGGTTGTCGCAGCCGTCTTCAATCTTAACGAAGGCGCGGGTGCGGTCGAGCATGCCCTCGGCCGTCATCGGCTCAAAGGGCTCGCCCGGCGTATGCGGCGTGATGTGGACGACACGCTTGCCGTCCAGCGCGTCGAGCACGGCAGGCAGAAGCTCGCTCCGGTCAGCTGCGCCGAGGATGATGTCCGCCTCGAGCACGGAGGCCGCCTCCTCCGGAAAAGCCTGCGGAAAGCAGCCGGTCAGCGCGACGACGGCACCGGGATGCTCCCGGCGAAAACGGTGCACCATCTGGCGGGATTTCCGGTCGCCGGTGCCGGTGACGGTGCAGGAGTTGACGATATAGGCGTCCGCCTCCTCCTCACAGTCCACAACTTCAAACCCGGCCTTGCGGAATTCCTGCTCCATGATCTGCGTCTCATATTGGTTGACCTTGCATCCAAGGGTATAAAATGCGGCCTTCATCGGTGTCCTCCATTTATACAAACTAATATTTTATTATACCCTAAGCGCCCATCGTTGTAAATGCCGTTTCCGGGGAAGAAAAGGCGGCGCGTTTCTCCGCCTTGAAACGGAAGGCCTGCTTTTAAGGGATTTTTCGGACGATGCGGCGGCGCCGGGACGTCTGTTTTATGTTTTTGCCTGCGGGAACGGAGCTTTTCAGATCTGGTTCAGACACGCTTTTTCTGTACGCGGGAGGGGGCCTGGCCAGAAAAACAGCGCTTTTTTCGCCCTGACAGGGGAAGTTTATTTTTATGAGTTTTTTGGAGAATACGATGGCCCCGGCATCTGTTTCCCATGTTTTTCATCTGCAAAGACCACTTCGAAAATTATGCCGGGCATGGTTCCTGCATCCCCGCAATGCTGCTGTTTCTGGTCTCATTTTTTGTATGCGGGATGGATTCTTGTATGGAGAAAACCTCCGGCAAAAGAGAACCTTCCATAGGTTGGAGAGCGAAAAACCGGGGCGGCGCGGCTTGTAATCGCACCGTGTTCATGCTATTATTATTTTGTATAATTATATCCGCCTCTTGTGGCGGATCTTGCTTCCGGCAGAACCGCCGGTGGGACAAAACGAGGTACGGAGGCCATAAGATGGGGATTTTAAAGCCGTTGTCTTTTCAAAAGCTGATGGGCATGATTATTGCCGAGCATAACGACCGGGGGAGCATCTTCGGCGTTACGGATCTTTATCATGCGGGGAAGGCCAGAATCCCCGTCTTCGGCCAGCGGATCGAAAACCCGATCGGCGTTGCCGCAGGCCCGGTCACGCAGCTCGCGCAGGGCATCGTCGCGGCCTACGCGGCGGGAGCCCGGTATATCGAGCTCCGCACTCTCTCCGGAGAGCTGCTTTCCGCAGGGGAGCAGAAGCCGGCGCCGAAGCCCTATATGGATGTGCCCGGCGAGATGTTCCACATCGGTAACGCGACGGAGCTTTCCGCGGAGCAGGCCTTCAACGAGTATGTCAAGGCGTGGTATGCGGTCAAGCTGATCTCCTCCGGCTACGACCTCGGCGTGCAGGAGGGCTTTGTTTTCAACATGTCGCTCAGCGGCAGCCTCGAGGAACTGAAGTCCCATGACGTCGACAGCTTTATCGAGGGCCTCAGGAGCGCCGAATACACGCCGGTCTGGCGTGAATGCGAGAACTGGGCCCGCGCCCACATGGATCTTCTGGACGGTGTGGATGGCTCCTATATCTCCGACATCAGCGCCCGGGTCAGCGATTCCGTCACCTATGTGCCGGCGCCCGGTGCCACGGCGGAGGAGATTGAGGCCGCGGCCGCATGGCTCATTGAGGAAAAGAAGCTCCACACCTTTGTGAAGATCGATCCGACGATGCTCGGCTATTACAGTGTCCGTGGCATTCTGGATATCAACGGCTACGGCGATCTGGAGCTCGATAAGGAGCGCTTCGACCGGGATGTGCAGTTTGACGACGCAAAGGCCATGTTCCTGCGGCTGCAGTCTCTTGCCGATTCCTACCGCCTCGAATTCGGCGTCAAGGTCAGCGGCGGCCTGCCCGTCCGCAGACAGGAAGCGCTGCCCGGCGGCGAGATGCTTCTCACCGGAAAGGCGCTGTTCCCGGTCACGTTCGCGCTCGCCGAAAAGATTGCAAACGAGTACGGCGGAGGCTTACGCATCTCCTATTCCGGCGGCGCCGACATCTCAACCGCAGCGAAGCTTTTTGAAGCCGGGGTCTGGCCGGTCACGTTTGCCTCCGAGCTGATGAAGCCCGGCGCTCACATCCGCCTCAAACAGATCGCCGACGCGGTCTCCCGCTGCGATTACGCGCAGTTCTCCGGCATCTTTACAAGCAGCCTGCCGGATATCGAGAAGGAAGTCTACGAGAGCGGAAGGTATAAAAACCGCTATCTGCTCCCCGCAAAAAAGACGCCCGGCCCGATCCCGACCGGAACCTGTGGGATCTCTCCCTGCCGGAACGCCTGCCCGCTGGGGCAGGATATTCCCTATCTTCTCCGCCTGATTAAAGACGGAAAGAAGAAGGAGGCACTCGGCGTCATCCTTGAGCGGAACCCTCTGCCCTTTACGACTGGAGCGGTCTGCACTCATCCGTGCATGGATGCCTGCACCCGCCGCTTCTACGAATGCCCGATCGACATCCGGGGTGAGCGCTACCGCACGGCAAAGGATGCCTGCTTTGACCTCCTCGACACCCTCTCCGAGACGAAAAAGGATAACATGCGGGTGGCCGTCGTCGGATGCGGCCCCGCCGGAATCGCCGCGGCCGCCTTCCTTGCGAGAAGGGGCTGCCTCGTCACCGTTTTTGATAAATCCGGGCGTCCGGGCGGCGCCGTTCAGAAATACATTCCGAAATTCCGAATTCCGGATTCGGATATCGAGTGGGACGTCACGCTGATGCAGGCCCTCGGCGTCGAGCTGGAGCTCGATCACGAGGTCACGTCCTTACAGGAACTCCGGGATCTCGGGTATGAGCATATCGTGCTCGCCGTCGGCGCGGAGGAACCGATTCCGCTGAAGCTCGCCTTCGGGAAGAGCACCGGCGCGCTGGAATTTCTCGAAGCTTATAAGAAAAACCCGGATTCCCTCGCGGAATCCTATGTCGGAAACGTGGCGGTCGTCGGCAGCGGCATGGAAGCCGTGGATGCCGCCCGCTCAGTCAAGCGCCTGCCCTCCGTCGATTCCGTCACCGTTGTGGCCGACGGTCCGATGGGGCTGACGGACGCGCGCCCGGAGATGATCGCCGCCGCAAAGAGCGAGGGCATCCAGTTCCGGGAACTGCTTCTGCCGACCGGGCTCCGCGGCGGGTGGCTGCTCTGCCACAAAACCGCGCCCGGAGAGCCGCAGAAGGACGGCACCGTTCCGATGATCGATACCGGTGAAAAGGATAAGGTGGAAGCGGACTGCGTGCTCGCGGCGTTGGGAGAGCGCGCCGCGTCTCCGCTCTTTGAAGAGGCCGACAGGGATGTCTCCGTGATCGGTGACGCGGCGCGCGGCCGAACTTCGGTTGCCGAGGCGGTCGCCGACGCGCAGAGATTCGCCTCGAAACTGATCCGCTTTCATGGGGATCGCTGGCTGCCCTTCAACGAGGCACCGGATCTCGGCTTCCTGCAAAAGCGCAGCAAAATGGTGGCCGACTGCGCCAAATGCCCGGAGAGCGGCCGCTGCCTCGAGTGCGAAACGGTCTGCGAATCCTGCGTGGAGTGCTGCCCGAACCGGGCCAACCTCCGCATCACGCTGCCGGACGGCACCCGCTCCATTTTACATATCGCCGAATTCTGCGACGAATGCGGGGCCTGCGCCTGCTACTGCCCGTACGACGGCAAGCCCTATGAAGAAAAATTCACGCTCTATCTCGATGAGGAAGACTTCCGCACCGGCAAAAACGACGGCTTCTTCGTGACCGGGGAGGGCAACAACTGCCGCTTCCGTTATGGCGGCAGCGTCTTCAAATACGATCCGATCGGCGGCCCGGTGGGGATGCTACCGGATGAACTCCGGGATCTGGCCACGGAGATCATCAAAAAATATGCGGTGCTCGTGAAGCCGGAGGAACAGTGAGATGGGACACTGCCGCCGCTGCAGGAAGTGCGTGAATCCGAGGATCCGGGTCGGAATCCGGAAGGAAGAACCGGAAAACCCGCCCGATCTTCCGCCGGAAGAGGAAAACCCGGCGGCGGAAACCGCAGGGAAGGGCGGGCGAACACCTGAGGAACCGGAGAAATCATAAAACGAGATTCCGAGGCGCTTTTGGCGCTGAGGAAACGGCGAAAGCATAAAAATTCCGGATCAGACAAGGAGAGACAAATGGAAAAACGCATCATCAACTGCCGCATCGTGACGCCGACCGGCATCACGGAGGGCGATATCTATATCAAGGATGGCACGATCGCCGCGATCGGAAGCGGCTGCCCCGAAACCGCCGAGACCTATGACGCGGCCGGCGCACTGGTCTTTCCGGGCTTCATCGACGGGCTGACGACGTTCTCCGGTGACGAGCTTTCGAGGGGCACCGCGTTCGCGCTGGCGGGCGGCGTCACCACGATCGTGGACTGCGCGGTTCCGGAGCAGGGCGAGACCCTCAAAGAAGCCTTCTCGCGCTGGAAAGCCGGCATGGAGGGCGGCGCTTGCAATTACGCCGTTCATCTGCCGGCCAGCCGCTGGAGTGAGGATACGGACACCGAAATTTATGAACTGCAAAACGATGGGGTCTGCTGTTTTCTGGCCGATCTCACCGCGGAGAACGGCATGTCCGACGGGGATCTCTACCGCCTGTTTAAATCCGTGGACGAGGCTGGCGGGGTTCTGAGCTGCCGCTGCGGCAGCGGCTCCATCACAAAAGCGATGGAGGATGCCTATGGAGAAGAGGGAAAGACGGAGCCCTACTGGTTTGCAAAATCCCGCCCCGAGCTCTGCGAGACCGAGGCCGTCGTCAGGGCCTGCATGATCGCGGAGATGGCGGGCTCGCCGGTCAACCTGTTAAACATCAGCACGGTGCGGAGTCTCGGCGAGATCACCCGCGCCCGCGGAAAGAGCAAAGGCGTCTTTGCCGGAACCTGCCCGCAGTATCTGCTGCTTGATGAGATGAGATACAGCGATCCGGAGGGCGCGATGCTGCTCTGTGATCCGCCGCTCCGTTCGGGCCGGGATAGGGCGATGCTCTGGGGAGCAATCGGCGGTGGCCAGCTGATGACGGTCTCCTCCGATCATTTCGGCTGGACGGCGGCCCAGCGGGATTCGGAGGATTTCCGCTCGCTGCCGGTTGGGCTGCCGGGCACCGGAATGCTGGCAAGTCTCGTCTGGAGCTGCGGTGTCTCAGCGAATAAATTCAGCCCGGAGCGCATGTGCGGGCTTCTTTGCGAAAATCCGGCGCGGCTATTTGGGCTGCTGCCGGGAAAAGGCGTTTTGGCCGAGGGCGCGGACGCCGACATCGTCGTCTGGGATGAGAGCTGGAAATGCGACCATGATGCGGAAAAACCGGATTCTTTGGCATACGGTTTCACGCCGTACATGGGAATCGGGCTCTCCGGAAGGCCGCGCGCGGTGTTTCTCGGCGGGGAACTTGCCGCAGAAGACGGCCGGGTGCTCCGCCTCGGAGACGGAAAGTTCGTGCCGGAACGGGAGCCGCAGGTGCGCTGATAAAAAACAAAAAGATGAGCAGGAACAAACAGCTTGTTCCTGCTATTTTTTTAATATGAATCAAATGGTACACATTAAAATATTAAACACATTATCAACAATTTAAAATAAAATTGAAAAACAAATAAATAAAATAACAGACAAATTTTTTTAAAAATAAATAAATAAAAATATCATTTTTTACTTGACAATAAATTACCATATACAGTATAATTTCAAGTGGATCTGCGCAGACTCTCGTTTAGAGAGAATCTGCGCAAAAAATGCTTTTATTATGCGAAATACATGATTTTGAAAGGGGGCGGGCTGCTTGAACAACGACGAGATCATCGAAAACCTCGCATCGGAACTTCGCAGAGGTACTGTGGTTCTCGGAGTGCTCAATCAGCTCGACCGGCCGAAATACGGCTATTCTTTGGTACAGGAATTATCGGAAAAAGGCGTTCCGGTGGACGGCAACACGCTGTATCCGCTGCTGCGCCGGCTCGAAAAACAGGGTCTGCTCCGGAGCGAGTGGGAGACCAACGGTTCCAAGCCGCGGAAATATTACGTCCGCACGCCGCGGGGCCGGGATGTCTGCATGAAGCTCCGTGACTACTGGATTGAAACCGTCGTGTCGATTTCCGATTTGATGAAGGGCGACTGAGCGCCAATATAAATTTGATGGAGGAACCTGCCTATGCCGGAACGTATCCGCGATGCCGCGGAAGAAGATAATCAGGAGAACGATAAAATTGTCGGCCGGAACCCGGTCATCGAAGCGCTGAAGGCCGGACGAAGCATCGACCGCATCCTTGTCGCCAAGGGCGCGGAGGGCCTCGGCAAGCTGTATGCGATGGCAAAGGAGGCCGGCGTGCCGGTCAAGGAGGTCTCTCCGGTCAAGATCGGGGAGGAATCCGCCGGGGCCAACGCGCAGGGCGTGATGGCCTTTGCCGCGGCACACCGCTATGCGGAGGTCGAAGAAATTTTCAAGCTTGCCGAAGAACGCGGGGAACCTCCGTTCATTCTGATCGCCGACGGGCTGGAGGATCCGCATAACCTCGGCGCGCTGATCCGAACCGCGGAATGCTGCGGCGCGCACGGCGTCATCGTTCCCAAGCGGCGAAGCGTCGGGCTCAGCTATGCGGTATCCAAGACGAGCGCCGGAGCACTGGAATATGTTCCGGTTGCGCGGGTGACGAATTTGTCGGATGAGATCGAGGCGCTCAAAAAGCGGGGGCTCTGGATCTTCTGCGCGGATATGGACGGCGAACCTTTGTGGCAGGCGGATATGCGCGGCCCGATCGGGCTGGTGGTCGGAGCGGAAGGGGAAGGCGTCGGCCGTCTGGTCAAGGAAAAATGCGATTTTATCGTCTCCCTGCCGATGCGGGGAAAGATCGGTTCGCTCAACGCCTCGGTCGCGGCTTCGATCGTGATGTACGAGGCGGCGCGCCAGAGACTGGGAATCTCCGCGCGCTGATAGACGGAAAAATTATGCAGATATGCGGAAGGGGATCGTGATGTCTGAGAAATATTCTGTTGACGATATTTTGGAAGAAATCAAGCGCAAAAAGGAAAAGCAGACCGCCCAGAGCGAGTACTACAGCCCGCGCAGAGAGGAATCCCATACGGGCGGCGATTTCTTCGAACAGCGGCAGACCGGAGCGGGGCAGAACCGGCCCCAGCAGGCCCCTGTCGTGCCCGCTTATACTCAGAGGTACAGCTCGGAGCCGATGACCACCCGGACCATCCAGGTGGACGATACGCTCTCCCAATACTTTGGGCCGACGGAATGGAAAAACGGCAGGAAGCCGAAATTCATGGAGCACTCCCAGGAGACGGCCCCGGAGGAGGCGCCTCGTCCGCCGAGAACGCCGGAATCCGCAGAGCGTGCCGCGCAGGAGGCAAACCGTTTCTCGCCTGTCGCGCCAAAGGAGGAATATATCCCGCCAAAGGAGCCTGTCCGCCGCAGGAGGGAAAACCCCGAGGATGCGGTGCCGCGCCCGGAGAGGGGCTTCGAACGCGCCGCGTTTGTTCCGGAGAAGGGACCCGCGGAGAAACCCGCCGAACCTGTAAAAACGGCGGCACCGGCCGCTCCCGCCGCGCCTTCCTCGCCCGTGGCACCGGATCAGATCCCCGTACAGGAGATTCCGGTTCCACCCACCGGAAAGCAGGCGTTTCAGGTCAATATCCCGGAAGACAACTTCTTTGAGGAACCGGATGTCCCGACCGCCGCGGACGGCCCGGTGACCGTCTCCAAAAACAAAGAGCTTTATAACGAATATGTCGAAAAACGCAAAAACAAGGTTCAGGAATTCATGGCGCAGGCCAAGGAGCCGACCGAGCAGGATATTCCGGCGCTGAAATCTCCGAATAAGATCAAATTCTCCGAATCCAGCAACAGCGAAGTGGCGCGGGAGATCATGTCCGTCGCCGGAACCGGTGAGGAGACGGAGGAGGCCGGGACCGAGACCGAGGATTACTGCGATCCGATCCAGAAGGACGCGGTGCAGCGGGAGCTTTCGATGGAGCGGACGGTTCTGCTGATCAGGCTGATGCTGACGGGCCTGATGCTGATCTTCTCCTCCATCCTGTCCTTTGCGCCGATGCTCGGGCTGACACTGCCCGATCCTTTCAGCTACACCTCCGGCAGCGTCGTCTTCCCGGCCGCGGAGCTCGCCGTCGTCTGCATCGCGGCGCTGATCTGCAACAACGCGGTCGGCAGCGGCATCATCGGCCTGCTCAAATTCCGGGCTACCAACGACAGCTTTGCCGCCAGCGCCGTCATCGGCGCGGTGGTGCTGGGCGTCTCCATGGTCATCCATCCGGAAAATATCCTTGCCGGCGGAATGAACCTGTATTTTCCGATCGCGGTTTTGTCGCTCTTCTTCAACACCGTCGGGAAGCTGTTTTCCAGCGCCCGCATCGTACACAACTTCAAATCGCTGACGGAAGGGGAGGGCAAACACGCCCTGCTTCCGGTTCATAACCGGGATCTTGCCCGGGAATTGACCGGCCAGACCGACGAGGTGCCGCGTTTCTGCTGCGGCGCCAAAGCCAAGTTCTTCACCGGTTTCCTGGAGCTCTCCTACCGCGACGACGCGACGGAGGGCATCGCCAAGACGGTCGCCCCGATCGTCTTCATCGCCGCCCTCATTGCAGCGGCGGGATCCTTCTTCTTTACCGGAAACATCCAGACTTCAATCAACGGTTTCGCGGCGATTCTCTGCATCGCAAGCCCGCTCTCCGCGATGATTGCCGGCACGATGCCAGTGATGCGCACCTGCCGGGAGCTCAACAAGCAGGGCACGATGATCGCAGGCGGCTATACGGCGGAGACCTTTGCCGAGGCGGATTCGGTTCTCTTGGATATCGACGAGCTTTTCCCGAACGGCAGCATCGTTCTGCACGGGATCAAGACCTTCGCACAGGGGCGCATCGACGAGGCCATCCTCGACGCGGCTTCGGTGATCTGCTCAACCCGGAGCACGCTCTCCGGCATCTTCATCAATGTCGTACAGGGAGACCGCAACCTGCTCAAACCGGTGGACAGCATCGTCTATGAGGACGGAATGGGCCTCTCCGCATGGGTGAATTCCAAGCGCGTGCTGATCGGCAACCGGGAGCTGATGCTCAATCACGGCGTCGATATTCCCTCCCATGATTATGAAGAAAAATATGTCGGCGGCGGAAGGGACATCCTGTATCTCTCCAACAGCGGAGAACTGACCGCCATGTTCGTCCTGAGCTACCGCGCCGATCCGGAGGTCGCAAGGTCGCTTAGCCTGCTTGCGAAACGCGGAATCCGCCTTGTCGTCAACTGCAGCGACCCGAACGTCACGATCGGGAAGATCACCGCGCTGTACGGCTACCCGGCCGATCAGATCCAGCTGCTCTCCTCCAAATATCAGGCGAAATGCTCCGAGCTGACCAAAGAGAGAGAGAATGCCCCAGCCGCCGCGGTCTATGACGGCAGCCTCCGCGCGCTCTCCGATCTGCTGGCCTCCTGCGGCTCCATCCGGGCGACCTCTTTCTTAGCCGCCCTGCTCGAGATCATCGGCATCGTGCTCGGCTTCGTGCTCGTCGTCTTCTTCCTGTTTACCGGTCACATCGACAGTCTGGGCGTCCATTGGATCGCCGGCTACCAGCTTGCCTGGCTGGTGATTATCATGCTCGTTACCGGTCTCAGGAAAGCCATCTAACTTGCATACATCCTCTTAATCTTTTCTCCTTCCCAAAGGGCGAAACCCCGTTCGGACGTATTGTTCCGGGCGGGGTTTCGCCTTTCGGGCGATAATTATAGCTCGAAAGGCTGCGAGTTTGCCTTGCCTGCCTTGTAGGCCGGCGGGCATTTGCTCGCAAACTGCTGAATCCGTCGCTTCCGGGCGCATTTTGTCCTTGATTTTCCGGAAATGCCGGAAGAAAAAATCAATTTTCAAAATCTGCATTTTTTTATTGACAAACGCTACCGGAGCTGATAAAATAGTTGCAATTTCATATTTTCAACGCTTTGACAGGGACCAGTAGCCGTTCCTTTGCCCTCCCAGAGAGCCGCCGTATGCTGAAAGGTGGCAGGGCCGGATCAGTGAACTCACCCTTGAGCGGCCGGCCGAAATCCTTCGGGAAATTAAGTCAGGACGGACATTCTCCGCCGATATACGGAGAGCGCGGCCATCGTGTCGCGGCAGAGGGGGCGCTTTTTTGCGTCAACGAAAGTGGTACCGCGGATATGGGAAGATCCGTCTTTCGAGTTGTTTCGGAAGGCGGTTTTTTTATTGCCCAAAAACGGGCGATACACAGACCGCCGAACAAAAAATTCAGCGATTTGGAGGCAGACAATGAACGAGCTTATTTCCATCACGGTCGGAAAGCTTCTCTCGGAGGACGCAAAACGATTCCCGGATCAGGAAATGATCAAATACACCGATCGGGATTATTGTAGGACATGGAAGGAATTCGATGAGGAAACGGACCGCATCGCCCGCGGATTTATGGCGATGGGCCTCGGCAAGGGCGACCATATCGCCATCTGGGCGACCAACGTTCCGGCATGGCTGATGACGCTGTTTGCAAGCGCCAAAATCGGCGCGGTTCTCGTCACCGTCAACACGGCATATAAAGTATTCGAACTTGAATATCTGCTCCGGCAGTCCGATTCCAAGGCGCTGGTGCTGATCGACGGCTTTAAGAGCACGAGCTACATTGACATTATCAATGAACTCTGCCCGACGCTCAAGGATTCCGCACCCGGTGAATATAAGAACCCCATGCTTCCGTTCCTGAAGAACGTGATTTATGCCGGGGACGGCGAAACGCCCGCCGGCATGTTCCATTGGAACGAGCTTTATAAAATGGCGGATGCCGTTCCCGAGGAAGAATTCCGGACGCTTACCGATTCCATCGATCCGCAGGATGTCGCCAACATGCAGTATACAAGCGGCACCACCGGATTCCCTAAAGGCGTCATGCTGACACATTACAACATCGTCAACAACGGCATGGCCATCGGCGACTGCATGAAATTCACCGAAAACGACAAGCTCTGCGTGGTGGTGCCGTTTTTCCATTGTTTTGGCCTCGTGCTCGCGATGATGGCCTGCCTGACACATGCCACGTCGGTCGTGCCGGTGGACGTCTACTCGCCGCTCAAGGTTATGAAGGCCATCTCCGACGAAAAATGCACGGCCTTCCACGGCGTGCCGACCATGTATATCGGCATGCTGCAGCACCCGCAGTTTAAAGAATTTGATTTTTCCCATCTGCGCACCGGGATCATGGCCGGCTCACCCTGCCCGATCCAGGTCATGCGGCAGGTCGTCAGCGAGATGGGCATGCGGGATATCACGATTACGTACGGCCTGACGGAGGCTTCCCCCGCCACGACGATGACGACGACGGAGGACGCGCTCGAGCTGCGTGTGGCGACGGTCGGAAAACATATGCCTTTTGTCGAGACAAAGATCATCGATCCGGAGACCGGAAGAGAACTTGGCCCGGGCGAAACCGGCGAATTCTGCTCCCGCGGCTACAATACGATGAGGGGTTACTATAAAATGGAGGAAGCGACAAAACAAGCCATCGACAAAGACGGCTGGCTTCATTCCGGGGATCTTGCAACCGTGGACGAAATAGGTTATTATAGAATAACGGGCAGAATTAAAGATATGATCATTCGCGGAGGCGAAAATATCTACCCGAAGGAACTCGAGGAGTTCCTGTATCTGCATCCTGCGGTCTCGGATGTCCAGGTGATCGGCGTACCCAGCCAGCGCTACGGCGAGGAGGTCATGGCCTGCGTCATCAAAAAAGCGGGCACCGATCTGACCGAGCAGGAGATCAAAGACTATATGTCCGAAAAACTGGCGCGGCATAAGGTGCCGAGCTATGTGGTATTTATGGATTCCTTCCCGATGACTGCAAGCGGCAAGATCCAGAAGTTCCGGCTCAGAGAATGGGCTGTGGATTATCTGAACCTGCAGAAAAAGGAACAGGAGGGGATCTGAGCAGGGGAGTAATCTATGGAGACTGAGGAACTGAACCTTTGCATGGGGTGCATGTCCAAACTGGACGAAAACGGGAAATGCCGCTGCGGTTATGACGCGGAGGTACCCGTTGATCCGGCGTGCCTGACTCCGGGAACCACCGTCGGCGGACGCTATCTGGTCGGACGGATGCTGGAGATGAACGGCGAGGGCATTACCTATATCGGATTCGACAAAGAAAAAGAAGAACGGGTATTTGTACGGGAATTCATGCCGCAGAAGATCGCCGGCCGCAACGAACTCACAGGCATCATTCTGCCGCTGCCGGGGCTGGAGCCGCAGTATAAGACGCTGCTCTCCGATTACCGGGATCTGTGCGTCGCGCTGCAAAATCTGCGCCACTGTCAGGCGATTCTGCCGGTGCTCAACGTCTTTACCGAGCGCAACACCGCCTATGCCGTCTACAAATACGTAAAAACGATTTCCTATGGAGATTATCTTCTCCACAACGGCGGCGAATTTACTTGGGCGCAGGTCAAAAAGCTGTTCATGCCGCTCTTTACGAGCATCTCCAATCTGCATGCCGCCGGCGTTCTTCACCGCGGCATCAATCCAAAAAGCATCCGCGTAAACGCGCGGGGCCAGCTTTTGCTCTGCGGATTCGGCATCGGCGCCGTCCGCACCGAGGGGACGGAATTGGATTCCGACCTCTCCGCCGGATACGCCGCCCCGGAGCAGTACTCCCAGAAGGCCTGGCAGGGCCCCTGGACCGATGTCTACTCGGTTGCGGCCGTCTTG
This sequence comes from Oscillospiraceae bacterium, assembly GCA_035447605.1. GTDB lineage: Bacteria > Bacillota > Clostridia > Oscillospirales > Ruminococcaceae > UMGS1668. The sequence goes on along the minus strand of DAOTHJ010000005.1, from coordinate 59,896 downwards.
TATAAATCCCTGACTGGCACCCTGCCGACCGATGCCCGCTCCCGCATGGAGATCGACCGCCTCTGCCCGCCGGAGGAGCTCAATCCATATATTCCGACCAACGTGGCAAAGGCCATTCATCACGCCATGCAGACGCAGGTCGACTTCCGCACGCAGAGCGTGGATCAGTTTACCGCCGAGCTGCTGGAATCCCCGGATTCCAACACCGCGATCTATGAGACGCATCCAAAAAAGGATGAAAAGGGCGTCTCCATCGGTCTGGAGGAGGATACGGGCCTCTTCCCCGAGAGGATTCCGGAACATAAAAAAGCCGCTCCGGCCCAAAATCCGCCGGCCCGCCCGCAGGCCGCGCCGAAAAAAGTCCGCACTCACGACCACGCGGGCGCGCGCTGGGGACTGATTACCGGCATCGTTTTCCTGTCGGTGCTGATCGTCGTGGTCACACTGATCCTCAAGGAATATGAAAACACCCTTGGCAGGGAGGAATCCTCCTCCCACAACCCGCTGGTCTCCGAGACGGAAGTGAGCGGGGAAGAGACTGTGACGATGCCGAACTTTATCGGCAGGATGCGCAAGGACGTCGAGGGCAACACCATTTATGAAGATTTCAGCCTCACTTTTGAGGAGGAATACAACGCCGAATATCCGTCCGGCATGATCTTCGACCAGTCCGTCAACGCGAAGGCAAGCGTCCAGCCGGGTATGACCGTCACGCTGAAAGTGAGCAAAGGCCCGGAGACCACCGAGATGCCGAATTTTGTCGGACAGACGGTTGAGGACGCGGAAAAGACGCTGAAGGAGAAGAACATCACCTACCAGCTGGTTCCGAATTACAGTCTGGAACACGAATACGGCGTGATCTATTCTCAGACGGACGAGAACCGCGTGGAACTGACGGAGGGAAGCAGCGTTGTCGTCGGCGGCACCACCGTACGCGTCTACCTCTATTACGGCGCCAACGAGAGGGCCAACGGAGGGTCGGAAGAGGACGGTTCCGGAGAGGAAGGCTCCTCCCGCGTAATTGTTGTAAGAAATTAAAGAGAAGAAAGCCGGAAATTCCGGTCAAGAAAGGATGAGACGATGAAGCTTGCTTTTTCGACGCTCGGCTGTCCGGGCTGGAGCTGGGACGAAATTTTTGCCGCAGCAAAGGATCTCGGTATGGACGGAATCGAAATCCGCGGCATCGAGGATGAGATGTTTGCCCCGGAGACGCGCCCGTTCCGTCCCGAAAACCTTGAGGCCACCAAAGCAAGGCTCGCCGAAGCCGGGCTTGAAGTGCCGATGCTGACCTCCGCCTGCTGCCTCGGCGCCGGGGATACGGCCGCTTTCGTCGCGGAGGCAAAGGCCTATGTCGATCTTGCCGTGCGCGCAGGCTCGCAGTACGTCCGCGTGATGTGCACCGCGACGCCGCAGCCGGTGGAGACGGATCTTCCGCTCGCAAAGCGGCTCTATCGGGAGCTTGCCGAATATGCGGCGGGTACCGGCGTGCGCGTGCTCATCGAGACAAACGGTGTGCTCGCGGATTCCTCCGTGCTCAAAGACTTTTTGGAGGGCATCCCGGAGGAAGGAACCGGCGTGCTCTGGGATATCCACCATCCGTTCCGCTATTTCGGCGAGAGCCCGGAAAAGACCTACGAAAACGTCGGCCGGTATATCCGCTATATCCACGTCAAGGATTCCGTGATGGGGCCGGGCGGCGTTGAGTACCGTATGATGGGTTACGGTGACGTTCCGGTTTATGATGCGCTTTCCCTGCTGCAAAAAGAGGGATACGGCGGCTTCATCTCGCTCGAATGGGTGAAGCGCTGGTGCCCGGATCTTCAGGAGCCCGGCATCGTCTTTGCGCATTATGCCAATTACATGCGTTTTCTGCTGGAGCAGATCGAGGAGTGACGAGCCTTTCCGGGAATTCCGCCGCCGGTATGCCGCGGCCGGACCGATAGAGCTAAAATAAAAGCGGAGAACATCCATATGGATGCTCCCCGCTTTTTTATCTTTGAAGGTTTTTTCCGGGCCGGGAATTCGTCAAATGGCGCTTTTATACCCGGTCCGAAAATCGCGCTTTGGAAATGATCTGCCGCCGGGCGGTTCTTTCTCAAAAAGCGGTCTCAAAGGCCTCATGAATCACATTGACGGCCTTGATGGCTTCCTCTCGGCCGATCAGAACGGAAATCTTGATCTCCGAGGTGGCGATCATCTGGATATTGATGTTGGCGTCGGCGAGGGCCTCAAACATCTTTGCCGCAACGCCGGGGTGACTCTGCATGCCGGCGCCGACGACGGAGACCTTCGAGATATTTTCGTCGCAGACAAAGCGCTGCGCGTGGAGCAGGTCGACCAGTTCCGGCATGGCGTCCAGCGTCTCCTTCATTTGGCTCCCGGAGACCGTGAAGCTGATATCCTTCGTGTTTCCGCGGCCGATGGACTGAAGGATGATATCCACGTTGATGTTCTTTGCAGCCAGAATGCTGAAGATCCGGAAGGCGATTCCCGGCATATCCGGGACTTCAATCAAAGAGAATCTTGCGACGTTGTTGTCGCAGGTAACTCCGCTGATCAGCGTTTTTTCCACTTTTACTACCTCTTTCAATATCGTTCCTGGTTTTTCGTCCTCCATGCTGGAGCGCACCTCCAGCGGGACGCAGTATTTCTTTGCCATCTCCACCGAGCGGTTGTTGAGCACCTGCGCGCCGAGGCTTGAGAGCTCGAGCATCTCGTCGTAGGAGATCTCCGCAAGCTTCCGTGCGTTCGGCACGATGCGCGGGTCGGCAGTATAGATGCCGTCCACATCAGTATAGATTTGGCAGAGATCCGCGTGCAGGGCGGCGGCAAGCGCCACGGCCGAGGTATCGGAGCCGCCTCTGCCGAGCGTGGTGATGTCGTCATAGCGGTTGATGCCCTGGAACCCGGCGACGATCACAATATTTTTTTTGCCGAGCTCGCTCTCCAGCCGTTCCTTGTCGACGCGGCGGATCCGCGCGATGCCGTAGTTGGAGTCGGTCACCATACCAACCTGCCAGCCGGTCAGGGAGACGACCGGGTAGCCGCGCTTTTCGATCGCCATGGCCAGCAGGGACATCGACATCTGTTCTCCGGCGGAGAGCAGCACATCCATTTCCCGCTTGGAGGCGCTCGTGTTGACCTCCTTTGCCTGTTCGATCAGGTGGTCGGTGGTGTCGCCCTGAGCGGAGACGACCACCGCGACGCTGTTGCCCGCCGCGTAGGTCCGGGTGATCACCCCGGCCACATGGTCGAGCTTCGCCGCATCGGCGACGGAGGTGCCGCCGAATTTCTGTACGATAAGTGCCATATATGTGTACCTCTTAATTTTTATAGATTAGAAAATCTGCGCGCCGGTGTTGTCGATGGAGTACTCCGTGCAGCCCCATGCCTGTAAGCCAAGGCTGTCGAGCGCCTTTCTTGCCCGGGGGACGAAATTTTCGTCTTTCGCGTCGATAATCGCCATGATGGTGGAGCCGGCTCCGCTGATGTAGGCGGCGTAGGCACCGAGATCATAAGCCATGGAGACCGCCTGTTCTCCTCCGGGGATCAGGGATAGTCGGTAGGGCTGCTGCAAGCGGTCGTCCGCGCCGACACGGAGGTTTTCGTATTTTCCGGAGTAGAGCGATACACTCATCAGCGCGGCGCGGGAGAGGTTAAACACCGCATCTTTGTGGAGAATCTCCTTCGGGAGCGCCGCCCTTGCGATGGAGGTCTGAAGTTCAAAATCCGGCACGAAGGTCACGAAGCGCAGGTCCGTTGCGATCTCCTGCTTGACATAAAAGACCTTTCCGTTGTCGAGCGCGGTCGTGACAAGGCCGCCGAGAATCGCGGGCGTGACATTATCCGGGTGCCCCTCGATGGTGGCGGCGATGTTGATGATCTCATCCCGGCCGACCGGGTCTCCGAGCAGCGCGTTTGCGCCGAAGAGCCCGCCGATGATGCAGGCCGAGCTGGAACCGAGTCCCCTTGCAAGAGGAATATTGTTTTCCTGCAAAATGCGCAGGCCGGAGAAGGGGCGGCCGCAGAGATCGTAGAGATACTTCGCGGTGGTATAGACAAGATTCGTCTCGTCGGTCGGGATGTCTGCGCCGTCGATGGCCGTGATCCGGCAGCCCTCCGCCTCTTCCATAAACACATAGTTGTATAAAGTTACCGCGAGACCGAGCGAATCAAAGCCGGAGCCGAGATTCGCGCTGGTGGCGGGAATTCTGACTTTTATCATAGAGTCTCCTTCATTCAACTTCCCGTTTCATGTTATTCAAAAACGCGCAGTTTTGACCGGACTTCCGCGCCCTGTTTGCAGGCGAGGTCAAGGAGCATGTCCAGCGTTTTCGGGGAAATGGGAATCGTGAGGAACGCGCGTTCCCCGGGAGGAGCGCCTTCCGGCCGCAGGTAGTCGACCGGGCCGAAAAGCTTTTCAATGGCCGCTTCATCCAGCCCGCCGAGCCGGATATAATGTTTGCCGGGTACGCTTCCGGCATCCGCGGTCACGGATTTTGAGGCATCCTCCCAGAAGACGCCGCGGAGATGGCCCTTCGCCTCGGCGCATTCCAGCAGGTCCGCCAAAATGGAGGAAGCGGTCGGGAGCTTGCCGGCCCCCTTGCCATAAAACATCAGGTCCCCGGCCGTTCCGGAGCGGACGAGCATCGCATTAAAGACACCATCGACCGTGCGCAGAGGGCAATTTTCCCGTAGGAACGCCGGAGCCACCCAGATGGAGAGAGTTCCGTCCGTCAGCCGTTCCGCGCAGCCGATCAGCTTGACCGCACCGTGCACGGATTCGGCGCAGGCCATATCCTCGGGCTGAATATCCATGATGCCCTCCGCCGGTACCTGCGCCGGCCGGACGGCCTTTCCAAACACGAGGGAGGCGAGGATGCAGATCTTCCGGCAGGCGTCGTCGCCCATGATGTCGGCGGTGGGGTCCGTCTCCGCGTAGCCCAGCGCCTGCGCCTGTCGCAGGGCATCTTGGAATTCTGTGTGTTCCCGCAACATTTTGGTCAGAATATAGTTGGTGGTTCCGTTCAGAATACCGCCGACGAGCTGAATATCCGCGGCGCCGAGGCAGCGGTAGATCGGTCGGATGACCGGAACGCCGCCGCAGACGGCAGCCTCAAACAAAAAATTGACGTTTTTTTCCTTTGCTATGGCAAGCAGCTCGGCGCCCTTTTCGGCCACAAGCTCCTTGTTGGAGGTCACGACGTTTTTTCCGGCGAGGAGCGCGGCCTTGTCGAAACGGTAAGCCGCGCCGACGCCGCCGATCGCCTCCACAACGGTATGAATCTCCGGATCGCCTTCAATCACGGAAAAATCCCGGATAAAACGGTCAGAATAGGAAAGATCCGGGAAATCCCGGATCTCCAGGATATATTTCAGATCGATCGATTCTCCGCCGGTCCGTTTTTTGATTACGTCGGCCTGTTTGAGCAGCAGCTCCGCAACGCCGGCACCGACGACGCCGTGGCCGATCAGCGCAACTTTCATGGGTAAACCGTCCTTTCGTGGAAATATGGATGCAAAGCCCAGCGGAGCGAAAATTCCGCTTTGGGCTTCTGCAGGAAATCAGGGATTCTCCATCAGCGAGCGGCATCCGACGACGCCCTTCAGCAAGGAGAGCGCCTCGAGCAGATCGCTTTCGGGCATTTTGAGCGAACCGGTGCTGAAAGAGACCGTCACCGGCGCGACGCCGTCCACCGGAATATTCTGGTTGATCGTCAGGATGTTGGCGCCGCTTTCCGAAATCTGATCCAGCACGGAGGAGAGAATCCCCGGCTCGTCCATCAGCGTCAGCGAATAGGTGATGATCTTGACGGTTCTGTCGTCGCTGTAAAACGATACTCCATCCTTATATTTGTAGAACGCGCTCCGGGAGATGCCAGCCACTCTGGCGGCCTCGGAAGCATTGTGCACTTTGCCTTGGGCAAGGAGGCGCTTTGCCTCCAAAACCTTGAGCAAAACTTCGGGAAGAAGGTCAGCGTTGACAAGAATGCGCCGGTTGTCGTTAGCCATAAAGTCCGCCTCCTGAAAACATCTGTTTTTGGCATGAAAACAATATAACACCCGAAATTCGATTTTGCAAGCGGTTTTTAAAATTATTTCAAAAAAATACCGCAGCCGAAATGTAAAAGGGCCGCGGTAGCAATATTTTCCTGAAAATGCCAAATAAAACGGGCGGGGGGGAATGCATCTTTTTTCATCTACTCCGCCTTTTTGGGCGGAAAGATTGGTGCTCCCTCATTTTTTGAAGACGCCTTCGAGGTCGAAGGGCGGAACAAAGCTCTCGCCGACCGCGCCGCCCTCTTGAATCAGGCAGTTTTCGATGCCCATTTTTTCCGCGCAGGCGACGGCCCGGGCGTATTCGTCATCCGAAACGGTCTCCCGCAGCTCAGGATAGTGGTCGCCGTCGTAAAACGGGGTGTACTGATTCATCAGGCTCACCCAGATCCGGTTTCCGTAGGTTTCGGAAAGGTATTCGAGCACGCGCTTTGTATCATTATAATGTCCGGGCAGCATCAGATGCCGGACGACGACGCCGCGCTTCATCATGCCATGCTCATCGAAGACAGGCTCTCCGGTCTGGCGGACCATCTGATCCAATGCGTCGGAGGCAACCTCAAAGTAATGATCCGCTGCAGAAAAATTCCGCGCCATTTCATTGTTGAAATATTTGAAGTCCGTGAGCCAGATATCCGCATAGGCCCGGACCGCGGCGACGGATTCCGCAAGTTCCCAGCCGCCGGTGTTCCAGACGATCGGGAGGGTGAGCCCCTCCGCCCGCGCGAGATCCAGCGCTTCGGTGATCTGCGGCGCATCATGCATCGGCGTGACGAGATTGATGTTGTTCGCGCCTTTTTCCTGAAGCTCCAGAAAAATTTCCGCGAGGCGCCCGATGGAAATTTCCGCGCCGGCCTTTCCGCGGCTGATCTCCCGATTCTGGCAGAAGATGCAGCGCAGCGTGCAGCCGGAAAAAAAGACGGTGCCCGATCCGGTCTCGCCGCTGAGGAACGGCTCCTCCCAATAATGGAGCGCCGCCCGGCAGACTTTTGGCAAAATTCCGGCGCCGCAGAAGCCGGTTTTTCCGTTTTTTCGGTTGACTCCGCATCTGCGCGGACAGAGCGCGCACCGCTCCGGCAATTCCATAACGCCGCCTCCTTTTGAAAAAGAATACAGATGGAATATAACACAAAAGGCGCATCCCGGCAACGTCTTTTGCATTGAAAGGACCGGAATTTTAACATAATTTTTACACTTTTTTGCCTGCCTGCGATTGCCAAAGAATAAAAAATATTATATAATTATCGGATAGTGTTGTATTGCCGGGCGGAAGTGTTCGGGGGAATTCCCACAGACCTTCCGTTTTTCAGACAATTGGGCGGCATTGTCCGTTGCCGCCCGGACACGGTTTTGTTATCCTGTTGGTATCGTTTCAAACGGAGGTTATTATGGAAATCAGCGAAATGAAAGAACAGCTGTGCAAAGTCTGTCACATGATGGGCGAAAACGGCTGGGGCGCCTCCAACGACGGAAACGTCAGCGTGAGGCTCGGCGGAGGCCGATTCCTGGCGACACCCACCGGAGTCAGCAAGAAGCTGATGGAACCGGAGATGCTGGTCGTCATCGACGAAAAGGGAGACATCGTCGAGGCTTTCGGGGGCCACCGTCCCTCCAGCGAGATCAAGATGCACTTACGCTGCTATGCGGAGCGCCCGGATGTCGGCGCCGTGGTACATTCCCACCCGCCGTCTGCAACCGCCTATGCGGCTGCCGGAGTTCCCCTTGCGGACGACGCGTTGATCGAAGCTTTTATCAATCTGGGAGAAGTCCCTGTTGCGCCCTATGCGGCGCCTTCCACGGAGGAAGTTCCGGATTCCATCGCGCCGCTGCTCAAGGATCACGACGCGGTGCTGCTCGCCAATCACGGCGCGCTGACCGTTGGCGTCGATCTGATGCATGCCTATTTTGCGATGGAAACGCTTGAGCACTGGGCGCAGATCTCCCTTAACGCAAAGCTCCTGGGCGGCGCGAAGCCGATTCCGCAGGAGAAACTTGATCAGCTATATCGGTTACGAAACCAATATTATCATTGCACCGGCCGCCACCCTTACGACACTTCACGGCCGGATTTGCAGAAGTAAGGCGGTGAACGAATGCTTGACGTAATAAACGAGATCAAAAAGACGGAGGCGGAAGCCGATCGAATCCGGCTGGATGCGCTTTCCGAGGCGAAATATATCAAATCGGAGGCGGAGGAACAGGGCAAACGGCTTTTGGCGGAGAAGAAATCCGAGGCCGAAACCGAAGCCGCCGGGAGAATCGCCGCCGCGGAGAAACAAGCGGAGGCGGATCTCGCCGCTGCGAAAGAAAAGGCAAAGGCCGAGGCGGATCTGCTTTCCACCGAAGCGGAGCAAAAACTGGATGCGGCGGCCAAACTGATTGCGGAGAGGATCGTGGCCAAATGATTGTAAAAATGGAGAAGCTCGCGTTCTGCGGCCTCTCCGAGGATAAAGAGAGGATTCTGAAAGAACTGATGCGGCGCGGCTGCGTACAGCTCCGAAGTCCGGAGACGGTGGAGGATCTGAAAGATCTCCTTGGTTCTGTGAAACAGGACAGCGCCGTGCTCTACGATCAGGAGCAGAAAGCCTCAGAGTATCGTTCCGTGATGGGGCTTCTCAATCCCTATGTAAAGAAAAAAGGCATGGCGATGTTCCAGCCGAGGCCGCGGGTCGCCTATGACCGGTACGGCCAGCAGGGAGCCGCCGACGCGGCAGACGGAATTTGCCGGCAGGCGGAAGAGAATAAAAAACGGATCTCTTCCCTAAAGGCTGAACTCGTCTCTCTCGCGGAGGAGAAGGAGGCTCTGCTGCCGTGGAAGGAATCCGATCTGCCCTTGGAGATCACCTCCACCGCGCGCTGCGAGATCGCCTATCTATTTGTGAAAAAAACGGTCTCTGCGGATACGCTAAAGAAGACGGCGGGGAAGGCCGGCGCCGCGGTTTTTGAATCCGGTACGGATGCCGCGGGAAGCTATTGTCTCCTGATCTTCCACAAAAACGACCGCGACACGGTCTTTGAGGCACTGCGCCCGCTGGGTGTGAGCAAACTTCCGCTTGGCGGAAAGAAGGGGACGCCTCTCGAGAAGATCGCGGAGGCGGACAAGCGATCGAAAGAGATCGAACAGGAGCTTGCCGAGGCGGAGGCCCTCTGGCCCGAGATTGCAAAGGGTATGGATACCCTAAGGCTTGCAAGCGACAGCCTGCTGCTCTCGATGGAGCGCACAAAGGCCGGCGGCAAGCTATTTCGTACTGAGCGGACTTTCCTTCTCTGCGGTTGGATGCCGAAAGAGGAAGAAAAGAAAATCCGGGAGCTGCTCTCGGAATATACCTGCTATTATGAATTCACCGAGGTGCCGGAGGATGATCCGGAGATGCCGGTGCTCCTTAAAAACCCCAAATGGGTCCGGCCGTTCGAGGCCATCACCGAGATGTACTCCCTGCCGATGCCGGGCAGTATCGATCCGGATCCGTTCATCGCGCCGTTCTATTTCGTCTTTTTCGGCATGATGCTTTCCGACGCGGGGTATGGGCTGCTGCTGCTTCTGGGCGGGTTGTTCCTGCTCAAAAAAGCGCATCTCGGCCCGAGCGGCAGAAAGCTCGTCACGGCGCTCGCCATGTGCGGCGTCTCGACGATCATCTGGGGCCTCATCTACGGCAGTTTCTTCGGAGATCTGCCCGCGGTGGTTGCGTCGACGTTTTTTAACTCCGACTTTGAGCTTCCGGCCCTGATTGATCCGCTGGATCAGCCGATCACCATTCTGATTCTTTCGATGGCGCTCGGCCTTGTGCATACGTTCGTCGGCATGGCGCTGTCCATGTATCTGATGTGCAAGCGGCACAACGTCTTCGGCGCGATCTTCGACGTCGGTGTCTGGTACCTGATCCTGATCGGCGCGCTGATGCTGCTTCTGAGCGACGTCTGGCAGAAGGTCGGCATGGTGATGGCGCTCGCGGGCGCGGCGGCCGTGGTTCTGACGCACGGACGGAAGAAGAAAAACATCCTTCTCAAGATCAGCACCGGAGTTCTCGGGCTATACGACATCACCGGATATTTTTCCGATGTGCTCTCCTACTCAAGAATCCTTGCGCTCGGCCTTGCGACCGGTGTCATCTCCAGCGTCATCAATATTCTCGGCACGCTCCCCGGCCCGAACATTTTGGGCGTCATCATGCTGATTGTCGTCGGAACGGGCGGGCATCTTCTCAATTTTGCCATCAACGCGCTCGGCGCCTATGTCCATACGGCGAGGCTCCAGTACGTGGAGTTTTTCGGCAGATTCTATGAGGGCGGCGGAAAAGCCTTCCGTCCGCTCACGGTCAACACAAAATACACGGAAGCCGTCATGGCTCCCTGTGAAGAAAAGGAGTAATGTCTCATGTCTGATTTGCTTATCAACTTTTTTAGCAACGGCAACTTTCTTGCTTATCTTGGAGCGGCGGTCGCCGTCATTTTCTCCGGTATCGGTTCCGCGAAGGGCGTAGGCATGGTCGGTGAAGCGGCTGCCGGCGTCATCACGGAGGATCCGGATAAGTTCGGCCAGCTCCTTGTTTTGCAGGCTCTGCCGGGCACGCAGGGCATCTATGGCTTCCTGATCGGCTTCATTATCATGCTCCAGACCGGTATGCTGAGCGGCACCATGGGTGTCCTGACCGAAACGACGGGCGCCTCCATCCTTGCCGCCGCGCTGCCGGTCGGCATCGTCGGACTGCTTTCCGGCATTCATCAGGGCAGAGTTTCCGCTGCCGGCGTCGGCATCGTCGCCAAGCGCCCGGATCAGGTCTCCAAGGCCATGATCGCCGCAGCGATGGTCGAAACCTACGCCATTCTTTCCTTCCTGATTTCCATGTTGATGATCTTCAACGTCCAGATCGAAACGATGGCCTGAAGAGGTGGATACAGTGAATGGGGTTTCCAATTTAAAGGATAAGATTCTGGAGGAAGCGCGGCAGAAGGCATCCGAAACGCTTGTGGCCGCAAGGGCTGACGCCAAAGTTTCGCTGGATGCGAGCCGGCAGGAGGCTGAGAAAGCCGCTGCCGCCATCCTTGCGGAAGCGGACCGTAAGGCCGGCAACATTGCCCTCCGCCTGGCCTCTCAGCGCGATATCGAATCCCGCAGCATGCGGCTTGCCGCCAAGCGGGAAGTGGTCTCGAAGGCGTTTGACCTGTCGCTTGTGACGCTTCGCTCCATGGATAAAAAGACTTATCTCGGCTGGATGGCCGGGATGATCCGCTCTGCCCAAAAAGAGGCGGCGGAGGTGATCCTCAATGCGGAGGACAGGGAAGCGCTGGGCGCCGAACTGATCGAAGCCGCAAAAGGCAGCCTGCCGCTGACCCTCTCCGCGCAGACGGGGACTTTTATCGGCGGATTCATCCTCAAAGAGGGTCTGATCGAAACCAACGGGACTTTTGAGGTGCTGACCGGCGCCGCCCGGGAGGACCTTGAGGGAGAAGTCGCCGCGCTGCTGTTCGGATAAGGAGGCGTAAGGTTGAAAAAACTGATCGATACCGAGTTCCTCTATGCGTCCTCCCGCATCCGCGCCATTGAGAGGAATCTTCTGACGGCCGAGACTTTCCGCAAGATGGCGGAAGCCGCTGCGCCCGAGGAGGCTTTCAAGGCCGCGGCGGACTCCGGTATCTGTTCCGGCTACGGCCCGGAGGATTACGAGGCGGCGATCTCCGCTTCTTTGAAAGATGCCTATGCGCTGGCGGAGGAACTGCTGAAAGACAAGAAACTGGTCGGCCTGTTCCGGCTGAAGTACGACGCCCATAACCTGAAGGTGCTGGTCAAGAGCCGCGCCGCCGGGAAGGACGCCGCCTACCTGCTCTCCGATCTGGGAACCGTCCCTGCGGAGAAGCTGGCGGAGCATTACGCGGCCGGGAGCATGCAGGGCGTTGCCCCGCAGCTCAAAAAAGCGGCGGAAGAAGCCGCAGACTATCTCGCAAAGACGAAAGACCCCCGCATGGCGGATATTCTGATCGACCGCGGCGCATATGAGGCGCTGGCCGATCAGGCGAAGGACTATCAAAACGACTATCTGCACGCCGTTGTGGATGTCAAAGCCGATGTCGCCAATATCCGCACGCTTGTCCGGATTAAACGGATGGGCGCCGATCCGGGCCTGATGAGACAGGCTGCGGTGAAGGGCGGAACGTTTGAAGCGCAGGAGCTGGAAGACGCCGCAGCGAAGAGCTGGGATGAAATTTTTGCGTTCATCCGCAGATCTCCGTATGCGAAGAGCCTCGAACCGGCTTTTGAGGATATTAAAAAGGGCGAACGGCTCACGCGGTTTGAAAAACTCTGCGACGGGGCGGAGATGGAAGTGCTCAAAAAAGCGCACTACATTCCGTTCGGCGCGGAGCCCGTGCTCGCGTGGCTGCTGGCAAAGGAAAACGAGGCCCAGTGCCTCCGCATCGTGCTCAGCGGCAAAAAATCCGGTCTCGCGCCGGAGACCATCATGGAAAGGCTGAGGGATGCTTATGCGCAGTAAAATCGCGGTTGTCGGCGAAAAAGACAGCGTCCTCGGCTTCAAGACGGTGGGCTTCGACGTCTTTGAGACAAAGGGGTCACAGGAGACTGCGGAGCAGATCCATGCCCTTGCCAAACAGGGCTACGGCATCATCTTCGTCACCGAAGAGGCGCTGCTGCCGGTCAAAGAAATCCTGAACGATTATAAAGAGGTCATGCTCCCGGCCATCATCCCGATTCCGGGCATTCATGGAAGCGAGGGCATCGGCCTGCAAAATGTCCACAGAAGCGTGGAGCGCGCCGTCGGTGCGGACATTCTATTTAAAGGGTAAGTTTGCCAGAAGATTTTTTGAAGATTATAGAAGTAGGTGAAAACTATGGCCAATGCCAAGGGCAAACTGGTTAAGGTCTCCGGGCCGCTTGTCGTTGCCGAAGGAATGCGCAGCGCCAATATGTTCGACGTGGTTCAGGTCGGCGCGAACAAGCTGATCGGAGAGATCATCGAGATGCGCGGCGACAGGGCCTCCATTCAGGTTTATGAGGAGACCGCAGGCATCGGACCGGGCGACGAGGTCGTCTCCACCGGTGCGCCGCTTTCCGTCGAGCTGGGCCCGGGGCTGCTCCAGCGCATTTATGACGGTATTCAGCGCCCGCTTGAAAGAATCAAGGAGATGACCGGCGCAAACATTCACCGGGGCGTCTCCGTCTCTTCCATCGATCACGAGAAGCTCTGGAAATTTGAGCCTGTCGCCAAGCCGGGCGACACGGTCACCACGGGCGACATCCTCGGCACCGTACAGGAGACGCCGCTGATCGTCCACCGCATCATGGTTCCAAACGGCGTCGCGGGCGAACTGATTGACATCGACGGCGGCGAACACACCGTTGTCGATCCGATTGCAAAGGTAAAAAAAGCGGACGGCACGGAGGTCGAGATCACGATGCTCCGCAAATGGCCGGTCCGTATTCAGCGCCCGTTCAAACAGAAGCTCTCCCCGAAGGCCCCGATGATCACCGGCCAGCGCGTTATCGATACGCTGTTCCCGATCGCACAGGGCGGCACCGCGGCGGTTCCGGGCCCGTTCGGCTCCGGCAAGACCGTCGTGCAGCACCAGCTTGCCAAATGGGCAGATGTCGACATCGTCGTCTACATCGGCTGCGGCGAGCGCGGCAACGAGATGACCGACGTGCTCCGCGAGTTCCCGGAACTCAAGGACCCGAAATCCGGCGAATCGCTGATGTACCGCACGGTGCTGATCGCCAACACCTCGGATATGCCGGTTGCGGCGCGCGAGGCTTCCATTTATACCGGAATTACGATCGCGGAGTATTTCCGCGACATGGGATACGGCGTGGCCATCATGGCCGACTCCACCTCAAGATGGGCGGAGGCGCTGCGTGAGATGAGCGGCCGCCTTGAAGAGATGCCGGGCGAAGAGGGCTATCCTGCCTATCTGACAAGCCGCCTCGCCCAGTTCTACGAGCGCGCCGGCAAGACGATCTGCCTTGGCACCGATTACCGGGAAGGTACGCTGACGGCGATCGGCGCGGTCTCCCCGGCGGGCGGAGACCTCTCCGACCCGGTCGCGCAGGCAACGCTCCGGATCGTCAAGGTCTTCTGGAGCCTGACCGCGGATCTCGCATATAAACGCCATTTCCCGGCTATCAGCTGGCTTCAGAGCTATTCTCTGTATAACGACCAGATCGGCGAATGGCTCCGCGATAACGTGGACTCCGACTGGACGAAAGAGGTCACCGAGGCTATGCAGCTGCTTCAGAAGGAGGCCGAACTCGAGGAGATCGTCAAGCTCGTCGGCTACGATTCCCTGTCCGCGCCGGACCGCCTGACGCTCGAAGCGGCGAGGAGCATCCGTGAGGACTACCTCCAGCAGAACGCCTTCGACGAGGTTGATACCTACACCTCTCTTCCGAAACAGGTTGCCATGCTCAAGCTCGTGCTCAAATATTACAACGACTCGGCGGCCGCCATGCAGCAGGGCGCGAAGGCCGAGGATCTGTTTGCCATGCCGGTTCGCGACCGCATCGCAAGAACAAAATATGTCTCCGAGGATAAAGTGATGGAAAATATCGCCGAGACGGAAAAAGAGCTTGCCGACCAGATCGCGGCCGCTGTTGCGAAAGGAGCGGAGGACTGATGCTGAAAGAATACCGTACCATCCAGGAAGTTGCCGGACCGCTGATGCTCATCAAAGATGTCGAGAACGTCAAGTACGATGAGCTCGGCGAAATTGAGCTGCCGAGCGGAGAGATCCGCCGCTGCAAGGTGCTGGAAGTGAATGGCACCAATGCTCTGGTTCAGTTGTTTGAGAACTCCGCCGGCATCAACCTTGAAAGCAGCAAAGTCCGCTTCTTCGGCCGCAGTTTGGAGCTTCCTGTCTCTGAAGATATGCTCGGCCGGGTTTTCTCCGGCATGGGCAAACCGATCGACGGCGGCCCGGAAATTATTCCGGATGACCGCCGCGACATCAACGGCCTGCCGATGAATCCGGCGGCCAGAGCCTATCCTTCCGAATTTATTCAGACCGGCGTCTCGGCCATCGACGGGCTCAACACGCTGGTCCGCGGCCAGAAACTGCCGATCTTCTCCGGCTCCGGCCTGCCGCACGCAAAGCTTGCCGCGCAGATCGCCCGTCAGGCAAAGGTGCTCGGCAGCAACGAGAAGTTCGCCGTCGTCTTTGCCGCCATCGGCATCACGTTTGAGGAGGCCGACTTCTTCATCAGCGATTTCCGCAGAACCGGCGCGATCGACCGCACCGTTCTGTTTGTCAACCTCGCGAACGACCCGGCCATCGAGCGTATTTCGACGCCCCGTATGGCGATGACCGCCGCGGAGTACCTCGCCTTTGATAAGGGCATGCACGTCCTCGTCATCATGACCGACATCACGAACTATGCCGAGGCCCTGCGTGAGGTTTCCGCCGCACGCAAGGAAGTTCCGGGCCGCCGCGGCTATCCGGGCTACCTTTATACCGACCTTGCGACGATCTATGAGCGCGCCGGCAGAAAAGAGGGCTACTCCGGCTCCATCACGATGATTCCGATCCTCACGATGCCGGAGGACGACAAGACCCACCCGATTCCGGACCTCACCGGCTACATCACCGAGGGCCAGATCATCCTCTCCCGCGAACTCTACCGCAAAAACGTGCTCCCGCCGATCGACGTGCTGCCGTCCCTGTCCCGTCTGAAGGATAAGGGCATCGGCGTCGGCAAGACGAGGGAGGACCATGCCAACACGATGAACCAGCTGTTCGCGGCCTATGCCCGAGGCAAGGACGCGAAGGAACTGATGACCATTCTCGGCGAGGCGGCGCTTTCCGATACGGATAAGCTCTACGCGAAGTTTGCCGACGAGTTTGAACGCCGGTATGTCTCGCAGGGCTACGATACCGACCGACCGATTGCGGAGACTTTGGATCTCGGCTGGGATCTGCTCTCGATCCTGCCGGTCACGGAGCTCAAGCGCATCAAGCCGGAGCTTGTCGAGAAGTACCTGCCCAAAAGGGAACAGTAAGGAGTACCGGCCATGGCAGTAATGAATGTCAGCCCGACCCGTATGGAGCTCTTTCGCCTGAAGACGCGGCTTCGCACCGCCACCAGAGGGCATAAGCTCCTAAAGGATAAGCGGGACGATATGATGAAGAAATTCCTTGAGCTTGTGCGCGAAAACATGGAGCTTCGCGAGAAGGTCGAGGAGAAAATGAAACAGGTCTACGGAGGTTTCCAGTCCGCGGCGGCCGTCATGAGCCCCGCCATGCTGGAGGAGGCCCTGATGCTCCCGAAAGAGAGCGTCGAGCTGGAGGTCGGCACGCGCAACGTGATGAGCGTCGAGGTGCCGGTTTTCCGCTTCAGCGGCGCATCCGGCGATCTCGGTTCTTACGGCTTCGCGGCGACTTCCGGCGAACTCGACGACTCCGCCGAGGCATTGGGAAAGGTGCTCCCGGATCTTTTGATGCTGGCCCAGCAGGAAAAATCCGCCCAGCGTCTGGCCGAGGAGATCGAAAAGACCCGCCGCCGCGTCAACGCGCTGGAATATGTACAGATCCCGGTTCTTCAGGAGACCATCCGCTCCATCACGCAGAAACTGGATGAAAACGAACGCGGAAACCTGACGAGGCTGATGAAGATCAAGGATATGATGATCGAGCAGGCCCGCCGCGCCGCCGAGAGCTGAACCAAACTTCATAAGAAGGCGCCCTTCTTCGGGCGCTTTTTTATTTGCGGATTTGCAGAAACGAGAGCGGCATGCGGTTTGGAGAGGACGCATGGTTTCCGCCGGATTCACAATTTGTTTTTTTCTTTTCTCTTGCAAACCTATATGTTATTAGTTATAATAACATAGTTATCACTCTCATCAGCCGGATTTCCCGGCGAGATACAGATAAGGATGGATCAAAATTATGAGCGAAAGCGAAAAAAAGCTTCAAAACGGCGAAGCCGCCGAGGAAAAGAAAGCGGATAAAAAGATCGGCGAGCCGGCCGTCATCGTGAGACCGGATCAGGCGAGAGCGGAAAATAAAGTCGCCGCCAAGCGCCATGCCGAAGAGGAAGCGGCTGCCAAAAGCAAACGCCAGAGAATCTGGATTCGCGTCGGCGTGATCGCATTCGTGATCGTTTTTGCCGTCCTCGCCGTCTACGAATCCAATATGATTAACCGTAAGCTCACCGCGGTGGAAGTCGGGGATACGAAATATTCCGTCGCGGATTTCAGCTTCCTGTATGCGACCACGTTTTATAACTACTACAACAATCTTTACAGCACTTATGGCGACTATACTTCCTATTTCCTCGATACCTCCAAGCCGCTCAGCGAGCAGCAGTATTCCGAGGATCAGACCTGGGAGGATTTCATCACCGATCAGACCGTCGCGACGCTCACGCAGCTCACGGCCCTGCACAACGACGGCACGGCCAACGGCTTTGAACTGCCGGAGGAATACCAGCAGGATGTCGAGGATGAGATCGCCGGCATCGAATCTCAGGCGACCAGCAGCGGCTATGCCTTTGACGATTATCTGATCGCCCTTTACGGCAGAGGCGTCAACGAGAGCGTCGTCCGCAAGATGACGGAGCTTTACGAATATGCCGCCGCCTATTCGGAGAACTATTCTGACAATGTCGAGATCACCGATGCGGACATCGACGCAAGATATAATGAAAACCCGAACGATTTCGACACCGTGACCTACCTGTCTTACTATGTCAGCGGCGCGACCACGGAGGAGATCACCGACAGCACCGCAGCGCTTGCCGCCGCGAAAGAAAAGGCCGACGCCATTGCCGCAGCAACCTCCGAGGAGGAATTCCGCGCTCTTGTGACGGAAAAGGACGAGGGCGAGGTCTCCGGGAACCGTTATGCCGCTTATTCTTCCACCAACACCGGCTATGCCGACTGGCTGTTCGATACGAGCCGTGCCGCGGGCGATACCTACGTCTACGACGGAGGCACCGGCTATACCGTTCTGTATTTCCAGGAGCATGTGACGCCGAAGTACAACATGGTCAACGTCCGCCAGATTCTGGTCAAGCCGACCGAGACCGACGATAACGGCAATTACACCGACGCCGGATGGGAAGAGGCAAAGACCAACGCGGAAAAGTACCTTGTCGATTTCAACAGCAACCCGTCCGAGGAGACCTTTAAGACCTTGGCGGCTATGTATAACGAGGACACCGGCTCCAAAGACAACAACGGCCTCTATGAGAACGTCTACCGGGGCCAGATGGTCGAAACGTTCGACCTGTGGTGCTTCGACGCGGCGAGACAGCCCGGCGATATCGGCCTCGTCAAGACCGATTACGGCTATCACCTGATCTATTTCATCGGCGAAGGCGACAGCTACTATCCGACGAAAGTCAGCAGCACGATCCGGAGCGAGGCCTATGCCTCCTGGATCGAAGAACTGACTTCCCAGTATGAAGCGGTTGAAAAGCCTGCGATGGCCAAAGGCCGCAGCCTCTGATTTCTCTGAATGGGACGGCTCTGGCAAGGCCGTCCCGTCATTTTATTTGCCGAAAGGTAGTCTAAAGTATGAAAAAACTGACTGCGATCCTTCTTGCCGCCCTGATGCTCTGCATGTTGTTTTCCGGCTGTCAGCTTTCAAGGCAGCTTGGGGAGGAATCCGAAGCGGAATCCGGAGAAGAAGAGACGATTGATCCCGCCGTATATGACGACGTCTGCGCGACGGTCGGCGGGCAGGATTTCACCGTCGCCGATGTGGATTTCATCTATGCGCAGTGCTTCCAGAGAGTATACAGCTCGCTTTACAGCAGCTACGGCGACAGCATCTCCTACATCCTTGATCTCACCAAGCCGCTGGATGAGCAGACCTACTCGGGGGATCTCACTTGGGATGACTATCTGACCGAGTACACGCTGTATTCCCTCAAGAGCATCATGTCTCTCATCAATGACGCCGCCGCGCAGAACTATGTATATTCCGACGCGATGGCCGAGAACGTCGCCACCCAAAAGACGAGCCTTGCGAACGCCGCGGTCCAGAGCGGAATGACCGAGGATGAATACCTCGCCAAATATTATGGCCCCGGCGCAACGATGGAAGTCTTTGAGCGGATGAGCACGCTGATCGTGGAAGCCGCCGAATACTCCAGCTACCGGGAAGGCACCTTCGGCCTCACCGATGAGGAGATCCATGCCGCTTATGAAGCGGACAAGAACGTTTATGATACGGTCTCGTTCCGTTTTGCTTTCTTCAGCGGAGAGCCGGTGGAAGAGGAATCTGAGGCCACATCCGAGGCCGTGTCTGAAGTTACATCCGAAGCCACATCTGAGGCTGTATCCGAGGCCGCGTCCGAAGCCGTTTCCGAAGAGACGGTCGATCCGGCTCTGATGGCCGAGGCGGAGGAGAAGGCAAATGCGCTCGCCTCCACGGCCAAGACCGAGGAGGACTTTGTCGCCGCTATCGTCGCAAACGCGTCGGAAGAGGATAAGGAATATTACGAATCCGACGAGGCCTCCCTGATCGAGGATCTCGCTTATGACGACATCCCGGATACGTTCAGCGGCTGGCTCTTTGCGGATCATGTCTACGGCGACACCACCGTGATCGAGAGCGACACCGGCTATTACGTCTTCCTCTTCCTCAGCAGAAACACGCCGGATTATACCACCGTCAACGTCCGCCACATCCTCTTCAAACCGGAGACGGATGAGAGCGGCGTTGCCTCCGATCAGAACTGGGCGGATGCCGAAGCCAAGGCCGAGGCGGCCCTTACCGAATTTGAATCCGGCGAGCAGACGGAGGAGGCCTTTGCGGCGATTGCCACCGCGCAGTCCGAGGACGACGGTTCCAAGGAGAACGGCGGCCTCTATGAGAACGTCTACAAGGGCCAGATGGTCACCGCGTTCGAGGACTGGTGCTACGATGAAGCCCGTGAGCCCGGAAATACCGATATTGTCAAGAGCTCCTACGGCTATCACGTCATGTACTTCGTCGGAGAAGGGGAGAATTACCTCACCGCTTACCTCGGCGACCAGATGGCGGAGGATCGGTATAACGACTGGATGAGCGGCCTTGTCGATGCCGTGGAATCCACGACGAACGACAACCTCTCTTATATCGGCAACATTCTCTGACCTGTATATACCGCATCAAAGCGCCTTCCGGGGATACCGGGAGGCGCTTTTTTATGTGTAGGCCCGGTTCGGATAAAAAAATCCTCTCCCCGGATGGGAAGAGGATTTGCGAAAATTTATATATCTGTGTGGAAAAGCGGTGCTCAGTCCGCGGATTTCAGGAGCAGCCACTCGGAGATGCCTTTTTTGAGCAGGTCGGGGACGATGCACAGCGGCTTGAAGCCTTTTCTGACATAGAGGGCCTTTGCTCTCGGGTTGAAATCGGAGACCGCCATGAACATTTTCGTGAAGCCCATCTGTGCGCAGATGCCGCAGTAGATGTCGATGAGCTGACTGCCGATACCCTTGCCGCGGCAGCTCTCTTTGACGCCGAGCAGAGCCAAATACGGCAGCTCGCCATACATACCGGCCAGATCATAGACCATCAGGCCGACAGGTTCGCCCTGCGGAGTCTCGGCGATGATGACGTTGCCCTCCTGAAGCGGCTTGTAGACCCATTCCTTTAGCGTATCGGTGCCTTTGAAATAGTGCTCATACAGCGGGCTGTTATCGAAAATCTCCACATACTGATCCCATTTGGACACGTCGCCCTTCACAAAATTGACCCGAAACTGATAATCCATCTGAGACATTGCTTTTCCTCCAATATCCATTTCGATATATTTTATTATACTTCGCCTGTCCGGAGAAGTCAACCGAAAGGACGCTTTTCCTGCATGTTTTGCAAGTTTTCGGTCCTGTGTGCCGGGAGGGGCGGAAGGAGGAATCTTTTCTCATTTTATACAAAACCCGGCTTGACTTTCCTGCAAAATCGTTGTATTCTAACGATGGATTTTACTATTTGTTCGGGGGGATTGGATGGCGCTTCACGAGGTACATATCGTCCAGGGAGTCCCGGAACGGTATGAGGAGTACACGCATATTTTCGATGGTTCCAAGCTCCAGATCCACTATGGCGAAGAGCTCAACAACTGGATCCGGGCGGGCCTTGAAGAAGGGCATATCTTTATCGCCGAGGATCGGAACGATGAGGCGGTCGGCCTGATGTGGATGCAGATGGAGAGCGTCTACGCCGGGATGCCGTATCTGAATCTGCTCGGCGTGCGAAAAGATTACCGCGGCAAGGGCGTTGGGCGGAAGCTGATCGAGTTCTTCATTGCCGTCTACGAGAAGCTTGGCTTCGAGCGCGCCTTCATCGCCGTCAACGATTTTAACCCGAGAGCGCGTGCCCTCTATGTGAGACTGGGCTTCCAAAAGATGATGCAGTATCCGGATGCCATGGATCCTTCCAACAGCGTCTATCTGCTGATGAGAAAATCCCGCAGCTGCTCCGCAAACGGCTGAAGCTGCCCGCTATATATCCAAAGGAGGAGAAAAAATGGGCTTTGTATCTGAAAGCTACGTCAAGGCGAATCAAATTGATATCGTAAAGGCCGTTCCGGAAAAGATCGAAGAGTACAAGCGGATTTTTGATAACAGTGCGCTTTACACCCACTATTTCAAAAAGAATCCGGAGCTCCTCGACAAATGGCTGACCGAGAATATTGCCGCAGGGCAGGCCTATATGGCGCTGGACCGCGACGGCAGTGTGGTGGGCTGGATCAGCTTCAAGATGGACGGTATGTTCGGGTATCCGGATGTCACGCTGCTCGGCGTGAAAGATACCTGCCGCGGCCGCGGCATCGGCGAGCTCCTGATCCAATTCTATCTCGGCGTAGCCGGATGCATGGGATACAAAGAAGCCGGTATCGTAGTAAACGACTGGAACCCCCGCGCAAGAAAGCTTTATACCCGCATGGGATTCTTCCACAAGAAATCCTTCGAGGATCCGTACATAGGCGGATTCGAGGATCATCTCCTCATTCGGAAGATCTGAGCGGCCCAAAAGAGCTTTTTCAGCCGGAGGTCACGTTTCGTATGCCGTGATTTCCGGCTATTTTGTTGTCTTATTATATTGAACTAAAAGGAATAATAAAGTATAATTTCTTTTGTTAGTCTACTTTGCAGAAAAGAGGAAACAACATGCGTAAAGAACTCGATAAGGTCTACGATCCGCAGCAGGTCGAGAGCCGCATCTATCGGTTCTGGCTGGACGGCGGATTTTTCCACGCCGAGCCGAATCCCGATAAGAAGCCCTTCACCATCGTGATCCCGCCGCCAAACATCACCGGCAGGCTTCACATGGGCCATGCGCTGGATGAGACGGTCCAGGACATTCTGATCCGCACGAAGCGGATGCAGGGCTACGAGGCCCTCTGGATGCCCGGCACGGACCACGCCTCCATTGCGACGGAGGCGAAGATCGTAGAGGCGATGCGCAAAGAGGGCCTTACCAAGGACGATCTCGGAAGGGAAGCTTTCCTGCAGAGAGCATGGGCCTGGCGCAGCCAGTACGGCGGCGCGATCGTCGAGCAGCTCAAGAAACTCGGCTGCTCCTGCGACTGGGCGCGTGAGCGTTTTACGCTGGATGAGGGCTGCTCCAAAGCCGTCAGAAGGGTTTTTAAGGATCTTTACGATCAGGGGCTCATCTACCGCGGCGAGCGCATCGTCAACTGGTGCCCGCACTGCCTGACCTCCATCTCCGACGCGGAGGTCGAATATGAGGATCAGCCCGGCCACTTTTGGCATCTGCGCTATCCGTATGCCGACGGCTCCGGTTGGATCGAGATGGCCACCACCCGGCCGGAGACCTATCTGGGCGACTCGGCCGTGGCCGTCAACCCGAACGACGAGCGGTATAAAGACGCCGTCGGAAAGACCGTTATTCTGCCGCTGGTGGGCCGGGAGATTCCGGTCATCGCGGATGAATATGTCGATATGGAATTCGGCACCGGCGTCGTCAAGATCACGCCCGCCCACGACCCGAACGACTTCGAGGTGGGCCTCCGCCACAACCTGCCGATTTATAACATGCTCACGCCGGACGCGAAAGTGACCGACGAGTATCCCAAATATGCCGGCATGGACCGCTACGAGGCCCGTGAGGCCGTCATCAAGGATCTCACGGAAGGCGGCTATCTGACCGCGGTCGAGGAGTACAGCCACAACGTCGGCACCTGCTACCGCTGCCATACGACGATCGAGCCGCGCGTCTCCAAGCAGTGGTTCGTCGCGATGAAGAAGCTCGCGGAGCCGGCCATCGAAGCCGTCAGGGACGGAGACATCCGCTTCGTGCCGGACCGCTTCAGCAAGAACTATTTTTACTGGATGGAGAACATCCGCGACTGGTGCATCAGCCGTCAGCTCTGGTGGGGCCACCGCATTCCGGTCTGGTACTGTGACGACTGCGGCGGAGAGACCGTCGTCGCGGAGGGCGAGCCCTCCCGCTGCGAGCACTGCGGCAGCGCGCATATCCATCAGGACCCCGATACGTTGGATACTTGGTTCAGCTCCGCCCTCTGGCCGTTTTCGACTCTCGGCTGGCCGGATGAGACGCCCGAATACAAGTATTTCTACCCGACGGACGTCCTCGTCACCGGCTACGACATCATTACGTTCTGGGTCTCCAGAATGATCTTCTCCGGCCTCAACTACACCGGCAAGCGCCCGTTCCGGGATGTCGTCATCCACGGCCTTGTGCGCGATGCGCAGGGCAGAAAGATGTCCAAGTCCTTAGGAAACGGCATCGATCCGCTGGAGGTCATCGCCGAGTACGGCGCCGACGCGCTTCGTCTCGCGCTTGTTACCGGCATCTCCGCCGGCAACGACACCCGTTTTACCGATGAGAAAGTCACCGCCTGCCGCAACTTCGCCAATAAGCTCTGGAACGCCGCGCGCTTCGTGCTGATGAATCTGCCGGAGGGATACGAGGAGACCGGATTGCCGGAGGAGCTTGCGCTCGAGGATCAATGGATTCTTTCGCAGTACAACGATCTTGTCCGGGATGTCACCGCCAATATCGAAAATTACGATATCGGCGTCGCCGAGCAGAAGCTCGTCGATTTCATCTGGGATGTCTATTGCAGCTGGTATATCGAGATTGCCAAGGCCCGCCTGCAGGAGGATTCTTCCGCGGACGGCGCAAGAAAAGTTCTCGTGTATGTGCTCACCGGCGTGCTGAAACTGCTCCACCCGTTTATGCCGTATATCACGGAAGAAATCTGGCAGGCGCTCCCGCACGAGGGCGAATCCATCATGGTTTCCGACTGGCCGGTTTGGCAGGAGACGCTCGACTTCCAAGAGGAAGCCGACGATTTCACGAAGGTCATGGATGCCATCAAGGCGATCCGCAACCGTCGCAGCGAGATGAATGTCCCGCCCTCCAAGAAAGCGAGCCTTTTCATTGAGACCGCCTTCCCGGAGGTCTTTGAGCAGGGCAGGCCCTTCTTCGCAAGGCTCGCCTCGGCCGCCGAGACGGAGATCGTCTCCGAATTTGATCCTCAGGGCTCCGTGCTCGTCGTCACCGACGCGGCAAAGATCTATATCCCGATGGCGGAACTCGTCGACGTCGAAGCGGAGATTGCCCGCCTCAACAAGGAGCTCGCCCAGTGCGAGAAGGATGCCGGAGGAATCGCCGCCCGCCTTGAAAACCCCGGCTTCGTCGATAAGGCGCCGGAACGGGTCGTCAGCGGCGAGCGCGACAAGCTCGCAAAGCTGCAGGAACGCATCACGAAGCTCCACGAGAGCATCGCGGCCTTCTCCTGAAAAAACAAAATGGTTGCGTACCCGGAAATCCGTTTCGGTTTCCGGGTACATTTTTTGTGTTTTCTCCAAAAACAGACTTTTTCCGTCAAAAAATCCCTTCCGGTTGTCTCCGGGAGGGATTTTTATGATGTGGCTTTTATGCCGCGCCGCTTATGGAATGGAACAAGCATGAGGCGCATGAACGGTAAAAAATCTCTTGGGTCTTTTCCGGGAGCATCCGGCAGATGTCCTTTCTGTTTCCATTCGTATTGCCGCCGGCCATATCGGTGAAAGATATGCTTTTGTTTATGAACATGAGGCGTATGACACGGCAAAAGAACCTTTTGGGCCTTTTCCGGGAGCATCCGGCAGATGCCCTTTCTGTTTTCCGCTTTCCGCAAAAACGGCGGGTTTTATGGGTTGGCGCCGTCTTCCGGAAGCTCCGGGGGTTCCGGAGGCTTCGGAATTTTATCCGTGACGGGCAGATCGAACCAGAAGACGCTGCCCTGACCGACCGTGCTCATCACGCCGTAGGTGCCGTGATGCAGTTCGACGATTGCGCGAACGATGGCGAGCCCAAGCCCGGTGCCGCTGCGGTTTTCGCTGCGGGAGCCCTTGCGGTAGCGCTCCCAGATCTGCTGGAGCTCCTCCTGCGGGATGCCGGGGCCGCAATCCGCGACGGAGATCCGCACATGGCCGTCGGAGAGGTTCTGAAAGACCGTGACGGTGTCGTCGCGCTTGCTGTGGGCGACGGCGTTGGCGATGAGGTTATACACAACCTGAGCAATCCTCGTCTCGTCCGCCTCCACATAAACGCTGCCGTTGTTGATGAAGCGCAAATGGATGCCATCCGGTGCGACAAGCTTGGCGTACCGGTCGACGATGCCCTCCACGGCGGCGGTGATGGAGTAGACGGTGAGATTCAGCATTTCGTTGCCGCTCTGGAGCTTCGAGAGATCAAGCAGATTGTTGACGAGCTTTGTCAGCCGGTTGGATTCGTCGATGATGATCTGGACGTTTTCCGGCGTGTTTTCGCCCGGGATGTCGCGCATCATCTCGCCGTAGCCGGTGATCATCGTCAGCGGCGTGCGCAGGTCGTGGCTGATGTTGGCGATCAGCTCCCTGCGCAGGTGATCCACCTTGGAGAGTTCGCCTTCCGCGTAATTCAGCGCGTCGGAGAGATCCGTGATCTCCCGGCAGCCTCCGCCGGTGAAGGCCGCGTCGTATTTGCCGTTCGCAAGTTCCCTTGCGGAGGCGGAAAGCCCGACCAGCGGACGGGAAAATCTCCTTGCGATCACAAACGCGAGCAGGAGGGAAAGCGCGAACATAATCAGGCTGACGATAATCAGGATGACCCTGAGCACCTTCACGGTGGAATCCATCGGCTGAAGATAGGCGCTGAGCACCACGAGCATCTCGCCGCCGCCGTCCGTCTCCGCAATCTTCGCGCAGACAATGCCGTCCTTTTCAAACTGCTCGGCGCGCGGCACCGGGCCGCTGAAATGGCCGGGATCGTACGGCAGTTCTCTGCCGCTGTCGTTGATTAAGCCGCTGGTTTCAATTTCCTCAATATAGGTTCCGTCGTTTTCCGCAGCCAGTTCCCACAGGTCGTACATGTCCTTTGTCGCCCTGCCCGCGGAGATGCCGGGCATCCACTGCGCGGAATAAAGAACCAACCCATTCTCGTCGACGATATAGGCCGAGATGGAGTATTCCTGCGAGATGCCGACGACAAGGCTTTCCAATTCCTCGTTGTCGATATTGGAGACGATCACGTCCGCCTGCGTATGGACGGTGCGTTCTTTCATGGAGCTGTAGATGTCCTCCAGAAAGACGGTCTGCACGAGCCACAGCAGACAGAGCAGAACAAACGCGAATCCGGTGAAATAGAGAAACATCCTCCATCGGATCGAAAGCCGGTCATTCTTCAAAGCGGTATCCGACTCCTCTCAGGGTTGTGATGCAGCGGGCGTACGGGCCGAGGATTTTGCGGAGCTGTTTGATATGCGTGTCGATGGTGCGGTCGTCCCCAAAGAAATCATAGCCCCAGACCTCGTTGATCAGCTTTTCCCGGGAAAGCGCGATGCCGCGGTTCCGCACAAGGAAGAAGAACAGGCTGTATTCCCGCGGCGACATCTCCACCCGTTCCCCGTCCACGGTGACGATCCGGCCGGTGAAGTCCACGGAGAGCCCGCCATGTGTATAAAGCTCCTTCGGTTCCGGAGCGGGCGCGCCGCTGCGTTTGAGAACGGCAGCCACGCGCATCATCAGTTCGCGCGGAGAAAACGGCTTGACAACATAGTCGTCGACGCCATACTCAAATCCGTGAATTTTGTCGTATTCCTCGCCGCGCGCGGAAAGCATGATGACCGGTACGACGCTGAATTTGCGGATCTCGCGGCAGGCGGAGAGCCCGTCGAGTTCCGGCATCATGATGTCCATGATGACGAGGTCGAAGTCGTGACTTTTGCAGAGCTCGAGCGCCTCAAGACCGTTTGCGGCCTCGGAGACCTCGTATCCCTCAAATTTTGCATATTTTTTAATCAAATCGCGGACGCGGAGTTCATCGTCGACAATCAGAATCCTGCTCACAGACACACATCCTTTCTGGTTTCTGATACGGATCATATAATGATTTTGTGTTGAGTCCGTGATAATTCCTTTAACGTCGCTTGGAGATTCACTGAATAATCTGTGAACAGAGAAAAAACCGGAACGATGATGCCGCTCCGGTTCTTGATACTCAGTTTCCGAGAATGTCATTCGGCGTCACGATGCCGAGAAGCTTTTCGTCCGGTTTCCCGTTCTGGGTGAGAAAGTACATGCCGAGGCGTTTGCCTTTCATGTATGCATCTTCGTAGAGGCTCTCCGCCTCGGAGACAAAGGCATCCCACGGCAGCCAGGCGTAGATTTCGGAGTGATGCAGGTCGAAGGAGAGGTAGGAGCGGATATCCTCAAAGCGCAGGTCCTGCGGGATGCCGACGGCCTCGTGGTCGGTGCAGTAAAAGAAGACGCGGCTCTCGCTGAAAATGCCGGCCACTTTGCCGCCCTCGATGATCGGAAGGTGCGTGAAGCCGCGCTGACGCATCTCTTTCATGGCGGGGAGCACAAAGGCCTCCGGCCGGCTGCACAGGAGCTTTGAGCAGGGGACGGCAATATCCCGGCAGCGCAGCGGATTTTTCACTTTTTCGACGGTATCGTTGAGAAGCTGGATCATCGCCTCGCTCGGCTCCACGGCGTATTCGCTGCCGAGGCGCACGCGGTGCTGCAGCAGGTTCCGCACCTCGCGGCAGTAGGAGAGTTCCATGCGGATATTCCGGAATTCCGGCATCTCCGTCAGGTTTGCGATCGCCTTTCCGTCTTCCGCGAAGCCGTAGAGGCCGACGGCGGCGTTTTCAAGCTCTTTATATTTTTCAAGAAACTGTTCCGTCCGGTTCACAGGTTAGTCCTCCTTAAACACAAATATCGGGAAGGGCGGGTTATTCGGCCGGTTCAGAAAATCGTACCGAATCACCGTGTAGACGCGGCAGTCGATGCCCGAAAGATACTCGAGAATCGCGTCCCGTTCCGCGAAGCCGTTGTTTCGTCCGTAATAGATGCAGAGGCTCAGCAGTCCTCCCGGCCGGAGGATTGTGAGCGACTTCTGAATCGCGGGGATGCTGGTCTCCGTACGAGTGAACACGTCGTGGTCGCCGCCGGGCAGCCAGCCGAAGTTAAAGAGGATGCAGGAGGCGCTCTCCGGCCCGGCGTAACGGTCCATCTCGCTGTGGCTTGCCAGCACGGCCTCCACGCGGTCCGCGAAGCCCTGTTCTTCGGCGAGCTTCCGGGTGGCAGCAATAGCCTGCTCCTGGATATCGAAAGCGAGCACTTTGCCTTCCGGCCCGACGAGATCGCAGAGGAAGGCCGTGTCGCCGCCGTTTCCGGCAGTGGCGTCGATGCAGAAGTCGCCCGGCTTCACGCGGGAAGCGACCATTGCCCGAACAATCTCCAGCGCGTTCCATTCGCTCCTTACTGCCATACCCGATCCGCTCCTCTCGCCTTAATCTTTATCAGAAATTATTATCCTTCCGCGGGAAGCGCTTGTCAACCGGGAATCCGGCGGAATTTCCGGGAAATTTTGCGAAAAAACCTCGCGCGGCGCCGCAAAAGCAACTCGCAGAAGGAAAATTTGCCTCAGAAAACCTGTGCTCGTCCGATTTTGCGAATTCGTCCTCACAGATTCCGGCCGCATAAAGCCAGAGGATGGGACAGATACATAAAAAATGAAGGTCCCCGGGGAATTCCCGGGGGCCCTGATCTTCACATGGAACCCGTCAAAAGACAAGCCCGGTGAGCCATGCGGCGGCGCAGGCGGCGCAGGCGATCGGCAGCAGCGCGTAGTTTTTGTACGCCATGATGGAGGCCACCATAAAGCCCGCGAAGGCCGTGACCGCGCTGCCGGTCGAGTAGAAGATGCCCGGAATCGTCATGGCGCCGAGCACGGCGTAGGGAACGTAGTGCAGAAAGCTCAGGATAAAGCGCGAGCGGATTTTTTTGCGGAAGACCGCGAGCGGCAGCATCCGGATCAGGTAGGTGACGAGCGCCATCACGCCGATATAAAGAAACAGGTCCTTCGTCATTCGTCATCCACCTCCACGGGCCTCAGAAGGGCGGCGGCGGCCGAAGCCGTAACCGCGCAGAGGATGATGGAGAAGCCGCTCGAGAGGAAGGAGAGGGCCCCTATGTAGCGGATGCAGCAGCTCATAGCGGCAGAAATGACAACCGCCGCGAGCACGCCGCGCTCTTTTTTCGCCGGCGGAATCAGGATGGCAAGGAACATGCCGTAGATCATGATGCCGAGGGCGGCGGTCAGATCCTGCGGCAGCACCATGCCCGCGAAAGCGCCGAGCGCCGTACCGAGAACCCATCCGAGAATCGGCAGGAGGCCGAGGCCGTAAAAATAGCGCGTGCCGATCCGCTTCTCCTTTGTGGAGGAGACGGCAAAGATCTCGTCCGTGATGAGAAACGACAGGATCATCCGCTGCAGCAGCGTGAAGCTGTCGTCGACCTTCTGCGTCAGGGAGAGGCTCATCAGCGCATAGCGCAGATTAATGACAAACTGGGCCGCCGCCATTTCCATAAGCGAGCCGCCGGAGGCGATAATGGCGATGCCGGCCATCTGGCCCGCAGAGGTCAGATTGGTCATAGAAGTGAGAATCGCAGAAATTGCCGGGAGCCCGAGGGAAACGGCCGAAATGCCGAATCCGAAGGAGACCGACAGATATCCCAGTCCGATCGGCAGGCCGTCCCGGAGGCCGTCCTGCCAGTGGTAAGGGGATGGTTCCGTCACCGGATTCACCGCCTTCCGTCAATCAAATTACATAAGGAAAGCCCGGTTTGAGCACAGGCCCGCCGGGCTTTTTCTTGTTTTACAGGGGATCAGCCGCCGAGGTACGCCTTCTTGACGTCCTCATCGGAAAGCAGCTCCTTGGCGCTGCCCTCCTTGCGGATGTATCCGGTCTCCAGAACGTAGGCGCGGTCCGCGATGGAAAGTGCCATCTTTGCGTTCTGTTCGACCAGCAGGATTGTCGTTCCGGTCTCGTTGAGCTCCTTGATGATGTCGAAGATCTCGTTGACCAGCAGCGGGGAAAGTCCCATCGAAGGCTCGTCGAGCATCAGCAGCTTCGGGTGGCTCATCAGGGCCCGGCCCATGGCGAGCATCTGCTGCTCGCCGCCGGAGAGTGTTCCGGCGACCTGCTTATACCGCTCGCGCAGACGCGGGAAACGGTTGAAGACGTGTTCGATGCTGTCTTTGATCTCGGAATTCGGGCGGCTGTAGGCACCCATCTCCAGGTTTTCGGTGACGGTCAGCTGCTGAAAAATATGGCGTCCTTCCGGAACCTGCGCGATTCCCTCAAAGATCAGCTTGTGGGCGGGGATGCTGCCGATATCTTTTCCGCAGAACTCAATGGAGCCGGTTTTGGAGCGGAGCACGCCGGAGATGGTCTTCAGCGTGGTGCTTTTTCCGGCGCCGTTGGCGCCGATCAGAGTGACGATTTCACCTTCGTTGACGCGGAAGGAGATGCCTTTAATAGCGTGGATTGCTCCGTAATAGACGTTGATGTCGTTTACCGTAAGAAATGCGCTCATATTCTGCACCCCCTCATTCACTGCGCTGCTGTCCGAGGTAAGCCTCGATGACGGTCGGATTGCCCTTGATCTCCTCCGGCGTGCCTTCCGCGATCACCAGTCCATAGTTGAGGACCAGAATGCGCTCGCAGATGCCCATGACGAGGCTCATGTCGTGCTCGATCAAAAAGATGGCGATGCCGAATTTGTCGCGGATGCGGCGGATGTTTTCCATCAGTTCCTCCGTCTCGGAGGGGTTCATGCCGGCCGCCGGCTCATCCAGCAGGAGGACCTGCGGATTCGTGGCAAGCGCGCGCACGATCTCGATTCTTCTCTGGGCGCCGTAGGGCAGGCTTCCGGATTCCTCGTTTGCCACGTCGCGCATGTCGAAGACGTCCAGAAGCTCGAGGGCCTTCTCCTTTGCGGCGGCCTCCTCCTTCCAGTAGCGCGGAAAGCGGAAGACGGCCTCAAACATGGTGTAATTCATGTTGTTGTGCATGCCGATCAGAACGTTGTCCAGAACGGAAAGGTGGGAGAAAAGGCGGATATTCTGGAAGGTGCGGGCAATGCCCTGTTTGGCGACCTGATGGGTCTTTTTGCCCTTTGTATCTTCGCCCTGAAGCTCGATTTTGCCTCTGGTCGGGGCATAGACGCTGGTCAGCAGGTTGAAGACCGTGGTTTTGCCGGCGCCGTTCGGGCCGATCAGGCCGACGATCTCGCCCGGCTCGATGTGGAGGCTGAAGCCGTCCAGCGCATGCAGACCGCCGAAATCGATTCCCAGTTTTTCAATATCAAGAATGGATTGACCGGACATCACAGTTCCTCCTTTCCATCTGTCTCCGCAGGCTCCGGAGGAATATCCGGGTCGGCGCTGATGGAGGTGTCGGGCGCAATCTCCGCACCTTTTAACTCATCGGCCACCGGTTCCTGGCTTTCGGGTTTCTTCTTTTTAAATAAATCGCCTTTGCTGGAATCGGTCAGGAGCCGGCTCAGCGAGAAATCATAGGTTCCGAAGAGGCCGGAGGGTTTGAAGATCATGACGACGACCAGCAGCAGGGAGTAGACGACCATGCGGTAGTCGGAAAAATCGCGCAGCAGCTCCGGCAGCAGAGTCAGGCCGAATGCCGCGGTGATGGAGCCGATCATGGAGCCGAGTCCGCCGAGCACGACCATAATCAGGATCTCAACGGATTTCATGAAGCCGAAGTTCGACGGATCGAGGATGCACAGATAATGGGCATACAGTCCGCCGGCGACTCCGGCAAAGAAAGCGGAGATCGTAAACGTCATGGTCTTGTAATAGGTGGTCGGGATGCCCGAGCACTCGGCGGCGATCTCGTTCTCGCGGATGGAGAGGATCGCGCGGCCGTGGCGGGATTTCATCAGTGTATGAACGGCAAAAACCGTAATAACCGTGCAGAGGAAGGCGACCGTGAGCGTGGTGTGCTTCTGGATGCCGGAGAGGCCGAATGCGCCGCCGGTGAAGCCGAGATTCGTGATAACCACGCGGATGATCTCGCCGAAGCCGAGGGTGATGATGGCGAGGTAGTCGCCGCGCAGGCGCAGAGCCGGCAGACCGATCACAAAGCCGAACACGGCGGCGACGAGGCCGCCCGCGATCAGGGCGATCGGGAACTCAATGGCAGCCGGCAGGTCGAGCGCAAGGGTGATCAGCGCGGCCGTATAGCCGCCGACGGACATGAATCCGGCGTGGCCCAGAGGCAGCTGGCCGAGATAACCGGCCGAAAGGTTGAGGCTGACGGCCAGGATGATGTTGTAGCAGACCGGGATCAGCATGTTGGCCTGATAGCGGTTCAGAACGCCGAGCTGAATAATCAGCATGATAATGCCGTAGATCGCCGCGACAAGAAGTGTATTCAGGAGGTAGCGGTTTTTTATCTTAGAAAGAAATTTTTCCATTCTGCCGCCCTCCTTAAACTTTCTCGTTCATCGTGCGTCCGAAGAAGCCGGTCGGCTTGATCAGCAGAACCACGATCAGGATGCCGAAGACGATGGCGTCGGCGTAGCTGGAGGCTATGTACCCCTTGGTCAGGGATTCGGCAATGCCGATGACGAAGCCGCCGACCATGGCGCCGGGCAGGCTGCCGATGCCGCCGAGCACCGCCGCCACAAAGGCCTTCAGACCGAGCATGGAGCCCATCGTCGGGTTGATCTGCGTGTAGGAGCAGCAGTACAGAACGGCCGCCAGCGCCGCCAGCGCGGAGCCGAGGCCAAAGGTGAAGCTGATGGTGCTGTTGACGTTGATGCCCATGAGCTGTGCGGTATCGTTATCCTCGGAAACGGCACGCATGGCCTTGCCGATCTTGGTCTTGTCGACAAGCAGCGTCAAACCGACCATCAGCACAACGGAAACGAGAATGGTGACGGCCGTGTTGTTGGAGATGGTCAGGCTTCCGAGATTCATATTGCCGGGGAACAGGTTGGTGAACATCCTGGGGTTGGCGGTGAAGATGAGCTGAGCCACGTTCTCCAGAAGGAAGCTGATGCCGATTGCGGTGATCAGCAGGGAGATCCGGGCGGATTTGCGCAGCGGTTTATATGCCACCTTTTCGATCACCATACCGAGCACGGTGCAGACGACAACCGCCACGATGATGGCGGTCCATTCAGACATATACAATTTGGCAATCAGGTACCACGTTACGTAGGCGCCTACCATAATAATATCGCCGTGCGCAAAGTTGATCAGCTTGATGATGCCGTAGACCATCGTGTACCCCAGAGCCACGAGGGCGTAGATGCTGCCGATCTGGATACCGTTCAGGATTTGGGTGAGAAAAGTCATCGTATCAGTCCTTTGCCTAAAAGTAAAGGGAACGGCGGGCGTCCCGCCGTTCCCGGTGAAGATAAAACGGGATCAATATTCGCCGTAGAAGTGGTAGACTCCGTCTTCAATGGTGATGACCTTCGTGGACTTGTTCGGCGTACCGTTGCCCTCATCATAGGTGATGTGGCCGGTGACGCACTGCATGTCGGTCTGATAAAGGGCATCGATGATGGCCTGCCAGTTCTCTGCGCTCGGCTCGTAGACACCCGCGCGTTTGATTGCATCAAAGAGAATCATCGCGGCATCGTAGCCAAGGGCGGCGAGGGCGTTCGGGGTCTGACCGTAAGCTTCCTGATAGTCGGCGATGAAGTTCTGCACGACTTCGGAAGGATCGTCGGTGGTGTAGTGGTTGGAGAAATAGATGCCGTCAAACACGGAGACGTCGGCGCCATCGATTTCAAGGACGCCGTCGGTTCCGTCAACACCGTAGAAGGTAGCGGTGATGCCCATGGCACGGGCCTGGCTGGCGATCAGATAGAAGGTGTTGTAATACTCCGGAATGAAGATGACTTCGGGGTTCGCGGCGGCGATGTTGGTCAGCTGCGCGTTGAAGTCGACGTCACCTTTGGCATAGGCCTCATCCGCAACGACCTCGACGCCGAGGGAGTCACAGTAGGTCTTGAAGGAGTCGCGAAGACCGGTGGAGTAAGAATCGCTGGCGTTGTAGATGACGGCGGCCTTGGTGACGCCCTGGGCAACGGCGAGGTTGGCCATGGTGCGGGCCTGGAGGTCATCGATAAAGCAGGCACGGAACATGTTGGTTCCGAAAGAGGTTACATCGAGGTGGGTGGCGGTGCCGGTAATAATCGGGATATTGTCGGCGACAGACGCCTGGGCAACAGCGATGGTCGGGGTGCTGGTGACGTCGCCGATGATGGCGAGCACCTGGTCGGAAGAGACGAGCTTGTTATAGGCGTTGACAGCCTCAGTGGCATCGCCTTTATCGTCGTATACGACAAGCTCGATCTGTTTGCCGTCGATGCCGCCTTCGGCATTGACTTTGTCGGTGTAAAGCTTTACGGCATCATTGACCGCATTGCCGTAGACAGCTACGTCGCCGGTAAGCGGTGCAATCACACCGATTTTAATGGTGTCGCTGCCGGATCCGGAACATGCCGTCATACCGAACATCATGGCAACGACGAGGACGATTGCCAATACTCTTTTCATTTTCATTTCCTCCCATGAATTTTTTACGGAAAAGTTCTGCACCTTCCAGCACCTTCCTCCTGAACAAATGGCTGAAAAATAGGAAGAATTGAAGAGATTATATTCCTAACAGATAAAAAATGCAACATAATTTTTTAATAAATTAAATATTACACATATTTATACAAAATTTCATTTGAATTTTGAGCAAATCCTGAACAATTTTACGCTTTATTACTTTAAATTAAATTTGGGGCTCGGCATTTTCTGAATTTTGGCTTCCGAAAAGCGTCGTTCTTTTTTCATCGGTTTCTTTTCAAACGTCGAAAAATGGAAGAAACCAGATGTGCCGCAAAAGAAACTATGCTGTGCGGCGCAAAGAATTCCTTCAGGGCGAAAGCTGCATGGGCATAGTTTTTATCAAACGGACGCCGCGAAAAGGATCCTTATCCATACGGAATATGAATAATTTGTCAAATTTTTGAACGGCCACAAATACTGTTTGATTTTGCGGCAAATTCATACTATAATACTTACCATAGCCAAAAGCCGAAAGGATGTAGGGAGAATATGTCGAAAAAGCTGTTCTTTACGTTGATTTCCGCAATCTTGATTGTCGTACTCAGTTCCGGGTGCGCCGCGATGGCCAAGAAGCAATATGTCACGCCGGAGGAGTTTGAGGTCTATTTCTATCCGAAGAGCGAAAACGAATCGATGAAATTCGCCGCGGGCAGCAACAGCATTCAGATCATCACCAACTCTCCGACGACCGAGACGGTACTCGGAAATATTACGATTTACAACGAGGACGGCACCGTCTTTCAGGATTACGATATCCGCACCACCGAGGATGTCTATTTCCAGAACGATACCGACAACCTCCGCAGCTACCTGATCTGCCTGACCTCCGAGAGTTTCCAGGCCGGCCGCTCCTACTATGTCACGATGGGCGACGAGGTGCTCTATGTGGATGACATCCAGGGCTACGTCCCCGAGGTCAAAAAGGGCGACTGGGTCTTTCATATCGCAAACTATGGCATCGAGGGCAACATCAACGACATCCCGACCACCTATCTTGCCGGCGATACGATCTCGATTCCGGTGGCGATCGCGGACGAATGCGTCGACGCTTTTCTGGTGATCAGCGACGAAACGGTCGCAAGCGCAGAGGTCCGCCGCCTCGACGCCGACGGCAGCTTTGAACTGGAGGCGCTGAAAGCGGGAACTTTTCAGGCGACGATCACGTTCCTTGACCAGGCCGGCGAATATCTTGATGGCATCAGCATGAATTTTACGGTCAAATAACGGACGGATTCTTTACCGAGCGGGGGCCGTAGGACCTCCGCTTTTTTCCATTTTCGCTCAGGATTGCGTGATTTTCTTTTCTGTGTTACACTGTATCTCAAAGAAATTTTATTAAAGGAGGCGGGGTCATGCCGAGCGTGAAACTGCTTTCCCATACGCCGGACCCGGAGAAGACCGTTGCCGCCGCGGCAAGGCTCTGTTACAGCAATATCGGAGCGGATGTGCTGTTTGAGGATATGAGCAGGGAGCGTGCAGAAAAGCTGGTGGATATGCTGGCCGAGATGGGCCACGAAAGCCCGCTGGAGCACGTCAGCTTCACCTTCACCATAGAGGGCGTTTCCCGCGTGTTTCTGGCTCAGATGACACGCCACCGCATCGCATCCTACAGCGTCCAGAGCCAGCGCTATGTAAGGAAGGATTCCTTTGACTATATCCTTCCGCCGTCGATCGCCGCGGATCCCGAGGCCGCCGAAGAATTTGAGAGGGCGATGAACGCCGCTTCGGAGAGCTATGAGCGCCTGGCCGCGATCCTCGAAAAAAAGATCGCCGCGGGCCTGACCGCTTCCGGCGTCGACGAGGAAAAGGCTCATAAACAGGCGGAAAAACAGGCCATTGAAGATGCGCGTTTCGTGCTGCCCAACGCCTGCGACACCAAAATGATCGTGACGATGAACGCGCGCAGCCTGCGGAATTTTTTCCGGCTCCGCTGCTGCAACCGCGCCCAGTGGGAGATCCGCGCTGTTGCGGATGAGATGCTGCGCCTGTGCAAAGAGGTCGCGCCCACGCTGTTTGCCAAGGCGGGGCCGCCCTGCGTCGCCGGGCCGTGTCCGGAGGGCAAGATGTCCTGCGGCCACCCGCGTACCGGCGAATTCCGCTGAAAAATCCCGGAATCCGGCGGAAGCGCCGGCGGATTTCCGTATTTTAGGGAAACGATAGTATTATATTCGAGAATATAGAACGCAAGCCGAACCGAATCGAAGGATGAGATCCGGAGGCTGGCGGAGTTTTACCGCACCTTTGCGGCAGAAGCGAAGGAGGTACAAGCATGGTTTATCTTTTTCTTGCAGATGGGTTTGAGGAGACGGAAGCCGTCACCACATATGACATTCTGAAGCGGGCCGGCCTGACGGTAAAGATCGTCGGCGTCGGCGGAAAGACCGTTTGCGGTGCGCATGGCCTCACGGTGGAAGCCGATGTTTCGGAAAACGCCGCGGGCCTGTCCGACGCGGAGATGATCGTGCTGCCCGGCGGGATGCCCGGCGCGCGGAATCTCAAAAATTCCACGGCCGTATCCCGTGCGGTGGAGACTGCCCTTGCCGGGAACAAAATTATCGGGGCCATCTGCGCGGCGCCGGGTGTCGTTCTGGCGGGCACGGGCGCGCTCTGCGGAAAACGCTGGACCTGTTATCCGGGATATGAGGTCCCTGAGGGCCGCTATACCGGAATGCGCACGGAGCGGGACGGGAATCTGATTACCGCGAATGGGCCAGGCGCTGCTCCGGAGTTTGCTTTCCTGCTTGTGGAAGCAGCGCTGGGCGAAAAAGCCGCCGCAGCGCTGCAGGCATCCTTCTGAAAAAAGAAAAGCCCTGCGTTATCCGCAGGGCAGCCGGTTATGGAGCATTGCGTCAGCAGCAGTTGTTGTTGCATCCGCATCCGTTGTCACAGCCGCCGCAACCGTTATTGCAGCCGCAACCGTTGTTGCACCCACAACTGTTTCCGCATCCGCCACAAGTAAAGAGGAGAATCAGAATGATAATCCACCAGCAGCAGTTGTTGTTTCCGAACATGATATTCACCTCACGAGAATGATCTTATACGGGCGCGGCTATGGAATACGCCGCCGGCGCCGGTATGTTACATATTATGAAACCGGCCGCAGGATGGTTCCATCCGAACCGGGGACGGAGGTCTTTATGAGCGAAGATAAGAGGAATTTCGACCGCTTCTTTGAGGAAACGGATGAAAACGGTTCGGAGGAGGGCCGCACTTCCGCCGGCGGGCTTGACGATTTCTCGGCGTTTTTTGCCGAAGATACGGCGCGCGGCGGCAAGAGGGACTCAAGGGAATCTTCCGGGCAGGAACAGAACTCCGGCGGGGATCTGTTTCCTCCTCCGCCGCCGGGAGATGACGATGCGGCTCCCGCAGGAAATACAGATTCCGCAAAAAGCGAGGCTTCCACACGAAGTGAGGCTTCCGCACGAAGTGAGGATTCCGCACAGCGTATTCCCGGACGGACCGCTCCGGAAAAGAAGGAGCCGCCCAAAAATCCGGAGAGAAAACCGGCCGCTCCTTCGCACGAAGTGGAAAAAGGCGCCGCAAGGCCGATAGCCGGCAGACGCCGCCGCAGGACGGGTATGTCGGGGCTCATTACGGTCCTTTGGGTGGCGGCGGTGCTGGCGGCTTCCGTTTATCTCTCGATTTTTGCCGTCACCAGCATCAACGATCTCGTCGGCTTTGAAAAAAGGAGCAAGGAGATCGAGGTCACCATTCCGGAGGGCGCGACGCTCTCTGAAATTGCGGATCTGCTCACCGAGAAGGGTATCATCGATGAGCCGTTTGCGTTTGAAGTATACGCCCGTGTTAAGAATATGCAGAACCGCCTGTACGCGGGAACCTATACGCTGAATTCCAATCTTGGCTACGACCAGATTTTTCTTGCGCTCCGTGCCAGCGAATATGAGGTTCAGGAAGTCAGCGTCACGATCTATGAAGGCATGACGGTTAGGGAGATCGCCGAGCTTCTGGAAGAGAAGGGCGTCTGCGATGCGGATGAGTTTATAGAGGTTGTGGATACCGGTGAATACGGCTACGATTTCGAGTCCCAGATGGGCACCGATCCGCTGATCTATCATAAGTGGGAGGGTTACCTGTTCCCGGATACCTATAATTTCTATCTCGACGAAAAGCCCTCCAGCGTCATCATGAAGATGGTCAGCAACTTTAACAACAAGGTCACCTCCTCGTATTACGACCGCATGCAGGAGCTTGGCCTGTCGCTCGAGGATACGATCACGCTTGCGTCGATCATCCAAGCGGAGGCCGGCGTGCGTACGGATATGGAGACGATCTCCTCGGTCTTCCATAACCGCCTTGCCGACCCGTCCGATTACCCGAATCTGGAATCGGATGTGACCTATTTCTACTACCGGGATGAGATTTTCGGAGATGAAAAGATCACGAGCTCCGAGCAGCAGGATGCCTACCATGAGGCCTACGACACCTACTACTGCCTCGGCCTGCCGGTCGGACCGATCTGCAACCCGGGCCTTGACGCCATCGAGGCTGCGCTCTATCCGGCGAGCACGGATTACTATTTCTTCGTTACGGACGATCTCGGCAATTTCTATTTCGCCGCCACCTTGGAAGAGCATGAGGCCAACGTCGCGTATGCCGACGCGGTCAACGCCTCCGTGGAGGGAGAAAGCTCCGGGGCAGAAAGCGCCGGTTAAAACCAAAAACAGCGGGAAAGCGGGAACCTTTTCAAGGGTTCCCGTTTTTTTGTCAGCAGGATTTTTCCGGCATATACTGAAATTGATACTGAGATCCAGAAATGGACGGCGGTGATGATTTTGAAAGAAACTTACTATTTAATTAGTTCGGTGACGACGGCAATGAAAGCGGAAAATATTCTTCAGCAGGCGGGTCAGCGTGCCATGGTATTCCGCGATCCCGGGATCAATCCGGTCGGCTGCGGCTATGTGGTGCGCGCGACCGGGGAGCGGGAAAAAATGCTTGATTTGCTTTGGAGTAAAGGGATCCGGGTATCCGGAACGAAGGAGGTGGAGCGCTGATGTTGTATTTTGACAATGCCGCAACGACTTTTCCGAAGCCGCCGGAGGTGCTGCGCGCGGTGAACGGTTCTTTTCGGAATTTTGGAGCCAATCCGGGCAGGAGCGGTTATCCGATGTCGATGGACACCGCCCGCGAGGTGTACCGGGCCCGGTCTGCGGCAGGCGAATTCTTCGGCGCTCCGCCGGAGAATGTGATTTTTACGCGGAACTGTACGGAATCCCTGAACCTTGTTATATTGAGCATGCTCAAAGAAGGCGGCCACTGCGTGATCTCCGATCTGGAGCACAATTCGGTGCTCAGACCGGTCTATGCGCTTTCCCGAGGCGGGAATGTCAGCTTTGATTGTGCGGAAGTGCCGCTTTCCGAGCCGGAGGCCGCCGTGGAGAGCTACCGGAATCTGATTCGTCCGGATACAAAGCTCGTCGTGGCCACCGGCGCTTCCAACGTATTCGGCACGCTCCTGCCGGTAAAAAAAATAGCCGCCCTTTGCGCGGAGTACGGCATCCCGTTTCTTCTGGATGCGGCACAGGTTGCCGGTTCGGAAGAGATCAGCCTTGCAGACGGATACAATTTTATTGCCGCCCCCGGCCATAAGGGACTGCTGGGTCCGATGGGCACCGGGCTGCTAATTTTAAAGGGAGATGTTCTTCCGGATCCGCTGATGTACGGAGGCACCGGAAGCCAGTCCCTGATGGCCGGCCAGCCCGACGAGCTGCCCGAGCGCTACGAGAGCGGCACACTGAATGTTCCGGGCATCTTGGGACTCGGCGCGGGAGTCAACTGGGTGAAACGCACAGGCCGGGACACCATCCGAAAACGGGAGATGGAGATTGCGGAATATCTTTATGACGCCCTTTCTGAAATGGAGCGCATCGATCTTTTCGCCCCAGGGCCGGCGCCCGGCAAAAGCACGCCGGTGCTGTCGTTTGCCATTGAAGGAAAGACGGGGGAGGAGACTTCGGCTTTACTCATGAGGCAGGGGATCGCTTCCCGGGGAGGTTTTCACTGCGCGGCGCTGGCGCACCGCAAGATGGGCACGGACGACCGCGGCACCTGCAGGCTCAGCGTCGGCCCGATGAACCGTCTCTCCGAGGCGGAAAGCGCGGTCCGGAAGATCTATGCGATTATTAAATCTCTGTGAACCCGTCGGAATGGCTTGAAAAAATGCCCTTAATGGAATAAAATAATTTTAAAGGAAGCGAATCAAGTATAGGATGAAAAGAGAGTTACCATGAACGGACTCACATTTGACTGGAACAATCTCATCAACGTCGCCAAAACATTCGGATTTTTCGATTTTGTCGACGTCTTGATTGTTGCGTACATTGTCTACAAAGGGATTCAGTTCGCGAAGAACAGCCGCGCCGGTCAGCTGGTAAAAGGAATTGCCATTCTGATTGTGGTGGCGGCTCTGGCGCAGGAGCTGGATCTGAAAACCACGTCCTATATTCTGAGCCAGGTATTTTCTTTCGGCGTTATCGCGATCATCGTCGTGTTCCAACCGGAACTGCGCCGCATGCTCGAGAGCGTCGGAAAATCCAAGTTTTCCAAATTCCCGATTTTTAATTACGAAAAACCGGACGAGGCCACCGTAGTCCGCAGGGCCATTAAGCGGATCTGCGACGGCGTGGCGGAGCTGAGCAAGGCGGAGGTTGGCGCGCTGATCGTGTTTGAGCGCGAGACCAAGCTCGGCGAGATCATCGCCACCGGCACGATCATCAACGCCGATCCGAGCAAGGAGCTGGTCGGCAATATCTTCTTTCACAACGCGCCGCTTCACGACGGAGCGCTGATCGTGCGCGGCGGCAGGCTCTATGCCGCCGGATGTTTCCTTCCGCTTTCAGAAAACTATGACATCAGCAACATGCTGGGCACCCGTCACAGGGCGGCCCTCGGCATGAGCGAAAACAGCGATGCGGTGGTGGTTGTCGTCTCCGAAGAGACCGGCATCATCACAATGGCGCTGGACGGCAAGCTGATCCGGGAACTGGATCCGGCTACGCTGCGGCGCAAACTGGAGATGCTGCTGATCACGGAGAAGCAGCCCGAGGAAGCGCAGCCTGAGGCGCAGAAGAAATCGGAGGAACAGGCATGAAAGAGCAGGGAGCCTTGTTAAAAAATAAAAATGTTCTGGCGGTGCTCTCCTTTGTGGTGGCGCTGCTGGGGTGGTTTCTGGTCGCTACGCTCATCAGCCCGACCGGAGACGTGACCATACAGGGTGTCGGCGTCAACATCGATACGCAGGCGGGACTCATCGGCGAGATGGGCCTCAATGCGATCGACGGCGGGGAGACGACCGTGGACGTCGTCATCCGCGGTTCGAGAAACATCATCGGCGGCATCAGCGCGGAGGATATCTCCGTGACGGCCTCCCTTTCCGGCGTCACGGGAGCGGGCACCTATGAACTTGATTTGGTTGCGGCGAACAACAGCAGCAAGGATTTTGAGATCGTTTCGGTCTCGCCGCAGATGATGAAAGTCCGCTTTGACCGCCTGGTGGAAAAAGAGATTCCGGTCACTTATGTGATCGAGGGCGAATACGACGTTCCGGAGGATTATCTTCAGGAGGACGTCGTCCTCTCGGAGAAGACGATCACCGTCACCGGCCCGGAGGAGGATATTGAGAGTATCGCCGGAGCGGTCGCAACGGCGCAGGTGGAGGGCACGCTGACACAGACAACGACCGTCGAAGCACCCCTGACTCTGGTCGACGAGAACGGGGAGACGATCGTCGTGGATAGCACGCAAGTCAGCGTCAGCGCCGAAAGCATCAACGTCACGCTTCCGATGCTTAAGACGGAGAAGCTCAGCTTTCGCTTTGAATTCCTTAACGTGCCGGGCAGCTTTAATACGGAAAGTCTTGCCTATACGCTTTCCGCCGACAGCATCACGGTTGCGGCGCCGGTGGAATCCATCAATAAATACAGCGACATTTTCCTCGGCTATATCGACATGCGCAACATCACAAAGGGGACCTCGACCTTCCTGTTTGAGGTCGATCTTCCGGAGGGATTTGTCAACATGGAGAACATCAATTTCGTCGAGGTCAATTTCGATCTTACCAATTATACGGAGCAGACGTTTTACGCAAAGAACTTCATCACAACCACGATCCCGGTTTCCTATAATGTTAAGATCAACGCCCGTCAGCTCGAAGTCATGCTGATCGGGCCGGCCGAGGTTTTACAGGAACTTTCCTCCGACGACATTGTGGTCGAGGTCGATCTCAGCGACCGCGACATTGTGGCCGGCCAATATCTGATCGCCTTCCGGGTTGTTATCCCCAATCACGAGGATGTCTGGGCGGAGGGAAGCTATTCCGGCGCCGTCACCGTGACGGCCAGATAGCGTACTTAAAAAGAAGAAAAGGGCTCAGATTCGGGCCCTTTTTCTGTTTGCAGAATTGAAAAGGGGGAGCAGAGCCATGCCGGTTGTCGTATCGGAAATCAAATTGTCTCCGGATGAGCCGGAGGAGGCTGCACTTCGCAGGGCAGCCGCCCTCTTTGGAAAAAAGCCGGAAGAGCTCTCCCTCTGCGGCATTTCCAAGGTCTCGGTCGACGCGCGCCACAGGGACGACGTCCGGCTGGTGTATTCCGTCACGCTGGATTTCGGCGGCGCGAAGGAGGCTGCGGAAGCTCTGCATTCCAGAGACGTCCGTTTTTATGAGCAGGCGGAAGAAGCCATCCCGAGGCTCTCCAAGGAGCCAGAGTACCGGCCGGTGATCGTCGGATTCGGCCCGGCCGGCATGTTCGCGGGGCTGTACCTTGCAAGAGCCGGCGCCCGGCCGCTGATTCTCGAGCGCGGCGCCGCGGTGGAGGAGCGCGCGGCGGCCGTGGAGCGCTACTGGAAGGGCGGGCCGCTCGATGAAAACGCGAGCGTCCAGTTCGGCGAGGGCGGCGCCGGCACCTTCAGCGACGGCAAGCTCACCACCCGCATCGGCGATCTGCGCTGCGGCTTTGTGCTCCGCGAATTTGCCGCCCACGGCGCGCCGAAGGATGTCATGATCCGAGCAAAGCCTCATGTGGGCACCGACCGTCTGCGCGAGGTCGTAAAAAATATCCGGAAGGAAATCCTCTCCCTCGGCGGCGAGGTGAGGTTTCTCTCCAAGGCGGAGGACTTTGAGATCGCGGATGGCAAAATCCGCGCGGTCGTCGTCTCCGGCGAGCGTATCCCGGCCCGGCAGGTCATCCTTGCGGCCGGCCACAGCGCGCGGGAGACATTTACCATGCTCAAGAGTAAGCCGCTTTTGATGGAGGCAAAGCCGTTTTCCGCGGGATTCCGCATTGAGCACCTGCGCGCCGACATCGACCGCGCCCAGTACGGCGAATTTGCCGGTCATCCTGCGCTCGGCGCGGCGGATTACCAGCTCTCCGCCGAGATCGGCGGGCGCTGCGCCTATACATTCTGCATGTGCCCGGGCGGCTTCGTCGTTCCAGCCGAGAATGAAAAGGAAACGATTGTCACAAACGGCATGAGCATGCATGCCCGCGACGGTGTGAATTCCAATGCCGCGCTGGTGTGCTCGCTTTCGGCCGAGGATTTCGGCGGCGACCCATTTCGCGCCATGGCGTTTCAGGAGAAGACCGAGCGGCTGGCTTTTGTGCTTGGAAAGGGGAAAGCGCCCGCAGAGACGGTCGGAGCGTTTCTCGGAGGTGGCAAATCGAGCTTCGGCAGGGTGACGCCCTCCTATTCCCGCGGCGTTACGGAGACGGATCTTGCCTCGCTTTACCCGGAGGAGATGGTCTCCGTGCTCCGGGCGGGCATACACATCTTCCATAACCAGATCCGGTGTTTCGACGACCCGGAGGCCGTGCTGACCGGCCCGGAAACGAGAACCAGCTCGCCGGTACGCATCGTCCGGGACGGGGAGAGCCTTGAAGCGGTCGGCGCGGCGGGCCTTTA
Source organism: Oscillospiraceae bacterium (assembly GCA_035447605.1). GTDB lineage: Bacteria > Bacillota > Clostridia > Oscillospirales > Ruminococcaceae > UMGS1668. The sequence continues at coordinate 15,028 of DAOTHJ010000005.1, read as the reverse complement.
CCCCTGCGGAGAGGGCGCGGGATACGCCGGCGGCATTATGAGCGCGGCGGCGGACGGCCTTCGCTGCGCGGAAAAAGTGCTCGAGGCCCTGATAAAATAAAAAAGGCGGCGCCGTATCCCCAAACGGGAAACGGCGCCGTTTTTCGCCGGAAGATGATCCTGAAAAATGCCGAAATCCACCGATCTGCGAATGCGGAGCTTTTACAGCAACTCCCGGAAGTAGAGTCCGTTGGTGCGTTCCGTATCCGGAGGCATATTTTTTTGATAAGCTTGATAGACTGATAGACAGCGTTCCGGGCTTTCCACAGTGAAATAGAGCGTCAGAAAATCTGCGCCGGAGATCTCTTTATCCGCGATCCAGAGCGGCAGGCTGTTGAGCAGCGTGGCATATCGTCTTCCGGAACAGAGAACGGAAAACGTTTTGCCGAGGCGGTCGGTCAGCGTCCCGGAGCCGGGACAGTTCCCGCAGCCGCCCTTTTTTTGAATAGGGCAGGCGCGAAAACGCATCAGCGGCAGGGTTCCGTAGCCGAGAATTCCGCGCGGCAGGGTTCCGCCCAGACGGGAGATCTTCGCCATCGGCAGTTCGAAGGAGACGGTCGCCTCCGTAAGGCCGAGTTTTTCGTATTCCGCGAGCGCTACGCTGTTGAGAATATTGAGCCCGTGCCCGCCGTAAGGCCGAAAGCCCGCCTCCCGGATCAGCCGGATCGCGCCGAGGTTTTCGGCCAGCGCGTTTTGGAGGCCGAGCTCTTTGAGCGCTTCAAGCTGAGCGGAGAGCGCCTCCTCGTCCTTCGGGAAGATCAGCGCGGGGAGCTCGGCAATCAGCGCGCCGCCAAACCGCGCGGCGGCCCCCGGATTCTTCAGAATTTCGGAAATCGGTAAGATCACTTTTGTTTCGGCGGGCAGCGGAATGCCTTCTTCTTCAGAAAAAGACGCCGTCTGGCCGTAAGTTTCAAAGCGAAGACGCAGTTCGGGTATAAACGATGCTTTATGTTTTATAGGTTCCGATTTTCCGCAGGGTAGGAATGGCTTCGGGACCGGATGTTCCCGCTCCGCAAGCAGTTGATCCAATGCCTCCCTGCGCATCCGGTTGAGTTCGGAGACGGGCAGCACGCTTTCACCGTCGCTCGAAAAATTCAGACTTTCGGCAAAAAACGGCGTGCCGCCGGTCTTAAACAGGCTTCGCTCGGCAAGTTCCCGGTCGGTCGGACGGTTTACCGCCTTTTCCGGTACAGCCCCGCCGACGGAAACACAGGCTTTTCCGTCCGAAACGGTCAGCACGGATTCGGTTCCCTCAAAGACGGAGAGCGCCATCTCCACCGGGATCGTCTGCCGCTCGGCCGCGTAAAGATGAGAAAGCTCCTTGAGCACCGGCTCGGCGGCGGTGACGTCCTCACGGCTGCGGTAGCCGAACATCTCGGGTGTCCGTCTGCCGGTATAGTAACCGTCGGTAAAGCCCTGCCGCGAAAAGACCGCTTTCAGGGTATCGAGATCCGGTTCCCGGCCCGCGAGCGCCTCCCGGCAGGCGGTGACGGCGGCGGCGACGTATTCCGGCCGCTTCATCCGGCCCTCAATTTTGAGCGAGGCGACGCCGGCGTCGGCAAGCTCTTTGATATGAGAAATATATGACATATCTTTCAGGGAAAGGGCGTGGCCGCGCTCGCCGTTGTCGAAATCGAGCCGGCACGGCTGGGCGCAGAGGCCGCGGTTGCCACTTCTTCCGCCGAGGACGGAGGAGAGATAGCATCCCCCGGAGACGCACATGCACAGGGCACCGTGGACGAATACCTCGGTTTCAATCCCCGCTTTTTCCGTGAGCATGGCGATCTCCTCATAGGAAAGTTCCCGCGCGAGCACCACCCGCGAAAAGCCGAGATCTTCGAGCATCCGGATGCCCGCGAGGTTGTGCACCGTCATCTGCGTGGAGGCGTGCAGGGCAATCCCGGGGCAGCATTCCCGGATCAGTTTCGCGGCGGCAAGATCCTGCACGATCACCGCGTCCGCACCGGATTCCGCGATGGAGGCGGCCTCCGCTTCGAGCAGCGGAAGCTCGTGATCCATGACGAGCGTATTGAGCGCGACGTGGACCGCGACGTTTCTGGCATGGCAGAAGGCGACCGTCTCCGCGAGACTTTCCTCCTCAAAATTTTCGGCGTTCCGGCGCGCGTTGAAGTTTTTTGCGCCGAGATAGACCGCATTCGCGCCGCAGCGAACGGCCGCGAGGAGCTGCTCCCTGCCGCCCGCAGGAGCGAGAATCTCCGTCATGGCAGCGCCTCCTTTCCAAAGTTACACGCCTATCATACCACACCGCCGCCCCGAAAAAAAGCTTGCGATTTTTGCCGAAGGGATGAAATCTTTTTCGGATTATGGTAAAATGACTGCATAAAGGGAGGGATCGAAGTGTCTACCGTCACATTCAAATGCCCGAACTGCGGCGCAGGGCTGCTTTTTAACCCGGAGAACCAAAAATTCCATTGCGACTATTGCGGTTCCGAGTTTGAGCAGCCCTATCTTGAGCAGCTTGCTCGGGAGGAGGAACAGCGCGCCGCTGAGAGGGCCAAAAAAGAGGAGGCGGCTTCGCGGGATAAAGAGCAGGAGGCACAGCAGGAGCCGCAGGAGGAGCAGGAACCGGGGCTTGTCTATGTCTGCCCGAACTGCGGCGCGGAGCTCGTCACCGACGGGACCACCGCCGCGACGTTCTGCTATTTCTGCCAAAACCCGGTTGTGCTCTCCGGCCGCCTGACCGACGAATACCGCCCGGACGCGGTGCTGCCCTTCACCGTCACAAAGGAGGACGCCGTACAGCACTTCCTTAGCTGGACCGCCAAGAAGAAATTTGTCCCGACCGGCTTTTTCGACAAAAAGAAAATCAGCAATCTCTCGGGAATTTATTATCCCTACTGGTCGGCGGATTATAAAATGGAGGCCAAGTTCAGCGGCACCGCCGAGATCGTCACCCGTATCTCCACAAGCGACGAGGATATCATCACCACCAAGCACTATATGGTGGCGCGGGAAGGAAAGAGCGAGTTCCACGACGTCATGCGTTCCGCTCTCCAGAAGCAGGACCGCAAGCTTGGCGACGGCATCCATCCTTATAAGCTGGAGAGCCTGAAGCCGTTCTCCATGGCGTATCTGACCGGCTTCTTCGCGGAGAAGCGCGATATCGACAAGGATACCGTGCGCCCGGAGATCATCCGCGAGCTCAAGGATTATACGGATACGATGATCCGGGAGGATATGCATTATACCAGCGTCAACGGCACCACGCTTGTCAACCCGAAAGGGGAGCGCTACCGCTATGTGCTGTTGCCGACATGGATCGTCACCTACAAGGATCACGCCGGAAAGCTCTGGCATTACGCGATGAACGGCCAGACCGGCGCCCTCTGCGGCAAACTGCCGGTCGACAAGGGCAAGGTGGCGGCTCTCGGCGCGGCGATCGGCGGGGCGCTGATGATTTTGACATTGATTGCGGGGTGGCTGTTCGCATGAAAAAAATCATGATTTCCATCCTGATTGCCGCCCTGATGCTTGGCCTTTTTGCGGTCACGGCCTTCGCCGATCAGTGGGTCTACGATAACGCGGATCTCTTTACGGATACGGAGGAGGCGGATCTCGAAGAAAAATCCGCCGCCTTCCGCGCGGAGACCGGCATGGATTTCGTAATCCTGACGGCCAACGACGCCTATTCCTCCGCAATGGAGCGCGCGGATGATTTCTACGATCAGAACGGCTTTGCCGCGGACGGCATGCTTTACCTGATCGACATGTATAACCGTGAGGCTTGGATCAGTACCTCGGGCGAGATGATCTACATCCTGACGGACAGCCGCATCAGCTCCGTCTTTGACGAGACGAATACGCTTCTCAGCGACGGGGCCTATTATGACGCCGCGGAAGGCGTCCTCGGCATCTGCAAGGATTATGCGAAAAGCGGCCCGCCTTCGGGAGGCTCCTATGCCTACGATTCACAGACCGGAGAGATCCTCGGGACGCGCGAGGAGAAGAAGCAGTTCAACTGGATCTTTGTCCCGATCGCCCTGCTGCTCGGCGGAGCGGGCTTCGCGGCTCCGTTTTTCTTCGTCAGCCACAGCTACGAGCTCAAGGGCAGCACCTACCATTACAACTTCCACAGCAGCGGAGACCTCGACGTCACCGCGCGCACCGATCAGTACCTCAACACCACCGTCGTCCGTATTCCGCATCCGAAGGACAACGACAACGGGTTCGGCGGAGGCGGAGGAGGCAGCGCCGTGCATACGTCGAGCGGCGGCGCTTCGCATGGAGGTGGCGGGCGCGGCTTCTGAGCGCGTCGCAAAGAACGCGGAGAGTTCCGCGGCAGACAGGTAAAAAAGAGAACCCCGTTCCTTGGAGCGGGGTTCTTTTTATAAGGCGGACGGAAAAACATGAGGGTATGGATTCCATATATGCATACTGCGCGGCCGGTCAACAAAGTCATATTCCCCGCATATAGTATTTACAGCGGTGACTGTTTTTTGAAACGTGAGACTCGTAAAAGGCGATATTGACAAACTCAGTTTCTCATCATACAATCAGACAACTCTTTGCACTGCATTACATTTCATTAAAAATGAAATGAGAGATCAACAGTACAAACTGAGCAGGCGATGCCCGAAAGGGCGTGGGGCCGGGCCACCCAAAGAGCGGCAGCAGGATGCGTGCCATACACATCTGCAGGACAGTAGTATGTTCCGCAGGTGTGTATTTTTATATATTTGTGGAATAACCGACCTCAAATGAAGTGCCATAAGAGAATTCAGATGCCGCTCAAAACGGAGGTTCTTTTATGACAGCCACATCAAACATAGCGGGACTGACTTCTGCCGAAGCAAAAGAACGGCAGGAAACGTACGGAAAAAACGAGCTGACTTCTCAAAAAAAGGATAACTTTTTTAAAAAAGCATTTCATATCGTCTGCGAGCCGATGTTTTTACTGCTGATGGTTACCGCCGTTTTTTATTTTATCCTTGGCGAGCCAAGGGACGGCGCGGTCATGCTGATTTTTGTGGCCATCATCGTCGGCATCGACGTCGTTCAGGAGTGGAAAACCGACCGGACGCTGAACGCTTTAAAAGATTTGTCCGCGCCTCATATTCCCGTCATCCGGGATGGAAAAGAGCAGATCATCGCGAGCGCGGATCTGGTGCCGGGCGATCTCATGCTTCTTTGCGAAGGCGTCAAGATCCCGGCGGATGGAGTGGTGCTGCGATGTGCGGATCTCTGCGTTGACGAATCTTCTCTCACCGGAGAAGCCGAGGGCGTCTGGAAAACGGCGGCGGAAAGCGCGGAGCCCCCTGACGACTATTGGCGCAAGGACTACTGCTATGCCGGCACGCTCGTGATCCAGGGCACCGCCTCCGTACAGGTGGATAACATCGGCGCGGCCACGGAGTATGGGAAAATCGGGCGGAGCGTGGCCTCGGCGCCGCAGGAGAATACGCCTCTTCAAAAACAGATTAATGCGCTGGTCAGAACCTGCGCGGTGCTTGCGGGCGGATTTTTTCTTCTGGTGGGAATCTTTACCTGGCTGAATATCCCGGATCACGTTTTGGGCGACCGGCTGATAGAAAGCATCCTCTCCGGCATGATCCTTGCCATGGCGATGATCCCGGAGGAATTCCCGGTGATCCTTACCGTATTCCTCTCCATGGGCGCGTGGCGGCTGGCAAAGAAACGCTCGTTGGTGCGCAGTCTTCCCGCGGTGGAGACCCTTGGCGCGGTTTCGGTGCTCTGTGTGGATAAGACGGGCACCATCACCATGAACCGGATGACCGTGAAGAAGACATGGCTGGCCTGCGGCACGGAGCAGGGCTTGCTTGAAACCATGGGTCTCGGCTGCGAGATGGAAACCTACGATCCCATGGAAAAAGCCATGCTGGCCTATTGCGAACAGCACGGCATTTCAAGGGAAAGCCTTTTTGAAAACGAATTTATCAGCGAGTACCCCTTTACCCATGAGTTAAAAATGATGGGTCACGTCTGGCGCAAAAACGGCGAGCTGATCGTTGCGGCCAAGGGCAGCCCGGAGCGGATTCTTGCCCTCTGCGATCTGACGGAAGAACAGCAAAAAACCGCCGGGCGGCAGATTTGCGCCTTGTCCGGCGAGGGGCTGCGGGTCATTGCCATCGCGGCGGAATATCCAAGGGATGTCGCTTCCGTTCCGGCTTCCCTCACGGACTGCCGTTTGACCTTTCTGGGCTTGGTGGGGCTGTCCGATCCTCCGCGGGAGACCGTCGGGGACGATATCGCCGTTTGTAACCGGGCGGGGATCCGGGTGGTCATGATTACCGGAGACAACGGGGTCACCGCCTCGGCCATTGCAAGGAAAATCGGAATCCCGGGCAGCGAGCATATCATCACCGGCGATATGCTGGAAGCCATGAGCGATGAGGAACTCCGGGAGGCGGTAAAAAACGTCTCCATCTTTTCACGCGTCATTCCGGAGCACAAAATGCGGATCGTCAAAGCGTTCAGGGAAAACGGAGAGATCGTCGCCATGACCGGGGATGGAGTCAATGATGCGCCTGCGCTCAAATACGCCGATATCGGCATCGCCATGGGCAAGCGTGGAAGCGAAGTTTCCCGCGAAGCCGCCGATCTGATCCTCATGGATGATCACTTTACGACCATCGTGGAGGCGATCAAAGACGGCCGCCGCATCTATGACAATATCCGAAAAGCGGTGGGATATGTGTTTTCCATCCATATGCCCATTGCGTTGGGGTCGCTGCTGGCGCCGTTTCTTGGAATCCCTCCGGCCGCGTTGCTGCTGCTTCCCGTCCACGTGGTCTTGCTGGAGGTTCTGATCGGGCCGACTTCCTCCGTGGTTCTGGAGCGTCAGCCCGCCGAGGCGGATATTATGGAGCGTCCGCCGCGCAGCCCGAAAGGAAAGCTTCTTACCGGACGTCTCCTTTGCAAAAGCCTTCTTCAGGGGTTTGCGGTTTTTGCCGCCTCTTTCGGCTCCTATTTGTATACGTTGGCAGGAGATCCGTCCAACGCATCCGCCGCACGGGCGATGGGGCTTTCCGTGGTGATGCTGGCAAACCTGTTCCTGGTACAGGTCAACAGCTCCGACCGCGATTTCGTTTTTTCTTCTATAAAACGCATCAAAAAAGACCGGGTGATGTGGGCGATCCATCTTGGAACGCTTGTATTTCTGCTGAGCATCCTTTATACGCCGCTCTCAGGCTTTCTGAAACTTGCCCCTCTCTCTGCCGTGCAGATGCTCGCCGCCTTTGGCCTTGCCGCCGCGTCCGTATTGTGGTATGAGGTTGTAAAATTCATCAGGAAAGCAATGAGAAAGAAGAAGGTATAGGATGCCCGAAATAAAGGGCGGCGCTTGGTCTTTCGGCGCGGCCGCAAAAGAAAAATCCCTGTTCCGGAGAACAGGGATTTTTTATTTCTGAAGTATGGCATTCCTGCCGAGAACCGTTTTGTCTGTCTGTTCCGGGGAGGCGTTATTCGCTGACCCAGATGAAGAGGTTCGCGTTATCCAGCGTGATGAACAGATCCACGAGGATGCCGTCTTTTTCGTTCATGTAATAATAAGAGGTGCCTTCGTCAAAGGTCTCGCTGTCCTGAAAGACGAAGCCGATGCTCTTCAGATAGGTCACATAGGCATCGTATTCGGAGACAGCGTAATCGTACATATAAAATTCGCTACAGTCGTAGTAGCCCTCGGAATAATTGCCGTAGCTGTCGACGGAATACAGGCACTCGGCGCCGGTGACCACCTGGTAGGTGTTGACGGTGGAATAGTAGTAGTTGGTGCCGTCATACGGGCTGTAGGAGCGGGAGGTCTCGGTTATGTACCACTCTTTGTAATCGTTGACGGTGTAGTTCTTATCGCGGGGCAGAACGTCCAGCGTGGAGGGCTTGATGGCAAGGTTGAGGTTCTCGCCGTCCACATAGCTGTACGTGTTGATGCCCACCACGTCGCCGTAGATGTTGACCAGCGGTCCGCCGCTGTTGCCGCTGGAAATGGCGGCATCCATCTGGATGCAGTCGATCATGCCCACGGCGCGGGAGGTGGAGGACACGGTGCCCGCGGTAAAGGAGCCCGTGAGCGTTCCGAGGGCGGAACCCACGGCATAGACCTGTTCGCCGGTTTTCACGCTTTCCGCGCTCAATTCCAGATAGGAGTTTCCGGTCACGTCGATTTTCAGAAGAGCCAGATCGTAGACTTGGCTGAAATCGATAATCTTTTGAACAGAATAAGTGGCGCCGTCGCTGACTTCCACGCTCATGGAGGTGACGCCGTCGATCACATGATAGTTGGTGACGATTGTGCCCTGATCGTCGATGAAGAAGCCGGAGCCGGCAGCGCTGCCGCCGGTGATCGTCTCTACGTTTACGGTAACCGTGCGTGCCTGAACATAGGCGGCCAGATCGGTGGTGCTCATCGCAACCTTGTTCCATTGCGCCGTCACGGTCATGTCGCCGGTGACATTGGTGAAGTCCTTATCCCAAGCAAGTTCGAGCCGTCCGTTTGTTGCCTCGGGCGCCACAGCGGAGGAACCTTCCGCCACGGTCTGCACGGTCTCGCCGGAAACCAGCCCGCCGCCGTTCAGATCAAAGGTGACCGTATAATTCCGCTTTCCGCATGCGCTGAATGTGCTCACTAAAAGGAGAACCAGAATAGCCGCCGTCATACGAACCAGGATGTTTTTCTGCACAAAAAATTCCTCCTACAGTGTCTGCTCTTGGCAACACCGTTTTATCACAATACTTATACTATGACATTTCTTGGCTAAATGCAACAAGTTTCCTTCGGAATCCCAACTATTTTATCAGGATTCCTTATATGATTTCACCTGAATGCGGGCACCGGACGGAATTCCGCGAAACAAAAGGAGCCGGCTTTTGGCCGCCCTTCCAAAGAGCTTTTGCCAATATACATTTAAGGCCAAAAATATTACCGCCGGGCAGTTTTAAGAATCGGTGCCGGCGGCAGCGGATAAAAAACGAAGAAAACCGGGAACCGATTCTTCGTGCGGTTCCCGGTTTTCTTCGATGCGGAGATGAAAAGATAAAAATTGTTGAGAAAATTTTGCCCCATACGGTCTCCTGTATGGATAAGCATCCCGCTTAATCGGCATGCTCATGCCGATCATTCTGCGGTTGTGGGAAAGATCATTGTTATTTCAATAAATTCTTCAGTTTTTCGCCCTTGATCTCATCCGCGCTCCATGGAATCAGAGCAAAGTTTCCGTTTGAGTGGGCATCCACTTTATTGATCCACTCAATTTCGTTGCTTGCCTTGGCGGATAACATCCGGTTGGTCGTGCCGGTGCGGTAGAGGGAGGAGTTGATCACCCACCACTTTGTCGCAATCTGGGCCCGCTTTAAATCCTCTTCGAGGCGCAGCGCCTCATAGACCGGGGTGGCTTCGGCAAGCGTGACGATGATGACCTCGGTTTCCGCGGGATTGCGCAGGCGCGGCAGCAGCTTTTTCGCCGATTCGGGGATGTCTCCCTGCGAGCGCTTGATCTCGTGGTTGTAGCTCTGGGTCGATTCCAGCAAAAGAAGCGTATGCCCGGTAGGGGCGGTATCGATGACCACGATCTGATCCTCCGCCTTTTCGACGATCTCTGCGAAGGCGCGGAATACGGCAATCTCCTGCGTGCAGGGGGAGCGCAGGTCCTCTTCGATATAGGCGATGTCGTCTTCGGACATGGTCTCCCTTGCCTTGGCGAGCACCTCTTCCTGATATTTTTTAAGTTCGGCGTGCTCATCAATGTGGCTCATGGTGATGCCGCTGCTTTCATCGATCACAAATTTGAGATGAGCAGCGGGGTCCGTGGTCGTGAGATGAACTTTTTTTCCTTTCGCGGCCAGACCCATTGCGATGGCCGCCGCGACGGTGGTTTTTCCAACGCCGCCTTTTCCCATCGTAAAGATCACTTTTTTATTTTCGCGATACAGATCCTCTACGACATCCCTGAGACGGTGGATGGTCTGAGCGTTGATTTTTTCATCGCTGACCACGCATTGATTCTTTGTCAGAAGCGCCCTTACATTTTTGATCCCGGTGATGTTATACGCCCTGAGCGGGATCGCGTAAATGGGGATCTTCTTTAGTCCTTCCGGAATATCGTAAAGAGTCTTCCGCTGTTTTTGATACATGCTCTTGGAGATACCGTCGTCGTATGAGGTCAGAACGCCGTTAATAATCAGAATCTGATTGTTTACGCCGATCTCGGAAAGCTCCTTTGCCGCTCTTTCCGCCTCTTTTAAAGGCGAGATCTCGGGACGGGCTACCAGAATCAGCGTGGTGAGTTTTCCATCCGCCAGCGTGGCAACCGCTTCTTTATAGATCTCTTTTCTGCTTTCCAGCCCGGACAACTGCCCCAGACAAGAGGCGCCGTGTGTATTCTCACTGATAAAATTGCTCCATGCGGACGGCAGCTGGAGCATTCTCAGCGTATGGCCGGTCGGCGCGGTATCGAAAATGATATAATCATATTCCGTTTGCGCTTTCTGATCGGTGATAAAATTGGAAAACTCGTTGAATGCGGCGATTTCCACCGTGCAGGAACCGGAAAGCTGCTCCTCCATATTGGTAAGAACGGCATCCGGCAGTTTGCCGCGGTAAGGGCTGATCACGCTCTCGCGGTATTCCACCGCCGCCTCAATAGGGTCAAGATTGGCCACCATCAGATTGGGCACTTCCTCGATGGGCATGCCTTTGTTGGTCAGTTCCGTGTGAAAAACGTCCTGAAGATTCGACGCGGGGTCGGTGCTGATGAGCAGCACCTTTTTTCCTTCATCGGCCAGCGTGACGGCGGTGGCGCAGGCGGCCGAAGTTTTACCCACGCCGCCCTTGCCGGTGAAAAATAAATATTTTGTGAGGTTCATTGCCTCCGGACGAAACAGTTCCATCAGAGCACCTTCCTTTATCCGCAGCAATTTCCGCCGGAGCAGCCGCAGCCGCCCGAAGTTTTAGGCGTCACTTTCGCCTTGTTTACGCCCAAATAGCTTCTCGGCACATCGAGCATGGAGATGAATTCGTCGTTGGTCGGATACCGTTTGGTAATAACCACTTTTCCGTCCAGCACGGTGATGGGAAGCACATCGACGCCCCTTGAAATCAGCTGATTGACTTCCGCATTCTTGACGAATTCCTGCGGCGCGTTCGTCAGGTTATACCTTTCAACCTTGATGTCGTTTTTTTCAAGGCTGGCAAGGACGGTCGATATTCTGAGCAGTTCCGGATTGACTCCGACTCCGCAGAGACCCGTGGAGCAGCACATAGCCGGCTCATAGATGATCATTTTTTTCATATGGATCCTCTCCTTAACAAAAAAATTATTGACGATGATTGATATTTGGCCGCGGGAACCGATGTTTTATAGTATTTGAAATTTTCACGGGAATAAGCGCATCAGCCGCCCTACACGGGATTTTTCATATGGGAAGATGTCTTAAAAAGACGCCAATGTCTGTGGCTTTTTTTCTGCTCGGAGAAAAAGTCACTTTTTTGGTTTGCAGCACAGGTCTTTTTGTTTGCAGAGTTCTCTTTTTTGGTTATCGGATTCATACGTGGAAAGGAATTTTAGTTTATCCGCCAGATACTGAATCAGCTCCTGATTTTCATTACAGAAGTCGTCGTTTAATCTGTAATAAGTCCACTGTGCCTGTTTGCGGCTCAGTAGAATTCCAGCGTTTTTCAGCGCAGTCAAGTGCCTGGAGGCATTGGACTGTGTCAGATCGAGACAATCCTCAATTTCACAGACACACATCTCGCCGCTCAGAACCAGCGATAATATGCGAAGCCTCGTTTCATCCGAAAGAGCCTTGAAAATATCGGTCATTTGCACGCTTACGATCACCTCCCCGGAATCCCTATATGCTCATGTACTCATATTATACGCCGAATATCACCGGTTTGCAATCATGCCTGGTATTTCTTCACAGATATTCTGCAATCTCTTGGCAGTTTCCGCTGACGGGCGGAAAAAAGGCGGCAACTTTATCAATGAGCAATACAAAAAAATGGTGCCCATACCGGTGTCGCTTAAAAAATAAAGAAAGCCGGGAATCGCATTATCATGCGGTTACCGGCTTTCTTTAATGGCGGAGATGAAGAGATTTGAACTCTTGAGGAGCTTTTGACCCCTACGCGATTTCCAGTCGCGCGCCCTCGACCAACTAGGCGACATCTCCATCGCTGCTCAAGTTCCTTGCCGCTTATCACGGCACTGTGATATTATACCGAATGCCTGTCTAAAAATCAAGTGCTTTCCGAAATATTTTTGAGCAGTCCGAGATGGAGAATACGGCATGGAATTCCGTTTTTGCGAAAAAACAGGAATAATTTTAATTTTTTTTCTTTTCTTCAATATGAAAAAATGGTATAATTTTTTCTATATTAATATAGGAGGTGTGCCTATGCTCGACAGGGAGCTTCTTCGGAAAGCCCAGCGGAGCATTGCGGCCTCCGATTACGGCGACGCGGTTTCCGTGCTCTGCGAGGTGGATATGAACCACCTTAACAAAGATGAGCAGGAGGAGATTCGGTCGCTTTTTTATGAGATTCCGGAGGAGTACCGCGCGGCCTCCCCGGTGCACTGCATCCAGGAGATGCAGTTCGCCTGGTACGAGGGCAGGAGCGAGGATGTCTCCGGCTGGTACTCCCGCCTGATGAAACTTCGCAGCGGGTGCAGGGCGGACAGTTCCTGCCGGAGCCTGACGGAAAAATGCATCTGTCGGGCCTCTTTCATGCTGCCGAAGACCGACAGCTCAAGGGTGCTGCTGATGCTCGCCGTGTTGGCGAACGACCGGGATACCGTCTCTCCGCTCGCCATCTCCGCCACGGCCAATTACCCGAGCGTGCTCCGCGGCGGCCGGGACTTTTCCGTCTGGGGCCAGCATTATGGCGCCGTTGCGGAGATTGTACGCCCCATGATTCAGGCGATCTACGGTGACACGGGTTCCGGCAGGATCGAATGCGCAAAGGCGGAACTCCTGTATGAGAAAAACAACATTCCTGCCGCCTCCATGGAAATCGGAGGGGCCTTTATTTCAAAGGATGTGGATATTCTCTTTGCCGTCTATGCGGTCTATGCGAGGATCCGCGCGCTCGATCCTTCGGGCCGCGGCTGGCAGGAATCACTCAGCCGTCTTGGGAACATTTTGGAGGAGCGCGGCGCCGACTGGCTCGTGCCGAATTACGAAGCGCTCTGTGCCTGGTTTTCTCTTCTGGGCGGCTGCACGGAGGAGGCGGAAGCTTGGCTCGCGGAAAAATCGGGGAGCGAATGGGACGGCATCCGCCCGGATAACGCCTACCGGATGACGGTGCGGGCAAGGGTTTACCTTGCGCTTGAAAAATATACCGAGGCGGTCTCCCTTGCGGAGGAACTGCGCCAGATTTTTACCGCGGAGAGCCGTACGCTCGATATGATCGAATGCGGCGTCATGGAGGCAATTGCCTGCGAAAGACTCGGCAGCGACGTGCTCGCCATGGAGCGTCTGGGCGAGGCGATCCTTTCCGCAGAGACCTACGGCTACGTCCGCGCCTTTGCGGATTTTGGCGCTCCGGCCTATCATCTTCTGCTGAAATACAGCCGCAGCCCGGAGCAGCACGAGGGCTCCGCAAAATTTGTGGCCCAGCTGACGGAATCGGCGAAATGCTTTGCGCTTCTTTATCCGGATTATCTTTCGGAGAAAAAGAAGGCTCCGGATTTGCCGCCGGCCGACTGCACCGCCGCCGAGATCCGGATGCTCCGGCTTCTGGAGGAGGGCAAGACCAACAGCGAGATCGCCGAGGAGGTCGGCATCAAGCTCACAACCGTTAAATTTCATCTGCGCAACGTCTACGAAAGGCTCGGCGTTTCCAGCCGTACTGCGGCTCTGAAAGAGGCGAAAGTCCGCGGCATTCTTTAAATTCCTCAAAAATCGTCCGTACAAAGGTCCGCGTATGCGGGCCTTTTTTCTTTTTGACTCAATCCGGGGCCGATACCCGGGATCTCTTTGAAAATTTTTGTCAAAACCTGTACTTTCGGTCAGTTGTACATGTTCCTGGAAGCAAATACAATATAATTAGTCATATTATAGGGTGCACAGTGCCCTTTTTCAGGGAGGCGGAAGGATGGCCGGCAGGGAACTTCAGCGAAAAAAGCTGGAGCAGGAGAAAAAGGACCGGGAAGAACTGAAAAACCGCCTTTCCGCGCCGCAGCACATCGTCTACAACCGCTTTGAGGAGCATGTCCGGGTCGAGGACTTCAAGCAGAGCGAAAAAACGGCGGAGGATTTTTCCTACGACCGCCTGATGAAGCTCGACACCCTGTACGGCCGCATTCAGATGGGTTATCATCCGGGCCGGGATCAGGCTTTCCTGTATGCAAACATCAAAACTTCCCTCTATGATTCCGCGCCGTATGCGTTTCAGCGGTCCTATATGGAGATCCGCGGGATGAAGGAGCTCAAGACCGGCGCCTATGCGAACCAGAATCTCGCCTGGTCCTCCCGAAGAATCGCGAACAGCTCGGTGATCCTTTATAAAGCGCAGAACAAACCGTGGGATGAATCCTCCGTCCGGCCGTATCTCGGTAGGGCGAATCTCGGAGCTCTGCGCAAGACGATGCCGTTTCTGCTCCGGAGCGAGGAACAGGAGAGACGCCTTGACCTGCTGACCGAACAGGCCGAAAGGAAGGCACAGATTCAGGAGATTCTGAATGGCCGGGAGACGGAGAAGGAATACGGGCAGAAGAATGCCGCCGTCGCAGCACTCCGCGCCGAACAGGGTGCCGCCGAGAAGCAGATGGAGGATCTCGAGGCTCTCTTCAGCAAAAAGCAGTTGATGAGCATCAATTTCTTCCACAGAATCAACATGACCTTCGATTTACAAAAGATCAAAATGTTCGATTATTACCGCACAATCCGGATGCAGCGCGCCCTGAAGGCGGAGAATGCCGCCGCCGCGGAGGATGCTTCGGGGGAGCGGAACAAAAAGAAAGACTCAAAAACCACGAAAGCTGAGGGTTAAGAAGGATGCAGGAGATGACCG